>CALOEQ010000003.1:0-8854 GCA_942492425.1 uncultured Flavobacteriaceae bacterium
CAGTGTCCTCAGTGCAGGCAACACAAACAAAAACAAAAGTATGAAAACTAGTCCTTGAGTCTTTTTACACATAAATTCAATTTTTATCAAATTTAAGGAAATTGCTGCAGCTCTGAATAATCTGTTTAGATAGAAGTCAGAATCAGGAATCTTTGAATACCTTAGAGCATGGATTGGATCCGGTGCACATGAAAAGATCTTTTTGGCTTCTTCTTTTCCTCCTAGCGGGCTTATATTCTGACCGATGTCATTCCCAGGAACTTGAGCCCGGGTTTTTGTCGACCATGCCTACGGGTGGAAACATCGCGATTGCTTCATATGGTTTTTCCTTTGGGTATATTTTTGATAGACAAGTCGTTGCCCATCGAAGGGCTGAATTCGAGATTGAACATTTTGGGAGTTGGTTATTTCCAGGGCTTCAATTTTCAATCGTTGGCGAAATTTGACGTGGTCTGCCCTTTGCCTTTGGAACTTTTAACGGATTGCTCGAAGGCCAACCCGAATCGGTTTCAAGACAGGGGTTCGGTGACCGCTCGTCAGGTTGGTCAATGATACTTGGCGCAGATCCCTTGAAACCGCAGAATACTTCAAACAAGAGCAGAAAAAATTCAAATTGGGATTCGCCATGAGGTTCCAGGTCCCAATGGGTCAGTATGATCCCGAAAAGTTGTTGAATTTGGGAGCCAATCGCTGGGCCCTTCGGACGCATGGCAGGATCTTATACTCTGAAAGAAAGCTTATTTTGGAGGCGCATCTGACCAGTTGGTTTTTTAGTAGCAACTTTTTGGGGGTAACACGAGTAAGCAGGAACCCCTCTACGGAGTCCAGTTTCACACGACGTACATATTTAAACCCGGCATGTGGATTGCGGGGTCTTTAGGTGGTGTGTGGGGAGGGGTCACAGCGGTCAACGGAGCCGATCAGCCCGCCCTGAACAACAGTCGAATAGGCCTTGCCTTCGCCTACAGATTAAAAAAAGGCAGCTCCTTGAAGTTTGCCTACACGAATGCCTTTATCACAACATTCGGGGGTGACTATGACACATTTTTACTCGGTTATCAATTTCTTTGGTTTGACAAGAAGAAAGAACTCAAGTAATGCATGAATAATCATCTGAAGAGACGATTTTTTTTAATTTAAGAACCAAAGAATCATTAACCAATCAATCAATCTCGGATGTTGCCATATTCGCATCATACCAGCAATCGAAAATGACTGGAAAAAATAAACGACACGCGCTTATTGTTATCAACCCGGCATCCGGAAGATCCACTTATGAGGAGAGGCTCGAGTGTTTGAAGGAAAGATTGCTTCAATCGGGCCTGAAGTCTGCAGAATTCTACACAGAGTTGGAAGGAGTGGGAATCTTGTCGTCTTTCTTGAATACGAATCCGAAGATCAATGAAATAATAGTTCTGGGGAAGACGGAACCTCGAACTATGTGGTGAACGAGCTCCTTGAGAATCAATTGCCCATTAGCATAGTTAGCAACGGAACAGGCAATGATTCTGTCAAGTCTTTGCACGGCGAAAGGAACTTTGAAAAGCAAGTGGAAATTGCCATTCATGGCCGGATTCAAAGGTTTGACCTGGGACTCTGCAACGGGAGGGCGTTTGTCAATGGTCTTGGGGATCGGATTTGACGGGCAGGTGGTCGAGCAGATGTCGAAGCGGAACAAAAAACGCGGAAGTCATCTGGATTATTTGATGACTGTTTTAAAACTGTTGCCGGATTCAGGGAGAAAGATCTCAGCTTTGCGCTTGACGGAAAGCAGTTCACTCGAAAGATTCTCCTGATGACTGCATTCAACGGAACCACCTTCGGAGAGGGCTTCTTCGTGATCAACCCCTTATGCCCGGTCCAGCGATGGATTCGCTGGATATCTGTGTGCTCAACGAAATATCACCCCTCGCCAGGTTCTGGCACCTGTCTAAACTAAAAACAGGGTCCCACGACGTCTGAAGGCCTCTGAATTTTACAGGCGCTCTAAAGTTCATATTGAGCGTTCGGATGAGCTTGTGGCGCATCTTGACGGGGAGTTCATCGGTTATCCTCCATTTGACATTTCAATTGTGCCTGATGCTATTCAAGTAAGATGCTAAGAGCCAAAGGAATTGTGGCTTTTTTATTATTGTGCCTCTTTTTTCAAAGGTTGTGAAGGAGTCGAATCCGAAAGATGTTTTGGATCTAATCAGGCCTTCCCCCGTGAAAAAGGTGGAACCCCGGTAGATATAATGCAGCTCGTATCGAAAGTTTTTGGAGATTCGATGGCCAAAGCCGTGTACAATCGCGCCTGGTTGATTAATATTTCCAGCGCTTCCTCATCTTTAATCGTTTTGAATCCCTCGAACATGCTTTCAAAATAAATGGGGCGTTTCGGCCCGAACCATTCCAGGTCCTGGGTTCTCACCCCCACAAGGCCCCTCAAACGAACCCTGAATTCATTTGGAATATCCCTTTGGTAGAAAAAGAAGCGTTCTTCAACCCGAATGCGATAAAAGAAATGCACGACATCCAGGTCCGGCCATTTTGCATTGAGCTCCTGGTGGAATCTCAATTCATTGATCGAACTGCTTTCATTTATGAAAGTGCCAAACCAGGCCAGGGCCCCGGAAACACTGGCTGATTCCTTAAACTGGTAATTTACGGCGGGTCGGATCAGCGTCTGATGCCAATCCAAATTAGTGAAAGCGCCTCGCACCCCGACATCCCCGCCCCAGGACAGTCGGTCATTTACAGGAACTTTCAGGGCATAATTCACCCACAATTGATTATCCAGGTCCTGGGCAATCAATTCTGTATTGGAAATGAGTGTGATTCCAAGAAAAAGAAGTCCTGCCATGTAGGGTATGCGCGCATTCATGCCTACAATGTTTTAAGAAATTGATGTTTGGTCCCCCGGTTGAGCTAGTGCTCTTTTCAAAAGTAACCAAATCCATTGTTTTTGAACCCCTTGTGTAATAAAGGTGACAGTAGCGTTTGTTTTTTCTAAGACTGATTCGATAAAAATGGCTGCTTGTAATGCCTTTTGCCGGTCGCTTTGTACAGGGCGTTGGCCATCGCTGCAAAAACGGGTGGAAACATCGGTTCTCCAAGTCCGGTCGGGTCGATGTCATTCTTGACAAAATGCACCTCGATCTCTTTTGGTGACTCGCTCATGCGGATCATCCGATACGTGTCAAAATTGCTTTTGTCGGGCACCCCGTCGCTAAAGGTCAGCTCTCCGTACAAGGCGTTTCCAATTCCGTCGACGATCCCCCCTTCACAGAGATTGGTGGCCGCGTCCGGATTGATTACAATGCCACAGTCAATGGCGCAGGTCACTTTGCGGGTCACCGGTTTTCCATCTTCAATGACCAGATCCAGAACCTGTGCTGCATAAGAATTGTGACAGAAATAAGCGGCGACTCCACGACTCGCTCCTGAATCCCCGGCATCCCAATTCGATTTTTCACGCACCAGCTTCAATACCCCGGCATAGCGTGCTGGGTCGTAGTCGTTGTTCTCACCCACAGGATTCGTCCTTGCCTTTTCAAGAAGCTCCAATCTAAAATCGATCGGGTCCTTTCCGACGACTTCGGCGAGCTCATCCAAAAAGGATTGTTCGGCGCTGGCCATGAAATTGGATCGGGGCGCCCTGAAGGACCCTATGGTGATGTTGGTGTTAACGGTCCAGCTTTCTGCCAGGTAATTATCTACCGCTCCTGCAGGGAAACGGTTGGCATACAGCGGGCTCTCGGGAATGCCTCCCGCGTTGACATGAAGGGCTGTCAGGTTTTTCTGCTCATCCAAAGCAGCTCGGTAGGTCACCTGGTAAGTCGGGCGATAGATCCCCCCGGTCATGTCGTCTTCACGCGTATAGACCAATTTTACCGGGGCTCCAATGCGCTGCGAGATCAAGGCAGCTTCCAGGACCCAATGGGCATAGGAGCGACGACCGTAGCCTCCCCCGAGTCTTTTCAGTTCAATGTCTATGTTTTCCAAAGGGATTCCCAGTCGGGCAGACACGGCGTGCTCGGTTAGTTCTGCCTTTTGAAGGGGCCCGGAAAGCTGGGCACTGCTCTCTTTTACATCGGCAAAGAAAGTCATCGGCTCCATGCAGTTGTGAGCCAGAAATGGGGCGTTGTAGGTTCGCTCGATAACTTGCGCCGCATTTTTAAAGGCTTCCGCGGGGTTGCCATCCTTGCGGACGACCCTGGCTTTTTTCGACGCCATTTCCTTCATCATGGCTTGATGGTCCCCGGTGCTTTCCAAACCGGCCGGTATCGTCAGGGTGATTTGTGACCTGCCATAAGGAACCCGCTCTTCAGAATAGGTTTCAAAAGGCTCCCACGCGACCTGGATCGCTTTTTTGGCATTCATGACCGCCCAGGTAGAATCCCCAACGATCGCTACCACTTCGAGAAAGGTGCACGTGTCGAAATGCTGTCTGACATAATCATCGTCCAGCACCTTGACTGGAAATACGTCCCGAATACCGGGCATGGATCTAACCGTTTCCGTATCGACGGATTTCAATTTCATTCCAAAGGCAGGAGGATGCACAATCATGGCGGTCAGCATCCCTTCACGATAGATGTCGCTTCCAAACAGAGACTTGCCCGTGACAATCTGGTGTCCGTCTACATTTTTTTGCGAGGTTCCTATGATTGTGAAGTCGTCAATATTTTTCAGGGTTACGTTTTCAGGCACCGGTAGGTTAGCTGCGACCGGAGCCATTTCTCCATAGGAGGCTGAATTATTGCTCGGTTCGTGCTTCAGAATTCCGGCAACTACCGTGATCTCAGCCACAGGGACTGACCAGGTTTGCGCGGCAGCTTCCTTGAGCATTTGCTTGGCCGAAGCACCTGCCATTCTCAGTCCGTTCCAGCCGTGTCGGATGGCCTGGCTGCCTCCGATAAACTGGCGTGTGTACAATTCTGTGTTCAGAGGGGCCTGCCCGACGATCACATCTTTCCATTCGACATCGAGCTCATCTGCAACGATCATCGGCATGGAAGTCTTTATGTTCTGTCCACCTTCCGGATTCGGAGATACGATGGTCACAAGGCCATTTTCTCCTATTTTCAAATACCCGTTGATCTCAAACCACTCTTTGGGCATTTCCTTGACAGCCATTGTTTCTGCATCCTTGGGTCGGCAGGAGTTGAACCAGCTGAATCCCAGGATGAGCCCGCCACCGGCAAGGCTCGAGTTTCTTAAAAAGGCACGTCTTCCTATTTGTGTTTTAATTGTACTCATCACTTCTTTTTAAGATTTGGCCTCAGTTGCTGCCAGTTTGATTGCCTTCTTAATTCGTGTATAGGTCCCGCATCGACAAATATTGCCACTCATAGTTGCTTCTATGACTGCATCTGATGGATTTGGATTGGTCTTCAACAAAGCGGCCGCCGTCATTATCTGTCCCGCCTGGCAATAGCCGCACTGAGGCACATCCAATTTCAGCCAGGCTTTCTGAACAGGATGATCTCCACTTTCAGACAAACCCTCTATTGTCGTTACTTCCTTGTCGCCAATTCCAGATACAGGTAATTGGCAGGCGGGAACAGCCACTCCTTCCAGATGAATTATACAGGAACCGCACTGTGCAATGCCACAACCGTATTTGGTGCCAACGAGTTTCAAGTGATCGCGCAATACCCAAAGAAGCGGAGTGGTTGGGTCAACATCCACTTGCTGTATTGTACCATTGATTTTCAGTTTAAATGTCTCCATGACCTCAGATATTTACTTAAAGATATAAATTTTAGACCTTCTAAAATCATGGTCTGTTTTGTGACAAAAGCTTGGTGAAGGACAGGGACCCTAATCGCCATGCTCCATTTTGATTCACGTAGACTTCGGTAACCTCAAAGGGGTTCGTTACCTCATTACCTCCTACAACAGCCAATAAAGTGATTTGATTTAAAAGTATTGCGGTGTCCTCAATGATTCTGATTGAAACTTCTTGAATATCAGCTTTCTTATACCAAATCCCACCGCTTTTGATGATATCGATTTCTCTTTCCTTTCCCCAGGATCCGCCCATATGCACAAATACAGATTGATCATGGAACAATTGAGAAAGTTTCTCGACATTTTTATCAGCCATCCATTGCCATTTCTGTTTGGATAGATCGATGAGTTCCTCTTCTGCTTTGCTTTGGGCGAAAGAGAATTGGGTAATTAGGACTGCTAAAAATAGTTTGAGAATTGTTGTATTCATTTCAATTGCTTTATTCAGGTTAATACAGGCTTTATTTATTTAATTTTCTAAAGATCATCGGCATTGCTTCCGTATTTATGGCTTCCATATCAATCAATTTTAAGTCCTTGACCATTTTTAACGTAGCCTCTTTGTAGTGTTTAAAATGAGGTGTCTGCAGATGGGATTCGTAAGAATTACGATCGGCATAGATCTCCAGGAGTCTGATCTTGGTTGGATTCTCTTTCACAAACATCGGATAAATGCAGATGACCCCCGGTTCCAATCGCACAGATGCTTCTGCCTCTTCCTTGAGTATGATCAGGTATTTCTTCACATAATTGGAATCAATTTCAATCTCTGCAATCCTCACCAGCATGTTGTCGGTCTCAGGTTCTGAACCCTCATGTTTGGCCTCCTGACCATATGCATGTGAGATGAAGACGATAGTCAGAAAAAGAAATCCAAGTGTATTTATCCTCATTTTGTCTTTTCTTTAATCCAGTTTTTTTTCTTTCAACCAATCCGACATCAAATCGGCTATTTTCAGGTTATTGAGGTCCGAGAAGGGAAAGTGGGTGTTGCCCTTGATTCCAATTTCGGGTAAATGAATCACGGTTACGTCGCCGCCATATCGATTGACCGCATCGCTCCATTTTCTTGCCATTTCAAGGCGCACGCGCCAGCCGTCAACACCCGGGTTGGGATCCGGACTCTCAGGGATGAAGTCTCCGTAATAAATGATGATGGGTATCCGGGTCAGTTTCAGGAATTCCTCCTTGGAAACCGAGAGTGCCTCAAGGGCTCCGGCAGAACTGGGCAAAGCGTCAGGAACTTCCCCTTCCGGAAATGGAAAACCGGATCCGGGCTCATACGAGACAATGGCCTTTACCTTATTGTTTTTCATGGCAGTTGCCCATCCGAAGCCTCCCGAATGGGAATGCGTCACGAGAATTCCGTCCCCTATTTTATCAAAAAGGGCCGAAGCCGCACTTGTGATCACCTCGGTGTCGAAACCTCCTATGTTCGGTGTCATGGACCTGAAATACTGGTTGAGTGTCTCAGGGTCTTTTGAGAACTGAACCCCCGGGAAATACTCGGGCCACACCCCAATGCGAAACACATTGAACCAGAACTGCTCGTCCGGAGTTGGTTTTATGGTAGCCTCAACTGTACCTCGACCTGCCTTTCCCCGTCTGGGCTGGTCGATCAGATACACGCTGAATCCACGTCTGAGAAAATATGTTTTGATAACCGTCACGCCCGTCAGGAGTGGTCTCCCAGGTTTTCGAGAATTGTCCGAACCCATGCCAGAATACCAATGGTAACTTTCTCGTATTTTCAGGCATTTGATAGAAGACATAGGCATGGTCACCATGATATGTTTGGCCCTCAGGAGTCCTTTTGATGGGTCAAAGGTGCCAGGATTGGTTATGACCGATCCCCTCCCACGGCAAAGCTTCCCTGGTCCTGCAGGACAATGGGTTTCTTTTGGCTGTGAAGATCAGGCATCATTAGAGTCAAGAAAAGGAGCAAAAATATGCTGAGTCTGCAGTTTCGTTTCGAGCTGTACGTGAATCTCATGGTTTCTATTTGTCAAATTATGGATTTCCTTTCGATCCAATGCCTCAAAGATAAAAACCACTGATTTCGAAAGTATTACCCAAATTACGGGAATCCTTACCATTTTTACCGATTGCGTACAGAATTATCGGATTTTTGCATGACTCTCCCTATTTTTGGAGGAAAGATGTGCTTATGAGCGATATAGTGGAAATTTCAACGGTGAGTGACTATTGTTCGGCATTCGATATGCCTGCACTACATCCATTGGTCAGTGTTCTGGATCTCTCAAAAGGCTCCTTCAATCCCCAGGTGCGGGCAGAGGCTGTTCGATACCATTTCTATGCTGTTTTCCTGAAGCAGGGGCAGAGCTGTGTCATGCAATACGGGCGACAGAATTATGACTACCAGGACGGGACCCTCGTCTTTATAGGTCCCGGCCAGATCGTGAACATCTCACATATCGATCCTGATTTCAAACCCTCGGGCCATGCACTTCTCTTTCATCCGGACTTTTTAAGGAGAACCAATTTGGGGGCGATCCTGGACAAATATTCTTTTTTTTCCTATGAATTGCATGAGGCGCTTCACCTGTCTCAAAAAGAGCGCCAGATCGTTCTGGATTGCTTTGACAAGATTCATTACGAACTGTCCCAGGGGATAGACAAGCACAGCAAGAACCTGATTGTATCGAACCTCGAGCTCTTTCTCAATTATTGCAACCGTTTTTACGACAGGCAATTTATCACACGAGATACGGCAAACCTTGGGGTTATTGAGAATTTTGAATCTTCATTAAACACCTACTTCAAGTCTGGAAAGGCCAGTGAACTCGGCACTCCACAAGTCAGTTACTTCGCGCAAGAGCAAAACCTGTCACCAAACTATTTCGGGGATCTTGTTAAAAGCGAAACAGGTAGAAGTGCCCATGAGCATATTCAGGCCAAACTCATAGAAGTCGCCAAGGAAAGAATCTTTGACCCTGAAAAATCTTTAAGTGAAATTGCTTTTGAACTCGGATTCAAATACCCCCAGCATTTTACCCGCCTCTTCAAAAACAAGGTTGGCTACAAGCCCAATGAGTTCAGGAGAATGAATTGATCGGTT
>CALOEQ010000004.1:0-268577 GCA_942492425.1 uncultured Flavobacteriaceae bacterium
GATCTTGCTGCCCAGTCTTTCCATCTGAATTTCCAGCTGGATCACGTGATCTTTTCTTCGCTGATGCGCACGTTCTTTGATCGTATAGAAATCATCGATTCTCGATTTGGATTTGGTCGTTCTCGCCTTGGGTTGCCGGCGCATCCAGTCCAGCTCTTTTTTGTACAGGCTTTTTGCTTTCTGTAGCGTGGTTTGTTCGAGGGTCATACGCTCCTCCTTTTTCTCGAGGAAGTACGAATAATTCCCTTTGTAGCGATAGAGCTGCATGTCATCCAGCTCAATGATTTCGTTGCAAACACGATCCAAAAAGTAGCGATCGTGGGTCACCATGAACAAGGTAATCTTCTCGTTTTTCAAAAATTGCTCCAGCCATTCGATCATTTCGAGGTCGAGGTGGTTGGTCGGCTCATCCAGGATCAGCAAATCGGGCTGCTGAAGAAGTATGACGGCCAGACTGAGTCTTTTTTGCTGACCTCCCGACAATTCGGACACCCGGGCTCCCAGATCCGTCAGTTTAAGCCTGTATAGGACCTGTTTGTATTGGGTTTCAAAGTCCCAGGCCCTGTGACGGTCCATGGCTTCCATGGCGCTTTGTAGCCCCTTCTGGTCGTCGGGGTTGGCCAGAGCGCTCTCATAGGTCGAAATAACATGAAGTATGGGGTTGTCGGAACCTGAGATAGTCTCCTCAACGGTTTGGGAAGGTTCCAGCTCGGACCGCTGGGAGAGGTAGGAGACCCTCAGGTCCTTGCGGTAGATGACTTCTCCGGAATCCGCGCTTTCTTCTCCGGCAAGAATATTGAGAAGCGTTGTTTTACCCGTTCCGTTTTTGGCGACGAATCCTACTTTCTGATCCTTGTTGATTCCAAATGAGATGTCTTCAAAGAGGACTCTTTCTCCAAAAGATTTACTGATATGCTCTACCGAAAGGTAATTCAAAACGCCTCGTTTAGTCGTCTCAACCGGAAGTGGTCAAGTCTTGCGAAACTAAGATAAAAAGACGACAAACAGGAACCTAAAACAATTTGAATCAGCTCTTGAATTGGAAGACGAATTCTTCCTGGTACTTGTCCCAATCTTCCTGGGAACTGATCGTTTCGTGATCGTTGTTGTAGAATAGTTTGAGGTAAAGTTCCAGTTGAGCAGGGGTTTTGTAACCGGGAACCGGCAACAAAGTATCTCCATTCTCATTGAAAAACACAATGGTTGGGTAGGCTGTTATCTTTAGGGCCTGGGCCAGCTCGTGTTGTGCATTCCTGCCGATTCGGTTCGGGTCAAACTGAGGATTGCCGAAATCCAGATTCTTGTATTTGATCGCCTCGTCTCCTTCAGCGTTGAATTTAACGGCATAGTAGTTGTCGTTGACGAACTTGACAACGTCGGCGTTCTGAAAGGTGTTTACATCGAGCATTTTGCAGGGGCCGCACCAGGTGGTATAGACGTCCATGATAATTTTTTTTGGAACTTTTGTCTGAGCCGCCAGGGCATCTTCCAGGCTCATCCAGTTGATTTTTTCCTTTTGAGCAAATCCGGTTGAAACCGCCAAAAGTAAAGTGACAAATAAAACTATTTTCTTCATTTTCAAATTCGATTGATCACAGGTTTAGTTGCAAAATTAAACATAAGCTTACAATACATGACCAAGTTCACAATTCATTAACAGGATTTAACTGTTATTATTTTATGCCGTGCATCAATTTTTTGATCACGGGTTGCATGATCACTGAGAAGACACCGAGGCCGACAGCAATAAACGTCAGCATCCAGAAGAAATAGCTGATGCCGTTTTCATTGGCGATCCGGTCGACATTTTCACCAAACATTCCCGCAAGCTTCATGCCAATTGCAATGGCTAAGTACCACACTCCGAACATGAAGGCGATCATACGGGCAGGAACGAGCTTGCTCACATAGGACAATCCCACCGGTGAGACGCACAACTCACCCAGTGTATGGAAAAGATAGACCAGGATGAGCCATACAATGCTTACCGAGGCTGTCTGTGCCCCCGGAGCGATGTCGCGTGATCCGAAAGCGACCACAGCCATTCCCAGGCCGAGCAAGGTCATCCCGATGCCGAATTTGACATTTGCGCTGGGGTTGTATTTGCTTTCCCACCATTTGCTGAAAAGAGGTGCAAAAGTGATGATGTAAAGCGAGTTGAGAACGCCGAACCACGAAGCAGGGATCTCAGCGACATCTTTTTGGAACTCCGTATTGAGCATCCAGATGGCAATGCCCCAGATGATCAGGAAACTCAAGCCCAGAAAGAAGTTTGAAAAAGGATATTTCTTAAAGGTCTGCTTGAACAGCAAAAACAGCACCCAGGTAATGATGGCAAGCGGAATCAGCGTCATCAGGGAGTTAACCACCTTGAAAATGAAGCCCGCATTGCCTTCGAGGACCCTGTTGGTATAATCTCGGGCAAAAATGGTCAACGTGCCAGGGGCCTGCTCAAATATGCCCCAGAAAAAGATCGTCAGAAAGGCGAAAAAGGTCACGGCGAGCATTTTTTCTCGTGTTATTTTAGAATAGAGCGTGAGACGATAGACGAGAAGGACTATAAATAAAGCCAGGGCAAACAGGATGGTTGCGCTGTTTCCGTCCAAACCGAACAGTTCAAAATCGAGGAGGTTGAAGCTCCCGTTTGAGATTTTCGTAGCAGGCTGGTTCAGTATCCAGGTCAGGCCAAGCACAGAACAGATTACGATCACCGCATTCTGCCACGCGGTGAAATGAGCTCTTTTGTCATCGTCAGTACCTTCTTCTTGTGTTTCATTCTGGGCACTGGGCACAGGTTTTTTGCCTACCTCGCCAAAGATGCCCTGGGCAAACCAGAACTGCAGCATGCCGAACAGCATGAATATTCCTGCCAGGCCAAAGCCCCAGCTCCAGCCCACTTTTTCGCCGAGGTATCCGCAAAGGAGTATGCCCAGAAAGGCCCCGGCGTTGACCCCCATATAGAAGATCGTATAGGCACCGTCTTTCTTCTCCTGGTGATCCTTGTACATGACCGAAATAATGGAAGTCATGTTGGGTTTGAAAAACCCGGAACCCACAACGAGCAGCGTCAACCCGAGATAGACCGAAAAATGAGTTTCAACCGCCATGGATGCGTGACCCAGGGTCATCAGCAGGGCTCCGATAACAACCGCCATTCGGTATCCAATTTTTTTATCGGCCAATTGACCACCCACCAGGGTGGAAAGGTATACAAGCGCGGTATAGGAACCGAAAAGCGCCATGGCATGCTCCCTGGGCCAGGCCCAACCCTCATCCATGAGAGATGCGGTGAAGAACATAACGAGCAGGGCCCGCATTCCATAGTAGGAGAATCGTTCCCACATTTCGGTGAAGAACAAAACAAACAGACCGGAGGGATGCCCTAAAACTTTGCTTTTGAAAAAATCTTCTGCGCTTTTACTCATAATTCCTGGTAGTTTATTCGAACTGTTTATATTTAATCGTGCTTATCATCTATTCGTGCTCATCATCCTCAGCTCCGTGCGTAAGGATTTCGAGTTTCTTTCTGAAGAGCATCACAAGGGCTCCAAAAAGGACGCAGAACAAGGCAATTCCTGTGAAGACCGTAAACTCTCCAAGACCTTCTGCAGATTCGCCCAGAAGACCTGCCAACTTGTTTCCGAACCCGGTCATTGCGAAATAGATACCCATCATGAGGGATCCGTATTTCAATGGGGCCAGTTTTGTGATGTAGGAGAGGGCGACCGGTGAGATGCAAAGTTCACCTACCGTATGAAACAGGTAGGCAAGAACCAACCAGTACATGGCCGAAGATCCCTGGCTGTCAAATTGTGATGAAGCCGCCGACATAAAGAAAAATCCCGTACCCATGATGATCAGTCCGATGATCATTTTATACAGAGAAGTAGCGACCTTACCCTTTAATTTTTTCTTGGCCCAATAGGCCGCAACTGAGGTTCCCAGGAAGATGATGAACATGGCATTGAGCGATTGAAACCACGAGGCCGGAATCTCCCAGCCCATCAGCATTCGGTTGGTCTTTTCCTTGGCATAGATATTCATCAAACCGCCAGCCTGTTCAAAGGCGCCCCAGAACACGATCACGAGCAAGAAGGAAATAAAGAGAACGATCACGCGATCCTTTTCAATTTTGGTCAGAGGTTTTTTCATGGCGTCCTTGTCCAACTGGTTTTCCGAAGCTCCCAGGAAATTTCCTACATGCTTGAGGTATTTTTGCCCGACCAGGTACTGCAGCAATCCCAGCGCCATGCCTATACCGGCCAGACCAAATCCGTAATGCCATCCATGAACCTCACCCACATAGCCCACGATAAGACTCGATAGGAAGGCACCAACATTGATCCCGATATAGAAAATTGTAAAACCCTTGTCACGACGGATATCGCCTTGCCTGTACAGCCCTCCGACCATCGTAGAGATGTTGGGCTTTAGCATGCCTACTCCAGCCACGATCAATCCGAGACCGGTGTAGAAGGCCCACATCTGTTCTACGGCCAGGATACTGTGCCCTGCGACGAGTAAAATTCCCCCGTAAAGAACTGATTTTTTCTGTCCGATGAACTTGTCAGCGATCCACCCCCCGGGAATTGAGGCGACATAGACCAGCATGGTATACCATCCGTAGAGAGCCAGCGCTTCCCCATTGCTCCATCCCAGTCCGGGGTTCGCATCGGTAGTGGTCTGAACGAGGTAGAGTACCAGGATGGCTCGCATCCCATAGTAAGAAAATCGTTCCCACATCTCGGTGAAGAATAAAATGAACAGCCCCACCGGATGTCCGAATAGTTCTCTTTGTGAAGGGTCTTTAACTGCCGTGGTCATGTAGTGATAATTTTGAAATTAGTTTTGTTCTTCCTTTATTTTTCAGGCGCTCCGAGTGAATTCCGAATAAATGTAGTCATTTTTTGGAAAAGGTGGAATCGCGTGTTCTTGCCTTTTCGGATGCCGTGCGCCCTGTCGGGATAGGCGAAATAATCGAACTGTTTGTTGGCATCCACCAGAGCATCGATCATTCGCATGGAATTCTGCACGTGCACATTGTCGTCTCCTGTTCCGTGAACCAGGAGATAGTCTCCTTTGAGCAAATCGGCAAAGTTCAGTGGAGAGTTCTCGTCATAACCCGCTGGGTTTTCCTCCGGGGTTCTGAGGTATCTTTCGGTATAGACCGTATCATAGAAGCGCCAGGACGTTACCGGGGCCACCGCAATGGCCATTTTAAACACATCAGCCGCTTTGGTTATGGCAAGCGAGCTCATGTAACCGCCATAACTCCAGCCCCATATGCCTATTCGCGATGCATCCACGTAAGGCAATTTTCCCAATTCTTTGGCGGCTTCAATCTGGTCCTCAAGCTCTTTTTTGCCCAAATCCATATAGATGGTCTTTTCGAAATCACGTCCTTTGAAACCCGTGCCTCGTCCGTCGACGCAGGCAATCAGATAGCCTTCCTGGGCGAGCATGTGGTGCCAGTAATCATGTCGATACCGGTTTTTCCAGCGGTTCTCAACCCGCTGAGATCCGGGACCCGAATATTGGAACATGAGCAGCGGATATGATTTTTGCGGATCAAAATCCGGTGGTTTGATCAGGTACATGTTGAACTCCCCATTTGCCGTTTGCAGGGTTGAGAATTCTTTCGGGCTCAATTCGTATTCCTTTAATTTCTCGGCGACGGCTTGATTATCCTTGATTACCCTTATTTCTTTTCCCGACTGAGCATCCATCAGGAGGTAACGGGTAGGAGTCTCATCGTTGGAGTGGGTATTGACAAAATACCGAAAGCTGCTGCTAAAACCTGCTTCATTGATTCCTTTGTAAAGACTCAGCTTCTTCTTGCCCTTGCCGTTCAGGCCTATCGAATAAATGGCCCTGTTGATAGAACCCTCTTCGGTGGACTGGTAGAACAATCTCTCGGACTCGGGGTCATAACCGTAAAACTCAGTGACTTCCCAGGGCCCGGAGGTTATCTGATTTTTGAGTTTGCCTTCTTTGCTGTAATGATACAAATGGTTGAACCCATCTGTGTCGGTGGTCCACACAAAACTATTGTCTTTCAAAAAAGTCAGATTGTCGTGCAGATCGAAATAGGCCTCGTCCTTTTCATTGTGCAGCAGGCTGACTTCATTGTTGTCGGCATCGATGAATACCAGGTTCAGATTGTTCTGGTGCCGGTTGAGTGTAGTGACTACGAGAGATTTTGGATCATGGTTCCATTTGAGGCGGGGCATGTAGTGTTGCTTCAGGGGCCCCAGTTTTGGCTCCAGTTTCTCTCCGTTGCGCAGGTTGTGTATGAACAGTCGGATGCTGGAGTTCTCCTGACCGGCTTTCGGATACTTGAACACTTGTTGCCTGGGGTAGAGCTCACTTCCGTAAAGGTCCATGGAAAACTCGGGAACCTTCGTCTCGTCAAATCGCAGGTAGGCGATTCGATCGGACGCGCTGTTCCATTCATAGGCTCGAACAAAGGAAAACTCCTCCTCGTAGACCCAATCGGCCAGTCCGTTTATGACATGGTTTATTTTTCCATCCTGCGTGATCTGATCCACGGTCGAACTCAGCAGATCTTTGACATAGATGTTGTTATTATAGACATAAGCCACTTTCTTTCCGTCAGGTGAGAAGCTCGGTTCCTGTATTTGCTCTTCAGAGATCTTCTGAAGCTCCTTTGAAGACAGGTCATAAACGTAATAGATCCCTTTTTTTGAGCGCCGGTAAACGGTTTCCAGATCAACCCCGAGAAGGAGCTTGTTCTCGTCTTCGTTGAATGAATAAGACTCAAAATAGCGAATTCCTGGCAGGTCGCGAGCCACAACCAGTGTCTCTATTTTTTCCTGGGTCGCAAAATCGAATTTATCCAAATAGGTCCCGTAACTGTTCTGGTTGAGAACCGTATAGAAATCGCCCGTTTTCATCGTCTGAAAGGATTGGAGGGTCTCGATCTCAAAGCTGTTGTTTAGCCAAATGTCTTCGAGAGACAGTTTCTTTTGCTGTGCCGTTGCAATGTGAAAAATAGGGATTAGCAGAAGGTACCAATATCTCATAAAGGACTCGTGTTTCTGATAAAAGTGGGTCAAGTTTACGGAAAATATATCAAATGGATTCTGAAAAATATCAGTTTCTTGGAAGTTGTACCCTTAATCCTGCACATCTGAATTTTGAGGGTTTCATACTTGAATGACGCCTATTCCCTATCTTTGTAATCGCATAATTTTCCACAATGTCAAAGACGGTAAAAGGGTTCTCCAAGTTCTCAAAGGAAGAAAAGATCAATTGGCTGGCATCGAATTTCTTCAGAAGCGAGAAAGAGGGCAAAAAGGTTCTGAGCCAGTATCTGAACCAGGATGATGAGCTGCAGCAGCTACACGACGAGTTTATCGAGAATACGATCAGCAACTTCTATGTGCCCTATGCCATTGCCCCCAATTTTGTGATCAACGGAAAAGCCTACACCATTCCCATGGCCATTGAAGAAAGCTCGGTGGTGGCAGCCGCATCCCTGTCTGCCAAATTCTGGAGCGAAAGAGGAGGCTTCAGTGCCAGGGTCATCTCCATGACCAAGGTGGGCCAGGTTCATTTTATGTACAGCGGAGACAAGGAGGATTTGGTCAGGTATTTTGAGGAGGTCAAACCCGAGTTGATCCGTGGAACCGATGACATCACGGAAAACATGCGAAAAAGAGGAGGTGGAATTGTGGATGTGGTCCTTCGCGACAAGACCGAGGAGCTCGACAACTACTATCAGCTGCACGTCACCTTCGAAACGGGAGACAGCATGGGCGCGAATTTCATCAATTCCTGTCTGGAGTCCATGGCCCGAACTTTTTGAAGGGACGACATCGAGATCGTCATGAGCATACTTTCGAATTACGTGCCGGAGTGCCGGGTATATGCCGAAGTCTCCTGTCCGATTGAGAACTTCGCTTCGGAGCGTCCTGAATTCTTTGCTCAGAAGTTTGTTCAGGCCGTCGCAATCGCCGATGCGGAACCCTACAGAGCCGTGACGCATAACAAGGGAATCATGAACGGAATCGATGCCGTGATCCTGGCCACCGGAAATGACTTCAGGGCTGTGGCTGCAGGAGCACATGCCTATGCCTCTCGCACCGGAACCTACAAAAGCCTTACCCAGGCTCGTGTCGAGGATGGAAAATTCGTGTTTTCAATTGAAATTCCCCTTTCAATAGGAACCGTTGGAGGCCTCACACGCTTGCATCCCCTGGCTCGTCTTTCCCTGGAGATTCTTCAGAACCCGACGGCTGAGGATTTGATGCAAATTGTGGCGGTAGCCGGATTGGCTCAAAACTTTGCCGCCATCCGGGCACTCACAACCACCGGAATCCAACAGGGTCACATGAAGATGCACCTGAAGAACATCCTCAATCAGCTTGAGGCCAACCTTCATGAAAAAGAACTGATCACAAAATCCTTTCAAGGGAAAACCGTCTCTCACAGCGCAGTTGCCGAGGCCCTCCACAAGATCAGAACTGGGCATTGAATTGTCACGGAACACCCCCTATGCACAGATAAAATATTTCTATCCATAGAGGTTGACTTGAGCATCCATTTATGCGTATCTTTGAGATATTATTAAACTTAAAACTACAATTATGTCATTTCAGTTACCAAAATTACCCTATGCCTACGACGCATTGGAGCCGTATATAGATGCCCTGACCATGGAGATTCACCATTCGAAGCACCACAATGGTTACACTACGAATTTGAACAATGCAATTGCTGGCACCGATCTTGAAAGCAAAGACATCCTTGACATTCTTGAGAATATGGATATGAATAATGCGGCTGTTCGAAACAACGGCGGCGGATTCTACAACCACGATCTCTTCTGGAAAGTGATGTCTCCCAATGGAGGGGGTGCACCATCAGGAGCTCTTGCAGGAGCGATCGATGACGCCTACGGATCGTATGACGCCTTCAAGGAGGCCTTTTCAAAAGCTGCTGCTACCCGTTTTGGATCAGGATGGGCCTGGCTCTGCGTTCACAAAGGAGGCAAAGTAGAAGTTTGCTCCTCGGCCAACCAGGACAACCCGCTTATGCCCGGAATTGGCTGCGGAGGAGTGCCGATACTGGGTCTTGACGTTTGGGAGCACGCTTATTACCTGAACTACCAGAACCGACGACCTGATTATATCAAAGCTTTTTTCAATGTTATCAATTGGGAAGAAGTGAGCAAAAGGTACGAAGAGAACAAATAGTCTATCCCTCATCAAAGGAGCAATTGAACCACGGGATGTTAAATTCCGTGGTTCTTTCTTTTAAAGAATCAAGTTGTGAATTCGCGAGCACTGGCCCTTGTATTTGCTTTTTTGGCAACCCTGATCTACGGGGTGAGCTTTACCGTGGCCAAGGAGGTCATGCCGCAATACGTCAAACCCTTCGGGTTCATCTTTCTCAGGGTTTCGGGAGCCACACTTCTCTTCTGGACCGTGGGCCTGTTTGTGAGAAAAGAGCGTATCGACACCAGTGACTATCCCCGGTTGCTGCTCGGGGCGGTTTTCGGAATTGCGCTCAATCAGCTCTCCTTTTTTAAAGGACTGAGCATGACAACTCCCATCAGTGCCTCGGTGATCATGGTCTCTTCTCCGATTCTGGTCCTGTCGTTTTCGGCGATCCTTTTGAGGGAGCGGGTTACGAAAAGAAAGTTAAGCGGGATTTTTATAGGGATGATAGGGGCAGTGGTTCTGATCGTATTTGGCAAAGAAATGGGCTCTTCCTCAGATGCCTCCCTGGGAAACCTGTTGATCTTTGTAAATGCCACTTCGTATTCGCTCTACCTGATCCTGATCAAAAGCCTCACTCGAAAATATCAGCCCGTTACCCTGGCCAAATGGCTCTACCTTTTGGGTCTGTTCATGGTCATTCCTTTCGGGATACAGGAATTCAACCTGATCGAATGGCAGGGCATGCCCGAAGGGATACTTTGGAGGATCGGTTTCATTGTGGTTTTCACTTCATTCCTGACCTATCTGCTCAATCTCTTCGCCATTCGAAAACTCTTGCCGACCACCCTGAGCATCTTCATCTATCTCCAACCTGTCATTGCGACGAGCTATGCCCTTCTCATAGGAAGCGACAGTCTCAACCTGATCAAATTGCTCTCCACCCTTCTGATCTTTACCGGGGTTTTTCTGGTGACCCACAAGCCCAGGTCAGTGGAGTAGCAGACAGGACATCTTTGAAGGCTAGATTTAGTACATTTGTGTCAAACTTAGCAAACAAGAGTATGATACAATCGATGACCGGGTATGGCAAGGCAGAAGTCCAGTTGGAGAACAAGAAGGTGACCATTGAGATCAGGTCCCTGAACAGCAAAAATTTGGACATCAATGCCCGCTTCCCGACCCTGTACAAGGAGAAGGAAATGGAAGTCAGAAAATGGCTTTCGGGTCAGTTGCTCCGTGGCAAGATAGACCTGGTTATTTTTGCGGAGACTACAGGAGAGGAAACGTATACACGTATCAACAAAGGGGTCGTGGAGAGTTACCTGGAGCAGCTGGAAGGCATCCGGAAGGAAGCCGATATACTTTCGATTGCCATGAGGCTGCCGGATGTGCTGAAAACGGAGAGAGAGGAGCTGGATGAAGAGGAGTGGCAAAAGATTGAAGGCGGAATATCCGAAGCCATAAAGCAATTGAACGCTTTCAGGTCTTCGGAAGGCAATGAGCTCAAGCGAGATTTTGAGCACAGAGTTGCCGTGCTCGAAGAAAAGCTCGAGGAGGTGATTTCGATCGATCCGGAACGGTTGGATGCTGTAAGGACCAGACTGGACAAGGCCATTCAGGACCTGAAGTCAGATGTCGATGAGAATCGTTTTGAGCAAGAGCTCATTTATTACCTGGAGAAGCTGGATATCACCGAAGAGAAAGTGAGACTGAACAAACACTTGTCTTATTTCCTCTACTCTCTGAACGAGAAGGATTCCAATGGGAAGAAGCTGGGCTTTATTTCCCAGGAGATGGGGAGAGAGATCAATACCATCGGGTCCAAGGCCAATTTCGCCCCCATGCAAAAAGTCGTTGTTGAAATGAAGGACGAACTGGAAAAAATCAAGGAACAACTTTTAAACGTGCTCTAATGCAGGATTCGGACCAGGGAAAGCTCATTGTCTTTTCGGCACCTTCGGGGTCGGGTAAAACAACCATTGTTCGGCACCTCCTCGATCAGGACGAACTCAACCTGGACTTCTCAATATCGGCCACCTCGAGGCCGAGCAGGGGAAAAGAAGTGCACGGCAAGGACTACTACTTCATCAGCCCCGAAGAATTCAGAAATCATATAGAGAATGATGAGTTCGTGGAATGGGAAGAGGTCTATGCGAACAACTATTACGGGACGCTCAAATCAGAAGTGGAGCGAATCTGGAAGCAAGGAAAGCACGCCGTGTTTGACATCGATGTCGTGGGCGGCCTGAGGGTAAAGGAGAAATTTCCCGAACGGACCCTGGCAGTTTTTGTCAAGACACCCTCACTCGAGGAGATGGAAAGACGCCTCAGGGCCAGAAAGACCGATTCGGAAGAGAAGATAAAGGAAAGGGTTGCAAAGGCTGAAAAAGAAATGGGTTTCGCGCCTGAGTTCGATGTGATCCTGGTCAATGACGACCTGGAGAAAGCAAAAGATGAAGCCGTGGAACTTGTAAAGAGATTTACGCAGGATTGAATCCTGTAGCTCGGAAAAGGCTGAAGAATGAAAATAGGATTGTTTTTTGGAACGTTTAACCCGATTCACGTAGGACACCTGATCATTGCGAATCACATGGCGGAATTCACCGACCTGGAAGAGGTCTGGTTCGTGGTGACGCCTCACAACCCCTTCAAAGTAAAAAGCAGTCTTTTGGCGGATCATCACCGGTTTCGACTGGTCTCAGAGACCACCGACGACTACGACAAGCTCAAACCCTCCAACATCGAGTTCGGACTTCCACAACCCAGCTACACCATAAACACCCTGGTTCACCTGGCTGAAAAGCACCCCGAGCATGACTTCAACCTGATCATGGGCCTGGACAACCTGCATACCTTTCCGAAATGGAAGAACAGTGAGGTCATTTTGAGAGACTACGAGATTTATGTGTATCCGCGGGTGAGCGAGAAGAAGGATTTGCCGGAACTCTTGAATCACGAGAAGGTGCATTTGATCGATGCTCCGATTGTCGAGATATCTTCCACATTCATCCGAAAGGCGGTCAGGGATCAAAAGGACATCAGGGCCCTGATGCCCTTCAAAGCCTGGAAGTACATGGATGAAATGAACTTTTACAAATAGGGTCCGTATATTTGTTTGGAATGCCTTGTCTATGGAACAGAAGAAAACAAGTAAGCTGAAAGAGAAACTGACCTTCAAGTATCGCTTCGTGGTATTGAACGAGGATACTTTTGAGGAGCGGTTTTCATTCAAGCTCAATCGTCTCAATGCCTTCGTGCTTGGTGGTATTTTCTCTATTCTTCTCATTACCCTGACTATTCTGTTCATCGTTTTCACGCCCCTGAAGGAGTATATCCAGGGCTATTCTTCAACAGAGCTGAAAAAAGAAGCGAGTGAGCTGGTGTACAAAGTGGATTCCCTGAACCAGGTTCTGTCTGTAAATGATCTCTACATAGAGAATATACAGCAGGTGCTCAAAGGGGAAATCAAGAGGGTTTCCTTCAACAAGGATTCGGTGCTCAATCAATTCAAGATCGACGAGATCGACTTTGCACCCTCCCCGGTGGATT
The DNA here is from genome assembly GCA_942492425.1 of uncultured Flavobacteriaceae bacterium. Taxonomy (GTDB): domain Bacteria; phylum Bacteroidota; class Bacteroidia; order Flavobacteriales; family Flavobacteriaceae; genus Lutimonas. The sequence goes on from CALOEQ010000004.1 coordinate 12,735, forward strand.
CGGCTTTCCGGGCTGAAGTGGAGCAGCAGGACCGTTACAGCGTTTTCGAGGAGGCGACCCGCAATACGGACATTGTGTTCACGGCTCCCATCAAGGGCGAGATCACCGAGAATTACAACGACCGGGACAAGCACTTTGCCATTGACATTGCAGTCGAAAAGGACACGCCCGTAAAAGCGGTCGCGGACGGTACCGTTATCTTCAGGGGCTTTACCGCCGATACAGGCTACGTCATCATCATCGAGCACAATCAGGGCTTCATATCGGTTTACAAGCACAATTCGACCATCTTCAAAGAACAGGGGGACCTCGTCAAATCAGGCGAAGTGATTGCAAGCGCCGGCTCAACGGGGAACCTGTCTACTGCCTCTCACCTTCACTTTGAGCTTTGGAATGAGGGGTACCCGGTGAATCCTGCGAATTACATCAATTTCAATTGACAGCCGTGATCAAATCGTTTTTTGCCCGACTTTACGCCAAAAGAATTGCTCACAAAGTATACAAATGGGCATCCCGACCCCATGAGACCCAGGAAGAGGTATTCCGGAGCCTGATTGCAGGAGCTGAGAATACTGCCTTTGGAAAGGATCATGACTTTGCCCATATCAAAACCTACCAGGATTTTGTTTCTCGCGTTCCCGTGAGGGACTATGAGGGATTGAAAAGTTACGTCGAAAGAATCCGCCAGGGGGAGGATGACGTGCTTTGGAAGGCAAAACCCCTGTATTTCGCCAAAACTTCGGGCACTACCTCGGGGGCCAAATACATTCCGATCACCAAGGAATCCATGCCCTATCACATCGAAGCGGCCAAGGAGGCTTTGCTATTGTATATCGCCGAAACCGGCAATGCAGGATTTGTAGGAGGGAAAATGATCTTTCTTCAGGGTTCGCCCGAGATCGAGGAGGTCAATGGAGTGAAAACAGGAAGACTCTCAGGGATCGTGGCCCATTACGTGCCGAAGTATCTCCAATCGAATCGTTTGCCCTCCTGGGAGACAAACTGCATCGATGACTGGGAGACCAAGGTGGATCAGATTGTGGAGGAAACCGTCGATGAAGACATGCGCCTGATCAGTGGAATCCCCTCCTGGGTGCAGATGTATTTTGAGAAGTTGATCGAGCGTAAAGGAAAGAAAGTGGGGGAAATTTTTCCCAATTTCAAACTCTTTGTCTATGGAGGTGTGAATTATGAGCCTTACAGGCAGAATATGGAAGACCTGATTGGACGAAAGGTGGATTCCATCGAGCTTTTTCCGGCTTCGGAAGGGTTTTTTGCCTACCAGGATCGTCATACCGGACCGGATAAAGGCGCCGAGGGCATGCTTTTATTGCTCAACAGTGGCATCTTCTACGAGTTCATAGAAGCGGACAAGTTCTTTGAAGAAAACCCGCCGCGACTCCAGTTGAGAGACGTCGAGCTCGGAGTGAACTACGTATTGATCATATCCACTAACGCAGGGCTTTGGGCCTACAACATTGGGGATACTGTGGCATTTACCAGTCTCGATCCGTACCGCATTATTGTCACCGGCAGGATCAAGCACTTCATCTCGGCCTTCGGGGAGCATGTTATCGGCAAAGAGGTCGAGCAGGCCCTTCAACGGGCCATGCAGGGGACCGGGGCCAAGGTAAAGGAATTCACCGTGGCGCCTGAAGTCAACCCCAAGAATGACGAACTGCCCTATCACGAATGGTTCATTGAATTTGAAAAGGCTCCTGAAGACATGGAATCTTTCGCCGAGCGGATCGACCAGGAGATGCAAAAACAGAACAGCTATTATTACGACCTCCTACAGGGGAAAATTTTGAGAAGACTTGTCATTACAAGGGTTGCCAAGAATGGATTTGACCAGTACATGAGGTCGGTGGGCAAATTGGGCGGACAGAACAAGCTGCCACGATTGTCCAATGATCGAAAAATAGCCGATCAGCTGAAAACGATACCCTGAAAAAAGTGGATCGGGGAAGAACCCGATCCACTTGATACGTCTCTGATTTGAAAGTCTACTTTTTGGAGAGCAGATCTCGAATCTCTGTAAGTAGCTCTTCCTGGCTCGGACCACTTGGGGCAGGAGCTTCTTCTTCTTCTTTTCTCTTGAACTTATTGACGGCCTTTACAATCAGGAACATGACAAATGCGACGATGATGAAATCGATCACGTTCGTAAGGAAGTCACCGTAGAGAACAGCGATTTCACCTTCCACAACGCCTTCTGCATTGGCTACGCCGTCCTGGACAATCCATTTCATTTCTTTGAAATCCGTTTTTAAGACCAGGCCGATCAGGGGTGATACAATTCCCCCTGTAAAGGAGGTTACAACACTTTTGAATGCGGCTCCCATTACGAAACCAACTGCAATGTCAAGGAGGTTTCCCTTGAGTGCAAACTCTTTGAATTCTTTTAGCATACTCAGATCAATTTGATTAGGTGCATAAAAGTAAGAAAAAATCTAGATGATTTTCCTTCTAATGCGGGGTCCGAGTGCAGTCAGGATCTCGTAGCTGATGGTTTGGGCCTGATTGGCCATCTTTTTGATATCTTCCTGCCCATCGAAAATGACCACCTCATTGCCCTCCTCACAGTTGATTTCAGTCACATCCGCCATGATCATGTCCATACAGATATTCCCGATTACAGGAGCCTCTTCACCATTGATCTTCACCGATATTTTTTTCTGACCCAAGCTCCGAAAAATTCCATCGGCATGCCCGATCGGGATGGTTGCGGTGCGAAGAGCGGCATGGGCCTTATGTCCCATATTGTAACCTACCGTTTCACCTTCACGGACCTCGTGAATTTGGGAGATTACACTCTTCAGGGATAGAACATTCCTAAGCTTTGCATCCTCGGAAGCGTCATTGGCGAAGCCATACAATCCCAGCCCTACCCGAACCATGTCAAAATGGGCCTCAGGGTAGTTCAGAACTCCTGACGTATTGGTCATGTGACGCAAGGGCTTGTAGCCCCAGAGCTTTTCAAACTCTTGTGCAATGGCTTCAAATTCCTGAATTTGCTGAAGGGTGAATTCACGGGCCTGAAAATCTTCTGAAGCGACCAGGTGGGAGAATATGGATTTGACACGAACCGTCTTTTCGTCTTTAAGTAGGGAATGAACCTTCTTCATGTTTTCTCCGCGAAAGCCCAGGCGATTGAGCCCGGTATTGAACTTCAGGTGCACCGGATATGACTGCAGGTTTTGCATTTTGGAGATGCGCACGAACTCCCGCAGAATATTCTCGCTATAGAGATTGGGCTCCAAGGTGTGGGAGCTCATCAGTTCCAGGTTCCTGAATTGGGGATGTAAAACCAGGATGGGTGAGGCTACTCCCGCATTTCTGAGGGCAATTCCCTCATCTGCATAAGCGACCGCGAAGTAATCGACCCCTTTTTCTTCGAGCATCTTTGCAAGGGCAATGGCGTCGCTTCCGTAACCTGAGGCCTTGACCACGGCGAGCATCTTTGTGCCTGCGGAAACTTTCGACTTGAAATAGTTGAAATTGTGCTCTACAGCGCTCAGGCTGATTTCCAAAACAGTAGGACTATGACTCATTGGGAGAATCCGTGATTTTCTGTTCCTTCTGGTTTTTTTCTGCTTTCAAATTCGTTTCTGCCTTTTCAATCTCTTCTTCTCTTCGAATCTTTTCTTCCCTTCGAATCTTTTCTTCCCGGTCCTTTTGAATCTCCCGGTAGTAGGCAGCCCGGCTCAAAGGTTCGTATTCACTGACTTCGCCCAAAAGAACGAGTCGGTCATCCGGGATGGTCCGGTGGCTGAAATGAGCTAGATTTCCTGTTTTGGTACAGACGGCGTGGACTTTCGTGACGTATTCTGCCGTGGCCATCAGGGCGGGCATCGGCCCGAAGGGCTGACCTTTGAAATCCATGTCGAGGCCGGCTACGATAACTCGCACGCCTTTGTTGGCCAAATCATTGCAGACATGGACGATCTCCTCATCAAAGAACTGGGCTTCATCAATGCCCACGACATCTATTTGATTGGCCAGCAAACGTATGTTGGCCGATGAGGGCACGGGTGTGCACAGAATCTCGTTCTCGTCGTGGGAAACGACCCGTTCATCTGAATACCTCGTATCCACAACCGGCTTGAAAATCTCGACTTTCTGCTTGGCAAATTGCGCTCTTTTCAGCCTGCGAATAAGCTCTTCCGTCTTCCCCGAGAACATGGATCCGCAAATGACTTCAATCCACCCGAATTTCTCCTCCTGATTGAATGTGTTTTCTAAGAACATGATCCTGCCAAATTATCTGATTGTTGTTTGATTCGAGACTCCTGGACGAGTTGCTTTTGCTTCACTCCTATTGCCCGGCTCAAAAACAAAAGTAATGAAAATCTAAGGAGGTTTATTCTTTTGAAAAAGTTAAATTTGTAATTTGAGCAGGGTGGAACAGATGGCGATTTTATGAACATGAACAGGAAAGACATAGCGGAAAAATGGAAGCGACTCGCTGAGCAAATACTGAGCAGTGAGGGCGCTGATGATCTCGAGTCATTGAAGTCCGAACATATGAGCATATATGAGGATTTGATCCGTTTGAGCATCCAGGAAGCTCAGGCCGAAAACCCGGTTGAACAAGCCGAATCTTCTTTGGAGAAACCGGCTTTTGAGGAATCCCAGCAAATGACGGATACTCCCGAACCCATGACGGAGGAAGATGAGTTGATTCCTGAACAACCGGAGCTGAAAGAGAATAAAGAGAAGGAACCGAAAAAAAAGGAAGCTCCGAAAAAAGCTCCGGAAGAACAGGAATACCCGACGCTTTCCGATCTTTTTGTCCCAACATTCAATGACATAAAGGAAGACATGAGCCAGAAGGCCGAATTCAAAGACACCGTCTCTCTTGACGAGACTGAAAAACTCTTCGAGACCCGAAAAGAAGAAATTCGGCAACTTTCCTTAAATGACAGACTCGTAAGCAATAGCATCCAGATCGGTTTGAACGACCGGATCGCTTTCGTAAACAAGTTGTTCAATTTCAGCCAATCGGATTTCAATAAAGTACTCACCCGTCTCAACGCATTTGCAACCCGTGACGAAGCCCTTCATTACGTTAAGTACCAGGTAAAAACAACGTACAATTGGAAGGGAAAAGAAGATTTGGAAGAACGCTTCATCAGCTTGATCGAACGTAAGTTCATGACCTAAAGCCTCTTCACGGTGCTTATTTGCCTGGATCCGAAGTGAAATATTTATTCAAAGCTCCGAGGTTTTTCTTGCCGCTCCCTATAAAAATTTGATCGTCAATAACGATCACGGGTCTTTGCAGGAAGGTATAGTCACTAAGAATATAGTGCTTGTAATCCGACTCCTGGAGGGAAACATCCTTTAGTCCCATTTCCTTGTATTTCTTTGCCCGGCGGCTGAACAAGGCCTCATAGGAACCGGCTATTTGTTTTAGCTCGGTGATTTGTTCCTCTGTGATGGGCTCCGTTTTGATCTCCTGGAACCGGAATCCTTCGGTGGGAAAGGACTTCAATATGCGCTTGCACGTATCGCAAGTCTTCAAGTAGAATATTTTTTTCATGAATTTGAGTTCTGTCTGGAAGACATTAGCCAAAGTTATCTATTTTTAGACAAAATATTCATGGCATGGATAAACTATTCGAAACAGCTTTGTTTACGCGGAAAGCACTCTTGCAGATTCTTGAAAATCTGACACAAGAACAGATGCTCAGGATTCCCGAACCTCATCGAAATTCGGTATTCTGGAATGTTGCTCATCTCATGGTGACGCAGCAGCTTCTCATGTACAGGCTTTCGGGTATGCCTTTGAACATCGAAGAGGGATTTGTTGAACGTTACGGCAAAGGGTCCGTGGCAACCGAAGAGGTTTCGAGTGAGGACATAGAATTCGTTCGGAAGAATATCATACCTCTTTGTGAACGGGCTCAAAGAGACTATGAAAAAGGTTTGTTTCAGAACTACAAACCTTATATGACAAGTACGGGCATCGAATTGAAAACGCTTGAAGAATCCCTCAAGTTCAGCGCATTTCACGATGGAATCCACCTTGGGGTTATCTTGTCCCTAAAGAAGTTGGTAGAATAAAAAACACCGGCATCGTTGTAAGAAATACCGGTATCGTTAGAATAAACTCATCAGAAAAGACAAAAAATCTAAACTATGGAATTCAATACAAAGGTGATTCACGGCGGCCAGCAACACGATCCGAGCACGGGGGCGGTCATGCCACCGATCTATCAGACCTCGACTTACGCCCAATCCTCACCGGGGCAGCACAAGGGCTTTGAGTATTCGAGAACAGGAAATCCGACGAGACAGGCCCTGGAGAAATCGATTGCGAGCATTGAAGGCGGAACCTATGGCCTGGCATTCGCATCCGGCCTTTCATCCATTGACGCCATAATGAAGCTCCTCAGTCCGGGTGATGAGGTGATTTCGACCAACGATCTTTACGGGGGCACTTTTCGTCTTTTCAATACGATTTTCAAGAAGTTCGGGATTGTGTTCAAGTTCATCGGAATGGAGGAGGCAGATCGAATTGCGGATCACATCACAGACAAGACTAAATTGATCTGGACAGAGACCCCGACGAATCCGATGATGAATGTGATCGACATTCGAAGGTGCGCCGAAATAAGTCGGGAGAATGACCTTTTGCTCGTGGTGGACAATACTTTCGCCACTCCCTATTTGCAAAGACCGCTTGAATTGGGAGCTGATATTGTGATGCATTCAGCAACAAAATACCTGGGCGGGCACTCGGATGTTGTCATGGGGGCCCTGGCACTCAATGACAAGGACCTGGCGGAAAAGCTGTATTTCATTCAAAATGCGAGTGGAGCGGTTTGCGGCCCGATGGACAGTTTTCTGGTGCTTCGCGGGATAAAAACCTTGCATCTGAGGATGCAAAGGCACTGTGAGAACGGAAGAGCGGTTGCCCATTTTCTGAGATCTCATCCGAAAATTGAAAACGTATACTGGCCCGGATTTGAGGATCATCCGAATCATGAGATTGCCCGAAATCAAATGAAAGATTTTGGCGGCATGCTGTCCTTCAAAATCAAGGGGAACAAATATCAGGATGCAATCAAAGTGCTTGAAACGCTTAAAGTGTTCACCCTGGCAGAATCCCTGGGTGGCGTAGAGTCCTTGTCCGGACATCCGGCGAGTATGACGCACGCCTCAATTCCAAAAGAAGAACGTGAAAAAACAGGAGTCAGCGACTCATTGATTCGACTCAGTGTCGGTGTGGAAGACGAAAAGGATTTGATAGAAGACTTAAGACGAGCTTTGGAACTGGTTTAGTTTTTTCCAAAGACATAGACAATACCTACGTTGATAAATACCATGGTGTCGTTGTTCTTGTTGCCTGGATCATCCGGTGCGTAAAGTCCCTCCAGCTTGTCCGAGAAGAAATATTGGTAACGGCCTTCAACAACAAAATCCACCATTTCAAGTCCAAACCGAACCCCGGCACTTGCCGTTGCTGACATAATTCCCTGCTCCTCAAGATCGATGGCTCCTTCCTGCCATTTCGGGATCAAATCCTCATAGGGTTCTGGCTGTCCTTTCAGGGAAACGCCGTCAACAAAGATGTCAGGCGTTGCATGTGTATATTGCAATCCGAGTCCTACAAAAGGGTTCACCTGCCCCGAACTCCTGAAGAACGAAGTATAGTCCTCCAGCTCGACAAAATAATATTCCAAACTTAAACCTCCGTTGAGCATGGTAACACTTCCGGTCATTCTTTCCATTGTTTCCCTAAAATTTGGGCCAACCTGGTCCAAATTTTCGTGTTCAATTTTTGAGTTGTTGAGATAGGAAAATTCGGCTTTCATTTTGAAATGCTCTGAAAAATAGCTCGAACCACTTCTCCAGTTGTACTGACTCCCAAAGAATTTCATGTAATAGGATACCCCAAAAGCCATGGTGGCCTGGTTTGCGCTGGCGAAATTGCCACTGATCCCAAAGTCGGTTTGCAAGGAGGCGATTCCAAAAAAACCACCAAGTTCATGACTCACACTAGTCTGCGCCTGGATACCGCCAGAGAAAGAAGCCAAAATCATTACGGTAAACAGCTTGAGTAAAAGTTTCTTCATGGTTCAGTTACTGGTTTTTTTTGAGGGATTTAAAACACAAATATAAAAAAAAGATAATGCTATTAATTGAATCTTTGTTCAAAAAACAGAAAATAGCTTCAATTATTGCCTAATCACAACGAATTTGGGTCCCAAAATTTGGATTTAAAATCCAACACAACGTTGTTTTCAACTTCTACTCCTTCGCTTTCGAGCAACTGCTGCATGAGATTTGTTCCTTTGAAATGATGTTTTCCGGTAAGAAGACCTTTTCTGTTCACCACCCTGTGGGCCGGAATCGACTCGTCGACATGAGAGGCATTCAGCGCCCAACCCACCATGCGAGCTGACCTTGGAGTGCCCAGGAACCGAGCGATGGCACCATAGGTTGACACTCTTCCATAAGGAATGCTTTTCGTCACCTCATAGACGCGCTGGAAAAAGGATTCCTGACTCATGATCGACCCCCATAATTGGTTCGAAAGCGAATATAGGTGATTGCTTTTTTCTTTTCCAGGTACTGACTTTCGTAAAACGTTTGGATCGAGGTAGCTTCAGCAGGAGGGCTGCTGCTGTTGTAAATGTCGTGATGCGCGTAAAGTACTTCATGATTTCCCTCGTGCAGCACGCCCAAAAGGTACCCGTGCAGAAATTCACTGTCTGTTTTTAGATGCATTATGCCCTCTGGATTCAAAATGGACTCATACATCTCCAAAAAGCGGCGGGTCACCATCCTGTGCTTGGTCCTTTTGTATTTGATCTGAGGATCAGGAAAGGTGATCCATATCTCGGAAATCTCGTTTTCAGCAAAGCATCTGTCGATAAGCTCGATCTGCGTTCTGAGAAAGGCAACATTCTTCAAGCCGCTTTCCAAAGCTGTTTTCGCGCCGCGCCAAAAGCGGGCGCCCTTGATGTCTATGCCGATAAAATTCTTGTCAGGGTTTTGTTTTCCAAGGGCTACCGAGTACTCACCCTTGCCGCATCCAAGCTCTAAAACGATCGGGTTATCATTTTCAAAGAAGGTGCTCCAGCTTCCGGCCATTTCAAAGCCTTCCAATACCTCGTTTCTCGAAGGTTGAATGACATTTTCAAATGTTTCGTTCTCCTTGAATCTCTTTAATTTGTTCTTACTGCCCAAAACTTCGAAAATGATAGGTGCACAAAATTATTCAGTGCCTGCCTTTTTGAATTTTTGCAGCTGGACCAACCAGTAGATGAAGAGAAGCGAGGTGATGCTGAACAAAATCCAGTTGAAGAAGTTGGTCACCCACCAGCCTTCAGTGAATCTCAAGGCGTCATAGGGCGCAAAGAGCACCTCAGTGAAAAAACTGGCCAGGGCACGGAAAAAATTCGTAGCGATCATATCGTATTTTTTAAAATAAACACAAACCTCTTGGGCTTATGTGACAAAGTTTTTACTTTAGCTCGAAACAGGTTACTTTTCGGCTTAGCTCTGAAGTCACCTGAGTGGCAAAAATAGAAAATATCCCAATGATAGCCAATTTTTTCAATCAGACCAAGCCGATCAACTTTCTAGTTTTGTCCTTGCTTGTGCTGCTGATTTTTTTATCCTCTTTGATTCAGGGCTACGAGGGGGAAACTTCCTTGTTTTTTTTTGTCAAATACGGGCTTTTTCTGCTCGCTGCCATTCTGACCGTATTCATCCTGAATTTTATCATTCGCAAGAATGCACTTTGCGAGGATAATTCCTATGCCCTATTGTTTTACATACTCCTTTGGGGCATGTTTCCAAGCTCGTTGCTCAATGGGGGAGTCTTTGTTTCCAATTTCATTCTCCTGTTTGCTTTCAGGAGGCTCTACAGTCTGAGAAGTCCATTGAGGACCCAGGAGAAAATTTTTGACAGTGCCTTCTGGATCGGCATTGCGAGCATCTTCTACCTCTGGTCATTTCTTTTCCTTCTACTGGTTTATGCGGCCATTTGGCTATTCCGTCGCGCAGACTGGAAAAACATCTGGATTCCCATTGTTGGATATGTTACACCTGTCTTTCTGGCCTATACCTACCTGCTTGCTTTTGATGATGTGGAGCGCTTCATGCGGATTTGGACGTTTGACTTCCAACTGGATGTCAGCCTGTACAATTCATTTGATTTTCTTTGGCCCATTGTTTTCACAGGCTTGCTTCTGCTATTTTCCATTTATCCAACAACCCGAAAGTCCCTGCTGGCGAAGATTGATTTTAAATCTACATGGCAGTTGCTGATAGTTCACCTGGCGGTGTCCCTGCTTGTTATCTTGATCGCACCGGAAAAGGACGGATCGGAATTCTCATTTTTGTTCTTTCCATTGACGATTGTCTTTGCAAATTTTTTGCAGATTCTCGAGAAGTATTGGATAAAGGAGGGGATTATATACCTTTTCCTACTATCACTGATCTTGATTCAGATTTGATCCTGTGAATACAGGCAGGTTTTAAAGTTGAGACGGATCACAGTTTGGACCCAAAAGAGAGATCTCCGGCGTCACCCAGTCCGGGAACGATATATCCCTGTTCATTCAATCTCGGATCGACCGTGGCAACCCAAAGGTGTGTATCCTCCGGAAAACTCCTGGCGACATTTTCGATGCCCTCCTGGGACGCAATTACAGAGATGAGATGAACCTGTTTTACATTTCCAAGACCTTTAAGGGTTTCAAATACGGCTACAAGAGAACTGCCTGTAGCCAACATTGGATCTGCCAGTATGAGGATTTTGTCATTTAGGGAAGGAGCCGCAAGATATTCGACCTTGATCTCGAAGACTTCGGGCGTAGTATGATGTCGGTAAGCAGAGACAAAGGCATTGTCGATGTCGTCAAAGTAATTCAGGATCCCCTGGTGCAAGGGAAGCCCGGCCCTTAGAATCGAGCAGAGAACCATATTGTCGGATATGGCCGGGACCGACTTTTCGCCAAGAGGTGTCTTCACGGACCGGTCCGTATAGGTTAGCGTTTTGCTCATTTCGTAGCTGAGCACCTCTCCAATTCTCTCGATGTTGCGCCTAAAACGCATGGCATCCTTTTGAATCTCTATATCTCGAATTTCAGCGATGAAGTGATCCAGTACCGAAGTTTCTGATTCCAGGTTGTGTACGATCATAGTGCAGGTCTAAGGTCCTATTTCCAATATTCGGCTACCCAGGGTGCTGCCCGAACATACCGGTACCATTTCCCCCAACCCCCGCGTATCGCTTTATGAGGGTTGATCTCCCCGTGGAAGATGATGATTTTCGAGCCTTCAGGGATAAAGGGTTTTTTCCAAAAATTGAAGGGAATTTTCGAGTGACAGTGGTATTTGAAACTCGGACACCATTCTTTGGGCCAGTACTGCAGGTGGCCCTTTTCATAGATCGCCCAGGTCAAATATTCCTGTTCATTGCGATGTTCTTTTCGAATCTCATCGAAATTTGCCACGAAGTCATCAAAAACATACCCGTGCTTTCCCACCTCAAAACGGTACACCGAAGAATTACCTGTAATTCTCCAGTATTTCATATCCGGGTCTTTTATGATCCTGAACTCGCCTTCAATGTCGAAGAAGCAATCAATGTTGTCAACGATGACGATGTCGAGATCCAAAAAGAGCGCCGTGCCTTTCAAGCCATAGAGATCCTCCTTCAGCGTAGTGAGCTTCTTCCACATCCGTTCGGGTAAATTCTCCGGCAGGTCGAATTCCGGAATCGGATAGCAGGTAACCTCTTCCCTTATCCCATTGGAGTCATCCGTAAAACAGACCATGTTGAAGTCATAGGTCAGGTTTCTCTTTACCATGGAATACAGGGTGTTGACGTATTCCGGTCCGTAAAGGGACCCCCATTTCATGCAAAATATCAGTTTGTCGCTCATTTGTGTCTGGCTTGGCATACACAAAGATAGCAATACCTGCGTATTGGACTAGCCGAATATCGAAGACAGTTCTTAACTGTTTATGATTTTCTCCTGGTGTGCGATTGATTCCTGGTGGATGGCTTTGAAAATACGTTCAATAAAGAGATCTGACAGTCCCTGTCCCTGACCTTTTTCAGTAACCTTGTCGAGAATTTCCTTCCATCGCGCATTTTGAAGCACCGCTACGTTGCTTTCTTTCTTGGCTTTGCCAATATTTTCCACGATCTGCATTCGCTCCGAGAGAATTTCAATAAGCTGATCGTCTTTGGCATTGATTTCCTTTCTCAATGCATTCAGATTGGACAAAGATTCCTCTCTTTCAAATCTGGGTTTTCGCACTCTAAGATCGTGCATGATCTCAACCAGCCTCTCCGGGACGATCTGTTGCTTGGCGTCACTCCACGCGTTGTCCGGGTCGCAATGGGTTTCCACGATCAGTCCATCCATTTTCAGATCCAGCGCGGTTTGAGAGACCTCGAAAATGCCTGTTCTGTTCCCGCAGATATGGGAAGGGTCGTTGATTATCGGAAGGCTTGGATACCTGCCTTTGAGGTCGATCGGAATCTGCCAGCTGGGCACATTTCTGTACTGCGATTTTCTGAACGATGAAAAACCCCGGTGGATGGCTCCAATATTTTGGACATTCATCTTGTGAAGTCTTTCAATCGCGCCTACCCAGAGCTCAAGGTCGGGGTTGATCGGGTTCTTCACCAAAACAATTTTTTCGGTGCCCTGAATTGCCTCCGCAATTTCCTGAACAGCGAAGGGGTTGACCGTTGTGCGCGCACCGATCCAAAGCACATCGATGTCAAATTCCATAGCCAATTTGGCGTGGTGAGCATTCGCTATTTCAATAGCCGTCATCATACCTGTTTCCTCTTTGACCTTTTGGAGCCAGGGCAGGGCCTTGACACCATTGCCTTCAAAGGTTCCCGGTCTTGTTCGCGGCTTCCAAACCCCTGACCTGAATATAGTGGCGTCAGTGTCTTTCAACTCATGAGCAATCTTCAGCACTTGCTCTTCTGTTTCTGCGCTGCAAGGGCCCGCGATGACAAGGGGGTGATTCAGGTTCATCTGATCCAGCCAGGTTCTAAAATTCTTGTTTTCCATTATTCACTAATTTTTGATTCCGGCCAGAACGTCTTTTATCCTGTTCGTGTCCTGCATGATCTGCAAGATCTCATCGGCCGATTCATTCGTTAAAATATTCTTGAATTCACTTAAATTCTTAATGTATTCTTCCAGGGATTTGAGAAGAAACTCCTTGTTTTGAAGGAGTATGGGGGTCCATGTTTCCGGGTTGCTTTTTGCCAATCTCACGGTCGAGGCAAACCCGCTTCCCGCCATGTTGAAGATGCTCTTCTCGTCCTTCTCGATCTCCAAAACGGTCTTCCCGAGCATAAAGGAGCTGATGTGGGAAAGGTGAGAAACATAGGCGATATGCATGTCGTGCTGCACCGGCGAATCCATGAACACGTTTTTCATTTCGAGATCTTCAAAGATTTTTACAGCTTTCTTGATGCTTTGCTCACTGCTGAGACTTCTCTCACAGATTATATTGACTTTGTTTTTAAACAGATCGTAAATGGCGGCTTCCGGACCGGAATACTCTGTCCCGGCTATAGGATGCAGGGCCACAAAGTTTTTTCGTTTCTCATGGGTGCGAACGGCATCGCATACAGCGGCCTTGGTCGACCCCACATCAAAGACAAGGGCATCCTCCTTGATTTTGTCGAGAACGTCCAAAGTGACTGACGGAATGACGTCCACAGGAACCGAAATGATGACAACATCTACCTCTGAAAGGGTGTCTGCATCCGCTTTTGTGAAAATAATTCCCCGGTCAAGCGCTTTCTCCAGGTGCTCCGGATTCTTGTCGATTCCATAGATCGTCGCCCAGGAGTTCTTTTTCAATTCCAGGGCCAGGGAACCTCCGATCAATCCGAGACCTATAACTGCTATCTTCTTCATTTCATCTGGGTTAATCGTCGTTCAACTTCTTCGATCTGATCTTTGGGCAGGCAAAGTGAAAATCGGATATATCCCTCACCCTGCTCTCCAAAAACCGTACCGGGCGTCACGAAAACATCGTGTTCGTAAAGGATCTTGTCACAGAATTCCTCAGCCGTTCTTCCCTCAGGCAGGCGGGCCCAAACGAACATGCCGGAAGAACTCTTGTTGTACTTGAGGTTAAGTTTATCGCAAATTCGCCATACAATATGCCTTCTTTCCTCATAAACATGATTCATATCCTCAAACCAGGACAGAGGCAGGGTCAATGCTTTGGAAGCTCCCAGCTGTATGCCGTAGAACATCCCTGAATCCATATTGCTTTTCACCTGCAGAATGGCCTTGAGATAATCGGGGTTCCCGACCACCATTCCCACGCGCCATCCAGCCATATTGAAGGTTTTACTCAGCGAATTGAGCTCGATGGCTATTTCTTTCGCTTCCGGAACAGACAAAATGCTCTGAGGATTGTCATTGAGAATAAAGCTGTAGGGATTGTCATTCACAATCAGGATCTCGTGTTTCAGGCCAAAAGCAATGAGATCTTCAAAAAGTCCTTTTTCCGCATTGCTGCCCGTCGGCATATGTGGATAATTGACCCACATGAGTTTGACCTTCTCAAGATCCATTTTTTCGAGTAGATCCAAATCAGGCCACCAGTTGTGTTTTTCATCGAGAGCATAGGTCACAGGAACGGCCTCGACCAGATTTGTCACTGAAGCGTAGGTAGGGTAGCCCGGGTCGGGAATCAGAACCTGGTCCCCCGGGTTCAAAAATGCCATGGAAATATGCAGGATTCCTTCTTTCGACCCCATAAGAGGCAACACTTCATGATCAGGATCCAGCGATACATTGTAGTGCAAATCGTAAAAGGCTGAAATGGAATTCCTCAGTTCCGGGATTCCCTGGTAGCTTTGGTAACTGTGAACGTCTGCATTCTTCAATACTTCGATGACTTCGGATGGAGGACTCAGGTCTGGGCTCCCAATACCGAGGTTGATGATGGGCTTGCCTTGCTGTGCCAATGACCTGACCTCTCTCAATTTGACGGAGAAGTAGTATTCCTGGACCGAATTCAATCTGTTGGCTTTCGATATCATGATCATTCCCTGTTTTGATGGTATTCGCCCAAAACCTTGAGGTGTTTTACTTTTTTTGAAATCAGGTGCAGCGCATTTTTGTACAGAACGAAGTCATCAATGACCAGATCTATGAAAAATGCATAGCTCCAGGGCGTGTCAATGATGGGCAGCGATTGAATCTTGGTCAGGTTGATGTCGTGCTTGGCAAAAATATCCAGTATTTCTGCCAGGCTGCCCTTGTTGTGCTGCGTAACAAATTTGATAGAGGACTTGTCCTTTATGTTTTCAACCTTGCTCGGATGGTAAGGCGCATTTTTGCTTTTCTTCAATACAAAGAATCGTGTCGAATTGTGCTTGATGGTCTGAATGTCATTTGAGATGATGTCCAAACCGAAAAGGTCCGCGGCCCTCTTGCTGGCAACTGCGGCGACACCCTTGATCTGATTCTGCTGAATCCGTCTGGCGACCTCTGCTGTGTCCTTTTCCTCAACTAGCTTTATCCCAGGATGCTCGCGGAAGAACTTGCGGCACTGCAAAAGGGCCATCGGGTGCGACCAAACTTCCTTGATGTCAGTCAGATCCTGTCCCTCAAGGGCCATTAAATGGTGATGGATATTGACATAGACCTCACCCTCGATGCTCAATTCGTATTCATCGATCAAGGCGTAATTGGGCAATATGGCGCCTGCAATGGAATTCTCAATGGCCATTACGGCGCTCTCCACCTGATCATTCTTCAATAAAACGGGAATCTCTGTAAATGACATGCACTCGGCGAGCTCGATGTTTTCACCAAAGAACTTCTCAGCCACGATGTGGTGAAATGAACCTTTTATTCCCTGAATTGCAATCTTCATCAATTCCTGTTTGTCAATCAGACTTTTGAACTAAAAAAAAAGCCCCGTTAAAACGAGACTTCAGATACATTCTTTATTTGAACTATACACATACAGTCTCTACCTTCATTTTCTAAAAAAATAAAAGTAAAACCAGTTGAATATGTGTACAGATTTCGTCATATCTATTAAAAATAGGCAGCAAATGTAAAAATTAATTCGGCATTATCAATGAAAAATTGAAAAAGTTTGGGTTTTATGCAATGCCAAGGATAGGGTTCGATTTCAAATTTCTTTTAGAAACGTCAATTGTCAAGTATTAGTTCTCAAAATTTTACTTTATTTGCATCACTAATGAACAGTTGATATGTCCATTGAAGTTCAACAACTTAGCAAGTCCTACGGGAGTGAGAAGGCCCTGAAGAACGTAAGTTTTTCCATAGGCTCGGGAGAAGTCGTTGGATTCCTGGGTCCGAATGGGGCCGGCAAGTCAACTTTAATGCGGATTTTAACTACGTATCTCTCACCTGATGAAGGTAGGGCCCTGGTCAATGGACACGACGTTATGGCCGAGCCAATGAAGGTCAAAAGATCTGTTGGTTATCTGCCAGAAAACAATCCGCTGTATTCCGATCTGTACGTTAAGGAATACCTTTCTTTTCAATGCGGAATTCACAAAACGGGTCGGCAAAGGATAGACGAGGTGGTTGAGCAGGTAGGTCTGCGCGACCATGCTTCCAAAAAGATTTCCCAACTGTCGAAAGGCTACAAGCAGCGCGTGGGTCTGGCCGCAGCACTGCTGCACGATCCCGAGGTTTTGATTTTGGATGAGCCGACTACAGGTCTTGACCCAAATCAATTGGCTGAGATCCGTGAACTGATCAGAGATATTGGAAAAACCAAGACCATTTTACTCTCAACCCACATTATGCAGGAGGTTGAGGCGATGTGCGACAGGGTCCTGATCATCAATAAGGGGACTTTGGTCACAGACAAGAAGCTGAAAGACCTGATTACAGAAGGCGAGCAGCATATTGAGGTAGAATTCGATTTGGTTGTTGAGGAGCAGCTGCTAAGACAGCTTCCGCATCTTGAAAAAGCGGAAAACGTGTATGACACAACTTGGAGCCTGGTCTTCAAGACAGAGAAGGACATGCGATCTGCACTTTTTGACTTTGCCAAGGATAACGGTTTGAAGGCTTTGCAGATCAACAAGAAAATTCAGAACTTGGAAAGCATGTTCAGAGCGATGACCAATGACACTTCTGTCTGACCTCATAGCTCTCCAGTGTTGAACGAGCCGTCATGTTGAGAAAGTTTCTTTTGATACCCATATGCTATTTTTTGCTCCCTTTCTCCTTGAGTGGTCAGGAAGAACAGGAAAAAGACTTCTATGTAACCAAGGGCAAGGGATTCGAGTTTCATTTTTTCGATGATGCCTACCTCTTGCAAGTAGATTTCCGGGGACAGTTCAGGGCCTCATTCACGGATTTTGAGAAGTTTCCCGATTCCAACGAGGATTTTCCGGAAAGTGGTACAACCCTCGCTATTAACAGGGCACGGATAAAGATTGGTGGCCATGTATTCAAGCCCTATTATACGTTTTATTTCGAGCAGGACCTGGTGGGAGGCAATCTCCTGGATTTTCGAGCCCAATTGGAAAAGCTACCCTATCTGAAGCTTCGGGTGGGTCAATGGAAGATCAGGTACACGCGTGAGCGGGTAATCTCCTCGGGAAAACAGCAGGGTCTGGACCGAAGTATCATGAATCGGGTCTTTACCATCGATCGCCAGCAGGGGATATCGCTTTATGGTAATCTTGATGGAGGCTCTGCAGCGAATTTCAGTTATTGGGCATCCGCACTGACCGGAACGGGTCGAGGAGGAAGCACAGTGGATGGCAACAACCTGATGTACATGCTGCGTCTGCAGTGGAATCCAAATGGGGAGGTTCTCGGCTGGTCGGGTTCGGATCTGGAGAATCATGAGCGATTCGTCTCTTCTATTGCTGTGGCAGGAGTGACGAATCAAAGCCGTTATACGTCATTTTCGACTTCTGGCGGTGGGCAGCTCTTCGGGTTTGAAGAAGGTGAGACCGATCAGTACAAAATTGATCAGTTCCTGTTCGAAACGGCATTTAAATGGCGGGGGTGGTCCTGGCACCAGGAATTTCATGTCAAGAGGATTGACGACACGGTGAACTTCGAGCAGACAACGCTGATTGGGAACTTTTTCCAATTGGGATATTTTCCAGCTCATGCAATTACGAATTTTCCGGATAAGATGGAGTTCTATGGACGATATGCTGTTTACGACCCGGACGATGGTTTGCCAGATGATTTGAACTCGGAGTACACCTTCGGTCTGAACTGGTTCTTCAAAGGTCACAAGAACAAATTGACCCTGGAGTACTCCTATTTGGAATTTGACCAGTTCGTGCCTGAGTTTGAATCCGGGCACAGAATCCGCCTTCAATGGGATGTATCCATTTTTTAACCGGGGAAGTCTTATCTTTGAGCAAAGCCTTGCATCATGAAATTAGAATTGATCCCTCGACTAAAGCACCTTGATTCCGGAAACTTTTTTCTTTTGGCCGGACCCTGCGCCATTGAAGGGGAAGACATGGCGCTCAGGATTGCCGAGCGCGTCGTAGAAATCACCGACCAACTCCAAATACCCTATGTTTTCAAAGGCAGCTTCAAAAAAGCCAATCGCTCAAGAATAGACAGCTTTACGGGCATAGGTGATGAAAAGGCCCTGAAGATTTTGAATAAGGTTGGGGATGCCTTTGACATTCCTGTCGTTACCGATATACACGATGTCAACGATGCGTCAAAAGCGGCGGAGTATGTCGATGTTTTGCAAATTCCTGCCTTTCTGGTGCGTCAGACGGATCTGGTTGTGGCAGCCGCAAAAACAGGCAAGGTCGTCAACCTGAAAAAAGGACAGTTCATGAGCCCTGAGGCGATGCAGCACGCAGTTCGAAAAGTTCACGATTCGGGCAATGAGCAGGCAATGATCACCGATCGAGGAACGATGTTTGGGTATCAGGACATGATCGTTGAC
Organism: uncultured Flavobacteriaceae bacterium; assembly: GCA_942492425.1. Taxonomy (GTDB): domain Bacteria; phylum Bacteroidota; class Bacteroidia; order Flavobacteriales; family Flavobacteriaceae; genus Lutimonas. Next base: position 31,680 of record CALOEQ010000004.1, read on the forward strand.
TTCCGCGGCATCCCGGTGATGCAGCAATTTGCACCCACGGTTTTGGACGTGACCCATTCGCTGCAGCAGCCCAACCAGAGCAGCGGGGTTACAGGGGGTAAACCGGAGATGATCGAAACCATAGCCAAGGCGGGCATAGCCGTTGGTGTGGATGGGATTTTCCTGGAGACGCATCACGACCCGTCTGTTGCTAAGTCCGATGGGGCCAATATGCTTAATCTTGACTTCTTAAGGGATCTGCTCACCAAATTGGTGGCAATAAGATCTGCCATAAGGGAGTTCTGATCAACGCCTCATCTCACTGAGGAAAATGGCTGTTGCCATGGCGACGTTCAAACTTTCTGTTTTCTGTTGCGTACCGAATCGAGGAATGCTCAATTCTTTGTTAACCAGGTGGCGAATTTCTTCTGAAATACCATTCGCCTCGTTGCCCATCACGAGGATTCCATCCTTTTCAAAAGAAGTTTGATAAAGACTTTGACCTTCCATAAAGGTGCCATAAATGGTGCGTTTTTCATTCTTCAGATGGTCTGCCAGGTCGAGGTAATTGATCTGCACCCGAGCCAATGATCCCATGCTCGACTGGACCACCTTCGGATTATAGCAGTCCACGGTATTTTGGGAGCAGAGAATCTGGGGGATGTCGAACCAGTCACACAACCGAATGATCGTTCCGAGATTTCCAGGATCATTCACATCATCGAGCGCAACCGCCAGGCCCTTTTTCAGGACCGGTTTTGTTTCCGGGATTTTGAAGATCGCCAGCACTTCATTCGGAGCGGTCAGTGAGCTTATGGAACGCAATTCCCGCTCAGATATTTGTTGGGCAATATATGGTTCCGGGCATTCAAATCCAGAAAGACCATAAATCATATCAACTTGAATATCAGAATTTAATAAGTCCAGCACCAGCTTTTTTCCCTCTGCGAGAAACAGCCCTTTCGACTTCCTGATCTTTTTTCTTCTGAGGCTGTTGATAAATCGAACCTGATTTTTGCTTAACATGTAAATAGTGTTACTTTTGAGAATATATTAAAACTATTGCTAGTTGCCATCGATTTTCCTTAAAATACTGTTACTTATACTCATAATATTTCAGTTGGCATCTTGCAATAGTATTAAATATGTCCAAGAAAATGAAAAGATGATCAAGGAAAACCAGATCCTGATCAACGAGGAGAAAAGCAAGGATTCTGAGTTGGACAAATATCTGGTTCAGAAGCCGAATCGAACCACTCTGGGCATGCCGCTTCCTCTTTACCTTTACAATTTTGGAAATACCGATTTTGAAATGACATTCGAAGAATGGGCGGCAAATCACGAGAAGAAGTACAAGCGATATGAGCGTATTTTTTCAAAGAAGCAGACCTATGTCATCTACAGAAACAAGAGAGGTTTGAACAACTGGTTTTTAACAAAAGGAGAGGCCCCTGTAATCTATGATGCTTCGAAGGCGGTGAGATCGTCGAACACCCTGAGAGATTACTATATATCCCATGGGTATTTTGAGGCCAAAGTGGAACACGACCTGGATTCAGTTGGGGAGAAGCAGGTTCGGGTCAATTACAGAATTACGCCGAAGGAGCAATATTACATCGATTCCGTTTCCACGGATATAGAATCGGCTTCGCTCGACTCTATCTACAACAGTCATAAGGAAGAGGCCTTCCTGAAACAGGGAAATCCATTCATATTCGAGGATTTTGAAAGGGAGGAAGCCCGACTGGTCAATCTTTTCAGAAACAACGGGGTGTATGAGTTCAAGAACAACAGCATGGGGTTCTGGACCGATTCGATCCAGGGCCAGTACAAAAAAAAGGTCGAAATGAAAATTCCGGATCGGGTAGTGAGAGAGAACGGTGCCCTGGTTAAAAAGCCCTATAAGATACAAACCGTCAACCGAATCAATGTCTACACCGACTTTTCCATCGCAAATCGTGGGCGACCCATACGGGATTCAGCGGTTTACGGAGGGTATCGGTTTTATAGCTTTGACAAGATGAAGTTCAGGCCCAAGTACCTTACGAATTCCCTCTTCATATCTCCCGATGGGATTTACAAGGATGCCGAGAAGACGCAGACCCAGAATTACATTCGAAACCTGAGAACTTTTTCTTCAAACATCGATATTTCCTATACCGAGCACGACGGGGATTCGCTGACGGCTGACATCTACCTGACTCCCCTTAAGAAATATGCCCTCACGGTGGACCTGGACGCCACAACATCGAACATAAAGCCTTTCGGTGTCCTTGGAAAATTTTCCTTTTTGGGCCGAAATATGTTCAAGGGCTCCGAGATTTTGGAGCTATCCTTTCAAGGATCTATTTTCAATGTTTCGAACCCTCCGACACAAAGTGAGAATTTCTTCAATGCCTGGGAGCTCCTGTCTGGTGTTTCTTTGAGGTTTCCCAGGATCCTTTTTCCGATCAACACTTCAAAGCTGATCCCGAAATACATGGCGCCGACGACGACTTTTGATGCCAGCGTGGGTTTTCAGAAAAACGTTGGGCTCGATCGTCAGAACACCACGGCAGGTATGGCATACGCCTGGAAGAGCTCCAAGCGAGTCGGACATCGTCTCGACCTGATCAACCTGCAGTACATCAAAAACCAGAACATTGACAATTATTTCAATATATATGATTCGGAATACCAGAAGCTGAATGACGTTACTGAGGACGTATTCGGCGAAACCCTGCCAAAAGATAACGAAGACATTCTTGATTTCATGACCTTTTTCCTCGATCCTGCAAATGGGTACCAAAACTCGAACCCTGAAGAATTTGATACGGTTTCCGATGTCGCGGAAAGAAGGGAGATTCTGATCGAAGATTCCTTTGTTCCCGTGATCTCCTATTCCTTTGCGTACAATACCCGTGAAAACATCAACGACAACGATTTTTCTTTTTTCACGGCCAGATTAATCTCCGCAGGGACATTCACGAACCTGATTTACAACAACACGAACGATGACGGACAGAGTGTGCTTTTTGACGTTCCGGTGGCCCAGTATTTCAAGACGGAACTCGAGTACAAAAAGTATTGGGAGCTCCGAAGTGAGAATATTTTGGTATTCAGGACCTTTGCAGGTGTGGCCATTCCCTACGGAAACTCGGAAAACGTGCCTTTCAGCCGAAGTTACAGTGCAGGGGGTAGCAATGAGATGAGGGCCTGGAGAACCTTTGACCTCGGACCCGGTGCCGAGCTCAACAACCTGGAATACAATGTGGCGACTTTCAAGCTCGTGGCAAACCTTGAATACCGCTTTCGACTTTCGAACAAATTCTACAGCGCCCTGTTTGTGGACGCCGGAAATATCTGGGACATCACCGATTCCAACCTGGTGACCGAAGAGGGAAAGCTCAAAAGTTTCTCGGACCTCAAGAACACGGCGATTGGGTCCGGTTTGGGCATAAGATATGACTTCAGCTTTCTCGTGTTTCGATTTGATGTCGGATTCAAGACTTACGAGCCTTATCTCCCTTCTTCCAACAAGTGGTTCGTCAACTACAATTTTGGCAACGCCGTCTACAATATCGGGATCAATTACCCCTTCTAATAAGGATAATTTCGTACTTTTGAGGTTCAGAAATTTTCATTTAAATCAATTCAAATGGTACAGACAATCAAATCAGGTGTAGCAACCGGCGATACGGTGCAGGAAATCTTCAAGTTGGCAAAAGAAAAGAGTTTTGCTCTTCCTGCGGCAAACGTAATAAGCTCAAGTACGATCAATGCAGTTCTCGAGGCAGCGAAAGAAATGAATGCTCCGGTCATCGTTCAATTCTCTAATGGAGGAGCTCATTTCAATGCGGGCAAAGGACTTTCCAATGACGGACAGAAGGCTGCGATTGCAGGAGCCATTGCAGGGGCCAAGCACGTACATGAAATGGCAAAAGTTTACGACATTCCCGTAATTCTTCATACTGACCACTGTGCCAAGAAGCTCTTGCCCTGGATTGATGGTTTGCTGGATGCCGGAGAGGCTCATTACAAAGAGCACGGTGTACCGCTTTTCAGTTCTCATATGATCGATCTCTCTGAAGAGCCCATTGAGGAGAATATTGAGATCTCCAAGAGATATTTGGAGAGAATGTCCAAGATTGGAATGACCCTGGAGATCGAACTCGGAATCACCGGTGGTGAGGAAGACGGTGTCGACAACACGGATGTGGATTCCTCGAAGCTTTACACCCAGCCTGAAGAAGTAGCCTATGCATACGAGGAATTATTGAAAGTGAGTCCAAGATTTACCGTGGCTGCGTCTTTCGGAAATGTACACGGCGTGTATAAGCCCGGTAATGTAAAACTCACCCCGAAGATTCTTGACAATTCTCAGAAATACATTGAAGAAAAATACAACACGGGTCACAATCCGGTAGATTTTGTCTTCCATGGCGGATCGGGTTCTACCCTGGAAGAAATCAGGGAAGCCATTGGCTACGGTGTGATCAAGATGAACATAGATACCGACCTTCAATATGCTTATATGGCAGGAGTTCGTGACTACATGGCTGAAAAGACCGATTATCTTCAAGGCCAGATCGGAAATCCCGAAGGGGATGACGTTCCGAATAAAAAATTCTATGATCCGCGCAGATGGGTTCGATTGGGAGAGGAATCTTTTAAAGAAAGACTCAAACAAGCCTTTGAAGACCTCAATAACGTGAATACTTTATAGAAGGATACACTTGGAAATGGGGCACCATGAATGATGGTGCTCCATTTTTTTTATAACTTGCGCCAGATTTTGGAAGATAACAATAACGATATGAGTTCTTGGTTCAAACGTAAAATGAAGGGGATTCAGACCCCTACAGATGAAAAGAAGGACACGCCTAAGGGTCTCTGGTACAAAACGCCAAGCGGAAAGATCATTGATTCGGATGACCTGAAAGAAAACCTGTATGTGAGTCCTGAGGACGGATACCACGTAAGGATCGGAAGCGCAGAATACTTTGAGATTTTTTTCGACAACAATGAATTCAAGGAGCTCGACGTCAAACTTTCGGCGAAGGATCCATTGAAATTTGTAGATACCAAGAAATATACCGATCGTATCAAAGAAGCCCAAAAGAAAACCGGGCTTCACGATGCAGTGCGAACAGCAGTAGGCAAGTCTCTTGGAAAAGATCTCGTCATCGCTGCCATGGATTTTGCTTTTATCGGTGGCTCCATGGGAAGTGTCGTGGGCGAAAAGATCGCAAGGGCAATTGATTATTCCATCAAAAAGAAAATCCCTTTTTTGATGATCTCCAAATCAGGAGGTGCGCGCATGCAGGAAGCATCGCTGTCCTTGATGCAATTGGTCAAGACTTCGGCCAAATTGGCCCAGCTTGCTGAAGCTGGTATCCCCTATATTTCTTTGTGTACGGATCCCACAACGGGTGGAACGACAGCTTCCTATGCCATGCTTGGGGACATAAACATTGCAGAGCCCAACGCTCTTGTTGCCTTTGCAGGACCGCGAGTCGTGAAAGACACCACCGGCAAGGATTTGCCGGAAGGCTTTCAACGTTCGGAGTTTCTTTTGGAGCACGGGTTCCTGGACAAGATTGTCGAGAGGAAGCACCTCAAGGAGCAGGTGAACCTGTACATTGACTTGATTGAGAACAATCCGATAAGGAAACCAGCTACTTCCTGATCTGCCTTCTCAGTCTGCCCAGCTGAATTTCCTCTTGCCTGTCGTCGGTAGTTACGACGGCAACATCATCACAGGTGCCATCACCAAAATCGAGACTATAATTGGCTTGTGAGCCTTCTATGTTCATCGTTCCGCTAACAAGGAATCGACAGGACATTTCTCTGCGAAGCTCCTTGGTTATTGTGACGGATCGCTTCAGGACGCCATTTCTGGAGATATTCCAATTGCCGGTTGTGAGAAAAACATCATCTCCCCAACTTCGAGTGTCGTTTCCTGCCACCCAGACTCTTGTGGTTTGCCCCACCCGGTTGAAGACCGTGTCTTCATCCCATTGAATGCTTATGTCCTTTGAGGTCTCAACCTGAGGATATCCGTCCTGATTCGAACGCACTCTGTTTCGGGTGATGGTACCCTCTATTGTCCTCCCATTGATTGAGAATTCCTCGAAGGAATGCGTGATTAGCTTTACATCAGCACCCAGGGGCTGAATGTCAATTCGGATTAGGCCGGCTAGCACATTTCCATGAGGACCTTCGCATCCATTGCCATAGTCCAGGGAAATATTGATGTTGTTACCCTCCAGAACGAGTGTACGACTTACGCAGGAAGAAAAGTACGGACCATCCGGCATCGACTTGGCTGCATCGTCACTGAATTCCTTGTTTTGATCAATTTCTGTTCCGACGACTTCTGACATATCATCGAGAACCTCGGTCATGCTTTGGATTTCAGCGAGTATCTCAATGTCTTCGATATCTTGTTTATCCGAATCAACGCTTACTTGGACATCTTCATTGCTGCAATTGATCGTAAAAAACACAATCAGGGCCAGGAAGGGCAAGGATTTCATTTTCAGGTAAAAAGCTTCTTTTTTCATAGTAATTTTGTTTAAGATGTTAACGGTTTTCAAGAATGATTTTGTTTTAAGACTTCGAAGGGAAGAAAAGGTTTAAATCAAGAAGGTTTTAAGTTCAATGTGAATTCATTGCCAATCTAATTTTTAATAGTATCTTTGCCGCTCATTTATAAGGTAGTACATAAAAATTATTAATTAAACTTAATGTTAGCATGTATTTGACGAAAGAAGTTAAAGCAGAAATTTTTAAAAAGCACGGTAAGTCGGAAACCGACACCGGATCAACGGAAGGACAGATTGCACTGTTCACACACAGGATCAATCACCTGACGAACCATTTGAAGAAAAATCGCAAAGATTTCAACACCCAAAGATCATTGGTGAAAATGGTAGGAAAGAGAAGGGACCTTCTCAACTACCTGGTCAAAACGGATATTGAAAGATACCGTGCCATTGTCAAGGATCTCGGATTGAGAAAATAAAAGAAGAGAGAGGCTGAGTGCCTCTCTTTTTTATTTTGTATTTGCTTAGGTTATAGAATAAAAGTTGCCTAATTTCGTTAAAAATTCCGCAGTACTGCTCAGTGCCTAATTGAGCAGACCAACTAGAGTAATTCATTGGCCGACTATCCCACAGGGGTGACAACACAACTACAAGGTTAAAATGAATTAAAAATGCTGCTATTCGCAGTGATTAAAATCAAATTATGATTCCAAAAGTATTTAAAGAGGTTATTGACCTCGGTGATGGAAGAGAAATTTCCATTGAAACAGGTAAATTGGCCAAACAGGCACACGGATCGGTTGTTGTTCAAATGGGCAATGCGATGCTCCTTTGCACCGTTGTATCCAATTACAAGGCCTCTGACGTGGACTTTCTTCCACTTACAGTCGATTACAGAGAAAAATTTGCGGCTGCAGGACGATATCCCGGAGGATTCTTTAAAAGAGAAGCGCGACCCAGTGACGGAGAGGTTCTGACAATGAGACTTGTTGACAGGGTTTTACGACCGTTGTTCCCGAAAGATTATCATTACGAAACACAGGTTATGATTCAATTGATGTCTCATGACGATGATGTTATGCCTGAGGCACTGGCGGGCCTGGCAGCTTCTGCTGCGATTCAATTAAGTGACTTCCCATTTGAATGCGCCATATCCGAAGCAAGAGTGGCACGTGTGGATGGTGAGTTTATCATAAACCCAAGCCGGAAGCAGCTCGCTGAGTCTGACATTGACATGATGGTCGGTGCATCTGCCGACTCGGTTATGATGGTAGAGGGTGAAATGGATGAGATTTCCGAAGAAGAAATGGCGGATGCGATCAAATTCGCTCATGAAGCCATCAAGGTGCAAATTGAAGCTCAGCTGCGTTTAGCAGAGGCGTTTGGAAGGAAAGAAGTTCGTGAATATGAAGTCGCTGAACAAAATGAGGAATTGGCCAAAAAGATTCGTGACGCAGTTTACGAAAAGTGCTATGCCATAGCAAAACAGGGAACCTCCAAGACGGAACGCTCAGAGCAATTCAGTGCGTTGAAAGAAGAGCTTGAGGCGTCTTTCTCTGAAGAGGAGCTTGAAGAATTTGGTCATTTGATAGGGGGTTATTTCAACAACGCTCAGAAAGAAGCCGTTCGGGAATTGACCCTGGCAGAAGGAGTTCGTTTGGATGGTCGAAAGACGGACGAAATCAGACCTATCTGGTGTGAAGTGGATTACTTGCCATCAACGCATGGATCCTCTATTTTCACAAGGGGTGAAACCCAGGCTTTGGCAACAGTTACCTTGGGAACATCCAGAGACGCGAACAAAATAGACATGCCCTCTCACGAAGGAGAGGAAAGTTTCTATTTGCACTATAATTTTCCACCGTTTTGTACGGGTGAAGCCCGACCCATCAGAGGAACTTCAAGAAGAGAAGTCGGTCATGGTAATTTGGCCCAGCGCGGGTTGAAAGGCATGATTCCTGACGATTGTCCCTACACAGTGAGAATCGTGTCTGAAGTTCTTGAATCCAACGGATCTTCATCGATGGCAACTGTTTGTGCAGGTACTATGGCTCTTATGGATGCGGGAGTTCAAATGCTGAGACCCGTTTCAGGGATAGCCATGGGACTTATCTCTGATGGAGAGCGATACGCCGTATTGTCTGACATTTTGGGAGACGAGGATCATTTGGGAGACATGGACTTCAAAGTCACCGGAACTGCTGAAGGTATCACCGCCTGTCAGATGGATATCAAAATCAAAGGCTTGTCTTATGAGATTTTGGTGAAGGCACTTAAACAGGCACGTGACGGACGTTTGCATATTTTAGGTAAAATGGCTGAAACGATTGATGCACCGAATGAAGACGTGAAACCACACGCTCCAAAAATGGTTACAAGAACCATTCCTAATGAATTCATCGGAGCTTTGATCGGACCTGGTGGAAAAGTGATTCAGGAACTTCAAAAAGAAACAGGTTGTACGATTGTCATCAATGAAGATCCTGTGACCGAAGAAGGAATCGTTGAAATATTGGGAACTGACCAGGATGGAATTGACGCGGTATTGGCCAAGATTGATTCTCTGATGTTCAAACCTGAAAAAGGAAGTGTTTACGAGGTTAAGGTGATCAAAATGCTCGATTTTGGAGCCGTTGTAGAATATACAGAGGCACCCGGAAACGAAATTTTGCTTCACGTGAGTGAACTTGCCTGGGAAAGAACAGAAAATGTCAGTGACGTTGTTAAGATGGGAGATGTTTTTGACGTGAAGTACTTCGGACTTGATCCAAGAACCCGTAAGGAAAAAGTTTCGCGTAAAGCACTTTTGCCAAAACCGGAAGGCTTTGTTGAAAGACCTCCACGTGAAAATAGAAACGATCGCGGAGGACGTGATCGCGCGGATCGCGGAGGACGTGATCGCGGAGGTCGCGACAACCGCAGAGACGATAGAAGAAGAGACTAAATTGTCTTTATCTGATGATTGTAAAACCCCGGAATTTTTTTCGGGGTTTTTTTATTTTGTAACATTTACACAATTATCTACGTATACTATAGTACACGACAGAACTATTTAACTAAAATTCATACTTTTTAATGAGACAACTTAAAATCACCAAGCAGGTTACAAATCGCGAAACTGCTTCTTTGGACAAGTATTTGCAAGAGATAGGTAAAGTAGATTTGATAACAGCTGACATGGAGGTGGAGTTGGCGCAACGCATTAAAGCGGGAGATCAGGTTGCTTTGGAGAAGCTCACCAAGGCCAATTTGCGATTCGTTGTTTCGGTAGCCAAGCAGTATCAGAATCAAGGACTTACTCTTCCTGATTTGATCAATGAGGGTAATCTCGGGTTGATCAAGGCGGCAAAAAGATTTGACGAAACCCGTGGATTCAAGTTTATTTCTTACGCCGTTTGGTGGATCCGGCAATCTATTTTGCAGGCGCTGGCCGAGCAGTCGAGAATCGTCAGGCTTCCGTTGAACAAGATCGGGTCGATCAACAAGATCAACAAGACCTTTGCGCGATTGGAACAGGAAAATGAAAGGCCGCCATCGGCCGAGGAAATTGCCAAGGAGCTGGATATGACCGTAAGCGATGTGAAGGAATCCATGAAGAATTCAGGACGACACGTTTCGATGGATGCACCTTTGATCGAAGGTGAAGACTCGAACCTGTACGATGTATTGAATTCGGGAGAGTCTCCGAATCCTGACAAGAGTTTGTTGCACGAGTCACTCAAAGTGGAGATTTTGCGAGCGCTTGAAACCCTGACACCAAGAGAAGCTGACGTAGTGAAGCTTTATTTTGGTTTAGGCGATGCCCATCCAATGACCCTGGAGGAGATTGGAGAGACTTTTGATCTTACACGGGAGCGAGTTCGACAAATCAAGGAAAAAGCCATCAGAAGGCTCAAACACACTTCCAGAAGCAAAATTCTCAGGACGTACCTGGGTTAACAACACTTCAGAACAAAACACACGAAAAAGCCCGGGAATCTCCCGGGCTTTTTTATTTTTGTATCACACCTGAAAACCACATCCTATGCAACCACTTATCGCACCCTCCATGTTGGCTAGCGACTTTGCCAATTTGCAGAAAGAAATCGAAATGGTCAATGAAAGCTCGGCAGACTGGTTTCACATAGATGTCATGGACGGGGTCTTTGTTCCGAACATCTCTTTTGGGATGCCGGTAATTGCTGCCATGAAGCGACATGCCAAAAAAATCATGGACGTGCATCTCATGATTGTCGACCCCGACCGTTACATCAAAGACTTCAGGAAAGTCGGTGCGGACATACTGACGGTTCATTACGAGGCGTGCAATCACCTGCACCGAACAGTTCAGGCTATAAAGGCTGAGGGAATGCAGGCAGGTGTTTCGCTTAATCCGCATACCCCGATATCGGTACTTGAAGACATCATAGAAGATCTCGACCTGGTTCTCATCATGAGTGTGAATCCCGGTTTCGGAGGCCAGAGCTTTATCGCCAATACCTACAAGAAGCTGACCGATCTCAGAAAGCTGATCGAAAAGACGGGCTCCACGGCCCTGATTGAGGTCGATGGAGGCGTCAACAGCGAAAATGCGGAGCAGTTGGTCGCAAGTGGGGCCAATGTGTTGGTCGCCGGCAGTTTTGTTTTCAAGAGCGAAGATCCGATGAAGACCATACACAACCTGAAAAACCTGCGCTATTGAAGGTTGTCAGCCGGAGACCGTCTCAAACGTCAGGTTGGAGGTCCTTGAGGTTTAACTGAAGTCGGGTTTTACCGTTCCAGGTATTCGATTCCAGGGTAAAAACTGCTTTGAAAGCTTGCCCATTGTGGACCAATTCTAATTTGTCTCCGAGATTGAACCCGATGGCATCCAGGGTATTAAAATGGTTTCCCGTTATGAGGTTGAGCTTGAGATGCGCCCCTTCTTTGCCCACTTTTTTGCCAAAGCCGTTGTCCCGAAGACCACTGGCCATAAAAACAGGTTTCATGTTGCCCGGTCCAAAAGGCCCGAATTGAGACAGTACCCGGTAGAACTTGAAATCGAGTTCGGAAAGATCTACTTTTCTGTCAATCAGGATCTGGGGAATCATGGCCTTGCTGTCCAGTTTCCTTTGAACCACCTCTTCAAAACATATCTTGAAGGTTTCATAATTCTCAGGCTCCAGGGTTAGGCCGGCGGCGTATTTGTGCCCCCCAAACTGTTCAATGTGTTGCTCACACTCGTGTAGGGCCATATAGACATCAAAGCCCTTCACCGAACGTGCAGAACCGGCCAGTTTGTCCCCACTTTTAGTAAACACAAGAGTAGGGCGGTAGTAAGTTTCAATCAGACGCGAAGCTACAATTCCGATGACGCCCTTGTGCCAGCTTTCGTCGTAAACAACCGTTGAAAAGGATTCTTTTTCATTCTTTTGTTCGATCTGCTCCAATGCCTCCCGGGTTATTGAGGCGTCCATTTCTCTTCGGCTCAGGTTGAAAGAATCTATTTCCTCAGCCATTTGAATTGCCTTCGAGGGGTCTTTTTCGGTAAGAAGGTCAACGGCGAATTGTCCGTGCTCCATGCGACCCGCTGCATTGATGCGAGGAGCGATGGTAAATACCACATCGGTTATGGTAAGAAGTTCCTTGTTCGAGCTTTTGAGAAGAGCCTGGATTCCGGGTCTCGGAGCTTCATTGATGACCTTCAGCCCATAATGGGCCAGGATGCGGTTTTCCCCGGTGATGGGCACGATATCAGCGGCAATTGCCGTGGCAACCAGGTCCAGGTAAGGGTAAACCTCATCCTCAGGCCTTTCCTGTGACTTCGAAAGGGCCTGAATCAATTTAAAACCGATTCCGCATCCGCAGAGTTCGTCGTACGGGTAGGGGCAGTCTTCCCTTTTGGGATTCAGAACGGCAACGGCCTCGGGAAGTTCTTCTCCGGGTCGGTGGTGGTCGCAGACGATAAAGTCAATTCCTTTTTCTTTGGCGTAACGGATCTTCTCGATGGCTTTGATCCCGCAATCCAGTGCAATGACCAGGTCGATCTCATTGTCAGAGGCAAAATCGATTCCCGCGTAGGAGATTCCGTAGCCTTCCGAATAGCGATCCGGGATATAGGTCGCAACCTGATCATGCAGCATTTGCAGGTAGGAATAAACCAGGGAAACCGCAGAAGTTCCGTCGACATCATAATCGCCGTAAATCAAGATCTTCTCATTGTTTTTCAGTGCTTTGTCTATCCGTCTAACAGCAATGTCCATGTCTTTCATCAGGAAGGGGTCGTGCAGTTCGTCCAGTGCCGGCCTGAAGAATTGCCGCGCCTTTTCAAATGAATCGATGTCACGTTGAACCAGAAGTTCACACAAAAGCTCACCAATTCCGAGCTCCTCACTCAAGGCAAGTACCTTTTTCTGATCGGGATCGGGTTTAAAAAGCCATTCCATGGGACAGCAGTTGCTTTTATATTTTGAAAATTTATGAGACGATAAAAATAGGGTAAACTCAAAAGGAATGAGATGTGGTTACACAAAACTTCTCTACAATTGTCTTTTGCGGTTTTGAGATCAATGGTGTTAAGGAACGTGAAATCAACGTTAAATTTATGATAAAGTAAGGCTGTAAGCTCTTATTCGTAACTAGTTTTGGTTATTTTGGAACTGAAATTCAGACTATGAAACGAGTTGTCTTTGCAGCCAGTATCCTGCTTCTTCTGTCGTGTAAGAAAGAGGCAAAGGAGCCGGCCGAACCTGAGAATGATCACATTGAAGTGGTTAATTTCGCAGAACTGGAAAATCTGCTGATGCAGCAGAAGGAAGAGGTTCTTCTGGTCAATTTTTGGGCCACCTGGTGCAAGCCTTGCGTGGAGGAACTGCCTTTCTTCGAGGAGGTTCATGATTCCCTTGCAGGTCAGGGGCTGAAAGTCATTCTGGTCAGCCTGGATTTTCCCAATAAGCTGGAATCCCAGGTCATTCCCTTTGTCCGGGACAAGGGCCTCGAACCACAGGTCATTTTGCTCGACGATCCGCATGAAAACGACTGGATCCCGAAGGTCGATTCAACCTGGTCCGGAGCAATTCCCGCTACCCTGTTCCTAAAAGAAGGGAAACGAAAATTTTTTGAAAAATCATTTACCAGGACCTCGCTTTTCAGTGAAGTGTCTCAGTTCATAAATCCATAAGACATGAAAAACAGGAATTATTTTGCCTTATTGTTTGCCATTTCATTGACCACCATTTTTACGGTTTTTGCCTTCACCGGGACAGACACCTCGTTGGACCGATTTATAGTCAGTTATACCATAGGAGACAAGGCAGAGGACTTTTCACTCAAGAACATCGACGGGAAGATGGTTTCCCTCTCCGATTTTAAGGAGGCCAAAGGTTTCATTGTTATTTTTACCTGTAACACTTGCCCGTATTCAGTGGCCAATGAGAATCGGATCATAGAATTGGACAAGAAATACAAACCAAAGGGATTTCCTGTCATCGCCATCAACCCTAATAATCCTGAAGCCTCACCCGGCGACAGCTTCGAACTGATGCAAGCTAGGGCTGCCGAAAAAGGCTTTACATTTCCTTACTTGCTCGATGAAGGTCAAAAGGTATATCCTGAGTATGGCGCCACCAAGACCCCGCATGTCTTTGTTCTGGAAAAGGAAAACAACGACCTCATTGTGAAATACATCGGGGCCATTGATGACAGCTCCAGGGACCCAGGCTCCGTAACAAAAAAATATGTGGAGAATGCCGTGGACGCCTTGCTGGCCAATCAGCCGATCGAGATGGTCAGCACCCGAGCCATTGGCTGCGGCATTAAAAACTAGAGATTCTCCAACAGTTCGTCATCCACGATTTCCGGGAGGGTTACTTCCAGTCCGGGACTGCGTTTCATTTCTCGTTTAATGGCGAAAAGAGCTTCGTCGTTGCGAGCCCAGCTTCGCCTTGCAATTCCGTTGTTGACGTCGTAGAAAAGCATGGCTCTAAGTTGTTTCTCGGCCAGCTCGCTGCCATCGAGGACCATTCCGAAGCCCCCGTTGATGACCTCGCCCCAACCCACGCCACCTCCGTTGTGAATGGATACCCAGGTCGCGCCCCTGAAGCTGTCCCCGATCACATTGTGTATGGCCATGTCGGCTGTAAATCGGCTGCCGTCATAGATGTTGCTCGTTTCCCGGTAAGGAGAGTCGGTGCCGCTGACGTCATGGTGATCCCGCCCTAAAACGATGGGAGCGGAAATTTCACCATCCGCGATTGCTTTATTGAAGGCCGAAGCAATCTTGATCCGTCCTTCGGCATCGGCGTAGAGAATCCGGGCCTGCGAGCCCACGACGAGTTTGTTTTTCCTGGCATTCTCGATCCAGTGGACGTTGTCCTGGTTCTGAAGCTCCGTTTCGGCAGGTGCCTCCTTTTGGATTTTCTTCAAAACCTCCTGCTGCAATGGCATCTGACTTATCGAGGTCTTTTGGGTCTCCCGAGGTACAGACCCATCGAAAGGGGCCGAATCCGTAATCGAAGCACATGGGGCCGAGAATGTCCTGAACATAGCTTGGATATCTGAAATCGATGCCGTTTTCTGCCATGATATCGGCGCCCGCCCTTGATGCCTCTAGAAGAAACGCATTTCCATAGTCAAAGAAATAGGTACCCCTGCTGGCATGCTTGTTGATCAGTTCGGTTTGTTTACGAAGGGATTCTTGTACGTGTTTTTTAAAGGCATCCGGATCGGAGCTGATCAGGTCATTGGCCTCTTCAAAACTTAGCCCCTGTGGGTAATATCCACCTGACCAGGGATTGTGAAGGGAGGTCTGATCGGATCCGACGTGAACAAAAATATCCTCATCATAGAATCTCTCCCAAACGTCAACCACGTTGCCATGGAAGGCGATGCTCACTGTCTCCTGATTCTGTCGAGCTTCTCTCACCCGATCGACGAGAGCGCCCAATTCGGTGATGAGAAGATCTGCCCATCCCTGGTCGTATCGCTTCTGCGCCGCGTTGAGGTTCACCTCGGCGCATACCGTGATGCATCCCGTTATATTGCCGGCCTTGGGCTGTGCCCCGCTCATGCCTCCCAGGCCGGAAGTGAGAAATATTTTGCCCTGAGACGTATCACCTTTGTCCAGGATCTTACGGAAGGCATTCATAAGTGTGATCGTAGTGCCGTGAACGATTCCCTGAGGCCCGATGTACATGTAGGAACCTGCCGTCATCTGCCCGTATTGGGTCACGCCCAGGGCGTTGAATCGCTCCAGGTCATCGGGTTGAGAATAGTTCGGAACCATCATTCCATTGGTGACGATGACCCTCGGGGCTTTCTTGGAGGACGGGAACAGACCCATCGGATGCCCGGAGTACATGTGAAGCGTCTGCTTATTCGTCATTTTGGAGAGGTATTGCATCGTCAGCAGATATTGGGCCCAGTTCTGGAATACGGCACCGTTCCCTCCATAGGTGATCAGTTCCTCCGGGTGCTGGGCAACAGCCGGATCCAGATTGTTTTGAATCATCAGCATGATGGCGGCTGCTTTTCGACATTTTGCCGGGTAGTCTCCGATCGGTCGGGCATAGAGGTCGTAATCGGGTTTGAATCGATACATGTAGATTCTCCCGTAGGTATTCAATTCGTCTAGAAATTCTTTGGCGAGTTCCTGATGCCAGGATTTCGGAAAATAGCGCAGGGCATTTCTCAGGGCGAGTTTCTTCTCCTCCGGGGTCAGGATGTCTTTTCTCCTGGGTGCCCGGTTGGCTTCGGCAGAGGGACGTTTTTTAGGGGGAAGCTCCTTCGGGATCCCCTGTTCAATGGCTTTTTTGAATTCTATTTTGGATACAGTAGTCATTGGTCTGCATTTATTTTTTTACAAGGTTCAATAGGCTTCGAATAGGGGGTCGTGTTCACTGAATTCGGGATGAAAGGATCTCGACAGGTCAAGCAGCGACCTTTCCGTCAGAATGTGGTGCGCCTTTTTTACGTCCACACTGAAGATCCGGTCTTCTTCAGCAAAGTCAATTCGTTCGCGAATGAGATCGTGAACCTCATCCAGGAATTGGCTCGATCGCAAAGGCTTCCTGAAATCAAAAGCCTGGGCCGCGCACAAAAGCTCAATGGCAAGGATATTTTCCAGGTTTTTGATGACGCGGAGCGTCTTTCTGCCCCCAATGGATCCCATGCTGACATGGTCTTCCTGCCCCAAAGAGGTTGGGATGCTATCGGCGCTTGAAGGAAAGCAAAACCCTTTGTTTTCACTCACAAGGGCTGCAGCCGTGTATTGAAGGATCATAAAGCCCGAGTTGAGGCCGGTGTCTTCCATCAACAGACGTGGGGTTCCTTTATATTTCCCCTCCAGGGAGAGATAGGTTCTACGGTCGGAGATACTGCCTAACTCGGCAGCGGCAAGGCAGGCATAATCCAGGGGCAGGGCCAAAGGCTGTCCATGGAAGCTTCCTCCGCTGATGACCAGGTCCTCATCGATGATTACCGGATTGTCGGTAACCGAATTGAGCTCGGTCTCCACGCTTTCCTTGAGGTGAAGCCAGGCGGACCGTGAACTTCCGTGTACCTGGGGCATGCATCGAAGCGAGTAAGGATCCTGCACCTTGCCACAGAACTCATGGGATTTTCCGATCTCAGAATCCTTCAGGAAAGTTCGAAGCCTTGCAGCAACGTGGGAATTGCCCTTGTGCTGACGGGTCTTGTGGAGTTCAGCGTGAAAAGGCATTTGAGAACCCATAAGTCCTTCGACCATCAGACTTCCGATAATATCTGCGTGAGCCAGGCAATTGTGGAGTTGATCCACGGCACGAACCGCATGCGCGAGTATGAACTGGGTACCGTTAATCAGTGCCAGACCTGCTTTGGGGTGCAAATCGATCGGCTTTTTGTCCTTGCTCGCCAAAACGGAGGAGGTTTCGGTTATTTTTCCCTCGAAGAAAACCTCGCCTTCACCAATCAAAGGGAGGAAAAGATGGGCCAGGGGAGCCAGGTCACCTGAGGCTCCAACCGAACCCTGTTCGGGAACAACGGGAATTATGTCCTGTTCGATATGCCAGAGAATTCGTTCGAGGACGTCCATGGAGATGCCCGAGTACCCTTTTGCCAGGGAATGAACTTTCAGGATCAGCATAAGTTTGGCCAGTTCGGGGTCTATAGGATCCCCAACCCCGACGGCATGGCTTAGAAGCAACTTCCTTTGAAGCTCCGAGGTGTTTTCCTTCGAAATGATTGTATCGCAAAGTGGGCCGAATCCGGTGTTGATGCCGTAGACGGCCTGGTTTCCTTTTGAGGTTTTTAAAACGATCTCATGTGAAACCTCGATCTTTTTTCGAGCCTCACCGGAGATTTGTGCCTTGAGATCTCCCCCGAGGATGGCAAGCGCCTTGCTCGCATTGAGCCGGTCGATACCGTAGTTGAACATGATGTGGTGATTTGTGCCTCCAAAGGTACAAATATGCTCGGGAGTTTTGGCTGTTTTGGGATCGATCGGGGCTGAAAAAATTGGAGGGTTAGATGTTGGATTACTTGCGTGATCCAGAAAAGAACCTCTTCTGCAAACCTGCCCGCCGATAGGAGGGTACAATCCCTGGAGCTCCGCTCTTCTGGATTATTTGCATGATCCAGATGGGACCCACTCCTGCAAATACAATCCCTGGAGCTCCGCTCCTTTGGGATTTTTGCTTAATCCCCTTAAAAGTGTAAACACTTTACGGGTCTTAAACAAAAATCCCAGTGCCTGCGGCACCGGGATTGTATTTGATGTGGGTCATACTGGATACGGACTAATGATTAAAAATACATTTAAAATACTGTATATTAAATAGATAAATAATTATGTAAATCTATGTTATTCTCATTATGGGAACAAATTTGTTCCTATTATGGGAATAGGTAAATATTCTCAAATATGAATCTTTCTTTGGTAAAATAGGTTCCAATTCGATAGGGAAACAAGGTTTAGGAAAAAGAAAAAGTTGTTGGTTACGGGAAACATAAACATTAGTTACAATCTAACGAATAGGTGTCTTCTTGATCTTTTTCCCAATCTGTTGGAATGTTATCAAGTTGAGTTTGATTTACTTTAATACATGTAAGTGGGTTGGTTTGACAATTTAAATAACTTAAAGAGGTGTTATAACTCACATCTAAACTTGTAAGTTGATTAAATCCACAGGTTAATTTTTCTAACGAAGTATTTTTACTTACATCCAAACTCGTTAATTGATTTCCAGAACAAAATAAATCATCTAATGAGGGGTTATTACTTATATCTAAACTTGTTAGTTCATTATTTTTACAATAAAATTTTTCTAACGAAGTATTATTTCTTACATCCAAACTCGTAAATTGGTTATCAGAACAAGAAAAGTCCTTTAAAGAGAGGTTATTACTTATATCTAAACTTGTTAGTTCATTTTTATTACAAGATAATATTTCTAATAAAGTATTTTTACTTACATCCAAGGTTGTTAGTGGATTTCCGTTACAAACTAAACGTTCCAAGGATGTGTTATTACTTATATCTAAACTTGTTATTTCATTTGAATTACAATACAATACTTCTAATGATATATTTTTACTTACATCCAAAGTTATTAGTTCATTGAAATTACAAGTCAAAAATTCTAACTTATTAAAGTCTTCAATACCAGATAAATCTTTAATTTCTAAATCATAAAGTTCCAATGAAACCACATCTTTAATATTGATGGTTTTAACATAATCATCTAATACATCATCATATCCTAAATCAATTAGTTTTTGTTCAAAGTTGTCATCGGGAACATAGGTTTCTTTGATATCAGGAGGGTTATTATTTGGTTCATCATCATCACTACAACTATTCAAGAAAATGATGGTAAACAGAGGAATTAAACAGTAGAGAAATATGTGTTTTCGAATTTTCATAACCAAAATTCTTTAACCCATTAAAGTACCTAACCATTGTTGTATAAACAATGATATAAATCATTCATTTGTAAGTAATTGAAAGAAAGAATATTTATTCTTGTTATATTTTGAACTAATTGGATAAGAAACATAACAAAAACATAAAACACTGATATACAATGATTTGTGTTTTGTGGGTCATACTGGATACGGACTAGTGATAAAAAATAAACCTATAATACTGTATATCAATTAAATAAGCAAAAGTATAAATATAGTTTATTCCTACTATGGGAACAAATATGTTCCTATTATGGGAATATGTAAAACATTCTTAAATTCGATTTAGATGTTTGAGTGACAGAATATGAATCATTTATCTTTTGTTCATCTGAACAAAGGTTGTTTTTTCCTTTTTGGTTACTTCTAATCCTTTAAGTTCTTTGATTTATTAGGTAGTTGGAAAATTACTTTTTACAATCTTCATTGATTAATCTTTTCTGATAAAAAGTGTTCTTAATTGAAATTGACCGTTATCATTGGAATGTCGGATTATTGGATGTAAATTTAATACATATCATTTTTTAGTAAAAAGATGAATTTTTTTGAAGAACTTAAACGAAGAAATGTCATTAAAGCAACTATAGCTTATATGGTTGTTTCGTGGGTCTTATGGCAAGTTGCCTCTTCAATATTACCAATTATTGGAGCACCCGAGTGGGTTTTAAAAACTTTGATTTTTGTAATGGCTATTGGCTTCCCTGTATGGATCCTTTTTTCATGGGTATATGAACTAACTCCCGAAGGATTTATAAAAACGGAAAAAGTTTCAAAAGAAAAATCCATCACTGAGGCTACCAATAAACGATTAAACATTATAATTATAATTACACTGATCATTGCTATTGGGGTATCCTTCGTAAATAAACCAACTTCAAATAGCGGATCAAAAACCGTTGTCGATAATGATTTAATTCTAGACAATTCAATTGCAGTAATCCCTTTTAAGAATCTTAGTGAGGAAATAGGAAACCAATATTTTGCAGATGGTATGATGGATGATATTTTAAATCACCTATCAGGTATCCAAACTTTAGAAGTAAAATCAAGACAATCTGCAGAAAGGTATCGTGATAGCGATAAACCCATATCCCAGATTGGCAGGGAATTAGGAGCGAATTATCTCCTTGAAGGAAGCGTCCAAAAGCATGAGGACAGCATACGGGTTATTGTACAATTGATCGATGCCAAAAATGATAAGCATCTGTGGTCGCATAAATATGATTCTGGGTTAAAAAATGTATTTGCCATACAAAGTGAAATATCAAATCAAATAGCAAATGAATTAAATGCGGTTATATCTCCCTTTGAAACAGAACAAATTGAAAAAACCCCAACCGAAAACCTTGAGGCTTATAATTTGTATTTAAAAGGACGCTTTTTCTGGCATCGTAGATTGGAAGAAGAATTAATCAAAAGCATTGATTATTTTAAACAGGCAATTGCGTTGGATTCAACCTTTACACTCGCATATGCAGGATTAGCAGACTCTTATTTTGTTTTGCTAAGTTATAATTGGAAAGACAGAGATTCTATTTTTACAACAGCTAAAGAATATGCAGAGAAAGCACTTTCCTTAGATAGAAACAATGCAGAAGCACATGCGACTTTAGGGGGTATTTTGTTCTCTAAAGATTGGAATTGGGAAGCTTCAGAAAAGGAATTTAAGCTTGCGATAAAATTAAAGCCAAATTATGCCACAGCGTATCAATGGTATGCTGAATTATTAAATTTTTTGGGCAGATACAAAGAAGCCCGTAAACAAATTGAGATAGCACTCAAATTAAATCCAAATTCGTATGTTATGCTAGTTCTTAGCGCGATTCTATATAATCAAGAAGGCAATTTTGATAAGGCTATTATTGATGCAAACAAAGCAAAGGAAATTGAAAAAAGTAACGCATGGGCTTATTGGATAATTTTCGAAGGCTATTGGAATCTGGGTGAGGATGATAAGGCTATAGCTGAAATAGAGGAATGGGGGAAATTGGAACCTTATGAAGAAATGGCCAAAGGATGCAGGCAAGCATATGACAAAGAGGGAATAAAGGGTATCTATAAATATTTAATTATTTACGATTTTCAAAAAGGGTTTGATGAACGTTGGCCTGAATCAATGGCAGAAAAATATGCTCTTTTAGGAGAAGAAGAGAAAGCTTTAGATTGGCTTGAAAAGGCTTTTGAACAACATAATATAGGACCAATTAAGAATAATCTGTATTTTAAAAATATTAAAACAGAACCTCGCTTTATTGCAATACTTGAAAAAATGGGTTTGGAATAGATATGACTCCATGAATTTTCTAACCTAAATATATTGGATAAAATTGTAACTAATAGGCTATCAGTATTTTAGTATGGAACACACTGGATTACTAGCGTGATCCAGATGAGAACCTCTTCTGCAAATACAATCCCGGGAGCTATGCTCTTTTGGGATTTTTGTTTCGTCCTCTTATGAAAGCGAGCTTTCAACGAGCCCCAAACAAAAATCCCAGTGCCTGCGGCACCGGGATTGTATTTGATGTGGGTCATACTGGATTCGAACCAGTGACTTCTACCCTGTCAAGGTAACACTCTAAACCAACTGAGTTAATGACCCCAATTTTGAGAGTTCAAAACTACGAATTTTTTGAAAATCCGAGGAATAAAAACGGTTCATATTTGCTGGTACTCGAGGGTCGATAAGGCAATCTTCAGTTTTTCAACAGGATTGACAGGTATTTTGCACAATATTAACCCCTAAACTAAAAACTATGAAACGATTTTTTATTCTAATGATCATGATGACCTTGACCTATTCGGTCTCGGCGCAAACAATGCCTTCTGTAAGTACTGATGATGTGAAATCTGCAGGGATGGAGGTAGCTGCTGAACAGAGTCCGGACGTTACCAACCAAATCATGGATGTGCTCAAGACGGATGAAGGTGTTCAAAAAGAGACAATTGACTATTTGAAGAACAATCCGGAAACGACCAATGCGATTTCAAAAATCATCGCAGACAACAAAGATTCCATTGATGGAGTTATGAAGTCTGTTCTTGGAGATAGCGCATTGACTTCCGCTGCGGTTGACTGGATTGCCAACAATCCGGAAATGCTCAACAAGGTGATGAAACTAGCAGGAATGTAAATTCCAGTTTGATTCTAAGTAAAAAATTTAAAAAAAAGGGTGCGATATCGCACCCTTTTTTAGTTTCCCTGAATCGATTCAAGTCGCCATTCCGTCAACTGTTTCAGTCGGTTGAGCACATTAGCCGTTACGCGGTTGTGGACCGACTCCCAGAATCTACCCACCAGCTTTCGTTTTTCCTGCCATTTACGGTTGCCGAAGAAGTTGAAACCTACCCCGAATACAAGTTGTGATGTGCTGGTCTCGCCCAATTCAGGAATGGACGAACGAACATAAATGGCGAGTATCCCAATCGGATAGCCTCCTGAGCATTCGTACAGGAAATATCGAGCATTGTCAAAATCATAGCTGTCAGGGACATTTTTAATACGTATGGCATCCAGAAGGAACAAAGGAATCAAAGGCAAGCCAAAAAAACTCTTCATGAACTTGAAAGGATAGCGTTTCCATCCGAAGGGAAGAATGCGGATATGCCTCATATCATTGTCTACCCGGTCCAGTTTTGCTATGTGGTTGGGCCAACAGGAAGGATTATTCCTGAAATTCATCAATTCATCGAAAATCTGATTGACGGGGGCATCAATTCCAATTTTATTGATGTTCAAAACTGAATATTCCGAAGAATCGATTCCAAGGCGCTGAATGATCCGCTGGGTGTAATCGTGTCGTTCTTCCGGGGTATCAAACCGAACAACGGTAGGATACGTTGGTTTTTTCAGAAAGAAATTCAGTATATCCGATAGTATTCCAGTGCCGGGTGAAGGGGGCTTATTTTGGGACATATTTTTTGACTTTCCAGTTACATGTCTATGTAATTGATGTTCTTGAAGGAGTCCGGAATGTTTGTCGGATCCTCCTCGATGATTTGGAGAATATCACGTGTTATTCCTCTTGAAATGTTTGAAATGGGAACATCATTGGGCGAGCCCTCAAAAGGATTCTCTCCTGCCAAACCTATTCGAAGCATTGTGTTGAAAACCCAAATGACGATTACCGTAAATGGGATGTTGAGCCAAACGAAATAGGTTCCAATAAACGGATTTGTCTTGGCAATTTCGAGTCCCATTTTTGCAAAGGCGGGAATTATCGCCATGGGCAATAACCACATAAAGATATGAACGAAGTGATAGCCGATGCTCGCGTATTGCTTTGGATAAGGAAAGTTCTTGATACGTTCCGACTTTCCCTGAAGAGCAGTTAATTCTTGAAGTATTTGTTGTAAGTTGAGCAAAGAGAAATCCCAAAGTTTTTTTTCATCCGTCAAAGACCTGAAGTGTTTGGACTGAAGGTTGATCAGGGCATTCGGCTTGTTGTCAAACGACATCACGTAGTCAAACTCTTCTGTTGAGAGATGAGGTTTTATCTCTTCTTCCAGTGAAGAGTCGAACTCAGGCACGTTGTACTTGAAAATTTCTTTTTTGTGAAGAGATTCATATGTGGCTTCCCAGGACTTTTTGGTCCTCATGGCATAGCGTAAGGCCGTCAGCCATGCAATATGCCTGTGGGTTATTATCCTGAGGACTTCTGTTTCATCTCTGTTGGAATCAACGCGATGCATATAAAAGCTTTCCTTGACCGTAATCACAAGAGATCTTGACGTATTGACAATGCCTCCCCAAATCTTTCTGGCTTCCCATATCCTGTCATAGGCCGCATTGTTTTGGAATCCAATCATGAAAGCCACAGCCGTACCTATCAGGGCAACGGGCGTAAAAGGCACTTGCAACCATTTAATTCCTATGAGTTCGTATAACACAGTATAGGCGGTTGCTAAAACGATAAAGAAAATGAGTTCTCGTTTTGTCCATACCAGCAATTTTTTAAATGGATATCTTCTTTGAATGTACATCCTTAATTTTTAATTTAAAAGTAAGGGTTTCTGGTCGAAGTACCATTTTGGGGTCAATTTTCTCGAAATATCCAGGTAATTACGTGTCAGGTGGAAGGGATTAACTGCGGTGATCCCAAGAGGGGTGTCCTTACAAACAAAAAGAAAAGCCACGCGAAAAGCGTGGCCATTTTTATTGCCCAAAATTTTAGTCTCAAACTATGTTTTGTCCATACCAGCAATTTTTGAAATGGATACCTTTTTAACACAAACATATTTTTTTTCTTAAAAATAGTGGATTAAAATGAATATCATAATTTAAAAAAGGAGGGCCTTGGCCCTCCCACTATTTTACTCACCTACCAAAACAGTTAATTTTTGTAATGATGCACATTTAAATGGCACAGCATAAACATCTTCAATAACGAGTGATCCTGTGTCTTCTCCTACATCAAAAGTTTCCTCAACCTCAATACTATTAATAAAATCGATTTTCCTGTTTCCATAGTGCAAATCATTGGTTGATCTGATCGTACACAAATAAACTACGAATTTTATCCCAAAAACCTCCTCCAAGTACGAATAAACTCAGTAGGAGCATAAGATCCATGCCAATGGTGGCGCTTAATGGTAACTGGTTTAACATTGGGAAAAAATTGGCCAGATAGGGTTGTAAAAAACCAAAGATTATTGGGATACAAAATAAAACAACCCCAATTCTATGGCGTAAAGGGCTCACCCTGTCCGGTGATACTATAGTGATGAATTTCAATGTTTTATTTTTTAAGTATTGATATCCACTTTTGCCCATAATCCCAATTGCTATAAGCATAAACACCTCTGGAATACCAAAGGCTAGTAATCCACTAACAACACTTTTAAGCGAAGCAGATAAGTCCGAAGCCACAACAAACGGAATTAAAAGAGGACTCAGAAATCCAATGATCAAGATCAAAGCCCCAATATTGAGTTTTAATCTTTCATTCTTAGTAAGGGAAGTTTCCAATTGTTTATTTTTCATCTTAAAATCTGTTAAATGGCCATCTTACCTATGCTGATTATACTAACCACCGTTCTTAAGCATATGTTTCAACAATTCCTGAGAGGGTCTGCCGGTTTCCAGCAAATTGTATTTTTGTTCATATAGGCGAATCGCGTTCTCTGTTGCGGGTTGCATTTTTCCATTAACATCTCCGGGATCAAAGCCTATTCTTATCAAGGATTTCTGAATCTCGAGAATAGTTCCGGATTCAAAATTTTCCTTTGCGGTCTCTTGTTTCTTTAGATATTTTATCTCTGCTTGCCGCTGCTCTTTTTCCATCATCTCACGTTCGGCCTGTTGCTTTTCGTAAGCTTCGCGCCGTGCTTTCTTTTGTTTTTTCTCTTTCGTACCTTGAGCAACGCCCACTACACCTCCAATAATAGCACCTGCCTGGGCACCATCGCGTCCTCCGACCAAAGATCCGAGTGCAGCACCACCTAAGGCACCACCAAATCCCCTGCCTAATATCTGGGCCTGGATTGATGATTGAAATGCAAATCCGACAATTAAAAATGCGATAGTGAATATGAGTTGTCTCTGTGCTATTTTCATTGTGTTACTTTTTTACCGTTTTTCCAAATCTCCTTGCGTGAACTTCCGTCCTTTGAGGTGAAAACAATTTCACCTTCAGGTTCTCCATTGATAAATTGTCCCATTGCAATTTCACCATCGGGAGTTGTGTATGTGCCTTTCCCGTTAGGTTTCCCGGTTTTAAATTCACCTTTGTAGGAATCACCATCTACAGTGGTAAGCATGCCCGTACCTTCCGGAAGATCATTTTTAAATACACCCTTGTAGATGTCTCCATTGGGTAAGAGCAGCGTTCCATTGCCTTCTTTGATACCATCTGCGAAAGCTCCATAATACTCTTCCCCATCAGCAGTGACTTGATGTCCTTCCCCATGAGGGATATTGTTCTTGACTTCTCCTTCATAACTTCCTCCATCGGTAATAGTGGCCTTGATATAGCCATTCATCTGATCGTGTTTGAAGCCTCCTTCAACCCGGCTTTTATCGGGAAAGACCATTAGGCCAAGGCCATGCATTTCGCTATCGGAAAAATCACCTCTGTAGGTAGCAAACCCATCTTCCACCTTAAAAAGAAGTGTGCCTTTACCCTCTACTTTTCCTTTGTTCATAGTTCCTGTAAAGCGACCTACGATGTTGCCATCTTCCAGCCAAACCAGAACTCCATATCCGGAGGCCTTACCATCCTGACAATCACCAGACCAGCTAATGCTTTCATTCCCTTTTGGAGCTGAATTCCAAATGCCGCAACCTGTAATAAGATCTTTTAACCAGACACCGTCAGCCACGGACGTCTTGTCATCTTGTGCTGCAGCGTTCAGGCCAAATGCAATGGCAAGAACAACTGCCATAAGCGATTGTACCAAAAATCTGTTATGTTTTGTTTTCATAGTTATTAATATTTCACTTCTTTATTTTTAAGCATAGTAAAGGAAGCTGATTAATTACTAAAATTTTTCTTAGCCATTCTTTTGAGAACATATGACAATGGGATAATAATAAGAAATGATAAGGTCCAAGCCAGCTGACTTACTGTAGCAAATAGAAACGAAAAGGAAGCGGCCAAAGGTTCGGGCAGAATACTAAACAAAATAGTTTTCTTCTCGTCCTCATTAATATTCTTGGAAGTCAATTTATTTTTTTTCGCGTAGTACCAATTAACAGCCCCTATAAATCCCGCTAAGGCCAAAAACACGCTCTCCATTTGCAAGGCAAGGACCATTCCATCACTCTCAATATCAATCCGGACGAAATACAAGTACATCATCAAGGAAATCATTTGCAGGATTGCCAAAGCACCGTGCAAAGGAGAGCTCCTTACGAGATTTCCTAGTTGCTTATTAAACTGAATCCAGTAAATGGTAAGCATCAACAATCCGACAATAATCACGATCAAACCTTCAGTATTCATGTTAAAAATTTCGGATAAAGAATGGATCTTCAATTCCGGATCATCCATTCTAGGCAAAATCAAGAATAGCTGAAAGTACATTAAGGCATAGAGCACGTTAACAACTATTTTGAGGCTAAATAAAATTCCTACATTTCGTTCCAGCTCAGCAGAGGAATGTTGTTTTTCTGTAAGCAATTCATCTATCTTACCCTTGATTTTTTGGCTTGGTTTTATCATTATATACTATTTTAACTGTATAAATTCTTATCAATTAAGGAAGATATACTACTGTTTTTTTCCAACAGGCATAACATAAGTAAGGTTTATACGAAAAGAATTCTGCACGGCAGAACCTTCCCATGAATCATAAACGGCACTCGTTTTATATTCCACATAGGCGTTCCAGGAGCCTTTCGGTCTGACAAAAACTTTACCAAAACGCAAACCAACCGGCAGGTAAAACCCTCCGGTGTTCCAGTCATATAGCGCAACCAAATCAGCAGTTCCTAAATACATTCCCGAAGTCCCAAAGCGATAATTTAGAAATGGAGCAATTCCAAGTGGGTTTATATCAGACTGTCCAGCGGGTAGGGCTTGTGGATCTATACTACGCCAAGACTGCGAAAATAACAATCCGTAAAACCACTGACCCGAATTATTCACTATGGCCGCCGCGAACCCATAACCCCATTCATCTTTTGACACCCCTTCACTCCCAGGAGCTGTAACCAAAGGTCCTATTCCCGCACGTCCAGAACCCCAATCTGTCGCGCTGGGAATAATCAGCGCAAAAAGTTCCGTATTTCCAAATCCTGTTTTCCCCGTATTAACATCTTCGTAATGACGAACCGTTAAACGTGGAAGAATTGTAAGTGATTTTAATGGAATAGGAGCAACTATCCTAACCTGAAGGTAATTATCCAGACCTGCAGGACGAGGACTTCCATTCACAATATCGTCATAATAGTCGGGCATAAATTGATAGGCCATCTGAAAGCTCCATTGTGTAGCGGTGGCATCCATAGCTTGTGAAGTACTGTTTTGACCCTCCTCCTCAGTCTCTATTTCTGTTTCTTGCTTTTCTTTCGTTTCTTCTTGGGCCTGAATAATAGATATCGAGCAAAAAAGCAATAGAGATAATACTATTTTGGTTTTCATTTTTAAAAGTTTTGCTTATAATTAATTTTTAAAGGGATTTATTTTTTAGAAATATTTTATCCGTTTTATTCCATCGGTATTGATAACCTATCGATATCGCATCAAAATCAGGTCCTCTTTTAAAACGAATACTCGAGTTATAGGCGAACTTGAGTGTATGTTTTTTCGCAAGAGGCAAAGCATAAATTAAACCGAACCTTGCTGATGAGATCTCTGTATCTCTTGGTACGCCGTTCAATTCTGTTTGACCACCAATCCCATACCCCATATTTAAGGCCAGCCACATTTTTTTTGGTAATTCTCTTATAACGTGCACCTTGAATGTATAAAGCGGTTTTTGCGTCAATTCATTTCCATTTAAAAAATTTGAGTTTTTTGTAAACATCCAGACGCCGATATACGATTCAATAATCCATTTTTCAAAATTCCGAGCAAATGCCCATTGGGGCTTTATCACCCAACGGTTTGACCCTAAGTTGACAAGTTCTCCCGGATCATAATTACCCGTTGGCGCAATAAGTTGTATACTGATCCCTGACACATCTTTTGGCTTATAATTTTGAAATTCAGCAATATTCATTGCCTTGGATCCCAAAAAATTAAAAGAAAACCTAAGTCTTAAATCGCCAAAGCCATTTATGGTTCGAAAACCACTATTCCCATCGACATTGCCTTCCCAATCACCCAATACATAGGGAACAACAGCGTCTACTTTGGCAGATAAATTAAAAAAACTAATCGATCTAACATAGCCCAATACGGCACTATGAATATTTGAATTCAAGTCTTTAATGGGTAAGGCCGGGTCCAATAGCAAATTACCCTGAGCATAATTATAGCCACCAATGGCAAAATTTGTTCCCAAAGGCAAATTGTTTATTGCCCTCGGTTCTAACTCTTGAGCATCTACAGTTAAAGAAATCAAAGAACAAAATATCAGCGTTACAAGATTTCTAAAGGTGTAAACATATCTTATCAGAATACTAATTTTGTGGTTTGCTTTTCAAGGTTTTTAAAACACCATCAATACTTAAGGAACTTCCGGCAACAGGTGGAAATTCTTTAAAAGTTTGTAAGAAATCACTGATATAGGTCTGTGCCGGTACAAACAACCACATATTCTCTGCATACCATCTGGTATAAAGAGAAGCTTTCCATGAAACTTCAAATGGATCTGCTCTTAAATTTATGACTAATGGCCAAGCCGGTGTTTTTCTATAGGCTTCGTTTATGGCTCCTTCCATATATGTAAAATGAAGTTTCCAGTTGTTGTATCGAATAGCATTTAGATTACCTCCTTGATCAAAATAAAATATTTCATGTCTGGGAGATTCTTCAACTTCTCCCTTAAAAAAGGGTAACATATTGTATCCATCTAAATGTGATTTAAATTTTTTGCCGTTGGCTTCATATCCCTTCAATAACTTCTCTTTGATATCCGGTACACCAGCCGCAGCCAATAAGGTTGGCATCATGTCTTCATGTGAAAATATATCATTATACTTTGTTCCGGGCTCAATTACACCGGGCCAACGTATAACACATGGTGCTCGAAAACCACCTTCCCAGGTAGTTCCTTTTTCACCAGCAAAAGGGGTTGTCCCTCCATCGGGCCAGGTAAATTTTTCAGCCCCATTATCTGTAGAATACATGATAATTGTATTGTCAATAATTCCCAGCTCTTCTAATTTGGCCAGCACTGTTCCTATGGCTTTATCATGTTCAACCATGCCGTCAGGGTACAATCCAATTCCGGTAACTCCAATACTCTCGTCTTTTAGATGTGTCCAAACGTGCATACGGGTAGCGCTTAACCATACAAAGAATGGTTTACCTGCTTTATGGGCACGTTCAATAAAATCAATTGCCGCATTGGTAAATTCTTCATCTACATTTTTCATGCGTTCCTTGGTTAACGGACCGGTATCTTCAATTTTACCATCTGCATAGGAATGTAAAACGCCTCTAGGACCAAATTCTTTTTGGAATGCAGGATCTTTCGGATAATAATATCCTTCTGGTTCTTCCTCCGCATTTAAATGATAGAGGTTTCCAAAAAATTCATCAAACCCATGGTTGGTGGGTAGCATCTCATCTCTGTCACCTAAATGATTTTTACCAAATTGTCCGGAAGTATATCCCTGGTTTTTCAATAATTCAGCAATCGTAGGTTGATTATCTTGAATGCCTTGTTCTCCTCCTGGCATCCCAATAGTTAATAGGCCTGTTCTAAAAGGATGTTGACCTAAAATAAAGGCAGCTCTACCAGCGGTACAAGATTGTTGTGAATACCAATCGGTGAACATAGCTCCTTCATTAGCAATTCTATCAATATTAGGGGTTTGGTAGCCCATCATGCCGTGGTTGTAAACGCTTAAATTGTCCCAACCAATATCGTCGCCCCAAATAACAAGAATGTTTGGTTTGTCTGTTTTCTGAGCAAAGAGTCCTGCAACAAGCAGGAGTGATACACTCATTGTTAAAATCGTTTTTTTCATTTCTAGTTAATTATTAATTATTTGGTTTTTTATTTTTTGAGAGAAGGCTGTGGCTACAACCAAGAAAAGAGTAAAGAATAGTAAAATAGATTTTTTCATGAATATATGTTTTAGTTGAAAATTATAGTCTTATTGACGATCATGCACTCCTTTAGTAAAGGAGGCATCTGAGCAACCAAAAATTATAATTTATAAAATACTAATTGAATTAAACCCTAATCGGTGAGTGTTTATTAAAAGAG
Source organism: uncultured Flavobacteriaceae bacterium (assembly GCA_942492425.1). Classification (GTDB taxonomy): domain Bacteria; phylum Bacteroidota; class Bacteroidia; order Flavobacteriales; family Flavobacteriaceae; genus Lutimonas. The sequence continues at coordinate 62,909 of CALOEQ010000004.1, forward strand.
TTTATTTGAATTTATGAATATGAAAACACAAATCGATACCCTCCTAATTGATACTAACTCATAAGAAAACAAAAATATCATTAGCCCAGCAATATGTAGTATGAAGAAAGTGAACTTTAGGTGAACTATTGTTCTAAAATATGCCGTTTGTTTTATGAAATCAGGAGTAAACTTTGAAAAAATCTCCAAAAGTTTGTTTGTGAGTAAGGTTTAGTTTTTTTCTCAATCTGTATCTCATCACCTTTACAGATTCTGCGGAGATATTCTTGATACTGGCAATTTCCTTGGTTGTTAATTTAAGTTTCAATAATGAAATCATATAAAGTTCATTATCTGTCAAACCGGGGTAATCACTCTTGATTTTATCTAAAAATTCATGATTGACAAGGTGCACCTTGTTATTGAAAAAATCTATTCTTTTATCAATTCTAATCTGTGATTTCAAGTATTTAATAGTGTCTTCTAAACCATCAAGATCAATATTTTTTTTTGCCTTAATATTGAGTAACCTTTTTAAGGTACTTTCAAGAATTTCTTTATTTTTAGATAGTTTAATACCAAAATCAGCCAGATCCTGATTCTTATGATGCAACCTTTCTTCCAATACCTTTTTTTCAAGATCAATTAATTCTAATCTTTTGCTTTCGAGGTTACTTTTTGTTAGTTGAAGTTCCAATGTATTTTTAAGGTATATATCAGTCGCTATTTTTTTCCCCATTATTATTGAAAAGAATAAAGGAAACAGATCCAAAGGTAAAATACCAAAAGTATATTTAGCTATAAAACTTTGATCAGAATGGGTAGTTATGATCTCTTCTACTGCTAAAAACGCAAACAAAAAAACTAAAAGTGTTAATGTAAAATCCTTCTTGTGTTCTTTGAATCTGATAAACCTAAGCGATAATGCACTTACCACAACTAAACCTAGCAATCCAAGATGAGCCATATTTTGCCATGTAATAATTCCAAAAATATTTATCTTACCTACAAATAGAATAAATGCCAGGAAAAAAATTCCAGACAATATGACGGATAGAACTCCATCATTTTTGCCTACATAAGCGTTCAAAAACCAAGGGAAAAGGGCATAATATACAGCAGCACATAATATTATGGGCGTGCGAAAATCAACTTCCAAATAATCTGAAGAGGCAATTAAAAGAAAATAGAGCCCCGAAAAGAAACTGAAAACACCAAAATATAGAGATACTTTTTGTGATTTTTCAAATCGCCAAATAAGTATGTTTAATAAGGCCATCGCAATATTCAAGCCAGAAAAAAGTAATAAAATCAATACTTTCATTTAAACCCCAATCTAATTGATAAAGGACAAAAATAAACATAAAATAAAGCTCTGCTTTAGAGGATGAAAAATGCAGTGAAAAAATATTGGTCATATGCTCGAAAACAGGTTGACATTCAAAAAGAAAACAACCCCCTTCGGGTCTTGGTTTTTTTACAACATTATTCGATAAATTTTATGGTTAAGGGATTATTTCATGATCCCATTTTGGGTGTCCTTACAAACAAAAAAGAAAAGCCACGCGAAAAGCGTGGTCATTTTTATTCCCTAAAACTTTACTCTCAAACTTCGTTTGGCCCAAAATTTTAGGCAATAAAAAAAGCCTTCTATTGAAGGCTTTTCTTTTTTGTTTGTGGAGCTACGGGGATTCGAACCCCGGACCTCTTGACTGCCAGTCAAGCACTCTAGCCAACTGAGCTATAACCCCAACACTAAAATTTCGATTGCAAATTACGACAATCCTTTTAAAACAAGCAAGGGAATATTGCTGTCGAAATCTATTTTTTTCACACGGTCATCCTGCCAAAGCTTCTTGAAAAAACCTCTCTTTCTTCGGATCACACAGAGCATGTCCGGGTTCTCTTCGTGAAGGTGTTCCAAAACGCCCTGAAAGACCGTTGCGTTGCGGGTTTGAATCCGATGGGCAACCAGGGTTTCCAGCGTCTTGTTCAGCTCCAGGTCTTTCGAATCCAGTTTGGGCGTCTTGACCTGAAGCAGGTTGATCGTCGAGTCAAAGTGCTTCTGAATCGAAATCAAGACATCCAAAGTAGACAACGATTTGATGGATCCCGACTTGATGGTCATAAGGATTTTTTTCAAGGGTTTGAATTCTGCTTCTTCCGGAATAACCAGCACCGGAACTTCGGTATCCTTGATGATATTACCTGTGATCTTTCCTATGAAAATCGATTCATCCGAACCTTCATTCTTGGTCGAGGCGATAATCATATCGATTTGCAGCAATTTGATCAGCTGCTTCAAAGTATCAGACTCCGAATGGCCTTTCAAGGTGCTCGTTATGATTTCCACCCCTTCAGAATCGACACTCTCCAGGTGCTCCCTGAGAATCTCCCTGCTGTCTTGCTCTATGATATTGTCGACGTTCTTAAAGGAACCGCTGACCTTGGAGCTGCTGTAGACATGGATAAGATATATCCTTGAATTGAACTCCCGGGCAAATTCAATCGCGTATTGCAAGGTGTTGCGCGCGTTTTCATTGCTGCCGACTGGAACTAGGAGATTTTTCATAAAATAGGGTTTTGGCAAATCGATTGAATTTATTCAAGACTGGCACCTTAGTACCTGTAGTACTCGGGTTTAAATGGACCTTCCACCTTGACTCCGATATACTCGGCCTGGTCAGGTCTCAATTCTTCGAGTTCCACCCCGATTTTATCAAGGTGCAGTCGTGCAACCTTCTCGTCGAGGTGCTTGGGCAGCATATATACCTTGTTTTCGTAGCGGTCCGAATGGTTCCACAACTCAATTTGAGCCAGAGTCTGGTTGGTAAAGCTATTGCTCATCACAAAGCTTGGATGTCCGGTAGCACAGCCCAAGTTGACCAAACGACCTTCTGCAAGGATGAGTATTTCTTTTCCGTCCACGGTGTATTTGTCCACCTGGGGTTTGATCTCCACTTTGGTGTCTCCATAATTCTCATTGAGCCAGGCCATGTCGATTTCGTTGTCGAAATGTCCGATGTTGCAAACGATGGCTTTGTCTTTCAGGGCTTTGAAATGACGACTCTGCACAATGTCTTTGTTTCCGGTGGCCGTGATGACGATGTCGGCCTTCGAAACTACGTTTTCCAGTTTGCGCACTTCAAATCCGTCCATGGCGGCCTGGAGCGCACATATCGGGTCAATCTCCGTGACGATCACACGTGCGCCAGTTCCTTTAAAGGAAGCAGCTGTTCCTTTTCCTACGTCTCCATAGCCCGCAACGACTACGACTTTTCCGGCCATCATGGTGTCGGTGGCCCTTCTGATCGCATCTACCGCGCTTTCACGGCAGCCGTATTTATTGTCGAATTTGGATTTGGTAACTGAATCGTTGACGTTGATGGCAGGCATAGGGAGTGTTCCTTCCTTCATTCGGTCGTAAAGACGGTGAACTCCGGTGGTAGTCTCCTCTGAAAGACCTCGGATGCCATCGACCAGCTCCGGGTAGCGATCCAAAACCATATTGGTCAGGTCCCCTCCATCATCCAAAATCATATTCAAAGGCTTCTTGTCTTCTCCGAAGAATAAGGTTTGCTCGATGCACCAGTCAAATTCCTCCTCGGTCATCCCTTTCCAGGCATAAACAGAGATTCCAGCATCTGCTATGGCCGCAGCCGCCTGATCCTGGGTCGAAAAGATATTGCAAGAGCTCCAGGTAACTTCAGCTCCAAGTTCTATCAGGGTCTCAATCAGTACAGCAGTCTGAATTGTCATGTGGAGGCACCCAGCAATACGAGCTCCTTTGAGCGGCTTTTCATTTTTGTATTCTTCGCGAAGACTCATCAGACCGGGCATTTCTGATTCGGCCAGGTGGATCTCGTTTCGTCCCCATTTGGCCAAGTTGATGTCTTTGACCTTATATTTTACGTAGGTTGATGTTTCTGATTTCATAATAATTATATTTGCTTTTAGTTTGCAAAAATACGAAATACCTCACAACTGCAACCATGCCCGTATACAAAACCATTCGTCCCAACGATCTCAGCGTCATACACGTTTGGAAGATTGAAGAAGGACTTGAAGATCTGAGGGCGCAAGTGGAATTGAAGCCGGCGAGTCGTGAGCGTTTGGAAGGGATGAAATCGACCCTGCACCAGAAAGGCTTCCTGAGTGTTAGACGTTTGCTGCAACTTGAAGGATATAACGATGAAAACCTGAGTTACAACGGATACGGCAAGCCTTTGCTCGATGACGGAAAGCACATTTCCATCACCCATTCCTTTGAATTTGCTGCCCTTATCATCAGTGCAAATGAAGTGGGCATCGATGTGGAGAAAAACCGGGAGAAGATTGTCAAGATTCAGCACAGGTTCGTCAATACGGATTACGATTCGTTGTCTGAGGAGGACATGGTCAAGCAGTTGACGGTGATCTGGGGGGCCAAAGAGGCGATGTACAAGACCTATCCCTTTGGAGGCCTGAGTTTTCACGATCACATTGCGATTGACCCGTTTCTCTTCAAAGATCAACAATCTGCCGGAAGGATAATTTTCGGGGAATGGAAGCGCCGATACGACATTCATTTCGAATTTCTAAAGGAAGGTTTCACACTGGTTTACGCACTTATGCATCCCGAACGGGGAAGCTTACAACTGAACTAACTCATACCTATGTTACAAACCTCAATTTATCAACAGATCGCAAATGCTCGCAGTGAGAACAGGAAGCTGATCGGCATTTTGCTGGATCCCGACAAGCTGCGCCTTGAAAAAGTTGCAGACTGCCTGCATGCGATTGATTCTCAGGAAGTGGATCTGCTTCTGGTGGGAGGAAGCACCGTTGAAAATGGTGATACCCAGGCCCTGGTAGGCAGGATAAAGGAGCTTTCATCGCTTCCCGTTGTGCTGTTCCCGGGGGATTTCAGTCAGATAACAGGGCAGGCCGATGCCGTGCTTTTTCTCAACCTGATAAGCGGCCGGAACTCGGAATACCTGATTAATCAACAGGTAAAGGCAGTTCCCCTTCTGGAGGAGACGAACCTGGAAGTCATACCCACCGCCTACATTCTCGTCGATGGCGGGGTGGAAACCTCGGTTGCCAAGGTCAGCAAGACGGAGCCGATTTCCCCAAAGGACGAAAAGACAATTTTGGAAACGGCCCTGGCAGGTGCCTACATGGGAAACAAACTGGTGTATCTCGAGGCTGGCAGTGGTGCCAAAACCCCGATACCGGGTTCCCTGATTGCAGAATTGAGATCCCGGATAGATATTCCCATTGTGGCAGGAGGAGGAATCCGAAGTCACAGGCAGATGGCTGAAGCCTTCGAAAACGGGGCGGACATGGTGGTTATTGGCACCGCATTTGAACAGAACCCGACTATTTTAAGACAGATTTTGAACGATGAACATATCCATTGACATTAGCATGTATCCTCTTCGAGAGAGTTTTGAGAGCATCATTATTGAATTCATAAAACAACTGAGAAACTCCCCCTTCAAAATGGAGGAGAACGGTTTGAGCACGCAGATTCACGGACCGTATTTCGAAGTCATGGATTTCTTGAAAGACAACATGCACGAGGCCTTGCTGGATGAGAAAAATTGCGTCTTCGTCCTGAAAATAGTCAATGGAGACCACCTTGGACATGAGCCCACTTATTGAATCCATCTTTGATCAGTACAGTACTTACGACACAATTGATATCGTACTGGAAATCATAGCCGTCATCTTTGGTTTCCTTTCGGTCTGGTTTTCCAAAGAGAACAAGATTTGGGTCTTTCCCACGGGTATGATCAGCACGGCTATCTTTGTCTACCTCCTTCTCAAATGGGGCCTTCTCGGGGATATGATGATCAACGCTTACTATTTTGTCATGAGCGTATACGGGTGGTTCATTTGGACACGGAAGGTGGATCCTACGCATTATACGCCTATCAGCAGAACCGATGACAAAGAAAAGCTTCGATCTGTGCTGATTTTCCTGGGAACCCTTCTATTTGTGTTCCTGGTCTATTATCAACAGGGCAAATGGACCGGCTGGACGGCCTATGTGGACACCCTTACCACGGGCGTGTTTTTTGTTGGGATGTGGCTGATGGCCAAAAGAAAGATCGAAAACTGGATCTATTGGATCATTGGAGACATAATCTCGGTGCCTTTGTATCTTTACAAGGGATTGGCCTTTACAAGCCTCCAGTATCTTGTGTTCACCATTATTGCCATTTATGGCTATTTGTCATGGAAGAAGATCTTAAGCAGCGAACAATAAACCTGGTCAAAGTCGTGTTGTTTGGCCCTGAATCTACAGGCAAGACGACCCTGGCCAGATTGCTTGCCGAGCATTATGAAACCGTTTGGGTCCCCGAGTTTGCAAGGGACTATCTCCAGGAAAAATTTAATCGCACTCAAATCATCTGCGAATATTCCGACCTGCTCCCGATCGCAAAAGGACAGATGCGTCTCGAGAATGAGCTCGCAATGGAGGCCAACCGGGTCTTGATTTGCGATACGGATCTTCTTGAAACCCTGGTGTATTCCGGGCATTACTACGAGGGCCGGGTGGATCCGCTTTTGCGAAAATATGCCAAATTGAACACCTATGACCTGTACCTGCTTACCGACATTGACGTTCCCTGGGAACCCGATGATCTCAGGGACAGGCCCCATCAGAGGGAAGAGATGTTCCGGGCCTTTGAGCAGGCTTTGATCGATTTCGATCGGGAGTACATTCGTTTGAGCGGGAGCCAGGATCAGCGCATGGAAACAGCAATTGATCATATTGACCGATTGTTGAAAAACAGATCCCATGAATGAGAAGCTCGTTGTCAGTGAGATCAAATACAAGGCCGTCAGATCGGGTGGTCCAGGGGGGCAGCACGCGAACAAGGTCTCTTCGAAGGTTGTCGGAAGCCTCGATATTTCAGGGTCCCAGGCCCTTTCGGATTTCGAAAAATTACGCATCCGGGACCGTCTCGAGCATCGTTTGACGGCAAACGGGGAACTGATCCTGTCCTGCGATGCAAGCAGAAGCCAGCACCGGAACAAAGCGATGGTAGCTGAAAGGATGGTGACCCTGCTCAAGGGTGCCCTGAAGAAACCGCGTAGACGAATTCCGACCAAAGTCTCCAAAGGAATCAAGATCAAAAGGGCCGAGAGCAAAAAACAGCATTCTAAAAAGAAGGCCCTGAGGCGAAAGCCTAATATTGACTGAATTTGTTTTTTCAGTTCTGCATTGTTGACTATCTTTGCATCGATCTTGAAAGGGGTGCCTGCCAAGGCTGAGATTAAACCCATTGAACCTGGAACAGGTAATGCTGTTTAGGGAAAGCGCCAAAATTCGAATGGCGCAACAGTGCAAACGCGAATATTCACTCCTTTGATTCGTCAGATTAATTGAATTCCTAATCGGGAGAATTATGAAATTACGAATTTGTACGCTGTTGATTCTTTTCAGCTCAATGATCTTTGCTCAGGATGCGAGCATTCTCAAGGACACCATCGAACTGGATGAGGTCCTGGTCAAAGCAACGCGTGTGGAGGAAGATGCGCCTTTTACCCAAAGCTATGTGACCAAGGAGGAGATTGAAGCCCGAAACTTGGGCCAGGACCTGCCAATTTTACTGAACTTTTTGCCCAACGTGGTTACGACCTCAGACGCCGGTAACGGGGTCGGATACACCGGGATTCGGGTGCGAGGTAGCGACGCGACGCGTGTTAACGTGACCATTAACGGAATTCCACTCAACGACAGTGAGTCTCATGGGACCTTTTGGGTCAATCTTCCTGACTTTGCGAGTTCGACCCAAAGCGTACAATTGCAGCGCGGAGTCGGATCTTCAACGAATGGGGCCGGAGCTTTCGGTGCCAGTCTGAGTTTGTCAACGGATGGCGTTCGGGATGATGCCTTTGCCCAGGTCAATTTCTCAGGGGGTTCCTACAACACCATCAAAGCCAACACTATTTTTGGAACGGGAGTAATCGATCGTGACGCAAAGTATAAGGCGGAGTTCTCTGGTCGTGTTTCGACGATTCAATCCGATGGTTACATTGACCGCGCCTCCTCTGATCTCAAATCACTCTTCCTCTCTGCCACGATCTTCAGCGACAGAACCATGTTCAAAGCCCTTGCCTTTGGGGGCCACGAGGTGACTTACCAGGCTTGGTACGGCATCGATGCGGAAACTCTCAAGACGGACAGGCGATATAACCCAGCCGGGGAAATCTACGATGACCAGGGATCGTTAGTCGGTTACTACGACAACCAGGTGGACGATTACAAGCAGGACCACTACCAGCTGCATATCAACCATGACTTTGGCAATGAATGGACCGGGAACCTTGCCTTTCACTATACTTATGGACGAGGCTTTTACGAGGAGTATATCAACGATGGGGATTTTGCGACCTACGGATTCGACCCGACTGAAATTGATGGAGAAGAAGTCAGTTCTACGGATCTGGTTCGCAGAAAATGGCTCGACAATGATTTTTACGGCACGACCTTCTCTCTGCTCAAGGATTTTGACAACCTGAACCTGATCATTGGAGGAGCACTCAACAAATACGACGGGGATCATTTTGGGGAGGTCAAATGGGCGCGTTTTGCAAGCGAGACGCCCGATCAGAGGTTCTATGAGAATACGGGCCTGAAAACGGATTTCAACCTATTTGTCAAAGCAAATTACACCATAAACGACAACTGGAGCGTCTTCGGAGATCTACAATACAGAAGAGTTGACTATGAAGTGGAGGGGATTGACGAAGGACCCATTCCAGTCGATTTGGAGGACCTCAACAACTTTTTCAACCCGAAGTTCGGGGTGAGTTATTTCCAGGATAACAGCCAGTTTTACTTCTCTTACGCTCGCGGCAATAAAGAGCCGAAACGAGCCGACTATCTGGCAAATCCCGAGGTGCGTCCTGAAACCCTGGACGATTTCGAGCTGGGATGGAAGTACCTCATTGAGAACTTCATTTTACGAACCAATCTCTATTACATGTACTATAGGGATCAACTCGTTTTGACAGGTGAGCTTGACGACGTCGGCAACCCGATTGCGGATAACGTAGGGGAGAGCTATCGACTGGGCCTCGAAGTTGATGCGGCCATCCGGTTTACAAAAAATCTCCTCTGGCAGCCCAATTTTGCAGTCAGCATGAACAAGAACATCGACAAGCTTTTTGAGTTCGACGGGATTCTAACGGATTTCGGAAACACCGATCTGGCTTACTCCCCCGGTTTTATTGCAGCGAGCAACCTGGTCTATGAGCCTCTTGACGACTTTAGAATCAGCTGGCTGGCAAAATATGTCGGAGAGCAGTATATGAGCAACATTGAGCACCCTGATTCGAGGTTGGACGCCTATTTTGTCAATGATTTGCAGGTAAGCTACGAAATTCGACCCGGGAAGTTGCTTGAATCCGTTGTTTTCAACGGAATGGTGAATAATTTTCTCAATGCCAAATACGTCTCGAACGGGTATTTCTTTACCTATGACGACACCTGGTCAATTCCAGGTGAGGTACAGACCATAACGGGTGCCGGTTATTACCCCCAGGCCGAAATCAATTTCTTGCTGGGGGTGAGCCTGACTTTCTGAAGCGAGTCTGAGTTTTTAGACCCGGATCCCCTTCATCATTTTGTTCCAGTACAGGTAGGGCAAAAGATATTTCTTCAGGATCCAGAGTCTCCAGTGCTCCTTCGATGAGTCCTTCAGCATGAATGGGAAGCCCTTGAGCTTGGGATCGGGTTTGAATTCCTTGCTGTAGTCGAACTCGGCCAGCACCATTTTGCCGTAACCCGTGACCAACGGACAGGATGAATACCCGTTGTAAGCCTCATCGGTCAACTTGCCGGAGCTGATCATCCTTAGGAGATTGTCTACCACCACAGGAGCCTGCTTGCGGATAGCTGCCCCCGTTTTGGCTGTTGGAAGCTGGGCCACATCTCCAAGGCCAAAGATATTCTTGAATTTCTTGTGCTGCAGGGTCTTCTCATCTACCTCGAGCCAACCATCGGCGGTCGATAGCACAGAGTTCGCTATAAAATGCGGTGCCGCCTGGGGAGGCGCCAGGTGCATCATGTCAAAGTGAATGCCGTAGCGACCGTCTTCCTGAGAGACCTTTACATCTTTGTAATTGTACTGTATTTCCTTGTCGATTGTTTTATCGTCATCTTCAGACATCACGACGCAGCCTCCGGCACTGAGATCCTTGTCGATCTCGAACCAGGCGATTTTTTCTTCGGCATCGACTTTCACCAGCTTGTGGAAAAACCGAACGTTGATGTCTTTTCGGTCGACAACCGTCATCAGGGTGTCAGCGATCCTCTTGACAGCAAAGATAACACCCCCGGGAATGGCAAAAATGACCTCAGTATTCTTTCGAATGCCGTTCCTGCGGAAATGATCGTCTGCCAGGTACATGATCTTCTGAGGCGCTCCTCCGCATTTTATAGGTGTCGTAGGCATAGCAAACAAGGCTGTACCTCCTCGAAAGCCTTTAATGGTCTCCCAGGTGTGATTCGGGTCCGTATAATTACTGCAGACCACACCTTTGTCCATGGCTTCCTGCAGACCCTCTACAAGCTCAGGTGCCATTCGAAGACCCGGGCACACAACCAGGTATTCATAGGTTAAAGTCTGGTCTTTGTCCGTTTTAAGGTTGTTCTTGTCCGGGTTGAATTCCGTAACGGATTCTTGTATCCAGGTTACCCCTTTCGGGATAAGGGTCGACATTTTTCGAGCCGTCTTGTCAAAATCGTAGGTATTGGCTCCCACAAGGGTCCATGCCGGTTGGTAGTAATGCATGTCGGCCGGATCGATTAGTGCGATGTCAAGTTTTGGACTTTCATTTTTCAGTTGGGCGGCGACCATAATACCCGCTGTACCACCACCCACAATCAGGATTTGATAGTTCGATTTCATTGGATTGGAAAGAATTTTGCTTAATGCCGAGTAAGTTAGCAAAATTCGGGAAATTATTCCCGAATTTACTTCTCAATCTCTGGGAAGGAAATGCTCCAAATACCGCGCAAGTCCCCTTCGTTGTATCCGATTGCCAGGTCTTCAGGGTATTTGACCTTGAGAATGGAATCAATGGCTGACGAAACCTCCTGTTTCGGAGTGCCGTGGCACATGAGGCATTTTTTCTGGACACGAATGGGTGCGTAATAACTGGGTCTTCCCGAAGGATCAAGACTGACAAGTGGGTTCAACTCTTTCCCTTCGACCAGTTTGTCTTCGTAATAAAGAAGGACCTTCAATTCTTCTTCACTGGGAAGATTCTCAGGATTTCTGATTTTGAGTGAAGTCCTTTTGATTTCAACATCGTGATAGGCGCCCATCTTTTTTGTGATGGGAAGGGCTGATTGATGGCAGAATCCTATTGCCTCTGTAGCCCCGCCCTCTTTCATCTTTGACATCAGGGTGCCAGAAAGTTTCTCAGATGCAGATTTGACAATTTCATCGCCCTGCTCCCTGTAATGTCTGATCTCTTTTTCCGATAGAGAGGGCTCGCATGCGCTCAGCCCTAGAAGTAAAATAGTAAAGCCAAATAAGGATTTCAAAACCAAAAACTATTTTAGAATCTTCATTTTACAACTTTCATTCCGCTTTTTTCCCAATTCCGTATGCCTCCTTCAAGGTCATATACCTCTTCGAAACCCATCTCCCTCAGGATGCTTGCGGCTTTGGCACTTCTTCCGCCCACCTTGCAGTAAACATAGACCGGTTCGCTCCTGTCCAGTTTTCCGACCTCTTCTTTAAAGGATCTGTCGGCAATGTTGATATTTACCGAATTCTCGAGGTGTCCCTGCTCGAACTCCTGCGGGGTTCTCACATCGATCAGGATGATCTCTTCTTGTTTGAGTGAAAGTTCCTCGGGCGTCACCAGAGAAGAATCCTCCCCGGACCCTTTTCCACACGAAACTGAGAGCGTGGTAATGAAAAAAACCAGCATTAGGGTTTGAACGGTACGTTTCATAGAATTCAAGTTATAATCTTTGTTCAATAATACAAAAAAAGGGAGCACAGGGCTCCCCAATTAACACTATTTAAATTTAAACTACAACAAGGTTGTCGGACAAACATAATCTGTAAGTGGAGCTTCAGCAGCCTTGATGTCAGCAAAACCTCCGCGCACATCTGTCACGTTCTTGACACCATTTGCTTGAAAGATTGAAGCTGCGACAAGTGAACGGTATCCGCTGGCACAATGCAGGGTATATTCCTTGTTCGGATCAATCTCTGCAAAGTTGTCATGGACAAAGTCAAGTGGGAAATTCTCCACACCGACTACATGCTCAGACAAATACTCAGACTCTTTTCGCACGTCCAATGGATTCACCAGCGATCCTTCTGCCAATTTCTGGGCAAATTCATGTCCGGAGATGGAACCGATTTTGTCCACTTCGTAACCGTGATCGATCCAGTTCTTGATTCCTCCAAAGAGATACCCGAGGGTATTGTCGTAACCAACTCTTGAGAATCGTGTAGCGATCTCATTGACGCGTGTTTCATCTTCCGCAATGAAGATAATTTTTTGATTGATGTCTCTAATCAATGCTCCCACCCATGGGGCGAAAGTTCCATCGAGACCGATATACCAGGCACCTGGCACGGTTCCTTCTTCCGTGTAGGTTTCTTTAGATCGGGTATCAACCACGAGTATGTCCTTTTGGAGGCTCATTTCGTGGAAGGTCTCAGCATCGAGTGGAGTAGTGCCCTTGTGAATGACCTCGTCGATATTCTTATTGATCGATTTGTTCATTCTGACATTGTTCGGGAAGTACTGTGGTGGTGGCTTCAATCCTGTAGTCACCTCTTTGATGAATTCCTCTTTGGTCATGTCGGCTCTGAGCGCGTAATTTGTTTTCTTTTGATTGCCCAGGGTGTCGAAGGTTTCGGAACTCATGTTCTTTCCGCAAGCGGATCCTGCACCGTGATTCGGGTAGACGATGATGTCATCAGGAAGTGTCATGATCTTATTTCTCAAAGAGTCGAAAAGATGACCGGCGAGATCTGCCTGGGTCATGTCTGATTTGACCGCCAGATCGGGGCGACCTACGTCACCGATAAACAAGCAATCTCCCGTACATACGTAGGGCGTATTTCCATTTTCATCTGTGATCAGGTAGGACGAAGACTCCATGGTGTGACCCGGAGTGTGCAAAAGAGTGATCTTTCCTTTTCCAAGCGGGAACTCTTCTCCATCTTTTCCGTTGTAGATCTCATACTCTGCCGTTGCATTGGGTCCAAAAATGATTTTGGCCCCTGTCTTCTGGGCAAGGTCATACTGACCGGACACAAAATCCGCATGGAAATGCGTTAGAAAAATATACTTGATTTTCGCGTTGTCTGCTTCCGCCATGCGAACATATGGCTCTGTTTCCCTCAAGGGGTCGATGATTGCCGCTTCACCATCCGACTCAATGTAGTAAGCCATCTCGGCAAGGCATCCTGTAAATAACTGTTCAACTTTCATATTATCAATGCTTTATTGTTTAGAATCATTCAAAGTTAGCAAAAGAGGCCTTAAGCAATGTAACTTCTGTTACAAGCACTTTTGCTTCGAATCAGTAGAGAGAAGTAAGATACGAAAAATTTGAATTTGATCAAAGCAAACCGATCGGATTCAGTCGCTAGCGATTTGCCTGTTTTGTGTACTCCTGGTAGGAATATCCTTCAGGTGATTCAAATCCATTGCTACGGTATGAATCAACGGCTTCCTGGATGCTCATGAAACAACGGTCGTAGCGTATTTTCTTCATGAGCTGTGATTTGACCAGGGCATCGCGAACAGGCCCTTTGAGACCGGAAAAGGCAATCGCGATTCCCTTGTTCGCGAAAAAATCCAGGATTTCCTCAAGCGCATAGATGGCGCTGCTGTCCAAGGCATTGAGACTTTCACCATCAATAATGAGCAGTCGCAGTTCAGGTCCTTTTTTGCGCACAAACTGCTTGAGCTTGTCTTTAAAGTAATTGGTGTTCGCAAAATAGAGCTGGGCATCGAATCGCACAATGAGAATTTCCGGGTCTGTGATCACATTTTGGAACCGCCTCACATTCCTGTAGAAATGCGTTCCCGGAACCTGTCCCAATACGGCCATATGGGGTTTGGTTGATTTATAGATCAACATAGCCAGGGACAATATGATACCGAACAGAATCCCCTCCTTGATACCTACAAAAAGGGTAAACAGGAGGGTGCTGTTGAGAATGATCAGGTCCCTGCGATTAAAGGTCAGTAAATTCTTGGGCATTGAAAAATCGAGGAGCCCGTAGGCCGAAACAACGATGATAGCCGCGAGTATCGGTGTGGGCAAATAATAAAAAAGAGGGGTCAGAAAGAGCAACGTAAGAGCGATCACCAGTGCAGCGACAAGGGACGACATTGGGGTTTTGGCGCCAGACTCGTCGTTGACGGCCGTTCTCGAAAACCCTCCGGTGGCCGGGTAGGTTTGAAAGAAGGATCCGGCCATGTTTCCAAGCCCGATCGCGATTAGTTCCCTATTGGGGTGAACTTGATAGCTGTTGTGTTTGGATTCCATGGATTTGGCAATAGAGATAGCCTCCAGAAAGCCAATAAGGGCGAGAGTCAGGGCGAGACCTCCAACTTCCCGTATCATGCCTTCTGTGAAATCCGGAATTCGAAATGGGGGCAAACCAGACGGGATAGCACCCAAAATATCGATTCCGCGATCGTTCAGCCCCAGAAAATAGACGATTGCAATCCCGAGGATGACAACGATCAGTGAGGCCGGGATTTTTTTGAAAAACCGCTTCATAAGGAGGAGAAACACAACAGTCAATACTCCGAGTGTAAGGGAGGGCCAGTGAACTGCGTTGTCAGTTTGAAACAAGTTTTGAAACAGGAATTGGATGTGGTTGCTGCGTTCCAGGTTCATACCCGTGAGGTTGCCGATTTGATTCAAACCGATGATGATGGCTGAGCCGGATGTGAAACCACTGATGACGGGACGAGATAAAAAGTTGACCAGGAAACCCAGACGAAAAAGGCCGAACAAGAACTGGAACAAGCCGACCAGGAAGGCCAAAAGGATCGAAATCGCGATAAAATTCTCGGTTCCCAGTGTAGCCAGGGCTCCCACCCCTGAAGCGACAATCAGGGAATCCATGGCCGCAGGTCCGACAGAGAGCTGGCGGGAGGTTCCCATGATCGCATAGACGATCTGAGGCACAAGGGCGGTGTATAGCCCGTAAATAGGGGGCAGTCCTGCGATTGTAGCATAAGCGATTCCCTGTGGAATCAGGATGATTCCCACGGTGAGTCCGGCAAAAAGATCGTGTTTGAACCAGGATCGCTGATAGCCGGGAAGCCATTGCAATATTGGGATCTTCTCCTTGATGTTACTCATGCTGCTTTAACATTCGTGAAAGATACGAACTTTGCAGGTGGCGCAGATATCCTTGTCAAGTTTGTCGTAGATGGTTCGGATGGCATCCCTTTTGTCGACAAAGAAATACTCTTCTCCGATCGACTCCCGGAATCCGCCTTTTCTGAGAATTTGCTGGCTCACGATCTTGAGTCCGCTGAAGTAGATGCCTCCTCCGCGATCCTTCCATCGTTTTGCCTCATATTCCAGCCAGGTAGCCCCGGCCAGGTCAATAAAATTGATTCCCTTGGCGACAATCAAAACATTTTTGACTTCACCCTTTTCATAAATTGAGTTGAAGAAATCCGAGACTACTTCGAGCGCTCCAAAATAAATGGATCCGTCAATTCGCACGATTTTGAGTTGTGGACATTCCTCCACCTCCTTATTGCGAATGATATTGATGAATCGATGCGTTTTTGTTGTTCCGAGTATGGCGATGTTCGGCTTGGCGGTTTTCTCAAGATAGAAGAAAAGAGAAAGCCCTATACCTGAGAAAAGCGCGGTTTCCAGTTCAAAGAAAAGCGCCCCGAACAAGGTGGTTCCAAGGACGATAAGTTCCCGGCCGCTGCTGTCGAAAACCTGTTTGATGTGGTGAAAATCGATCAGATTGTAGCCCACCAGCAGAATGATGCCTCCCATGGCAGGTTTGGGCAGATAAGATGCGTACGAGGACAGTGTGAGTAATACGATCATCAGGAAGAGCGCTGCATAAATGGCCGACATGGGTGTTTTTGCCCCGGCCTGGTAATTTACCCCACTGCGTGTGAAAGAGCCGGAGCCCATGTACGCCGAGAAAAAGCTGGCGATGATGTTTGAAAGTCCCTGACCCTTGAATTCCTGGTTGCCATCGATCCGCTGATGTGACGACAGGGAAATGGACCGGGCGATGGCCACCGCCTCAATGAGACCGAGCAGAGCCAGTGTAACGGCCCCTGAGCTCAGATTTCGTATGCTCGGCAAACTAAGGGCGGGCATGTTGAACGGAGGCAGGTTCGAAGGAATGTCACCAACATTTTCAATGCCTACCGATTCTCCTCCTAGGAAATAGGCGATGAGGCTTCCCAAAACCATCGCGATCAGCATATAAAAGCGCGAGACCGGTTTCGCGAAACGCTTGATGAGGATGGCTAATATCAAAGTTCCCATGGCAACGGTGAACACGTACCAGTTCGTATTCTCGATGTTCAGCACGATGGTTCTCACGATCTCGTAGAATGAGCTTCCCTGCGGAACTTCCAGGCCAAACACATGCTTTAGCTGTTTGAATGCAATCAAAACCCCCGCTCCTGCCGTAAAACCAATAACGACCGAATGGGAGACGAAATTGACGAGTTTTCCCATACGGGCCATGCCCATAGCGAGTTGAATCACCCCGGCCATAAAGGTTAAGGTCAGCGTCAGGGCAATGTAGCTCTCAAGTTCTGTTGCAGGGTCGGCAAATTTGCTGACAGTGGCAAAAACAACGATTGAAATAGCCGTGGTGGGCCCGGAGATCAGGTGATATGAAGACCCGAAAAGGGCGGCAATAATCGGAGTGACCATGGCCGTGTAAAAACCGTACACCGGAGGAAGCCCGGCGATTATAGCAAAAGCAACGGCCTGGGGAATCACGATGATCGTCCCTGTCAGGCCTGCAATCAAGTCATCTTTCCAGGATTTTTTAGCAAGTGGGATCCAGTTTAAAAAGGGTAAATTTCGTCTCAGCATTTGGTCTTCCGGGTCTATTTCTTAACAAAAATACCTCTTCTGATTGAAAGAGGTATTTCCTAATGTTATTCATCATCATCGATGTAGTAGGTCGAGTCGTCGGGTCTGAAAGCCCTTTTGAACCACAGCGGCCTTCTGAGTCCGTCGGGCCCCGGAGCAGGGCGTGTCATAGCCAGCCATTCTTTGTAGACTTCGTGTGATTTGTTGGTGTCGACGAAAATGTCTCCGTATTTCTCATCAGGACCGGGCTTTTCAATGCGTACTCTCTGGTGCCAGGTATGCATTCCGCTTATCGGGTCCGGATGCACTGCATGTGTGATGTTCTGATGCACTCCCCCGTCTTTCCAGAAAATCCTTTTCGAATCTTTATCGTCCGACTCAAAGGGTTTGATACCCCTTTTTGTGGTCATTTTCCACTGACCTTTGCCTGGATTGAGTATGTCTACCGTATTGGTAGCCCAACGGTTGCCGATCTTGTCTTGTTCCCGTCTCCATCGACCGATGTGATGTGAACAGGCTACAACGCCGGGTTTCATCGACTGGGTCACCCAGACTTTATCGATGAAATAGCCGATATCGGTGTTCATTTTAACCAGGTCCCCGGTTTGGAAACCCCATTTGGCCGCGTCTTCCGGGTGCATCCAGATCGGATTTCTGTTCGAGATCTCCACCAGCCATTTTGCATTTCCGGATCGGCTGTGGATCAAAGTTGGAAGCCTGAAGGTTGGCACAAGGACGTATTCGCCCTTGGACTTGTCGAGGACCTCATTGTGAACATGACTCTTAATGTATTTTGGAATAGCGTATTCGGGCCATTTCCAATCCACCATGGTTTGAGAATAGAACTCATTCTTTCTCGATGGAGTAGGGAAGCCCACCATGGCTTTTCCATTGATCATAACGCCAATGTCCTTTCCGTTTTTGCGGATGACCCCGGAGTTCTTGTCAACTTCCGACCCTTTCAACTGCTCATCCGTCAGCAAGGTTTCATTTTTCTTGTAGGACTCACCCTTTTCAATTTCAAAAGCGCCGTAACGAGCCATGTATTCAAACTCCGTGAGCCCTTCTTTCTTGGCCGCTTCGGGAAGACCTTTCACTCTTTCGAAGATGTATTGATAGTATTCTTCAATCGTGATCTTCTCTCCTTTGCGATAGGGTGATTCAAAGTGCTTTCGGATTCCCATGCTGCCGTCAGGGTCAATTCTCCAGCTCAATTCGATCCAGAATTCGTCTTCCTCCCAGACCTCTCCCGGGTTAGCCTCATAGGTGAAGGTCACAGGTTTTCCATTTCTCCTGGCGGCCTCGCGTAAAACGGGTTGCCTGAAAGCCACCCAGGTTCCACCGTGCGTAGCATAGGAATTGATGTCGTGGCGTTCGGGTGCCAAGCCCATGGGCAGCACAAAGTCAGCGAAGAACGCGGTTTCATTCCAGGTCGGCGTCAGGGCGGTATGCAAACCAAATTTGGACTCGTCCATGAACATCTCCATCCAGGTAAAGCCGTCGGGATAGGTCCAGACCGGGTTGAACACCCTTGAGAAGTAAACGTCCATTTTGCCCCTCCCCTCTTTTAGGAAATGAGGCAAAAGCTGACTCAATTCAAAAAATGCAAGAGGGTATTCTTTCGGAAAATGAAGCTCGTTCCATTTTTTCTGAGGTTTTGGCGCATTCGGGACCTCTGGTTTGAACTTGTTCCAGGAGTTTGGAGAGGTTCCTCCTTTGGCTCCCACAGCCCCCGTCAGAACGGTAAGAAAATGCAGGGATCGGGCTACGGCCCAACCACCCAGGTTGGATGCTCCGGCGCTCCTCCAATTGTGAGAAGCAAATCGTTCTCCCGCCTCACCAATCTTAACGGCAATCTCCCGGATCATATCGGCCTTCACACCTGACTCCTCTTCCGCGAATTCAGGCGTAAATTCTTTGTACTCTTCGATCATGGCCGCGATGAAATTCTCGAACTTGACCTCTTTGTCAGGGTGACAGGCAGTCAAGTATTCCTCCCAATTGGTCCAGTTCTCCAAATATTCCCTGTTGTAGAGTCCCTCTTGAAGGATGATCAGGGCCATGGCCAACAACACCGCCGCTTCGGTTCCAGGATAGGAGGGCATCCAATAGTCACTCATGGAAGCCGTGTTGGAAAGCCTCGGATCCATGGTTGCCAATTTTGCTCCTTTCATTTTGCCTTCGATGATGCGCTGGGCATGCGGATTGAAATAATGCCCGGACTCCAGGTGGGCCGAAATCAGAAGGATGAATTTGGCATTGGTATGATCCGGCGAGGGCCGGTCATAGCCGTACCATATGTTATAACCGAACCGGGCTCCTGAAGAGCAAATATTGGTATGGGAATTGTGTCCGTCGATGCCCCATGAGGGAAGCACCCAGTTCATAAAGCCTTCATGACCGGGGCGCCCTACGTGATAGGCGATCTCATTGTGACGATCTTCCTTGATCGCTTTGCGAATTCGTGCGGCAATGGTGTCCAGTGCCTCATCCCAGCTGATTCGCTCCCATTCCCCGCTTCCTCTTTTGCCTTTGCGCTTCAGAGGGAAAAGGATGCGGTCCGGGTCGGTCACCTGGTTTATGGTAGCCGGTCCTTTGGCGCAGTTTCTACCGCGACTCCCCGGGTGGTGCGGATTGCCTTCCAGTTTTTTGATCTCATTGGTCTCCTTGTCTATGAAGGCCGTCAGACCACAGGCACTCTCGCAATTAAAGCAGGTAGTCGGAACAATTTGGTAATTTGTTTTTTTCTTTTTCGGCCAGCTCTTTGGGTCGTATTCGACCCAATTGTCCCATTCTTCCGGTGGAGGAAAGTTCTCATACATCTGAGCCACTTCTTCGTCGGTGAACTGCCTCATGTCCTGGTCGAATTCCTGGTAATTTTCTTTGTGGAGATCCGGTATGATACCGATTTTCTCTGCCAGGTTCTCTATGAAGGATGGTTTTTTATAGCCCATGTTTTGTAGTTTATCGTTGTTTGACTTTTTACGTTCTGTTGATCTATGCCAGCGGAATTCGCTGCGGTCCTTCGATCCAGATTTTCTCGGTGATGTACATTCCAATCAGCACAAGGACTCCTGAAACACCCAAAAGGATCATGTTTCCTGTTGTCAGTAAAAGAATGAGTGGAATCAAGTTGCCCAGCAGAACCGTGCCGATCCAGAACATGTTTTTGTATTCCGCCTTGAGGATCATGTGGACCACCTTTTTAGCCGCCTTGGTGGGATGCGTAATTGTGAGCTCCGAGATCAGTGTCATGAGATTCACAACAATTCCTGCCAGGAGGATGTGACGAACGAGGCTGTTCCACGATGAAAAATCAAAGACCAGCGACATGATCGCAAATACCGCTCCACCTGCAAGAAGACTGTGAACCAGCATATGCAGAGGCAAGGTAGGGCTCTGCCAGAAATCTCTTCCTTTGGCCTGGGCAAAAAGGAAAGCGGTGTAAATGGCGAGAATGACCGCAAATACTGCGGTTACCCATAAAAAGCCTGTTTCAGGAAGACTCCAGCCCAAAAGAGTTGAAGCGCCCCAGATCGTCATGAGGAGTCCAAAGATGGATATTGTATAGCCCCCTTTGACCAACCAGGAATTCCACTGAGGTCTCAAAAGTACATTGAGGAAACGGTCGGGCCTGTCCAAGTCCATGACGAGGAACAATCCGGTGAGACCCAAAAATATAAGCGAGGTGGCCACTGAGAAAAGGCGGATGGAATCATCGAGCTGATATCCAAGGAGCATGGCGATAAACGGAACCATAAATGCCCCGGCCGCAATGGCCTTTGTCACAACGTACGCTGACACTTCCCATCCCCAGAGTATTCCTTTGTCCGGGGTGTCGTAAACGCGTCTGGCTTTTCCGTTGAGAACATCAATATAGTTTGGATTTTCCGAATCTTTCTTCTGGTAGGCCGCCTGAAGCTCATTGTCGATACTCATTTGCAAGAGGTTCACATCATCGTTGGTATTTACCATTTTTTCAGCTGCTTTGGCATAATGCCCTACACCCCTGGCTTGTGAATTCCAGAGTCCCGGTCCTGATCTGTCGGTGGCGTCGGGATCAAGCGATTGATAATCTCCATCTATATAAAACAGATTGGGAACGGTCCCTTTTTCAGGCTTTCTCACGATAACCTGCTCCCGGGCCAGCAAGGTTGAAATTTCCGTATTCGGATTTTCCATGTCTCCCGCGATAATTGCGTGCTCCGGGCAGACATCCACACAGGCGGGTGCCCTTCCTACTTCGACGCGATGGGCGCAATAGTTGCACTTGGCTGCCGTGTTGTTATCGGGATCGATGTAGAGCGCGTCATAGGGGCAGGCCTGCATACAGGACTTGCAACCGATGCATCTGTTGTTGTCAAAATCGACGATTCCGTCATCCCGGGTATAAAGTGCCTCTACTGGGCAAATCTCTACACAAGGAGCGTCGGAGCAATGATTGCAGCGCATGACAGAGAATATCCTCCTTGTATTCGGAAATTCTCCCTTTTCAACTTGTTTTACGTAGGTTCTGTTGACACCAACAGGCACATCGTGCTCACTTTTACAGGCGGTGGTGCATGCGTGACAACCGATGCATTTTCTGTTGTCAATAATAAATCCGTATCTCATGGGAAAGAAGCTTCTTTTTGATTTGTTGATTTCCTCAAGGAAGAAAAATGTGATCCTTGACAATCGGGCAAAAAAAAACCGCGATTGTCCACGTCCTATCAAAGTTAGTCAATTGCCATTTCTGCCATGTAACTTATGTTACAATCAGAATAACAGTTGAAATTCATGAACACAGGTCACCGAAGAGGCCGTTGTTCCGGGATAATTTGGCACTTAATGTTTACATTTGCATAAAAAAAGTGGAGCTTAAAGTATTGTATTTCGGTGTTTCCCGGGATCAGACAAACAAAGACGAGGAGGATTTGGACGTCAGGGAAAATCTGACTGCCGGAGAGTTCAAAAAGAAATTGATGGACATGTATCCGAAACTGGAGGACATTCAGAGTTTTGCACTGGCCGTGAACGAGACATATGCAGATGACAGTTTGATGCTCAAAGAAGGAGACACGATAGCCATTATCCCACCTGTGAGCGGAGGTTGAAAATCAAGGGTTCCGATTCAAAAATGCACATGAAGGACAGGATCGACATTCAAATAAGTGAACGGCCCCTGGAACAGAAGGATTGTTTTGACTTTGTTTCTGATGATTCCGTTGGCGGGATTTGTGTTTTTATCGGGACCGTTCGCAATCACACGAAGAACAAGGATGTGCTGAGACTTGATTTTTCGGCATATACCCCTATGGCCATCAAGGAAATGCATAAGATCGCCCAGCAATGCCTCGAGAAATTCGACATTTTCAAAGTTTCAATGCATCACGCAATCGGGGAGCTTGGCATTCGTGATGTGCCGGTTGTCATTGCCGTATCGGCTTCACACCGCGGAGATGCATTCTCGGCTTGTCAGTACGCCATTGATCGATTGAAAGAGACCGTTCCGATCTGGAAGAAAGAATACTTCCGGGATGGAGAAGTGTGGGTCAACGCTCACCCCTGATCTGCCTCAGTGAGTTCAAAACTTTTCGATGCCACCGTCCAGGCTCAGGACATTGAACTCCGGATGCACAGATTTGATTCGTTGCGTTATTTCGTAGCTCGTGATGCCTTTGTTGCAGATGACCACAAGGTCCCGATCTGCATTAAAACTCAATTCTTCAACATCAAATTTTGAATAAGGGATTCTGAGGTCCACCTCAAGGGGAAGACTGAGATCGGCATTTTCAATCACAGAGAGAATGGTAACAGCACCCAATTGATTTTTCAGTTCTTCGGATGAAATTAACAATGCGGGATCCTGCTCGGCACAACGTGCATCGAAATAGGTTTCTGAGTGATACAGCCTTTCAATTTCAGATTTGTCGAACTTTTTGGGGAGCGACATGGAGAACTGCCTGTTTTGCATACTGTTGTAGATGAGCATTTTGTCGGCCAGCGGCACTCCGGATCCGGTCAGGATCTTGATCACCTCATTGGACTGAAGCGATCCAATGAGACCGACAATTGGATTGAGCGTGCCCACTTCAGAGCAATTCGGAATGCTGTTTTCAGGAGGATGGGCAAATGCATCCCTCAAATTTGCGCTTCTTCCTTGTTCAAGGGGCAAATTAAAGCTGCTCACGTAGCCATCGTGTTTGTAGAGCGACCCATAGACCAGGGTTTTATCCACAAGAACACAGAAATCGTTCAAAAGATACTTGGTAGGCAGACTGTCCGTACAATCCACAATCAGATCGAAATCAGCCAACTGTTCAGAAATATTCTTCTTTGTGATGGGCTCCAGACCCAGGCTGGTTTTTACAAACGGACTGATCTGCTTGATATGATTTGCCAGGATCTCAGCTTTCAGCTGACCCACATCAGAGGTTCGAAAGAAGACCTGCCGATGCAAATTGCTTTCTGAGACCCGGTCGTAATCCACCAGGTGCAGATGACCAATGCCCGAAGCGGCGAGTTGAACCGCCACGAAATTCCCGAGTCCTCCGCAGCCGATCACTGCCACCTTCGATCTCAACAATTTTTCCTGACCCTCATGACCAAAGTCCTCAAGTACAGTTTGACGGCCGTAAAGCTTTTCTCTGGAGATCTTCATGCCTCTCTTATTCTTGTTCCAGTTTCCTTTTGACCGAATCGAATTCTTGCGGAGTGTTCACGTTGTAGATGTAGACGTCATCTGTTTCGAGCAATTCAACGTCAGAATTGATCAGCACTTTTCTCGGACAGGAAATCCCCTGGGCGAGAAATTGGAGCATGATCGGATACGCCTTGGGTTCCCAAATAGTGACCAGAGGCTCGGGGAACTCCTTCTTTTTTCCTTTCACAGCGGTTGCAATCTTGCTCGGGTTTCTGTGACTGAGCAATTTTCGGATCAATCTTTCATCGACGTAAGGGAGGTCAGTGGCCAGGACCAGCCAGGCAGCGTTCGGATCGTTTTGAAAAGCTGAGCATATGGCACCGAAAGGACCCAAACCGAGAAAAACATCCTCGATCACTTGAGTTTCTGATACCTCCTGCTCCTTTCTTACCGACAACCGGGTCTCCAGATTGCATTTCTGCAACAGCTCCATTGTATAGGAGCGTTGTGATTTGCCAAAATAATTCAGCAGGCCCTTGTCTGTTCCCATTCTGAGGCTTTGACCCCCTGCAAGCACCAGTCCTTTGACCGTTGGAACATGTTGCTCAGCAAATTTTTCGATCTCCAGGGCGATCTGCTCCACCTGGTCGAAATCAAATTGAGGAATCTCGTTGAAGTCGGGAAATTTCTCAAGCAGGCAGTCAAAAACTCTGATGTCTTTGCTCATCCTGATCACGAGCTTCACGTCGGTGATCTGATCCATTCGTTTTTGAATTGAAGTCTCTTTTTCAGGATCCAGAAACAAAACCTGTGATTTGCCGGGGTAGTGATTACCATTGATCAGCACCAGGTCGTAGGAAGAATAGAACAGCTTGTCCTGGTAAGGGTTTTGTTTGTAGTTCCGACGTATCCGCAGATCCCCGGAGGAATGAAAGGTATAGCTGTCGAGTGCGTTGGGTTCGAGCGTGCTGCTATGAGAGGCATCTGCGTAGGCAATCCTGAATTTCCCTGAAAGTTTCTCGGCAATATTTTCTGACAGCTCCTGAATGGCGGAGCATTTCGTCCCCAGCAATGCAATTTCAGTTGGCGCATAATACCCGGATTCTCGTCTGTTTAGCTTGGCATGCTTTCGGTGTGTTTGCATAATTGTTTTCTTTATCCGAACCGTACAATTCCAATTTCGGATCATCACGCTAAAATAACCATAATTCAGGATATTGAAACATGCTGTCAACGGTCTGAACGCCCTTTTTAGAAATGTGACCTGGGTCACAGAGGAATGTAACCAGGATAACAATGCATATGGACATATAGTATTAACTTTAATACAGGCTTAGCCTCCATCTCACTTTACTTTTCAATGAAACCCATATACGAGTCATACGTGTCTTTTGTTTTGTCCTGTCCCAGGTTGGCCGGGCTTCACGGCTTTTCGGCCAACAAACTTCGGTAGTTTCGGTTCAGCTCATTTTCCATGAGTGAAGCAAACATTAAAGTAGAATTCTATTAATCTTAAAATATTGGATCATGCTAAAGAGAATAGCTTTTAGTTTACTGTTCTTCGGTCTCGTCTTCTCCGGATGTGACGAAGATGACATTGCTTCGGTTCTCCCTGACATTGACGTCGCAGTGAGCGAAACCGAAGAAATACCTGTTTTTGTTCAGAAGACAGACGGGGATTGGGTGGAGTTTTCAGAAACCACCAACATCACCATCGTCAACAATGACACTCAAAAATACCTTGACAAGATCAAAAAGGTCAAGATTAAGAGATTGAGGTATAAGGTGCTCGCCTTCGAAGGGGATCCCAATGGAGAGGTTCAGGGTTCGTTTTCAGCCGATAACGGTAAAACGTTCCAAAATCAGTTCCAGGTGAAAAACGCTTTTGACAACCAAACCATTTATGAGGTACAGGATGTGGACGAACTCAACAGAATCGGCAATGCTTTGAAATCACAAAAAACGATTCAGGTGAGATATTCGGGAATGGCACTGTGCGATCAAGATAATATGGATTTTATCCTCGAGGTCGAGTTCGAGGCTGAAGTCACAGTAAATCCGTGATGGTGCAAATCCGGATCAAAGGATTTCCCATCAATTAGATTCCCCTCATATAGATTCCCCCGCAAGCTGGTCAAAATCACTTTTACCCCCTGATTTTTTGACCAGCTTGACTTCTTTTATGATCATGCCATGTGAAATGGCTTTGCACATGTCGTAGATCGTCAGGGCCGCCACGGTAGCACCGGAGAGAGCTTCCATTTCGACACCTGTTTTTCCTTCCGTTTCAACCGTGCAGGTTATAAGGACATTGGTCTGATCTTTTTCCCGAATGTCTATGTCAATCGAGTTAAGCGCCAGGGGATGGCAAAGCGGAATCAGGTCGGAAGTTTTTTTCGCTCCCTGTATGCCGGCTATTATCGCCGTGTGAAAGACAGCTCCTTTTTTGGTTCGGATCTCCCCCCCGGAAAACTCTTTCATGATTTCCTCTCCGAGGTACATCTCGGCTTGCGCCTTTGCGACTCGCTTCGTGGGCTTCTTTTCACCTACATCGACCATTTTCGGGCGATTTTCGCTATCCAGATGTGAGAGTTTGTTCATTGTTTGGTTTTTTGATGGGTTTTACTTGAGCTGTCTGAATGCAAAA
Organism: uncultured Flavobacteriaceae bacterium; assembly: GCA_942492425.1. Lineage (GTDB taxonomy): Bacteria > Bacteroidota > Bacteroidia > Flavobacteriales > Flavobacteriaceae > Lutimonas. Next base: position 89,249 of record CALOEQ010000004.1, read on the forward strand.
TAGGGCAAAATCTCACCTTTCTTGAATTCATCCCGTTCTGCATCGAGTTTGAGAAAAGCATCGTTCAACGTTAAATTCGCCAAATCCCCGGATCCATTGCCCGCTTCAGGTATGGCGTAAACCGAACCCATTCTGTTGACCAGCTTCACCTGCAGAAAATAAGTCAGCACAGGTTTGAATTCGAAATCACTGTCAAGAACGGCAAACTTCTTTTCTGCCGGCGGGAGCCCCAGGCTTTTTCTCAGCCAGGGGATGAAATAATACGTGCAACTCACATAGGTGGAAACCGGGTTCCCGGGATAAGCAAAGACCGTGACATGATCTCTTTTACCGAACCAGAAAGGTTTTCCCGGACGTTGCCGAACCCTGTGAAAGAGCTTTTTGACCTTTAGATCTTTCAGGATTTGAGGCAAGTAGTCAAATTTACCTTTGCTTACAGCTCCGCTGAACATCAGCACATCGTAATTCGACAAAAGCTCACTGATTTTTTCTTTCAGTTCAACCGGATCATCCGTGAGATGAAAGAGGTCCGGATGGATCCCAAAGGGTTCGATCAGTGCTTTCAGGGAATGCACGTTGCTCATTCGTATCTGGTGGGGGAGCGGAGTCTGATCCACATCGACCAGTTCATCCCCGGTAGATATTATGGCTGTCCTGGGTAGTTTGGCGACTTTGACCTGAGGAATCCCCACCGTGGCCAAGACACCAATTTCCGCAGAACTGATCAGGCGATTCTCTTCGACGAGAAGTTCATTTTCCTTCCGATCAAGGCCCTTCAAATGCACATTTTGCATGAATGCCAGTTCCTCTTTTTCCACTGTGGCAAAACCATTGTCAATGGATACCATTTCATAGGGTACAACCACATCCGTATTGTTCGGCAGCACCGCTCCTGTCATTACTTCGAGACATCCCTTCGAGGAGTTGAGCTCCAGTTGCGGGCTTCCGGCCGCCTGAATACCCTCAATGCGAAATTTGCGATTGCCGTCTTCGAACGCGCTGTGTCGGATTGCAATGCCATCCATGCTCACGCGATTGAAAGGAGGAAGATCGCGATCAGCCCGGATGGGTTCTTTCAAAACACGTCCGAGAGAATCCTCCAGGTCTACGTGCTCCACCCCAAAATCTTCAGTGGAGTCCAGAATGATTTCCAGGGCATCTTCTACTTTGATAAGCTGAGCTTTCTTCAAGACAATGAATGTTTTTTGGTTGAAAGTTTATTAACCTCCAATGGTCGACATGCTCTCAGACACACCTCCAATGGTTCTGTTGGCTTCAGCTTCGAACCCATTTTTTGGTTTTTTGCTGATCGTATCGATAAAGATCTTTTTCAAATCGTCATCACTTGCACCTGACCTCAACACTTCTTTCAAATCGAAAACGCCATCATCAAAAAGGCAATTTTTAAACAAGCCGGTTGCCGTTATTCGGATGCGGTTGCAATCGTTGCAAATGGTGCGGGTAAAGGCGGGGATGATCCCGAAAGTTCCCTTGTATCCCTTGACCCTGTAGTTTCTGGAAGTAGATGACTTGCCTGATTCCACCGGATCAAATTGCTCAAAACTCCCGGCAATATGATTGAGAATCCTGTTGAAGTCCCAGTTTTCCTTTACTTCTCTCTGGCCTTTGCCATTGAAAGGCATTTCTTCGATGAACCTTACAGAGATGTCTTCTTTTTCGGTCAATTTGACAAAATCCACAATTTCATCCGTATTGAAACCGGATTGAACCACGACATTGAGTTTCAGCTGCAGGCTGCTTTTGAGCAATTGCAGGTAGGCCTCCCAAACCCTGGCGAATTGATCCCTACGTGTAATTCTCAGAAATTTCTCAGGTTGCAGACTGTCGATGCTCAAATTGATGGATTTGACCTTGAGCTGCTCAAGTGCCGGAATATGATCCTTGACAAGAGCCCCGTTCGTGGTGATGTTTATTTGATCCAGATGGTCATTATGGGACAGGGATTTTACCAGGCCTATGAAATCCTTTCTCACGAATGGCTCACCTCCTGTTAGACGAATTTTGTTGACCCCCAGTTCACTCAGTACCCGCGTGATTCGGTACATCTCTTTAAAGGTCAGAAGTTCCTGGCGGGGAACAATGTCGATGCCCTTCTCAGGCATGCAATACTGGCAACGAAGATTGCACCTGTCGGTTACCGCGAGTCTCAAATAGCTTATCTGCCTACCAAATGGGTCTGTAAGTGTGTTCATGGGTTTTCCCTAAGCAGGCATAAAAATACGAAAAGGATGCCAATCAGTGCGGGAGTTTGTGTTTTACAGCATGATAAAGAAAGGCTCCCAGGTGCGCTCCCAAAAGAACCACAAGAATTGCCACAACGCCTTTGCCCAATAAAATGTACATCGGTCCGGGGCAAGCTCCTCCGAGGGCCCAGCCTAAACCAAAGATGATTCCTCCAATCAGGTTGCGGGGAATTCCTTTTTTCTTCGGTTCTACAAAAATGGGATTTCCCTTGATTGTTTTTAAAGTTTCGTTCTTGAAAAGATAGATGACAATCATTCCAATGGCAACAGCAGATCCAATCACCCCAAACATGTGAAAGGATTGAAGCTTGAACATCTCGTAGATCCTGAACCAGGAGATCACTTCTGCTTTGCTGAGCGTTATTCCGAACAGGATACCAACCAGTAAAAATTTGATGTATTTCATTTCAATCCAACATTAAAACAACAAGGGTAGAATAAACCAGGTCATGACCAGTCCCCCAATAAAAAATCCGCCTACAGCTATGAATGATTCCATGGAAAGGCTGCTGAGCCCCACGATCCCGTGTCCTGAAGTGCACCCACCTGCATAGCGCGATCCAAATCCAACAAGGAGACCCGCGACCAAAAGAATAATAAATCCTTTGGGTGTCAGGAGTGCTTCTATTGAAAAAATCTCATCCGGCAAATAGGTAGAGCCTGCATCCGCGATCCCGATTTCAGCCAGGTCACTCACCGTCTTTGGATTGATGGCCACCGTCTGATCCGGGGTTAGCCATTGTTCGGATATGAATCCCCCAAGAATGAGACCAACCACGAAGACCAGGTTCCAGGTGTTCTTTCTCCAGTCGAATTTGAAAAAGTCAACCCATTTCCCTGCTCCCCCTATCGAACATACCGTTTCAAGATTTGAGGACACTCCGAATTTCTTGCCAAAATAGAACATAAGGAACATGCAGAATGCGATAATCGGTCCTGCAACATACCAAGCCCATGGCTGTAAAATAAAGTCTATCATAAATTCAGGTAATTGGTAAAAGTAGTCGATTTACATGATCGAAGTGTAACATTTGTTACAGCTTAGAAATCGACTACTTCGATTTTATTTCGGTAAAGTTTAATCTTGCCTTCGTTTTCCAATTGTTTCAGGAGTCTTGATATCACGACTCTCGAGGTATTGAGGTCAACAGCGATTTCCTGGTGCGTTGTGTTGAGCGTGGTGCTCCTCATGATCTGAACTTTGTCGATCAAATACTTGAAAAGCCGCTGATCCATCTTCATAAAGGCCAAAGTGTCTATGGCCTCCAGCATTTCATTGAGTCGGATGTTGTAGCTGTCAATTACAAAGCTTCTCCAGGAGGGATATTTGACCATCCACTCCTCCAATTTCGCGACCGGTATGAAAATGATCTCGGAATCTTTTTCTGCAACTCCGCGAACCTTGCTTTTGTTGCTCTGCAATCCACTTCCAAAAGTTATGGTACATGTATCACCCCGTTCCAGGAAGTAGAGGACAATTTCTTCTCCGGCTTTGGTTTCACGACTGATTTTTATGGCCCCGGTCAGCATGAGGGGAATCTGGTGAAATTTGTCTCCAATGTCCAGGAGGAGCTCATTCTCTTTCACAAATCTATATGTCCCAACCTCGGCTATTTCGTCCAGGAGCTCTGGTTCGAAAACCACGTTGTAATACTCTTCAAGTTTTTCTTTGATCATTGTCTGTTGTTTTGCAGTTGCAAGGTATGAAATATATCAGATTCTTTGGTCGAGGTAGTCAACGATGATTTGCGTGGCTCCTGTGTTCTCAGCTATGAATTTGCGACAGATCTCCCCTGTTTTTTTCCTGAATTCCGGAATTGAAACAAGAGCCGAAAGATTCCTTCCGAAGGATCCGGCATCCTTTGCGACGATGCAGCCTTTTCTCTCAACGAGATCCACTGCTTCCTGGTACTTGTCAAATACCGGCCCTATGAGAACAGGAGCTCCAAAGACGGCAGGCTCCAGGACATTGTGAACCCCATCCCGATCAAATCCACCGCCGACGTAGGAGACGTCAGCATAACTGTATATTTTGGTCAATAGTCCGATAGTGTCAACGATGAAAACCCGAATGTCTTCGTTGGGAACACCTTCCGAGTAAAGCTGGCTCTTTTTGTTGATGCTTCCTTTCAGCTTTTGGAACCTGGCGGGGTCCATTTGATGAGGAGCGATGATAAAGGCCACCTCGTCGAGTTTGCAATCATTGATGAAGTCTGTCAATAGCTCCTCGTCTTTGGGCCAGGTGCTGCCCGCCACGATCGTCGTCCGGCCAGAGGTGAAATCTTTGAGAAAGGGAAGCGTGTTGTCCTTTTCAAGCAGTGAGTAAACCCGGTCAAAACGAGTGTCACCGCTAAGCGTTGCCTCCTGGATTCCAAGAGTTTTCAAAAGTGAGAGAGAGTGGGAATTCTGAACAAAAAAATGCGAAAAACCAAGTAGGACCTTTCTCATCCAGCCCCCATGCCCCTTGAAGAAAATCTGGTCCTCCCTGAAAATTCCTGAAATCAGATAGGTGGGGATTTCCTGGTTTTTCAGCTCATTGAGGATATTCGGCCAGAACTCGTACTTCACGAATACAGCCAGGGTAGGATGAACGACCTCAAGGAATTTTTTGGCATTCTTTCTCGTGTCAAGAGGGAGGTATACGATCACGTCCGCCAGGGCATAATCTTTTTGAACCTCATAGCCGGAGGGAGAAAAGAAGGTCAATACGATTTTGTAATCCGGATTCCGAGCCGAAAGGGCCTCAATGACGGGTCTGCCCTGTTCGAACTCGCCCAGGGAAGCACAGTGAAACCACAAGGTGCGATCCCCTTTTTTAATTGCCTTTTCAAGGTTTTCGAAAGTACTTTTCCTCCCGGTCAGGAATTGGTTTATTTTTTCATTGAATAGAGCCAACAGACCGAGTACGCCCCGGAGTAAGAAAATGCCTATGTCATAGAGAAAATTCACGCCTGAGCTAAAATAAAGAATTCGATCAAGCGCGCGATAAATATTTGTATTTTTGTCCATTATCCGGTTCAAAATGAACCCAAAATCAAGGCTCTATGAAAAAAATTCAGATGGTTGACCTGCAAAGTCAATACGCCAGGATTCAACCTCAAATTGACAAAGCAATTCTCGACGTTGTCTCCTCAGCAGCATTTATCAACGGACCCGAAGTCAAAACCTTCCAATCGGACCTGGAGGACTATTTGGGCGTCAAACACGTGATTCCCTGTGCCAACGGCACGGATGCCCTTCAAATTGCAATGATGGGTCTCGGTCTCGAGCCGGGTGACGAGGTGATCACTGCCGATTTTACCTTTGCCGCTACGGTAGAAGTCATCGCTTTGTTGCAATTAACTCCTGTGCTGGTGGATGTTGACCCCAGGACATTCAACATTGACCTGGAGTCGATCAAGAAAGCCATAACCCCAAAGACCAGGGCCATTGTCCCTGTTCACCTTTTCGGACAATGCGCCCAGATGGAGGAGATTCTCCAGATTGCCGGTGAGCACGATCTTTATGTGATTGAAGACAATGCTCAGGCCATTGGCGCTGATTATACGTTTAGTGATGGGTCCAAGAAAAAGGCCGGAACGATTGGCACATTGGGAACCACTTCCTTCTTTCCGTCGAAGAATTTGGGATGCTATGGCGACGGAGGAGCGATTTTTACGAACGACGATGACCTGGCCCATACCATAAGGGGCATGGTGAATCATGGGATGTACAAAAGATACTACCACGATGTTGTCGGGGTGAACTCAAGACTAGACAGCATCCAGGCTGCGGTGTTGAGGTTAAAATTACCTCACCTCGATGATTATTGTAAGGCCCGTCGGGCAGCGGCAAAATACTACAATGCGGGATTTCGTGACAACCCGAATATCCTGACTCCGATAACGGAAAAATGCGGGGAGATCTGTGATACCTGTGATTGTCATGTCTTCCATCAATATACCCTGAAAATAACAAATGGTCGAAGGGATGCGGTTCACAAACATCTGAACGACCTGGGCATACCCAATGCGATTTATTACCCGGTCCCTTTGCATCGTCAGAAGGCGTATCTGGATGACAGGTACAAAGAGGAAGATTTTTCAGTCACCAATGAGCTTTCGGATACGGTACTCTCTCTTCCGATGCACACCGAGCTCGAAAAAGAACAACAAGATCTAATAATTCGTTCGGTGATTGAGGCCGTCGAGCAATCCTGAGAAAAACTCTATGGGAAAGATATTGGTTACAGGAGGTCTGGGTTTCATTGGATCTCATACTGTCGTGGAACTGCAGAATTCAGGATACGAGGTGGTCATCATCGACGATCTTTCGAATACCCGAAGAGAAGTTTTGGATGGAATTGAAGCCATTACAGGGATTGTTCCTGAGTTTGTGGAGATGGATCTCAGAGACAAAAAGGCCGTAGTTGACTTCTTTGAAGATCGCGAAATTGATGGCGTGATTCATTTTGCGGCCTCCAAAGCGGTGGGGGAAAGCGTGGAAAAACCTTTGCTTTATTACGAGAACAACATTGGAAGCCTGGTATATTTGCTGCGGGCCCTTCTTGACAACAATGTACGGTCGTTCATTTTCAGTTCCTCGTGCACCGTTTATGGGCAGGCAGATGAGCTCCCCATCACGGAGAACGCGCCTGTTAAAAAAGCGGAGTCACCTTACGGGAACACCAAGCAAATCGGTGAGGAGATCCTGGAGGATGTTTCAAAATCAGAGGAACTCAGCGTGATTGCCTTGCGCTATTTCAATCCTATCGGCGCCCATGAAAGCGCCATGATCGGGGAGTTGCCCCTGGGAGTTCCTCAAAACCTGATTCCTTTTGTGACACAAACGGCTGCGGGAATACGAGAGGAGTTATCGGTTTTCGGGGACGATTACCCGACACCCGATGGCACTGCCGTGAGAGACTACATTCACGTCGTCGACCTGGCCAAAGCTCATATTTCTGCCCTGGAGCGCTTGCTCAAGGGAAGAAACAAGTCTAACATGGAGTTTTTTAACGTGGGCACAGGAAAGGGAAGCTCAGTTCTGGAGGTCATTAAAGCTTTTGAAAGAGTGAGCGGCAAGGATTTGAAGTATCGCATTGTCGGTCGCAGAGAGGGAGATATTACAGCTGCTTTCGCCGATACCTCTATCGCCAACAAGGAGCTGGGCTGGAAAGCCGAGCTAACCCTTGACGACGCCCTCAGGTCGGCCTGGAAATGGCAGGAGAGAAATTTAGAGAATTAGGAAAAAAATATCATTTGAAGCTATGATGGAAAGCAAAAAGAAAGTTCTTATCACCGGGGGAGCCGGGTTTATCGGATCTCATGTCGTCAGACAGTTCGTGACCGGTTATCCCAACTATGAGATCACTAACCTCGATGCTCTCACGTATGCCGGAAACCTGGAAAACATAAGGGATGTTGAAAATGCAGAGAACTATCACTTTGTCAGGGCCGACATCAAAGACGCGGATTTTCTCCTGGAGTTATTTGAAAAAGAAAAATACGATGCAGTGATCCACCTGGCGGCAGAAAGTCATGTCGATCGGTCGATCACCAACCCGAATGAATTTATTGAGACCAATGTCATGGGGACCGCAAATCTGATGAATGCCTTTTTAGCGGCAAATCAGGACTCCTTTGAAGGAAAACTGTTTTATCACGTTTCCACGGATGAGGTGTATGGCTCCCTCGGGAAAGAGGGGCTTTTCACAGAAACCACACCCTATGATCCACAGTCTCCGTATGCTGCGTCAAAAGCCTCTTCGGATCATCTGGTAAGGGCCTACGGAAATACCTATGGAATGCCCTTTGTCATATCGAATTGTTCGAACAATTACGGTTCTCATCAGTTTCCTGAAAAGTTGATTCCCCTGTTCATTCACAACATTAAAAACAAGAAGGAGTTACCTGTCTATGGAGACGGGCAGTACACGCGAGATTGGCTGTACGTGGTGGACCATGCCCGGGCCATCGACGAGATCTTTCACAAGGCAAAATCAGGGCAAACTTATAATATCGGGGGCTTCAACGAATGGACCAACCTCGATTTGATCCACGTGCTTTGTAAAATCATGGACCGAAAACTCGACCAGGAGTCGGGTAGTTCGGCTCAGCTGATACGATTTGTAAAAGACAGGGCCGGGCATGACAGGCGATATGCGATTGATGCCGGCAAACTGAATCGGGACCTGGGCTGGGCCCCGAGCGTGACCTTTGAGGAGGGTCTCGAAAAAACAGTGGATTGGTACCTGTCAAATCCCGACTGGTTGGAGCACGTGACTTCAGGTGCTTACCAGGACTACTACCAAAAAATGTACGGTTAGGACTTTAGTACAGGCCTAAACTACAGGTCGAATTTGTATTTGACCCCGGCGAAAACCTGGAAGCCCTGGACCCTGAAATTGGTGAATTCCTGGTAATTCTGATTGAGTATGTTGTTCAGGTTCAAAAAGACATCGAATTTGTCATTGATGTGATACTGGCCGTTGAGATTCAGATCGAGATAGGCCGAGTTGGTAATACGCTGCGTCGTCGAAGGAATGATTGCGAGCTCGTCTTTGCGATCGGAAGAAAAGAACAGATCGGCCCCTGCACTCCACTTTTTTCGCTTGTACTTGGCCAAAAGTGCGGCCGTGACCAGGGGCAGGTTCCAGGCGTGCTCTTCATTTTCCAGGCTATATGAGTTGAAGTCGACATCTCCCCCGAATTGGAATTCCTTGAAAAGATCAAAGATCAGCTCCGCGTGAAAATTGATGGTGTTCACATCGTCGTAGACCACCTGGAAGGAGTTGGCTGCCTGGTAGCCCTTGTCAACATCGTTTGTACCATCCGTCAGGGAAGGATTCAGCTTAAAAAGCGGCTTGTCGTTTTCACTTATGTATCCCGCCCTCAGGTTGAAGCGGATCTTGGAATTCAGCAGGCCCTTGATTCCGGCATAGGCATTGAACTGCTGGTTCGTCCGCTCAATGTAAAGGGTGGGTGACACGAAAGGATTCAAACCCACGAAATCGCGATAGGTGTTTTGCTGCAGGTCACCGACCACCCCGGCGTAGGCGATGAAGGACTCTTCGCTTATATTGTAGGACGCTGTGATGTTCGGGTAGGCATAGAATTTGCTTCCCTCCGAGGAGTCGGTCATGCTGTAGTACAGCCTGAGTCCTATGTTGAGGGTCAAATCTTCACGAAGAAGTTCGAAATTCGGGCTTAGCCCCAGGTTGAAATAGGTGTACTTCAGCTCTTCAGTCTGTAAAAAGTCATTTTTGAACCTTCCGCTCAAGAAAGTCATGTCGATCTCTGTGTAAATAAGCTCATCCCGAACCGGGAAGTCAATGATTCCCTCCAGATCAGCAAAACTTTCCCGGCTGTCGGCGGCGTCAAAAAACTGGTGGAAATCGAATTTCCCCTTGTGCAGCAGGGCATCGTAGAACTCGATGTCTCCCTGCAGATGAATATCGTTATACGACTGCTTTTCGTCAATGGAGCTGATCACTTGCTCGGCATACGGAATCTCATCCGAAAGGCCATACCAATTGCTCGAGAGGTGATTGAAGCCAACTTCCGCCTTCCATTCAAAGTAACGCTCCGATTGCTTGTAGAAAAGGTCAATTTTCGCGTCGGTGAAACTGTCGTCAAGCTCCACTCCGTCTATGCCTCCTCCCGAGGAATGCAGTTTGAAGAAGCCGCCAAAATCATTGTAGTTCGAGGTATTGCTGTGGGCAAACATCTCGATGATGGGAGTGCTGTAGTTCCCGTATCCTGCAGAAATGAAATTCTGGTAAAAGCGCTCTTTTGGGACCCTTTTGAGTGATTTGGCCTTGCCTTTTGCCGGGGTAAAGGTGGAGGCCACCGGGATGGAGTTTATGGAATAGTTGATTTCCTTGTCCAGACCCAGGTCGATACTGTCAGTATCGGGTTCAGTAGGAATCTTTACGGCTTTGGAAACCGTGGGTGAGAATGGCTTCACCACATTGATTTCCTCTGAGGGCAGTCTTTTTTTCTCTTTTTCCTGGGAAAGAACAGGTAGGCTCAGCAACAGCAATACGAGTATGTAAAGAAATCTCTTCATCCTGATTTTCCCTTCTATTTGTTTTCTATGATTACCGAAGAATTCGTCTTCGATTGTTCGACTTTGATTTTGTTGAGCTCGATTTTTGCCTCATCGGCTATTTCTTTGTACTCCGAGAATTTTTCAATGACACTTTCGAGGATGTAGGTGGCCTGGTAGGCATCTTCCAGGGCATAGAAATTCTTTGCCATCACAATGAGGCCCTTGCCTCCCCAGAGCCTGTGCTCCGGGTATTTGGATGCCAATTCCTGTACGGAAACATTTGAAAGTTTGTAATTTCCCTCTTCGTGTTTGAAAAAAGCGTCATAGTAGAGGGTCTCCGCTTTGACTTCGCCTGTGGCTGATTCTCCAACCCTGGCAAACCCTTCCTCAGCCTTGAGCATGTCACCCGTCTCGAAGGCTGCCCGGGCTATTATAATCTCCGCATCGGACTGCACCTTGGCATCTATTTTCTCTTGTCCCAGTACCTTGTCTGCGTACGCGACGGCTTCCTCATAATTTTGAGTCGCGTAGTAGCCTTTCATAAGATTGCTCTGCGCAAAAACAAGGGTTTCATAGGATTCTGCTCCCTCCTCCAGTCTTTTGAGGAGCACAATCGATTTTTCCCAGTTGGCTTTTTCCAAGTTGGCCTGTGCAACCCGGATCAGGGCCCTTTCGGAATAGACATTCTGTTCCATGTCGACTATTTTCTCGTAGTAGGGCAGCGCCTTCTGTTCGAGTTCCTGTCGGTAATAGGAGTCGGCCAGATAAAAATTGGCATTCAGTGCGTTGGCCCCGTTCGGAAACCTTTCCAGGTATTTTTCAAAGGAGGGAACCGCCTTGTCCAGATTGTTGGTGAGGTAGAATTGCTCCGCAGAGGCGTACATGGTATTCTCTATCTCGTCTCCGCTGACCTCCACGAAATCCACCTGATTGATAAAAGCCTCATACTCGTCAACACGGCCCAGGTCCATGTAGATCTGCTTGGCGTTCGCAACGGCTTCCCGGGACTCTTCCGATCCGGGATAGCGCGAAACGACTTCTTTGTACTTCTTCAAGGCTTCCTCGTTCTCATCCCGATTGAAATAAACAAGCCCCTGCTTCAAAAGGGCTTTGGGAACCAGGGAGCTCATCCTGTAATTTTCGATTACATTGTCATATGCCCCAAGCGCTTTGTCCGACTCATTGGTCTTGACATACGTATTTCCGAGCTCGTAGTAAGCATCATCCCTCAAGGGGGATTTCAGGTTCACTTTGGTGAAGTCAATCAGGGAGGCTATTTTCTTGTCGTTTTCTCCCATAAACCCCTGGCAGAAGGCAATCTGCAGTTGCGCGTAATCCACGTCTTTATCGTTGGCTTTAACCACTTCTTGATACGCCGGGACGGCTTTGAAATAATTGCTCAAGGCAAAATAGGAATCACCGAGTCGAAGATAACTATCAGGAACCAGGTCGGATCTTTTGCCCTTCTCTATGAATTCGTTGAAATGACCCCCTGCCTGGTTGTAATCGCCGAGCTGAAAAAAGCTGTAGGCCAGGTTGTAGTATAAATAATCATATTCGTCAATAGTGCTGGCGGCTGGAAGGTCAACGAAACTCTTGAATTCCGTCACAGCGGATTCATAACGCTCCATTCTGTAAAGGGCTTCTGCTTTCCAGAAAGAGGCACGGGCCTGAAATTCCGGGTTGATCGGAGTTCCAAGAGAAAGGTCGAATTTTGAGACTGCTTCTTCCGGATTGCCCTGTTTCAGCAGCATGATTCCGTAGAGATACGCCACCTTCTGGTAGGTCTCGTCTTTATCATCTTCATTTCGGTCCAGGTAATCTATCGCCCCCTGGTAGTCATTAGCATTCAGGTAGGCACTGACCAGGAGTTCCTTCATTTCCTTTTCCTCCTCAGATTCGGGGTAGGCCTGAATAAACTCTTCGATGACCACCGCCGGACTGTTGTAAGGGTTGCCAATCTCATACCCCAGTTTGGCATAATTCATCCAGGCGTCTTTTTTGATCTCTGCGCTGAAATCCATCTCCTTTGCGTTTCTGAAAGCATTCAGGGCCTCTTGTTTCCGATCGTCCTTGAGATAGCACTCGGCCAGATGATAATAGGCATTTTGGGATACCGCATTGTTTCCGTCGATGATCTTGGAAAACCAGATGATCGCCTCAGGGTAATTGTTCTGTTTGTAATAGGCATAACCGAGCAAGTAGTAATCGGTATTGTTCCATTTGCCCTTTTTTCCGTCATACCCTTCCAGATAAGGGATTGCATTGTCGAACTGATTGAGGTTGAAATAGCTCTCGCCAATTATTTTTGAAAGCTCGGACCGCTGAATTCCATTGGACTCTTCCAGCAATGGGATACCCGTGTCGATGGCTTCCTGGAACTTACCCGTTTTGAAGCGAATGTTGACCAGGTAATAGTCGACATCTTCGTCATAGCCTGCTTCATCCGCTACCTCATTGAGGTATTTGTCGGCCTCTGCGTAATTATCGTCCTGATAGGCCATGTACCCGTAATAATATTTGGCACGAGCCCCGAATTTCTCGGAATCGAGCAATTCGGAAAAATATCTTTTCGCCTCCGGATAACTGCCGACCGCAAAGAGACTGTACCCTTTTTTAAAACTGAATTCCTCATTGTCGTAGCGCGTGAGGTTGGAAGTTTTGACCTTGGAAAACCATTTCAGGGCATAGGCATAGCGTCGATTGTTGAAATAATAGTCGCCAACTTCGAGGAATGCGCTGCTTCTCTTGGTGCTGGTCGGAAACTTCTCGAAGAAATTGTTCATGAGGTCCTCCCCGTTGGACTGTCCGAGCCGAATGGCACAAAAAGCCTCGTAATAATAGGAACGCGCCTTCAACTCCGAATCGTCGTCATAATCGTCTCGTATCTCTTTGAATTTGAATTGTGCCGCCGCATAGTCCCTGTCTTCGTAGAGCTTGACCGCATTGTTGAACGCCACCATGTCATTGGTGTAGATCTTGGATTTTTGCCCAAAGCAAAATCCGGCAACAAGGAAAAACAAAAGAGAAAATTTCGGGAGCATCTTCATCGAAAGCAATTCTATTAAGGGTCAAAAATAGCAATATGACCTATTCAGCTAACGGGCTTTAGAAGATATATTGTGAAATTGTTGATTAGTTCAGCCGATTGTTGAAAACTATGCCTATTTATTTATCGGACTCCTCAATAAGGGCCTTCATGAACTGATTGAAATCATCGACGAACTCTTCGTAATACACGCCAGTTGCCGGTCCTGAAAACCCTGTGTGTATTCTCCTCACCTCTCCTTTTCGGTCAATTATGATGGAGGTCGGAAAGGACATGACTCGATTCAACATCGGAAGGGATTCTGAGGCGGACTCGGTCGTGGAAGTGCCCGCAATCAAAAAGTCATAGGGCACATCGAGCTTTTCCTTCATGGTTAAAACGCGCTCCCTTGCGTAGTCGAAGTCAGGCTTTATCTCGTAGGCAAGTCCGATGATCTCTACCCCCTGATCAGCATTTTTTCGGTACCAATCGGAGAGAAAACGGGTTTCGTCCATACAGTTTGGACACCAGGTTCCGAAAATCTGAAGCACCACTACTTTGTCTTTGTATTTTTCATCCGTCAGACTGACCAGTTTACCCTCCAGATCCGGAAAAGAAAAGTCGATCCGATCATATCCGTCTTTCAGATAGGTCAGGCTGTTGGCATCAGGCAGGCTCGCCGTGTCATTCTTTTTGGAAACAAAGGTCTTGTAACTCGTTTTGCCTGACCAGTATTCTCCTTTGAGGATGGAGTCACTTTCTTTATGCGCTTTGAATTTGTAGATGTGGTTGCCGTCAAAAGTGTACAGATGCATCGTGTCCTGCTCGGTGTATCCGTCCAGGAACCTGTAGTCCCCGGTTTTGGTTAAAAAGGTGCCTTTGAGGATTCCTTCTTCAGCCTTGAAAATACCAACGGCAGGAGTCTCTTTTCCATCTTGAGAATAGAAGGTCGTTTCCCAGGTCCCGTCGAAAGCATTCGAACTGCTCACATTGTCGAATCGCCCTGGTTTATTGTGAGCCGCCTCAAATGGCAGGACGTAATTATCTGCATAATTTTTGGTGTAGGTTCCTTTTAGAGAGTCACCCTTCATTTCTGCGCGAATGCTGATATCAAAAATATGCATGTTGAAAAACAAGGAATCCCCGATTATATTGACATCGTCGATTTCCAGTTCTTCATCTCCGTTTATCAAGGTGATGCTATAGACTCCTTCCTGTTTCTCTACATTGAAATTGAAAGGGATCTGGTTGTTCTGTGCTGTGATCTGACCTCTCCAGACACCCTCTGTCAACCCGACTTTTGGCAAAGGCTTTTCGCAAGATGAGAAAGCCAAAGCGATGAGAAGGGCATAAAAAATCCCCGAGTTCCGAAAGTTGGTCCAAAGGTTCTTCTGAAGCAGCCTTTTCCTGTTTATTCTTTCCATTCCAGTTTTATTATCTCTTGACTTGTGGGTTGACCTTTTGTGATTCCACCGATCACATATTTCAATGAGTCGTCAATATTAGCAATTCCTCTCAGATCCATCGGAATATTTTTGTTAAATCTTCTATGAAGACGGCCTCCATAAGTCTTCCAAAGCGAGTGATTGTCCATTTCCCACTATCGGAAGGGTCCGTTTCGCATCCTGTAAATAGAATCAAAAGAAAAAGTGATAGAAAGAAATTGCGCATAGTTAGAAATCAAATATAGGGAACTTTATTATTCCAAGATTTAACATTAAGTTTGTCATTCAACCTTAACTGTGAATCATGCTTCAACTGAAGGACGCCTCTATTTTTCAAAGAGAAAACCTGATCCTTTCAAATATAGATCTGGAAATTGAACAAGGGGAATTCAACTATCTCATCGGGAAGACAGGAAGTGGCAAGAGCAGCCTGATGAAAACCCTTTACGGGGACCTTCCCCTGCAGGTAGGAGAGGGCAGCATCGTTGGATTTGATCTCCGCAAGTTGAAGGAAAAAGACATTCCGTTTCTTCGACGGAAGATTGGGATTGTTTTCCAGGACTTTCAATTGCTCAATGACAGGAATGTTCACGAAAACCTTCTTTTTGTTCTGAAAGCAACAGGTTGGAAGGGCTTGAACCAAATGGAAGAAAAGATCAACGAGGTTCTTGAAAAGGTCGACATGAAGACCAAAGGATTCAAGATGCCCTACCAATTGTCGGGAGGAGAGCAGCAACGGGTGGCTATCGCGAGGGCTCTTCTCAACAAGCCTGAGATGATCCTGGCGGATGAACCTACCGGAAACCTGGACCCAAAAACCTCGGTTGAGATTATGAATGTCATGGAAGAGATCAACAAATCGGGCATTACGATTTTGATGGCTACGCACGATTATGCACTAATACTCAAGTTTCCGCACAAAACAATCAAGTGTGAGGGCAACAAGGTATTCGAAGTAGTCTGATCATAAATTGAGAATTTCAAGAAGCCTTTCGGTATTGTGCTTTTTGTCATAAGATGCCATTTTTTCCTTTCTGTGGAAGTATTGCTCATCGGAGAATTCGATGTCCATTAACTGAATGGCTTTGTAAACCAGAGATTTTTCATCATCCACTACCTCACACAGATCTTCAAGGCCCGATCCGTCCACCACAGGCTTGTTGACAAGGCAAAAGCGCCCGTTGAACAGCGCGTTGAGCAGTTTGATCTTGATTCCGGATGAATTGGATGACCAGAATATATTGATATGGGCCCGCTGCATGAGATCATCAAGTTGCTCCTGGTTCTGCAGCGAAATAAATTTCAGGTTTTTTGCCGCTTCAATCTTTTCCAGCAATTTTTTGTCGTCCGTCCTGCCCGCAATGATCAAGGGGATGTCGAGTCTGCTGAAGATATTTGCGAGAAAATGAGCCGCTTTTCGATTGTCCCAAACAGAAAGGTCTCCGTGAAATAAGGCGAAATAGCCTTTTTTCTTGAGGTGCCTGACCTCTTCATTGGGGTGGAAGGCTGGAACAAAAATAGAATCGGTTTTGAGATTTTTTTCAAAATACAACTGATCCGCAGGAGAAATGCTCAGAATCGTACCTGCTGTGTTCAGGGTATTTTGATAGAGTTTAAGTCTTTTGGCTTCGACCCAATAGAACAATTTCTTAACAATGTTGGGTTCGGTTCGAAACAAGGCCCTGTAGTAGTCATGTTCCAGATTGTGCATGCGCACGAAGGTTCTTTCTGATTTGAAGGCTTTGCTCTTCAGCGGTGCGGTCGTGTGAATGCCTTCGAAAAGGACCGGAGCCTGGGAGGCATTCAGATTTTTGATGAGTTCCTTGTTCTTTCTGCTCGCAACGATATAGGGTGAGAGTTGGATTCCTTTGAAGAAGGAGCGATCGCGCTTATAGTAGAAGACTTTCTCACAATATTTTTCCAGCTCAGAGGCTCTGCCTCTTCCGTATTCGAAGGTGTGCAAATAGATTTGGACCCCTGCTTCCGACAGCGACTTCAATTTGTAAAAGACGTCTATAGCTCCGCCAAAATCCGCTGGATATGGCACATTGAAGGAAACGATGTTCAGCTTTTTAGTCAAGATTCTCTATGCGGTCTATGAATTTCTGAAATACTTTTTTTTCCTCGTTCCAATTGAATTTCCTAGCTGCCTTGCAAAGGTTCTTCTTGTAGGACCTCTGCTTCAACAAGACTTCCCTGACCAGGTCCGCCAATGCCCTGGGGCTTCTCTCTTTCAGAACCTCGCCAATTCCGGTTTCCAAGACCAGTTTGCTCATTATCGGCAGATCGGAAACGATGACTGGAATTCCAGCATGAATATAATCAAATATCTTGTTTGGAAGGGCATACCTGTAATTAAGCCCGAGATCCTCTTCCAGGCTAAACCCAAGCGAGGCATTCGGGGTTAGTTTTATGAGTTCTGTCGGGTTCAGACGACCGAGAAATTGGATGCTGTCGCTGAGGTTTCTGTTTTTAACCCGTATTTTCAACTCTTCAGAGATGTCTCCCTGACCGGCGATCAATAACTTTACATCGGGTAAAAACTCCATGCAATCGATCATGAGCTCGATGCCCCGGCCCAAGTTCAGAGCCCCTTGATAAATCAGAATTTGCTCAGATTCATTGAGGCTTTTTTCAACAGTTTCTTCAGC
Source organism: uncultured Flavobacteriaceae bacterium (assembly GCA_942492425.1). Classification (GTDB taxonomy): domain Bacteria; phylum Bacteroidota; class Bacteroidia; order Flavobacteriales; family Flavobacteriaceae; genus Lutimonas. Next base: position 106,668 of record CALOEQ010000004.1, read on the forward strand.
GGTTTTTAAGCTTTCTTCCTCAATCAGTTTGGGGACATTTCTTATGGCGGTCACGTTCACCTTGTACTTGTTAGAATAGATCTCCGCCAGTTTGTCATTTACGGTAATGACATTGTTCAATCGTGGAAATAACCACGCCTCCAACTTTTCCCAAAAAGATTTGACAAAGGAGCGGTTTTGTAGTTCCGGAACCTCGGTAAAGTACTCGTGACTGTCGTAAACGAGAGGAGTACGGGAGATCTTAGCCACCAAAAAATTCGGCAATAAGGTGTCGAGGTCGTTTGCGTATAACAGGGATTTTTTTTCCTTGAGAAGTGTCCAGAACAAGCGGGTGTTGAATTCGGCGTAGAACAAGAATCCCTTATTAAAGATCATTCTATATTGTTTGGTCTTATGCGCTCTTTTGCGTTTTAAAGGATCTATTGAACTCCGCCCGATCAGTAAAATTTCAAAACCCAACTCCTGCAAAGCATCGCATGTTCTTTCGACTCTTTGATCGGTTTGCAAGTCATTGATTACGGATATGATCGCTCTTTTAGTCAAAGAAGATAAATACTAAGGAATTCAAGGATTGTACGGGGATTGGACCTTTGTAAAGATATTAATATTTATATTTGCGGGTCTTACAATTCCCGAATTTGAATTGAAAAAGATCAACATACAAACCATGAGTGCAAAATCCCCTGAAAACGAGAAAAACTGGTACGCAATCTTCACGAAGCCCAGGTCAGAAAAAAAAGTGTTCCAACGAATGCAGGACAATGAAATCGAGGCCTTTCTGCCATTGGTGAAAACAATCCGGCAATGGAGTGACCGGAAAAAAACATTAGAGGTGCCGCTTATCCCAAGTTATATTTTCGTCTGCCTTCCTGAAAAGGAATTGTATCGAACCCTTCCGATTCAAGGTACGGTCAGTGTGCTCAAACACCTGGGCAAGCCTGCCAAAATAAGAGAGGTAGAAATTGAGAACTTGAGAATCCTGAGCAATAACAGTGAAAGCCACAATATCGAACCGGGAATCAGCGTTTCCAAAGGTGATGATGTCGAGGTTACCAACGGACCCTTCATGGGGCTGATAGCAACCTGTATCAACGAGGGTAAAAACCATCGGGTAGTAGTGAATATTGACTCCTTGGGCAGCAGTTTCAATGTGAACATACCCTTGAGTTTTTTGAGAAAAATTGAGAAAAAGAAAATTGAGACTAAATAGCTCAGTCCATAAAAATAAATCAGAATGAATTTAACGGTTGTAGGAACTGGATACGTCGGTTTGGTCACGGGAACCTGTTTCGCAGAAATGGGAAACAAGGTGACCTGCATTGATATCGACAAAGAAAAAATTGAGAATCTCAAAAAAGGTGTCATCCCGATTTACGAACCCGGTTTGGAACAGATGGTTTCAAAAAATGTGGATAGCAAAACTTTGAAGTTCAGCACAGAACTCAATGACGGACTAGCCACAAGTCAGGTTGTGTTCATAGCTGTCGGCACCCCAATGGGGGAAGACGGCTCAGCAGACCTGCAATACGTGCTGTCTGTGGCGAGCGAAATCGGCCAGAAAATGACCAGACCGTTGGTCGTAGTCGATAAATCGACAGTGCCCGTAGGTACGGGAGACAAGGTTCGAGCCGTGATCGAAGAAGAACTAGGTAAGAGGGGCCTCGACCTGGAATTTCATGTGGTATCGAATCCTGAGTTTTTAAAGGAAGGCGCAGCTATAGACGACTTTATGAAACCTGATCGGATTGTCGTGGGAGCAGACCATAAACAGGCCTTCCAGGCGATGAGAGACCTGTATGCTCCATTCACCCACAATCATGACAGGATGATCGAGATGGACATACGCTCTGCTGAAATGACAAAATACGTTGCCAATGCCATGCTCGCAACAAAAATTTCATTTATGAACGAGGTGGCCAACATTTGCGAATTGGTGGATGCAGACGTGAACCAGGTAAGAATCGGCATAGGATCGGACACACGCATTGGCTACAGTTTTATTTATCCGGGCAGCGGTTACGGTGGTTCCTGCTTTCCGAAAGATGTCAAGGCTTTGAAGCACATTGCAGATGAGAACGGTTACAAGGCAGAACTCATCGGATCCGTAGAAGCCGTAAACGATCGCCAAAAGTTTGTCATCGCGAATAAGGTCACTAATCGATTTGGGGAGAATTTGCAAGGCAAAACCTTTGCCGTTTGGGGCCTGGCGTTCAAACCCGGAACGGATGACATGAGGGAGGCACCGTCGATCTATGTCATTAAAGAGTTGGTCAAAAGGGGAGCCCGAATCAAAGCCTATGACCCGAAAGCAAGGCATGAGGCTGAAACTTTCTATTTGAAAGACGTAGAGAACATTGATTACTTCAATTCGAAATACGAAACCCTTGCGGATGTCGATGCCATGATACTTTTGACCGAATGGAAAGAATTCCGATCCCCGGATTTTGAGGAATTGAAACTCAAAATGAAGAACCCGATTATTTTTGACGGGAGAAACCAATATTCCCATCTGAGACTGGGACAAAAGGGATTTGAGTACTATCAAATTGGTAAAAGGCCAGAATAGTTTTCATTTGTCGTTCAGAAATAATTTTCTATATTCGTTTTTTACTAAACCCCTCATTATGAAAAAAATTGCTATACTTTCATTGCTTTCAGCTTTCTTATTTTCCTGTGCCACAAAAGACGATGTTGTCTATTTCAATGGTATGGACAGCACAAATAATACTATAGGCCTGGACAGTTATTCTCCGACCTATCACATAGATGATGAATTGGTGATAATTGTAAATGCCCTAGACGCGGAAGCGGCGCGACCTTTTAACAAAACTTCGGTTTCCGTTCCTATGACTACTGGAGGAGGGATCAATAATCCTGCACTTGATGCTCAAGGTAGGCAGCGAATTCAAACCTATCGGGTAGATCCGGATGGGAATATCAATTTTCCGGTTTTGGGAATGATCAAAATAGCAGGGCTAAATCGACAGCAGGCTACCTTTATGTTGCAAGGAATGCTTGAGGATTATATCAAAAGATCCAATAGTTGACATTGAAACTGTTAATTACCGAATTACCGTTCTTGGGTGAAGTTGTTGAGACCGGGAACCTATACAGCTCAGAATGAGCGGATCACAATTTTAGAAGCAATAAGTTTGGCCGGTGATATGACGATATATGGAGAACGCGAGAATGTTCTGGTCATTCAAGACTATGATGGCAAAAAGACTTATACACGAGTGAATCTCAAATCCGATGAATTATTTAACTCTCCAGTGTATTACCTAGCCCAAAATGACGTAGTCTATGTTGAACCGAACAAAACAAGAGCCAAAAACTCCGCTATCGGGGCTCAGACAGGTGTATTGCTGTCTTCACTGGGCCTTTTGATTTCAGTGACCGCTTTGATCGTTACAATTATTAATACCAACAATAGTAATTGATGATGAAGCTATTTCTAAATTAGACGGAAATTAATCGGAAATAAATTTTAAGGGGCATTCGCCCCTTTTTTATTTTTCAGAATAAATAATCTCCGTTGAGATATCTGCGAACTTTCTGAACATTTCCATGACGCCGCAGTACTTGTCTATGGAGAGCTGAACGGCTTTTTCAATCTTGTCCTTTTTGAAGTCATTGCCATAAAAGCGATAGGTCACATGAACCTTGTTGTAGTATTTGGGATGTTCATCCGTGAGTTCCGCAGAGACATCAATATCCATACCTTCCACTTCGGCCCTCATCTTCTTTAGGAGCGAGGCAATGTCGATACCTGAACAGCCTGCCAACGAGGTAAGCATCAAAGCCTTGGGGCGCAGCCCATTGTTGGTTCCGCCCACTTCTTCAGCGGCATCTATGTTGAAGCTGCCTCCCATGGAGTCGGCGTTAAACAGGAGATTTCCTTTCCATTGTGTTTTTATTTCGTGTTTCATGGTCTTTTCAATTTGAATTCAAAAATACCAAATTTTAAAGTTTGATCTGTAACTCAGATTGTTTGATCGTTCAAATTCTGGAGTCAATTTGGGTGTTGAATCTTTCACTGCCTGTTCCCTATGTTAGCTAAGTACTTTTTACCGGTAAATTTTTCCAACAACGGAAAAAGCTACAGAATAATAGCACGGAGTTCATAAAATTCAGAACACGTCTTTATTTATCTACCTGCGAGATAGGTTCGCTCTCAATGTTCAGAGTCACACCCGTGCCGGGTAAATCGGAATAAACGGCCCTTCCTTTGACAAGGACCACACCCGAGGCAATGTCCTGCTTGAGCAGTGTGGCACCATCCATGTCAACGTAGTCGAGTTCCGGGAGGAGATGGGCAATGGCGGATATCCCTACGGAGGATTCCGTCATACAACCGACCATTTTCTTCATGCCCAGGGTTTCCGATCGGGCAAGCATGCGTCTTGCCGGAGTCAACCCGCCGCATTTGACAAGCTTGATATTCACCCCATGGAAATTGCGGTGGCATTTCTCGACATCCTGTTCTTCCTGGCAGCTCTCATCCGCAATTACTGGCAGGGCACATTGCTCGAACAAAGCCTTTTGTCCCTCCGTGTCTTCCGGGGGCAGGGGTTGCTCCAGGAACTCCACACCCAGGCTCTTCATCGCCTCTGCATTTTTCATGGTCGTGTCAAAATCCCAGGCGCAATTGGCGTCGATGCGAAAAACGGCCTGGCTTTCACCGCGGAGGGCCCTGATAATCTCCAGGTCGTGCTCGGTACCCAATTTTATCTTGTAGATGGGCCAGGGCGTCTCCTTCATCTTGGAAATCATAGTGTCGATGGTATCTATGCCCAGGGTAAAGTTTGACAAGATATTGTTTTGAGTGTCAAGTCCCCAAAGCTCATAGAGTTTCTTTCCTTTTTTACGAGCATACAAATCGTGAAAGGCAATGTCGAGGGCACACAAGGCAAACATATTGTCCGGGAGCATGGAATGCATTCGGGTCCAGAACTCATCGGGAGTCAGGTCAGAACCGGATTCAATAAAGTCGGCGCAACCCAGAAGATCCTCAACCATGTTCTCAATGGTCTTGTGATAGTAAGGATTCTCCGAGGCTTCGCCATACCCAGAGAGGTCTCCATCTTTCAATTCCACAATCAAGGTTCTTTTCACATCATACGACTGCCTGGAAATGGTAAAGGTGTGTTTCAATGGGAGGTCATATGTTCTGAGAATAAGTTTCATATTTTTTTCGAGTTCCCTTTGATCACAATTACGATCTCTCCCTTTGGGGCCTGAATCTCGAAATGCTCCTTGAGCTCTTTAACGGTTCCTCTCAAGGTTTCTTCATAGAGTTTTGTCAGTTCGCGGGATACGGAGATCATTCGGTCCTCGCCGAAAAATTCGCAGATCTGCGCCAGGGTTTTAACCAATTTGTGCGGTGATTCATAGAGTATAAGAGTGCGCGTCTCCTGGGACAAGACTTCAAGTCGGGTCTGCCTTCCTTTTTTAACCGGAAGAAAGCCCTCAAAAACGAATCGGTCGCATGGGAAACCACTGTTTACAAGAGCAGGAACAAAGGCGGTTGGACCCGGCAAACACTCCAGCTCGATCTTCTTTTCGATGCAGGCCCTGGCCAGCAGGAACCCGGGATCTGAAATTCCGGGGGTTCCGGCATCCGAAATCAGAGCAATGCGATCTCCGCTCTGGAGACGATCGAGGATCGAATCCACGCGCCTGTGCTCATTGTGCATATGATAAGACTGCATGGGTGTGTCGATTCCAAAATGATTGAGCAAACGCCCTGAAGTCCGGGTGTCCTCGGCAAGAATGAGATCCACTTCTTTCAATATTCGAATGGCGCGAAGCGTCATGTCTTCCAGGTTTCCAATGGGCGTGGGAACCAGGAAAAGTCGTGTGTCTTTGGAAATGGAACCGGAATCCTTCATCTTAAACGTTCTTGCCATGGTTTTTATGGCATGGCTGTACATTTTTACAAAGATAAAAGAATCACGGAGGCGGCACTCGACTTTCTCATTTAAACGAATCCGTTAGCCGGACTAAAAATTGAGGCAAAATGGACGCCGCTTTTGACTATTTCACTAAATTTGCAGCTCCAAAATCAAGAGATATATCATGTATAGAAGCCACAGCAACGGAGAGTTGAGATTGAGTAACGCTGGAGAAACGGTTACCTTGTCGGGATGGGTGCAGAAAGTCAGGGACAAAGGTTTTATGGTCTGGATCGATCTCAGGGATCGATACGGGCTTACCCAGCTCATCTTTGACAGTGAGCGTTCGGATGCTGACATGGTTGAACAGGCGAGAAACCTGGGCCGGGAAGATGTGATCCAGATAAAAGGAGAAGTCATCGAGCGCGAAGCCAAGAACCCCAAAATGCCGACCGGAGAAATTGAAATCCTGGTTTCAGAATTGACTGTATTGAACAAGGCCAAAACCCCGCCTTTCACCATTGAGAATGAAACGGATGGGGGTGACGAGCTCAGGATGAAATTCAGGTACCTCGACATTCGACGGACTCCCGTGCGCGAGAATTTGATCTTCCGTTCAACAGTGACCATGGAGGTTCGGAATTATCTGTCGGGTCAGGGTTTCATTGATGTCGAAACGCCTTATTTGATAAAATCCACTCCCGAAGGAGCCCGGGATTTTGTGGTTCCATCACGCATGAATGAAGGGCAATTCTATGCCTTGCCTCAATCCCCTCAAACCTTCAAGCAACTGCTGATGGTCGGAGGCTTGGACAAATATTTCCAAATTGTCAAATGCTTCAGGGATGAGGATCTCAGGGCCGACCGCCAACCTGAATTCACGCAGATTGATTGCGAAATGGCTTTTGTCGAACAGGAGGATATTTTGAATACTTTCGAGGGCCTGGTCAGACACCTCCTCAAAGAGATAAAAGGCGTGGAGATTGATGAGTTCCCAAGGATGACCTATGAAGAAGCGATGCGCACCTATGGAAATGACAAGCCGGACATTCGGTTCGAGATGAAATTCGGCGAGCTCAATGACCTGGCGCAGAACAAAGGCTTTGGCGTTTTCGACTCCCAGGAACTGGTTGTCGGGATTGCAGCTCCTGGCTGTGCGGAATATTCCAGAAAGCAGCTCGATGCACTGATCGATTATGTCAAGAAGCCTCAGATTGGGGCCAAAGGGCTCATTTGGGCCAAATACGCTGAGGATGGATCTTTCAAGTCATCGGTTGACAAATTCTTCTCTCAGGAAGATCTGAAGTCCTGGGCCGACCGTCTTGGAGCGGAGCCGGGAGACCTGATGCTGGTCATGGCCGGGGAAATGGATAAGACTCGCGGTCAACTGAGTGATTTGAGAATGCACCTGGCCGAGACCTTGGGTTTGAGAGATCCGAATGTGTTCGCGCCCCTGTGGATTTTGGATTTTCCACTGCTTGAGTGGGATGAAGAGACTAAAAGATATCACGCCATGCACCACCCATTCACCTCGCCAAAACCAGAGGACGTTGCCTTGCTGGAAAACGATCCGGGCAAGGTGAGGGCCAATGCCTATGACATGGTGTTGAACGGCAACGAGATAGGCGGAGGATCGATAAGGATCCACGACCGTGAGATGCAGTCCCGCATGTTCGATTTGCTTGGATTCTCGAAGGAAGAAGCGCTGGCCCAGTTTGGATTCCTCATGAGCGCCTTTGAGTACGGAGCTCCACCTCATGGGGGTATCGCTTTCGGGCTGGATCGCCTGGTTGCTATTTTGGGTGGGCAGGAAACGATCAGGGATTTTATCGCTTTCCCTAAGAACAATGCAGGTCGGGATGTTATGATTGACGCGCCATCTCCTATTGATGAGACACAGTTGGAGGAGCTGAACCTGAAGATCGTGAAAGGCGAATAAACCAGGGGCTTTTTATTCATCTCCCTGGTCTTTTTCCCCTTTGATTTTTATTCTTAATTTTAACCTTCTTGATTCCGCACCGGGGTCAGGGATAATGCGAATGCCTATTGCATGCCCAAGATTAAAAAATTGAGGAAAAAGTTCTTCAGGTGGAGGTATAAAAACCTCAGCAACCAGCAGTTCATCTATCTGCTTAGCATACTTGTCGGGTTTCTCTCCGGTTTGGGAACGGTGGCAATCAAGAATCTCACGCATTTCATCCAGTCGGCACTCAAGGTGGATTTTATCCGGGAGTATCACCTGAGCTTTTATTTTGTGTTTCCCATCATTGGCCTGGTCCTGGTTTATCTCATTCAGAAATACCTGTTGAAGAAGAAGATCAGCCATGCCATACCTTCAACCCTTTTTGCGCTTTCAAAGCGAAAGGGACTGATCGAGCGCTACAAAATGTACGCTTCACTGATTACGGCGCCGATTACCGTCGGTTTCGGAGGATCAGTTGGATTGCAGGGACCCGCCGTGAGCACGGGGGCTGCAATTGCCTCAAACATTGCACAGTTATTTCACACCAATGCGAAGAACCGGACCCTTTTGATCGGATGTGCAACGGCAGGAGCTATGGCCTCGATGTTCAAGGCTCCCATTGCCGCCATTGTTTTCGCCCTGGAGATCTTCAGCCTTGACCTTGCCTTTGTCTCTTTGATTCCCTTGCTCCTGGCCTCTGTTTCGGCGGTTATCACCTCCTACCTTTTTCTGGGTGAGGAGATTCTTTTTCGATTTGAGCTGGTGGACAAGTTTCACGTCAACGACATAGGTTTCTATATTGTTTTGGGAATCGGTTCAGCCATCGCATCGGTTTACTTTTCAAAAATGTATTTCTGGATCACAAAGTACTTTGATCGAATGGGGAGCGAGATCAAACGACTGATCTTTGGAGGCCTGGCCATAGGATTGCTGCTCTTTTTTATCCCGCCCCTTTACGGGGAAGGTTTTGACCTGATCAACAATCTGCTTCATGCCAATCATGAGGGGGCCATTGGAAAGATTCCTTTCATGGAAAAAGCAATTGATAATATCTGGATCGTCATCCTGTTGCTCATCGGAATAACGATTTTTAAAGCGGTAGCCATGACCATTACCTTTTCTGCCGGTGGAGTCGGGGGGATTTTCATTCCGACGCTCGTCATGGGAAGTGCTTTGGGCAACGTTTACGCGAAAGTGGTGAATAACCTCGGACTCGATTTTCATATCTCGGAATCCAATTTCACCCTGATCGGGATGACGGGCTTGATGGCAGGGGTGCTTCACGCGCCGCTCACAGCTATCTTCCTCATCGCTGAAATCACCGGAGGATACGAGTTGTTCGTGCCGCTGATGATCGTTTCGGCCATCTCCTTTTCAATGACCCGCTATTACGTCTCCAATTCGATCTATACCATGGAATTGGCCAAAAAAGGTGAGCTTTTGACCCATAACAAAGATAAAAATGTGATGATGATGATGCAGAAGAGCACATTGGTTGAGCGCGATTTTGTGTCGATCAAGCCCGACTACAGCCTGGGTGAGATGCTTGAAAAAGCCGTGGCAAAATCCAATCGCAACCTTTTTCCTGTCGTCAATAAGAAGAATGAGTTTTTGGGGGTGCTCCTTTTGGACGATATTCGGAGCATCATGTTCGATCAGAGTCTTTACGACATGGTTTTTGTCGATGAGTTGATGCACAGCGCACCCGATATTATCTTCTACGAGGAAGACAGCATTGAAACCATCATGAAAAAGTTCAAGGATTCCGGGGCGTGGAACCTTCCGGTGATCAGGAATGGAAAGTATCACGGTTTTATCTCCAAATCGAAGTTGCTGACGGCTTACAGGAGAATACTTGTCGAAGCGACAGTGTGATTCAATTGCTCGAGGCTAGCGCTTCAGATATTTCCCCACCAAATCCGGAAAATCCGTAAAAACCCCATCCACATCAAGTTGTTCAAAACTCACCCGAAGCAGCTCTTCAAAACTGTCAAAACCGGAATGTGAATCTTTTCGGTAAGTATAGGGATGCACTTTCATCCCAAGCGCATGTGCCCTTTTCACAGCGTCATTGAACGTAAGATCACCTTTTAGGCTCATACCACCTATAAGCATGCCGTAGTGTGGGCCAATGGCATTGGCATAGGCGGCATAGGTTTCTATATCGTCCAGCTCGGATCGGTCTTCCAACAGTTGGGTCAGGAACAACCTGGACCCCAGCTCGACACGGATTCTTCTGAGCTCCCAGCGGTCAAAGCATTGCAGAATGCAGGCATCATTTAAATCAGAATACCCATATTTTGAAAGAATACCGAGGACGATTTTTGAGATGTCTTTGCCCTCTTCCCGGTGAAATCCGGGATTCTTGATTTCCGGATAGATACCGACCTCTTTTCCCGTGCTCTTGTTCAGGCCCTGTATAAGTTCGATCTCTTGTTGCAGGCTGTGCAGAGAGAAGGAAGAGGCCCCTGCAGGAAAACGACCGGGATACACCACTTCTCCCGTTTTTCGGTTGATTCGCTCATTTACCCTGAGACGAAGGAGTTCCTCAAAATCAAAATCAATGACGTAATAGCGCCCATCTTCTCTTTTGCGCTCCGGAAACACTTCTTTTACGTTGGTCACCTCCTCGAGGTGGATGTCGTGAATCACCACGGGAATGTCGTCTTTTGAGAGCACCAGATCCTGTTCGATATAATCCGCACCCATCCCATAGGCCAGCGCCTTGGATTCCAAGGTGTGCTCCGGCAGGTAACCCGATGCACCCCTGTGGGCTATGATCATTTTTTCCTTCATCTCATTTTGTGTCCATCCCTCAAGGTTTGCGAACATCAGGACCAATAAGAGGATTCTGATGAGTTTCCTGTTTAATAATCTTTGATGATTCCTTTTCATTTCTTTCGTAATTTAGCGCTTTATTTCAGAATTTCATGAAAACGACACTCAAGGTAATTCTCATCATATGTCTCGTCCTGATCGGGGCGGGAACTTATCTGAACCTCGACACGTCTGGTTCGGGTGAGAAGTTTGTCGGTATCGGTGCCCTGATTTTTGCCTTCATACTCATGCCTTTGTTCATTTACCATCGCTACAAGAATAAGGATCTTTCGAACTATTCCTTCAAGGACAGGTGGTGGGAAGGAGGCAAAAAGGACGATTAAATTGCCTTTTCAGTTCAAATTTCTTTTTTGGATAAAGAATCGGTTGATCAGGTCACTGCATTCCTTTTCCATGACCCCCCCGATAAAAGTGGTTTTCGGATGCAGTTGCGTCCCATTGGTCTGAAACCCTCTTTGCGGGTCGTAGGCCCCGAATACGATCTGATCGATTTGGGTCCAGTAACTGGCCCCTGCGCACATCTGACAGGGCTCGAGCGTCACGTAGAGCGTGCATTTCCTGAGGTATTTTCCACCCAGGTAATCAGCTGCCGCCGTAAAGGCCTGCATTTCGGCGTGAGCGGTGACATCGTTTAGAGTTTCGGTTAGATTGTGTGCCCGGGCAATGATTTTGTCCCCAATGACGATCACGGCACCTACCGGAACCTCGTCTTTTTCAAAGGCGGCCTCCGCTTCCTGAAGCGCTTTTTTCATAAAGAACTCATGTGTAAAAGGACTTTCCATATCAAAATTCTATAGCGGTTGCAGTGAGATTATCGTGAAACAAATCGAGCATGTCCTGCAGGACCTTGACATTTTTATTCGAATAAAAAACTCTTTCTCCTTCCTTCTGGCCTTCATTGAGCAAACCTTCCTGTTCCAGGATCACACGGGTCTGTCGGGCGATGGCCTCTCCCGAATCAATGATTTGCACACCTTCTCCGGTTATCTCGCGAATTTGTTCGGTAAGAAAGGGGTAATGCGTGCATCCGAGAACCAATTGATCGATGTTGTGATCCAACATGGGTTCGACATATTTCTTCAAAAGCTGCGTCATTTCCGGCGACTCCATCTTGCCGTTTTCAATCAGGTCGACAAGTCCTTCACCGACTCGCTCCACCACTTTGACGCCGGAAGCAAATCGTTGGGCGGTTTCGAACAGCAACTCGCTTTCAAGCGTCCCTTTGGTAGCTAACATTCCAACGACCTTGGTTTTGGTATTCAGAGCTGCCGGCTTAATGGCCGGTTGCACCCGAATGATAGGTACCTCGTAGTGCTCCCTCAAATATTTCACGGCATTGGTAGATGCCGTGTTGCAGGCCACGACGATCAGTTTGCAATTGTTCTTAAGAAGGAACTCTGTGTTCTTCACACTGATCTCTATGATCTGCTCTTTGGATTTTCCACCATAGGGAGCATTTTTGCTGTCCGCAAGATAAACTATGTTCTCATGGGGCAATAGCTTGTGTATTTCAGTATAGATCGTCAGCCCGCCCAAACCGGAATCAAATATGCCTATCGGATTTTGACTCATGAATCTCTAAAATGTTATAAATTTGGCTCCACCAAAGATAATTGTAGTTTCGCACTTGTGCCCAAAAACCACCTCGAAAATATCAACACCCCCTCTGATCTGAAAAGATTAAGAGTTGAAGATCTCGATGACCTGGCTTCCGAACTTAGAGCTTTCATCATTGATGTGGTTTCAACCAAGATGGGCCATCTTGGAGCCAGCCTCGGTGTCGTCGAGCTCACCATCGCACTTCATTACGTTTTTGACACCCCGGATGATCTGCTCGTCTGGGACGTCGGGCATCAGGCGTATCCACATAAGATCTTGACCGGGAGGAGAGATGTTTTCCACACCAACAGGCAATTGAACGGTATTTCCGGTTTTCCAAGCCGGGAAGAAAGCCCTTATGATCCTTTTGGAACGGGTCACTCTTCAACTTCGATATCCTCAGTGCTTGGAATGGCAATTGCCTCCCGAAGGAAGGGACATTTGAAAAAACAGCATATTGCAGTGATTGGAGATGCAAGCATTGCGAGCGGAATGGCCTTCGAAGGCCTCAATCATGCCGGTGTGGCGGATTCCAACATTTTGATAGTTCTCAATGACAATGAAATGGGGATCGATCCAAACGTGGGCGCCTTGAAGAATTATCTGACAGCTGTCAAAAAGGGCCAGGATGCCCATCAGAAGAATATTTTTGAAGCGCTTGATCTGACCTATTCCGGTCCCATTGACGGTCATGATGTGAGCGCATTGATAGAAGAGCTTCAACGTCTTAGGGAGGTTCAGGGTCCCAAGATTCTTCACGTGATCACAAAAAAAGGCAAGGGCCTGCAACAAGCTGAAAAAGATCAGATTACCTATCACTCCCCGGGGAGGTTTGACAAGGAGTCGGGTGCGCTGCTTCGCTCAGATGAGACCGGTCTCCCACCTAAATTCCAGGATGTTTTTGGTTTGACCCTGGTGGAGCTGGCTGAGCAGAACGAATCAATTGTAGGGGTTACTCCTGCGATGCCGACCGGTTCTTCCATGAAATACATGATTGAACGATTTCCGGAAAGAGCCTTTGACGTTGGGATCGCAGAACAACATGCTGTAACGCTTTGTGCCGGATTGGCCACTCAGGGGATGATTCCTTTCTGCGCGATTTACTCCACGTTTTTGCAACGGGCCTATGATCAGATCATCCACGACGTCGCCCTGCAAAGACTTCCTGTGATTTTTTGTATTGACAGGGCAGGTCTTGTCGGAGAGGATGGTGCGACTCACCACGGTGTTTTCGACCTGGCTTATCTCAGTTGCATTCCAAACATGACCGTTATGGCACCCATGGATGAGATCGAGCTCAGAAATGCTCTGTTCACGGCACAGTGCGGGTTGGATGGCCCCCTAGCGATCCGGTATCCACGGGGCAGGGGTGAAATAGTCCAATGGAAAATGCCTTTCACAGAGTTGCCCATGGGCAAGTCGCGTCAAATGAGAAAAGGCAGCAGGATAGCGGTATTGACCCTGGGGACCTTGGGAACAAGAGTCAAACGAGTGCTGGACAAGTTGGGAGGAACGGAATTTACACATATCGATATGCGGTATATGAAACCTTTGGATGAGGATTGCCTGAAGGAGGTTTTCCGACAGCATGATTTGGTTGTCACTCTTGAGGATGGTGTGTTGAGAGGAGGATTTGGAAGTGCCATCATGGAGTTCGCGGCAGAAAACGAGCTCCAAAAACCGTTAAAGAGAATCGGTATAGGGGATGAGTTCATAGGCCATGGAAGTGTGGAAGAGCTGGAAAAAATGACAGGCCTTGACGAAAGTTCGATTGAGCAGGAATTCGAGCATTTATTGTCAAATCTAAAATCCGGTAGCAAGTAGAAGTGAATCCTACAAAAAGACTTCTTTTCATCGCTTTTTTCGCGCAGTTTTTCATCGTCACAGGACAGGAGGTCGACAGCCTTTCGACAGAGAAACCCCTGGACTCCCTTACCCTGGAGATCGATACCTCGGAGATCGAAAAGATGTATGACAGCCTCATTCTCGAACCCAGGGAATCCGGGCTGGACAGTGTTTTGCCTGATACGCTGAAGGTTCCGCAAAGGAAGAAACCACGTATGATCACGATAGAAAGGGCCATGCTTGACTCGTTGCTACGCCCGTACTATAATATTTCCATCGACAGCATTGTGACCGACAGCATAACCAGGAATGTCACTTTCACACCCAAGTACAGGATGAAGGTGGATCCTGAAACGAAGGATACAATGTATGTTCCTCTTCCCAAATCGACGTACTTCATCAACGTTTTGAAAACCTATGGAATCGATACGATAGAAATTCCCACGGCTATCGAATTGGTCAGCGTGGTGCCCAAGAAAAATGTGGTGGAACCCGAGTGGTGGGAATACGACAACAGCATTGGATTCGATTTGAACCAGGTGTCTTTTGTGAATTGGAATTCGGGAGGTGAGAATTCGGTTTCAGGATTGTTGAAGATCTATTTTTCGAGAAACTACGAGAAGCTGTACACAATATGGAAGAATGAGATTTCTGCACGTTACGGCCTCAACCAAAGAGAGGATCAGGGCCTGATAAAGACGGATGACGAGATCAAACTGTCGTCATCCTTTGGGTACAGAAAAGACACCCTCTCAAACTGGTATTACACAGCTCGATTCAGTTTCAAAACTCAATTCACTGACGGATTCAACAATCCGGAGGACGAAGAGCCGATTTCCCGGTTTTTCGCTCCGGCTTATTTTTTCCTGGGGGTGGGAAGCACCTATAATCTCAAAGAAGAGCTGCTATCGGTTTATTTGTCACCTTTCACCTTCAAGTCAACCTATGTTCTGGATAACCGACTTTCAGAGGAAGGGGCATTCGGGGTGAATCCAGGAAGCAACGCCAGGCATGAGCTTGGATTTCTGGTCCGCGCCAAATGGGACAAAGAGCTGTTGACCAATATGGCCATGACCAATGAGCTTGAGCTCTATTCAGATTACATCAACAACTTTGGGAATATAGATGTCGATTGGATCTTAACCTTTAAATTCAAGATTAACAACCTGCTCGAGGCGAATTTCAGGACTCACCTGATATATGACGACGACATAAAAATAAAGGAGACCAATGACCAGGGAGAGGTGGAGACCCTCGGAGCCCGGGTGCAGCTCAAACAGCAATTGGGAATTGGGATTCTCTACAGCTTCTAACTCAGGTCCACGCCTTTGATTTTTTTGTGAAGAAGGATGGCATAGCCGTCTGAGTAATTGGCTACCATGTTGCATACGCTGAGCAGCCTCTCATAAAGGCTTTCCGGGATCGCACGGTATTTGTCGGGTCGCATAAGCAAAATCAGACGATCGTAGTTGGATGCCTTGTTGTCGTAGGCATTGTTCACCGCATTGATAAATACCTCCAGGAGATCGGCGATAACCTGGTAGCCCGCAATTTCCTTCTCAACGACTTCATGGCTCTGATAGACCTTTTCCACGCTCAACTTGATGATGTCTGTGATCTGGGCTTCATATCTGCATTTATCCAACAGCGATTGATGAAAGTCCCCGGCGAGAATTTTGTCTTCATTCGCGATGAAGATTCTAGCCGCTTCCTGGATCAGGTTTCCTATGGCAAGGGCCCGCAAATAGCTGATCCGGTCCTTGGTGTTGTTGAGACTGTTGTATTTTTTCGTGTTGATGTTGTCTCTAACAAGGTTGATCAGGTACTCGAGTGCGTAATCCTCAGAGATCAGACCCAGGTTGATCCCATCTTCGAAATCGATGATGGTGTAGCAGATGTCGTCTGCCGCCTCCACGAGAAAAGCAAGAGGATGACGCGAATAACCAACGTCTTTTCCCCGACCTGTAGTCTTCAGACCTAGTTCTTGCGCCAGTTCCTTGAAAAATTCAAGGTCAGCCTGGAAAACTCCGTATTTTTTGTCTGCGACGTTGTTGGTCGGCTTTTTGGGGAGCGACTCCTTGGGATACTTGATGAAGGCACCCAGGGTGGCATATGACAGGCGGAGTCCCCCATTTATGTTGTTCAGGCTTTCGGTCAGGAGTTTGAAGCCATTGGCATTACCCTCGAAATCGATCAGGTCTTGCCACTGCTTATCCGAAAGATAGGATTCATAGATCCGACCAGGGCCTGTTTTGAAGAACTCCCCGATCGATTTCTCACCGCTGTGTCCGAAGGGTGGATTTCCAATATCATGCGATAAGGCTGCCGCTGCGGTAATGGCACCGAAATCGTTGGCCCTGTAACCTTTTTTGGCCAGCTCCGGGTATTTTTCCAGGATGTGACCTCCTACTATGCGTCCCAGAGAACGGGCAACAACCGATACTTCAAGGCTATGGGTGAGTCGGGTATGGACAAAATCCGTTTTTGACAAGGGAACAACCTGGGTTTTGTCTTGAAGGCTCCGGAACGAATCCGAAAAAATGATCCGGTCAAAGTCGACTTCGAATCCGAGCCTGGATTCATCCTGCTCAATTCTCAGGCGGGTCTCAGTATCTCCGAATCGTTTTAAGGACAACAATTTTTCCCAATTCATAAACGCGTTTTTAAGAGGGGAAAGATACATTTTTTTCAGGGTGGCTTAGAGGCGCCCACAAGAAAAAATTTTGTCAGAACCCTGATTGTATCCAAACTGTAATTATATTTAGCCGGAATTTAGAACTAACCAGATTCTTTAGACTGACCAGGTATGGAAAGTATTTACTTTTTAATGATTATCGCGCTTGTGGCGCTGGCTGCAGCGGATTTAGTGGTGGGTGTCAGCAATGATGCCGTGAATTTTTTGAATTCTGCACTGGGATCCAAGGCAATTTCTTTCCGGACCATAATGATTGTAGCCAGTCTTGGAATTGCATTTGGAGCAATTTTCTCGAGTGGCATGATGGAAGTTGCCAGGAAGGGAATATTTGTTCCCGGGGAGTTCTATTTCGATGAGATCATGATCATATTCATGGCGGTGATGATCACCGACATACTGCTTCTCGATTTTTTCAATACATTGGGCATGCCCACCTCAACAACGGTTTCCATCGTCTTTGAGCTCTTGGGGTCAGCGGTTGCCATCGCCTTGATAAAAATAAGCGAGCAAGGTGGCTCGTTCACTGAGTTGGTCACGTATATCAACACCGAAAAAGCTACAGAAATTATTCTGGGTATTTTGCTCTCTGTCATCGTGGCATTCACTGTGGGTGCCTTAGTTCAATATGTATCCAGAGCATTGCTCTCATTTGACTTTCAGAAGAAGGCAAAATGGACAGGAGCCTTGTTTGGAGGCATTGCTCTTGCCGCAATTACCTACTTCATATTCATAAAGGGTTTAAAAGGAACAGAATATTATGCGCAGATTTCGCCTTTGATTGAGGGGAGGACATTTTTGATCGTGCTGATCAGTCTCGTCATCTGGACATTAGTATCTTATTTGTTGATGATTCTTGCAAAAGTCAACATCTATAAATTCATAATTCTGGTAGGTACATTCGCCCTGGCCCTGGCCTTTGCGGGCAATGACCTGGTGAATTTCATCGGGGTTCCCATCGCGGCATGGCAGTCGTATCAGGCTTGGGTGGGATCCGGGGTTCCTGCAACAGAATTCGCCATGGATGCTCTGGGCAAGAAAGTTCCCTCCCCCACTTTGTTTCTTGTCGTTGCTGGTTTGATCATGGTGGTAACACTTTGGTTGTCGAGCAAGGCTCGCAATGTTGTAAAGACATCGCTTGACCTTTCGAGCCAGGAGGATATAAAAGAAAAGTTTGAACCTCATTTTATGTCGCGATTCCTGGTCAAAAGCAGCCTGATGATCTCGCAATATACAGCAACTGTTTTGCCCAATTCCCTGATTCAACGGATTGAAAGACAATTTGAAAAACCGGTCATCGACCTTCCCAAGGGGCGCAAACATGAGTTGCCCGCATTTGACCTGGTTCGTGCGGCCGTGAATCTCATGGTGGCGAGCGTCTTGATTTCTATTGCAACATCCATGAAGCTTCCATTGTCGACAACTTACGTCACTTTTATGGTGGCCATGGGGACTTCTCTTGCTGACAGGGCATGGGGAAGTGAAAGTGCCGTTTACCGCGTCGCTGGTGTTTTGAATGTCATCGGCGGATGGTTTTTTACGGCATTGGCTGCATTTACGGCGGCAGGCACAGTAGCCTATTTGATTCACCTGGGAGGACCTATTATGATCGCGGTTTTCTTGTTATTGGCTATTTTGCTCCTGGTACGCAATTATGTGAAGCACATAGGAAAAAGTCGCGAAGCCAGGGCAGAGGACAGTTTGAGCAAGGCAGAGAGCAGCTCGATCCATGGGGTCATTGAGGAAAGTGCCGACAACGTTTCGAAAGCCATGAAACGGGTTGGAAAAATCACGTCCATGACAGTCAACGGATTGGTTGAAAGAGATTTGGACAGTCTTAAGAAGGCCAAGCAAAACGTGAACAAGCTTGAAACGGAGATCGAGGATCTGCAGAATGACATTTTTTACTTCATCAAAGATCTGGATGATTCCTACCTGGGTGCGAGTAAATTCTATATTGACACCATTGGAAGCTTGCAGGATATTGCCCAGTCTTCGAGCCTTATTGCGAAGGTGAGCTTCAAACACGTGAACAATCACCACAAGAAGTTGAAGAAACGGGAATCGGATGAGCTTCTCCAGATCACTTCGACACTGGAGTCTCTCCTGGGCAGAATTAGCAAGATTTTCGATTCGAGGGATTTTAGGAAAATTGTTCCCGAGATCATAGAGGAGAAAAAGGAGCTGTTGTCAGAGGTCCATTCGGCAATTCAGAAGCAGGTTGAGAGAACCCGCGAAAAGGAATCGACCAGCCCGAAGAACACAACGCTTTACTTCGTCATACTGATTGAAACCAAAGACCTCATTCAGGCTTGCATAGAAGTGCTCAACCTGTACTATGAGGAACATGATCGGGAGCAGGCTCAGTAGGCTCGAAAAGACTGTCTTTTTGTACGTAAAGCAGCTCGCATACCTCTAGGATCATCTTGATCATGTCATTGACATTGTCGTGGTCGTTGACCAGGGAAGAGGCCATGTTCACGTCAATGAGATTCTCCCGAATCAATTTGTCAATGCTTTTGTTGTTGGATTTCAATTTTGCCTTGAAGAATTTTTTCAATTCTTTGATTTCATTCTTGGTTTTAATTGGGTCTTTCTCGTCTTTCATTTGATTCACCGCCCTTAATACTTTGGCGATCAGACGTCTGAATCGTTCATATTGACTCCTCATGTGAGTATTGTCAGACTGTGTGAATTTGAGAACATTGATGCGTAGCTCTTTGGCATCCCGAATGATCTCCACCATTTTGCGATTGGCGATCTTGATCTCGGCGATTCTTTGATTGTGTGGGGCTTCCAGCGTGAGCTCAGCTTGTCCTTTCGTGGCGTATTCAAGAATCTGACCATAAATTGATTTCACTTTTCGCAGGTATAGTTCTCTAACATTTACTTCGATGTCCTTTTGAGATTTATTAACTACGGTTTTGATCCCGAGTTCAGAGATCAGATCTGTGCGGTGTATGTTGAGGGCATGCGCTATAATCTCGATGATAGGGTTTTCAAACAGATATCGGGTCTCTTTTTCAAGTGAGGTAACCAGCGTTCCGGGAAACTCGAGTATGGCTTTGTTGAGGTATTTCGGCTCATCAATGTCTTTCCGCCTGGACTCCTTGATAAAGCGGATGAGAAATCTTTCCAGGCGATGGATAAAAGGGATCATGATCAGCACTCCAAGAAAGTTGAACAGTGTGTGGAACAGGGCCAGCTTCAACGTAAAGTCATCGGCTGCGATTCCTGTGATTTTCGACAGGAAGTCAACCAGTTTCGCCAGGGGCATGATAAAGACAAGAGCCACAATTCCGGTGACCAGATTGAAGATCAGATGAGCGACAGCGAGTCTTTTTCCCGATACATTTGATCCGATGGAGCCTATCAAAGCGGTGATCGTTGTGCCGATATTGGTGCCAATGGCCAGCGCAAGAGCATTTTCATAGGTGATTTGACCTGCAGCTAGAGCGGTCAGAACAATTGCCAGTGAGGCACTGGAAGATTGAAGTATTGTAGTGATCAGGATCCCGATGCCGGTGTAGACGAAAACACCGGGCCAGCCTTCGATGGAATATTGGGTCAGGTCGATATAGTTGCTAAAGACATCAAAGCCGTCTTTCATGTAGTAGATGCCAAGGAAGAAAAAGCCGAGTCCCGTTAGAACATTGCCCAGTCCTTTCAGAGATTTGTTATGCTGAAAGGAGAACAGGATGCCGAAGATCAGCATGGGCATGGCCAGGACCGAGATATTGACTTTGAGTCCGAAACCTGCGACCAGCCAGGCCGTGAATGTTGTGCCTATGTTGGCCCCGTAAATGAGTCCGATCCCGCCCGAAAGGCTGATCAACCCCGCGCTTATAAACGAAATGGTAATGACTGAGACCAGGGAGCTGGATTGTATTATCGCGGTCACGAGGGCCCCGACTGAAATGCTTTTGTACAGTTTTTCAGTCGCTTTCTTAAGGATTCTTCTAAGTGGCCCTTTGGCAAAGACCTTGAATCCCTGTTCAAGGGTCACCATTCCAAACAGGAGAATGGAAACCCCTGCAGCAATGGTCTTGAAATTCGGATTGTAAAAAATTACGAGCCCGAGGATGACGAGAACAAGTAAGAAGATCCATCTGCGAATCATGGACTGATTTTAAAGAGTGAGCTGTATATTCTGGACTACCATAAACTTAATCATTTTAACGCAAATGTTATGATTACTTAACACTGACTTAACCTCCAAAGAAAGTCTAGTTGTGATCTTTGTAAAAAAATTGGAGGACCATGAAAAACATAATTACAGCCCTGGTATTTCTGATCACTGCATCAGCATTCGCTCAGCAGGTCGATCTCAAGGGCCAGGTACTTGACTCCGAATTCAACAATGAACCTCTTGCCTTTGCCCATGTAAAGGTGAAAGGTCTTGATCTAGGGGCTGTTTCTGATGAAAACGGATACTACACCCTGGCATTGACTCCCGGTTCTTATACCCTTGAAGTGGAATTCATCGGGTACGAATCCCAGGTGATCAGTGAGGTGATTGTGGAAGCAGCTGATCTGGAATTGGATCCGGTGGTGCTCGGTGCGAGAAGAATGAAAAAGGACATCAACGTGGCGCTATCTGATAACCAGGTTGAACCGTCCAACGAGTAGAAAGAATATATTTATTTTGGATTAATACTGACGCGGTCAGAAAAAAAAGGAATCCCCAATTGGGATTCCTTTTTTTTTGTGACTTTACCTGATCAACTCATTGACCAAATGAAAAAGCAGAATCTTGGGATCAGGACCCGCACATCAGGCAATCATCCGGATTCTCTTTGGACTTTATAATCATTTCCTTGAGCTCCTCCCCTGTAAGAGGTTGCTCTTCAACCGCACCTGCGGGCAACTGATCCTTTTTCTTGGTTACCGTGAACTGAATGGCATTCACGGCAGATTTGGTCCTCAAGTAATACATCCCTGTTTTCAACCCAGATTTCCAGGCGTAGAAATGCATGGATGTCAATTTGGAGTAGTCAGGGTCCTGCATGAACAGGTTCAGGGACTGCGACTGATCGATGAAATATCCTCGATGTCTGGCCATGTCAATGATGTCTTTCATGCTCATTTCCCAAACCGTCCTGTAAAGGTCTTTCAGTTCCTGGGGAATGGATTCAATGTGCTGAATGGAACCATTGGCCCTCATGATCTCCTCTTTCATGTCATTGTTCCAAAGGCCCAATTCGACGAGATCCTCGAGGAGATGCTTGTTGACCACAATGAATTCTCCTGACAAAACGCGTCGGGTGTAAATATTGGATGTGTAAGGTTCAAAGGCCTCGTTGTTTCCGAGGATTTGGGAAGTCGATGCTGTTGGCATAGGTGCCACCAGAAGTGAATTTCTGACCCCGTGCTTTTTGATGCTGGTCCTGAGTTTTTTCCATTCCCATCTGCCACTGAGATCGTCCTCACTCACGTTCCACATATTGAATTGGAACTCTCCCTCAGAAATTGGGGATCCTTTGTAGGTCGAGTAAGGTTCCTTCTCCTTGGCGATTTCCATGGACGCAGTCAAGGCCGCAAAATAGATGGTTTCGAAGATTTCCTGGTTGAGTTCCTTGGCCTCATCACTGGTAAAAGGCAATCTCAGCATAATAAAGGCGTCAGCCAGACCCTGGATTCCAATTCCTACAGGCCGATGCCTGAAATTCGAGTTCTCGGCCTCTGGAATCGGGTAATAGTTCCTGTCAATGACCGTATCCAGATTCTTCGTGATCTTTTTGGTCACTTTAAACAGCTTCTTGTGATCGAAAAACTTCTCTCCCTGCGCATTTTCTGAAATGAACATGGGGATGGCGATAGATGCCAGGTTGCAAACAGCTACCTCATCCTTGGCCGTGTACTCCATAATTTCTGTGCAGAGATTCGAAGATCTTATCGTACCAAGGTTCTTGTGATTTGATTTTCGGTTTGCCGCATCCTTGTAGAGCATGTACGGATTCCCGGTTTCGATCTGAGCTTCGAGTATTTTCTCCCAAAGCTCTCGTGCCTTAACAGTTTTTCTTCCTTTGCCCACCTTTTCGTATCCGACATAGAGCTTCTCAAATTCATCTCCATAGGTATCGTAAAGGTGAGGGCACTCATTGGGGCACATCAGCGTCCAGTCTCCGTTTTCCTCAACCCGTTTCATGAACAGGTCGGGCATCCACATGGCATAGAAGAGGTCACGAGCGCGCATCTCCTCCTTACCGTGGTTCTTTTTGAGGTCCAAAAACTGAAAAATGTCGGCGTGCCAGGGCTCCAGGTAAATGGCAAAGGATCCTTTCCTCTTTCCGCCTCCCTGGTCGACGTATCGTGCCGTGTCATTGAATACCCTGAGCATAGGAACAATTCCGTTGGAGGTTCCATTCGTACCCCTGATATAGGACCCTGTGGCTCTCACATTGTGAATAGAAAGGCCAATTCCCCCTGCTGATTGTGAAATTTTGGCAGTTTGCTGCAGCGTATTGTAGATTCCGTCAATGCTGTCCTCCTGCATTTGCAAAAGGAAGCAAGAAGACATTTGAGGTTTGGGTGTACCGGCGTTGAACAGCGTAGGCGTCGCATGCGTAAAAAACCTTTTGCTCATCAACTCGTAGGTCTCGATGGCTTCATCGATGTCGTTGAGATGGATTCCAATGGCAACCCGCATGAGCATGTGTTGAGGTCGCTCCACGATTTGCCCATTGATTTTCAAAAGGTAAGATCGCTCCAGCGTCTTGAAGCCAAAGAAATCATAACCAAAGTCACGGTTGTATATGATTGTAGAGTCCAGCTTATCCGCATTCTCTTCAATGATCTTGTAAACGTCATCTGCAATCATTGAAGCTTTTTTTCCCGTTCTTGGATTGACATACTCGTAAAGGTCCTTCATGGTCTCACTGAAAGACTTTTTGGTGTTTTTATGAAGGTTGGATACGGCAATTCTCGCCGCAACTTTAGCGTAGTCGGGATGTGTAGTTGTCAGGGTAGCGGCAATCTCGGCAGCAAGGTTGTCAAGTTCTGAAGTGGTTACGCCATCGTAGATCCCTTCAATCACCCGCATCGAAATTTTGATGGGATCCACCAGGTCGTTCAGGCCGTAGCATAACTTCCTAACTCTTGCGGTAATTTTGTCGAACATTACCGGTTCTCTTTTGCCGTCTCTTTTTACTACATACATTTTTTACAATTGATTTTAAGGGTTAGTGACTCGCACGTTGCTCTGTGAGCCCGTGTAACTTTTTAATACACAATTAATTCATTGGGATGGATAACATGGCTGATCCCCATCAGACCACTCCTGGCAATTCTGAACTAAAAATAGAACAAAACCGAAATCGAATTTTTAGATGTTTTAATATCTTTTTAACAAGGCGTCGTTAATAAGCGGACAACCAATTGATAATCAGATGATAAAAAATCAAAAATAGGATTGTTTCGACACCGATTAAAAATCTGCGTCAAAGGAAATGCTTCCGGTCCCACCCGACTTAACGCCTGCTTTTTGATATTCCGACACGCGTTTTTCAAAGAAATTGGTCTTGCCTTCCAGGGAGATCATTTCCATGAAATCAAATGGATTCGTCGCATTGTATACTTTTTCACAGCCGTACTCCGTAAGGAGCCTGTCTGTGACAAATTCGAGGTATTGCGTCATGAGCTTGGCGTTCATGCCGATAAGGCTCACGGGCAATGACTCTGTGATAAACTCTCTTTCAATGTTGAGTGCATCGACCAGGATCTCGGTGATCCTCTCTTTAGGCACCTTGTTCATCATATGGTTTTGATGAAGGTATACGGCGAAATCCGCGTGCAAACCTTCATCGCGATTGATCAACTCGTTGGAAAAGGTTAGCCCGGGTAGCAGGCCTCTTTTCTTCATCCAAAAGATCGAGCAGAAGCTTCCTGAAAAGAAAATGCCCTCAACTGCTGAAAACGCGATCAGTCTTTCCGCAAAGCTGTCGCTTTCCACCCATCGCAAGGCCCACTCTGCCTTTTTCCTGATGGCCGGGAAAACCTCTATGGCTCGAAAGAGTTCGTCCTTCTCTTTGGGATTCTTGATATAGGTGTCGATCAGCAGCGAATATACCTCTGAATGGATGTTTTCCATCATCAGCTGAAATCCGTAAAAGAATTTGGCCTCGGTGTACTGCACCTCGCTCACAAAATTCTCCGCCAGATTCTCATTGACAATTCCGTCGGAAGCTGCAAAGAACGCGAGGATATGCTTGATAAAATATCTTTCGTCGTCATTGAGCTTGTTTTCCCAGTCAATCACGTCCTGCTCGAGGTCGATTTCCTCTGCCGTCCAGAACGAAGCCTCTTGTTTCTTGTACCAGTCCCAGATGTCTTTGTGCTGGATAGGAAAAATGACAAAACGGTCTTTATTCTCACGCAAAATCGGCTCAATGTTTGACATAACTGGGATATTTAAATTATAATGATTGAATAGAATACTCCGGGAAGAGAGCGGAGCAAAGGTTCCAAAATTTACTTAGATATAAAATCTTATTTATCCACATTGGATTGAAAGTTTTTAACAGGGTGTTTAAAAGCAAAACCCTTCACGACCTTTGGAACCTGAACAAAACAAAACAGGTGCCAAAAGCACCTGTCTGCCTCTACTTTTTTTAGCCGATCAGTTTTGCATGAATTGGGACAAATTCATGAACTGGTAGCCTTCGGTTTCGATTGACTTTGATTCTTTTCGAATCTCCTTGACGATCATTTTTCCGCGTTCATCTTTGCTCTTGTTCTCAAACTGCATTTCCATCATCAAACCTTTTGCCTCTTTTGGAATGTTTCCGAACGAACTTCCCCCGAGTGACTTGCTCACGTTATAGAACATGTTCTTCTGGTAGATGTCAAGCTCCTGGGTGACCCAAAACGTAAATCGCGTGTCTTCGTTCTCAGAAGCGAATTCCTCACAGTCATAACCGAGTATTTTCTTCGAATTACCTGTCTTTTTTATGGCATCAAATGAAGAGTCGAGCCCGTCACTCTCATTTTCTTCCGTTGCGATGTCCTTTATCTTGTCCATGGATATGACCTGCGCAATTTTCTGTTCCTCCATCAGAATGATCATAGCCTTGTTCTTTTCGTCAATCACCGAAAATACCGAAGCAGGCATTTCCTGGCTCTTTTTGGAATCCGATTGAATCTGACTCACCTGCGTGGCCATATAGTTGTTTTTATCGGAGAACCACATGCTGTAATCCACCACTGAATTCTCCTTATTTGAGGTAAACTCCATCGTGTACAATACATTGGTGTCAAACTGATAGCTCTTCTCGATGGGCACGTCCGCGCCTCCCTGGCCGAACATCTGCTCCCATTGCTCCTGGTTTTTTTGTTGATAGTCGGGATCAATGTCCAGCAGACTGTCCATGGCTTTTCCTGTTTCCTGTGCTGTTTTTTGGGCGGCCTTTTCAACAATCACATCCTCGGTTGCCTCCTGCACCCTTTTTTTGAGTTTTTTCAGGATTTGAGCTTGGGCTGTTCCGCCGATCAATAAACAGGTCAGCAAGACACATACAAAATGAATTTGGGTTTTCATAGTTTGGCTTTTTGGGGGTTGAAGAATAAGCTAAAGTTACGAAGATTGACCGGCATGATAAAGCGAAAAAAGAAAAAGAGCCAATGAATTGGCTCTTTTTGACCTTCCCAAATCGGGAAGCAATACATCCAAAATACACTCTAAATAATTTATACAACGATGAAAAAAATCATCTAGCTTGCTAGAATTAGTTGCAAAAACAGACCTGAAGTCAACATTCAGGCACGTAAAAAATTCAGAGTTTCCTCAACTGCTGCTTTGAGGTGTTTCGGCAATGTGTTTTCATTCCAGGGTTGGGACGATCCAAAGGTGTGATTGGCTCCGGCAATGACCCGAAGGGCAGCGGTGTCATTCCAGCTTTTGAGGCTTTGGGCCTCGCCCATTCCCACCGTCTCATCCTGGTCTCCATGCACGATCAAAAATGGGATCTTCAGGCTCGAAACCGCGGTTTTGATGGTCAGGCGCTCTTCATTTTTTTTGAACGTCGTAAAAAACTGGAAATAATGGGGCATTTCCTGTTTGGTTCTCCCATTATGGACATAAGCGACTCCTGATTTTTCCCATTGCGCCAGAACTTCGCCTTCGGGGAATCGGGACGCAAAGTCGGACACGCCTGCCCAGGTGACCACCTTTTTGACGCGGTTGTCTTCATTCGCTTTGAGCAGCACGATGCCACCTCCTCGGGAATGACCGATAAGCGTGAGTTGGTTCAGATCCATTTCCTGTACATAATTGTTGGCGGCTGAAAGCCAATCGATGACGGTTTCAAGGTCATCGAGCTCTTTGATGAAGTTGTTTTCCCCAAAAGCCTCCAAATCCGGAAAGTCAATGGGTTGCTCGATGGTTCCTCCGTTGTGGGAGAAATTCATTTTTACAAAGAAGAAGCCCCGGCGCGCAAATTCTTCCGCTACAAGGTTCCACGCTCCCCAGTCTTTATAACCTTTGTACCCGTGACAGAAAAGGACCACCTCCTTTTTTGTTCCGTTCTCTTCGAAGAACAGATCTGCCAGGATGTCTTTGCCATGTCTCCCGGGAATTTGGATGTTTTGAATCTTTTTCATTGTTCTGTAGATGATTTTACTCGGTTTTTCCTCATTATGGATTCAGAAGGACGGATTAGAATTGGAACGTCTGAAGTTCTTTTTCTTCAAACTTCATGTCAGGGTCAAAAAGCTCAGACAACAGGAGATCCAATTGTGTGACAAAGGAGTCCAGAATTTCAGGGTTCAGGGGCCGTCCATTGAACTTCATGAACCCCGATTTGAGATTTTTAAAAGAAATGATGCCGGTTTCCAAAGCGTTGATGCGACTTAGTCTCTCAACATGATTGTCCCCATCCGATCCGTTTTTCAAATAGATATAGGCGTACATCAATACCTGAAAGGCCTTGCTGTACTTTTCATCGCTCACCAGCATCTCCCAGTTTGAGACTTTCATGTCAGCAGGCGTCACCTTCCCTGTCTTGTAATCGACGATCCTCAGCGCGCCATTCATTTCGTCGATCCGATCTATGGTGCCCTTTAAGTTGACCTCGAAATCCAGTCCCGACGGTCGATGCTCACAGGACAGTTCCTCTTCGAGGGCCAGGATCCTGATTTTTGCTCCCTTTTCCAGGGATTCCCGCTCGTTCGAGAGAAATTCGGAAATGAACTTTTTTGCGATTTCAAAACTCAAATAGTTCTTGCCGGATAGAACGGCTTTGGACGAATAGATCTCTGCCCATTGTGATCTGACCGTATCATCGACCTTTTTGAGCATGAGCGTTATAACATCTGGCTCCAGCCATTTGTTCAAATAGGGTCGGTACAAAGTTTCAAGGGTGTTGTGAACCACGGTTCCAAAGGTATTTGCAGCCATGGTCTCTTCCACTTTTTCAACCTCTTGAATGCGGAGCACGTACCTCTTGTAATAGTCCAGTGGATTTCTGATATACGTTGTGAATGCAGTGGGAGAGAAACCCCTTTTGGCGATTTCATGAATTTTCGAGATTACCCCATCGGTCTTTTCTATGGTTTTCAGCTCAATCGGTTGGCGCACAGGCTCTGGCTGAATGCTGATCTTTTCAATGGCAACATTGTTCAGAATCCCAAGTCTGGAGGCAATTTCAAGCTGCTTTATAAAACGACTGGGTTCGCCGGAGCCAAAATCATCATTGACACTGTTGTAGACCAAATAGATGTTTTTCGCCCTGTGAAGCAATCGAAAGAAGTGGTAGCTGAATATGGCCTCTTTTTCGCGAAAGGTCGGCAAGTGCTTCTCAAACTTGATGTCAAGCGGTATGAAAGACCTGTCGGATCGACCTGCCGGCAGGAAACCCTCATTGACAGAGGTGACGATGACATTTTCAAAATCCAGAACGCGGGATTCCAGCAGACCCATGATTTGCAGCCCGGAAAGCGGCTCTCCCTGGAAGGACATCTTTTCCAGGCGAAGGAGCTGTCGGTAAAACTCATGCAGGGCTTCCAGCGAATTGATATGGGAGTATTTCTCGTTGAAATTGAGCAATTGTTTAAAAATGGTGTTGAAGCGAAAGAGAATCTCCATCTCCATTCGATTGGGGTCGTTCTCTGAGCAAAACCACTCCGTAATCTGGCACAATTTTTCGAGGAGCAGATTGATTTCTGCATCCCAGCCCAGGAACAGGAGGTCGAAAAGCCCTTTCAGCTTGGTTGTTGCCTGGCTGAGACCTTCGATATCAGTTTCTGAGATAAAGAGTCTCTTCTCCTTGAATAACAAACGGGTCCAGTTATCCCGAAAATCGGGATCAGTTTGACAGTGTTTCTGGATTTGAGGGTCCGTGAAGATTCGTTGGAGATCCTTGTAGTAAAAGGCGCCTTTGTTTCTTCTGGCCGCTCGGTTCAAGTGGGCTTTGAACAAGGATTCAAAAAGGGAGCTCAATGCGACATTCTGCAGCTCGTAGCCCATGGTGATATTCGCCTCGGGAACCTCCTTTGGAAGCGAATTCAAGAGAGCCGGCAGAAGTTTTTCATTCCCCAGAACAAGAGCAGTGTCACCCAAACGGCCTTCCGCACTCAGGGTTTTCAAAATCTCTCCTGTATGCTTGATCTGGCTGATGTTTTTGGGCAATCCGTGCAGTTGTATGACTTTCGTCGAATTGATCTGGGAACCGCTCCATTTAAACTCGTGGTTTTGATAGTAGTTCCATCGTTTCCTGTAATTTTTGATGAACCCTCCCGCCGATGCGTCTGCTTTTTCATAGAAATCATCATCATCCCAATAGATCGAAGAATTGCCCTGTTCAAGCAGGTTTTGAATCACCAGTTCCTCGGCTTTGCTCAGGGCATTGAATCCGGCAAACACGTAGCTCCGCGACTTGAGTCTGGATGCATCTTCCCGGATCAATTCGCAGGCACGCTTATAGACAAAGCCCTGGTAACCGGCATTTGACTCTTTCATTCGGTTTTGAAAGGATCTGTAGAATTCAGGGATCAACTTGTGGAAGGAAATATAATTGTCTACCAACCCACCGGGTTCGGTTTCACCAACGTTCCAGCTTTCAATGCGTTTGGCCTCATAAATATATCTCAGGATGGACTCGGCATCAGCCATCGCGCTGTCCAATTCGTTGAAATCCTGGAGCAGAACCGGCGCCCATTTTGAAAAGCTCTCAAAGGTGTTGATTTCATTTCTCGGGGTCACGTCCTTATAAATCGAATAGAATTCGAACAGGAGTGAAACGTTGTCTATGACACGAAACCCTGAGATTTTTTCCATGAATTCCTCGATGCTCAAGATCTCTGGAAAAAAAGAATTCGGTGCAAGACGATTTCTCAGCTCCTTATTGAGAAAGAGCGAGGAGCGTTTATTGGGAAGTATGAAACAGTAGCCTTTGGGATCACTCCCTTTTTCAAGTGCATCGTCCAGAACCCGGGAAAGAAAAGTTCGCATGTTTCAAAAGTATGAAATAAAAAAACCATCCGCCAGAGACGGATGGTTTTGTTTATTTGATTAAGATCGAATCTTATCTTTCAGCGAACTCAGAGAAGATCTCAACTCTTCTGTTCTGTTGTCTACCCTGTCTGGTTTTGTTGTCACCAATCGGGTTGGCAGATCCGTATCCTTTCGCAGAAATCTTGTCTGCTGGGAATCCATTCTCGATCAAGTAGTTCATCACTGCATCTGCACGATCTTGAGACAATTTGTTGTTGATCTTGTCACTACCTGTGCTGTCTGTATGACCTTCTACAGTAAACGTAATGTCCTTGTATTTGTTCAAGATGCCGCTTACCTGCTCCATGCGGATGGCTGCTTCGTCAGTGAACTTGGCACTTCCTGTTACGAAGTAGATGGCTCTTGCAAGGTCAACGATCATTTTCTCGTCTTCTTTTGAAACGATTGGACAACCATTGTTTTCAGCTACACCAATTACATTTGGACATTCGTCGTCTTTGTCAAGAACGCCGTCACCATCGCTGTCTGGCCATGGGCAACCGTTGTTCTCTGCTGGACCAGCCTGATCCGGACAATCATCATCCTTATCGGCTACGCCGTCACCGTCTGCATCTGGGCATCCGTTGAGTTCTTTCGGACCTGCTTCAGTTGGGCAAGCGTCATCTTTGTCTGGTACGCCGTCACCATCACTGTCAGGACATCCGTTGAATTCAGCCAATCCGGCTTCGTTCGGACATGCATCTTCAGAATCCTGGATTCCGTCACCATCGGTGTCAGGACATCCGTTGAAAGCTTCCAAGCCGGCAACTTCCGGACAGGCATCGTATTTGTCATAGATTCCGTCACCGTCTGTGTCAACACCACCAAACTTGAAGGTTACGCCAACAGCGTGTTGCCAGTGTGGGAATAATTTATCTTCATCAAATGAGTGTTTGTATTTTGTCTGAACGTTGGCACCCAACCAGTCGTTGAACCAGAAGTTCAGTCCGATACCGGCATTACCCGTTCCGTTTCCACCTTCACCTAACCAGGTGTAACCTCCACCAACAAGCAAGTAAGGATCAATCCAGTAGTGCTTGCCCATGAGGACGTTCCATTTCACATCCAGGTCAGTTGCCAGGTATTTTGCATTATCAACTTTGACGTCTCCGATTTGAGTAATGCTATTGAAAGTTCCTGTAACTCCCACAGAGAAACCTGAACCCACGTAGTAACCAACTCTCAATCTCGAAACGAAAGCACCAGTGTTCCAGTGGTCTGTGTTGGTAAAATCCGAGAACATGCCTCCTGTAAGAGGGAGATCAGGATCTTGTCCTGGTATCGGCTCAACTGAATTGTCTGGATCTAAACTAGCCTGACTTGGATCTGCATCAGTTGGATAGAAATCAACCACATTGGTTCCAATCTCCACAATCCAGCGATTATCCTTGTCCTGCGCATTCACGTTGCTGAAGCAAACAACGGCCAACACAATAAATAATACTTTTGTTAAATGTTTCATTGTAATCAATTTTAAATTATAATCGTTATTAATGTTAAGTAAGCTTATTTTAAGTAATAATTAACAAATATATAAAAACTTGCCAAATATAAGCATTTGAGGATTTATTTTTTGGCTAATTTAAAGGAGTTCAATCCATTCCTTCCAAATCGTCTAAGGCCTTAATAGAAGACCGATCTGTTGTCAACGATCTCCGAATTGTCTTTGATGGATTCATAGATCTGAAGGCTCCTGCTCACCACGGATCGCTCAATCTCTTTTTTGTTTCCACTGTAATTGTTCAATTCTGTAGGCATGGTCTTTTTTGTGACGATCGCGTACATCACTCCACTTTGCCCTACTATATCACGGGTCAGCACATTTTCTTCCAAGGAAGTCACCACCCCGGCGATATCGACAAACCTTCCGGAACCAGCAAACACAGGGCTCGCGTTAGACACGGCTCTGGCCACTTTCTTCTCCGTGTCATTCTGCTCTGCAATTTCTTCAAGAGTAGCTCCTGTCGACCTCTCTTTGATCAATTCCGCTTTTTTCTGATTCATCAGAATGGCGCGCACATTTTGTCCGCGATCCGAAAGACCGGCCTTGTTTTTTCGGTTGAGGACCACTACGACATAACCATTGTCCGTGTCAAATCGCTTGATGTCGCCCACCGAAGTGTTCTCGTCAAACGCCCATCGAACAATCTGCCTTTGCGATCCCAATTGAGAAATGTTGTCATCGAATACTTCGAGATTCAATACCGGGCGAACCATGAGACCTGAATCTTTTGCGAGTTCATTGATTTCTTTTCCATCGGTCAGGTCGGACGCAAAGGTTTCAGCTCTTTCAAATACGTCGTTCTCAGTTCTTTCTGAAGCGTCTATGCTTCTGGAGAAAGTGCCTACCTGTATCGTTTTTTGCCTGTTTTTCTGATCCTCGATATGGATCACATGAAATCCGAATTGAGACTTCACAACTCCCATGTCACCTACCTGGTTTTCGAATGAGTAGTCCCTGAATTCGGGGATCATGGTTTGATAGACGAACCATCCCAGGTCTCCACCTTTTTGGCCAGATACCTGATCCGAAGACATTTGCTCGGCCAATTCAGCGAATTTGGATTTGTCTTTTTTGACAACAGCCAGCACGCTGTCGGCAACTTTTTTGGCTTCCTCTTCTGTCTGTGTCACGCTGGCATCTGCAGATCCGCTTCCGACATAGGGAATCAAAATATGACTGGCCTTAACCGAATCCGGGATCTGCTTTGCGTCCATTATTTTTGACAATTTGTAGAACCCTGCATCTTTATAAGGACCGTAGAATTCCCCCACATTCTTTTCAAACAGGGAATCTGCAAGAATCTTGGGAAGCTGACTCTTGGTGTAATAGGATCCGTCGAAAGGCGTGTCCGATTCATTGTCGGCGTTGAACTGCACCATGTCGGTTGCGTTTCTGAACCCTGCAAGGGTGACGTTTGATTTGGCTGCGTTGCTGTATTCTTCACGGTCCTCGATCATCGAGTTCAGCTCGTTTCTGATTGCAGTCTCATCCTCTTCTGTGGGCTCTAACTTGAATTGCACATACTGGATGTCACGGGATTCCGGCACAGTGAATTCTTTCGGATGGCTCTTGACGTAATCTCTGATCTCGTCCTGCGGAATGGAGATCAAACTGTCCGGCACGCTGTTGAATCGCACAAATACGTAATCCACGTCGACATTGATGTTGTCAAAATAGTACTTGCGCTCCCCTTCTTTGAGGGTGCTTCCCAGTCCCGAACGGATCAATTGATTGTAGGTGTTTTGCTCAAGATTGTCTTTGATCGTGTTCTCGTAGTTGACCCAGCTGATCCAGGCAGCGGCTCCCGCCTCATCTTCTTCGGAATTGTCTTTCAGGGTTGCAATGTATTCCTTGAGCTTTTCCTCGTCGAACAGCCCGACCTCATTCATGAACTGCGGATTGTTCTGAGAGGAGATTTGGGCCACGATGGCATCCCACACATCTTTTTCTCCCACAACGATGCCCGACTTTTCCAGTTGTGTCTGGTAAATCTTTTCGCGAACAAGACTGTTCCAGGCATTGTTCACATTCTGACTGTTAGTGGCTCTTCCTCCTGTCCTGCTTCTGTAAAGCTCAACCTCCTGTCCGAACTCTTCTCGTGTGATCGGTTCACCATTGACTTCTCCTATGTTGGTTACGTTCTTGTTGAACATGTTGCTGTCGAAGAGTCCGCTGAGTACGAAAGCGAACAAAGCCATAGCAATGATGAGTATTAGAAACAAGGATCTCTCTCTGATCTTCGATAAAACTGCCATTTTTCTTTCCTGTTAAATTTTAGGTTGCGAAAATACACAAACCCTTTTAATAATGAAATACTTTAATCTTAATTTTTAGAAGGGATTCGGGGCCTATTTGTCTTTAAATAAAACTTTTAGGTAGACCTCCTCAATTTTGGAAGCGGATTCCTTGAGGATAGTGAACTGGTAGTTGTCAATTTCGATGATCTCCCCGGTGGAAGGAATATTCTCTGTGTGGTGAACAATAAGACCCCCGAGGGTTTCATAATCGTTATTTTCTTCGAGCTGCAGGTTATAAGTCTCGTTGAGATAGTCCACCTCAAGGCGAGTCGAAAACCTGAATTCCCGGGTGTTAATCTTTTCCTCGATCAGATCCATTGAGTCGTGCTCGTCTTCGATCTCACCAAACAGCTCTTCAATGATGTCCTCTATGGTGATCAGGCCAGAAGTTCCACCGTATTCGTCCAGGACGATGGCAACGCTCTTTCTTTTGAGGATCAAATCGTTCAAGACATCGTGGATCATCATCGATTCCGGGATGATTTCGATGGGCAGCAGGATGGATCGGATATTCTTGGGTTTTTTGAAGAGGTCAAAGAAATGCGCATAGCCAATGATGTCGTCCAGGGAGTTGCTGTAGACCATAATTTTAGACAAGCCGGTCTCTGTGAAAAGATCACGTAAGTTCTTAATGGAATCGTGTACCTCAACGGCAACGATCTCTGTTCGGGGGATCATGGCCTCACGCGCCTTGACGTCATGAAAATCAAGAGCATTCTGAAAAATTTGAATTTCGGTGTCAACGTCATCCTCCTTGCTTTCAAGTTGCTCATCGATATAATGACCGAGTTCGGCTTTTGTAAAAGCCAATTGCACTTCGTCCTCTTTAATGTTGAAAAGCACACGCAGAAAAAAATCGGAGATGAGTGTGATGAATCGTGACACGGGATAGAGAAAGATATAGAACAAATAGGAGGGAAGCGCAAAAATCATGAGAGTTTCGTTTGCGTATACCCTGAAGATCGCCTTTGGAAGAAATTCGGCCGTGATCAATATGATCAGGGTCGAAATAAAGGTTTGGATGAGCAATATCGCGAATTCATTTTCCAGCGGCCCCAGGAACAATTTGACCAGGAGGTCCCCCATGAAGTAACCATAGACCACAAGGGCAATGTTGTTGCCGATGAGCATGGTGGTGATGAACCGGGAAGGCCTTTGGGTCAGCCGCGTCAGAACATGCGCCAGCATATTCTCCTTTTTCTTTTCGAGCTCGATGTGCATTTTGTTCGCCGAAACGAAGGCGATTTCCATACCTGAAAAAAAGGCTGAAAGAAGAACGGATACAAGGATGATGACTACCTCAGGGATCATTTTTTGCGATCTTGATTCTCGAACCTTTTACGGTATTTCTTCCGAAAGAAATACATAAACACGGCGAGTACGGCAAAAACCAGGAAAATATAGGCCTTCGGACGATCCGTGTTCCAGCGCAGTACAGTTTCAACTGAAAAAACAATCGCAATGATCAGGTAGGCGATCTCAAAGAATTTAAAATATTTGGTCATATTCATGGTGTCTCTTCAACATATACGCTTCCCTTGATCGATTTCATATTGACCTTGGAAAGGTCCTCATTGGATTCAAAGCCCGTGCCGATAATCGTATCGTAACGGGTAATGAGCGTAAAGTCTTTCTCCGTGTAAATATAATGTTCCTTTGAATCCCAAAAAAGTTGCGAAGTCATCAATTTGGTATTTTCTGCCGGATTATCCACCACTACATTGCCCTTCACTTCTGAAATGCTGGTATTGCTGTAGGTCACCGAGTAGTCTGCAGTGAGGATCAAGGAGTCTCCCTTATTGTCGAGGCTTATGATCTTTACCCCCTCAGGGAACAAGGTGTAGGGATGGTCCTTTCTGTTCGAAAAATCGTGCATGACGGGAGAGATCAAAATGGTTCTGACCCGACCCGAATCCGTATGGACCAGATTGACACTGCTGGCCACCCCAATTGGCAGGTTTTTTTCGGCCAGAAAGTCCTGGACTTCCTTGATGTCGTTACCACAAGAAACAAGCATTGCTACTATGATCATAGTAGCAATGCCTGGTAACTTATATGAAAGCTTTTTGATCATTCCCTTTATACTAAGGGATTTTCGCAGTTTCGTTGATCCAGCAACCAATCTTATGAGGAGTGCCCGAGGTAAGTCCTTCCGTAAAGACAAGTTTCTTAGACGGAGCACTGGCCATATAGCTCTTTATATACTGATTTGCTGTCGAGGTGATACCTGGATCCACAGCCTTGGCTTGACGCGCTTTGTCCGCTGCAGCCACATACACCATCCGTTTTGAGATTTCATCGGTTCCGCAGGTATTCGCACTAGACGCATACAAATTGGCGATCAGAAGATATGCACTGCCCATACTTGGTCTTTCCTTGAGAGCGAGATAAGCGTATTCACGAGCTTTGCTGCGGGATCCTTTTTTCTTCATGATCAGGGCAACCCTGTAATAGTATTTCGCTTTTTTGTAGTTGTCAGACTCAAGGTCAATCGCCTTGTTGAAGTATTCAATGGCCTTGTTGCTGTCACCGCTATTCATGAGAATACCGGCATAAAATACATAGGCGTCAGAAGAAGGTGCGGCATTCACATAGGCTTCCACCATCTGAGGGTAAAGCGGATTCTCTGTACATTCTTTTTGATTCAGACGCGACACGGCTCTTTTCAACCAGGTAACGTTTCCTTTGTTCCCTTCAAAATTGTCTTTGTACAGCGGGACAAGCCTTTCACAGGTTGCTACTTCACTAAGCGTATTGTCCAAATAACCCTCTATCTGACCCAAGGCCGTCAGGTTTACCTCCCCTGCTCTTTTTTTCTGGCTTTCCTTTGCGGTCAGCTTTTGCCCTTTGGCTTCTTTGGCATTCAGGATATCGAGATCTTTGGAATAACCATCCATTTTTTGGCTGATTCCTTCCATGATCTCATCATAGGTGTCAAAAACCGCCTGTGGGTTTGTGTCTTTGTTCAAGTCCGTATAGGTCTGAAAGTATTTACCAAGGTTCTTGACGCTCATTCCCGTTGGATCAGCTTTGAACGATTGCCCCAGCTTTTCATAGATGGCATCTCCGTTTTCCAATCCTTCGACAACCCCTCTCTTGAAGAGGAAGTTTGCCCAGTCACTGTAGACCTTTCCCAGATTGTCAGGGAAATACTTTTCTCTCATCTCATAGACGTAAATTACATCTCTCGCCTTCTCGGCCAGCACGTTTTTGTCTATTCCGGAAACATCGAAATACTGTTTGTCGATTTTGAACGTGTGATCGTTGGTGACAACTTTTTTTCCTTTTTCAACTTTGATTTCACCGGCATTCTTGTCATAGATGTCTTCGGTCATTTTGATTCCGTCGCTGTAAATGATTTTAGATGCCTCCGGACAGTTATCCATACACCATTTCCACGGCTCCATTGCAGCTTCATAGTTGCCCATCTTCACAGCTTCGTGAAAAAGGGAGAGATTGGTTTTACATTTGTCCGGCTCGCTTCCATACTTGTCCTGCCCATACAAGGAAAACGTCATTCCAAAAAGAAGGAAGATTCCCATGGCCATTACCGTCTTAATTGCTTTCATAGTAGAGTTTTATTTATATTAAAAGATTTTCTGTTTTCTGAACCATTTGTCGTTGAGTGATAAACTCAGCCTAAAGTTATAAAAATTCTCCTCGATAAGATTATTATCTGTTGTTCCTCGTTTTCCCATCTCAAATCCGAAATTAACATTGGACAATTTAAGCCCTATAGGAAGACTTAGACCAAAAGATATGCCATATTCGTCAATTTCCGTGTTATTGATCACGAGACCCGACTTCTGATAATGGAAGCCTGCACGATAGGTGATCCGTTCGAAGTAGCTGTTTATAGAGTTGATTTTTGGCAGGTAAAATCCACCAACCGAGATATTGCTAAAGCTTTCATAACGGTAAAAATCGATATCATCGTAAACGCCTCCTTCGAATGAAAGCGGATTTTGAAAGGCGTACTCCGCCCCGATGAACCACTTGTTGTTTTCTCCTATACCTGCACTGATTGTCGTCTTGAGAGGTGCCGATATCGTCGCTTTGAAATCATCACTGTACAAGGTGTCTATAGGTCGCAAAACCCCATCGTCAATATTAACCGTAGAAAATACGGTTTCATCGCCTTCCTCAGTCAACTCGTAATCAAGCTCTCCTGCTATTCCCAGTTTAAGCTTGATCCGATCGGTGATATTCGGGGCGTAATGCGCTCCCAATTTGATTTTGGAACCGCGAACATTGGAGTCCGTACGGTGCTGGGTTGCCAGCTGCACGCCTTCCCTTCGATTCACAACATTGTTGTCAATGCTTCCAAATATATACGCTGCCTCCAAACCCAGTGAAAGATCAAACGGGAACTTGTATCCGTAACCTAGAAAAACTCGGTTGGTACCCCCATTTCCGGAGTAACGGTCCACTTCGATCAACTCTCCCTCTTCGTCAAAGGTTTGATCTGAGAGTCCATAACCAACCGCCGTATTCAACTGGAGGCCCATGACCAGACCCTGATTTCCCCGGATGGGAATACCCAGGGCGATATACGACAAAGCAGCCGCAGAGCTGGTCTGAGACTGTTCCCCATCGTTCACGACATTGGTTCTGTTTCCTCCGGAAAACACATAGGTCGTCCACTGCAGAGACCCGTAAGATGCCGGATTCGTAAAACTCAATTGATATTCACTGTCTAATGCTCCTCCCATCAGTCCCATCCCAATTTCCTCAACCGATTTGAGGCGTGCTTGTTCTCCAATCCCGAAAAGTGAGTAAGGAGATGAATTGGTCGTTTGTGCAAAGCTTATTGTCGAGAAAAAAAGAATAGCAAGTACTATTTTCCCTTTAATCATTCCGCTAAATTGTGTATCAAAATACTATTCAATCCTTCCAATAAAAAATTTGGAGTGGCAAATATGGTACTTTTTATATTGTTTGACAAGAAATTTGCGTCTCCGCCTGTTAAAACCACTGTTAAATTCGCATTTTTTGACCTGTACTCTTCAATTACCCCGTCTATTTCGTAGGTGACACCACTCAATATGCCTTTGTGCAAGGCGTTGGCGGTAGAATTCCCAAGTACAGGAATCTCATTTTCAGGAGCTAGCATCGGAAGGTTTGCCGTAAATCGATGAACAGACTTATACCTCATGGTGATCCCGGGTGAAATGCTTCCTCCTTCATATTGCTGATTCGCATTGACGAAATCAAAAGTGATGCAGGTCCCTGCGTCGATTACCAGAACAGGCACACCTGCAAACTTTGTAGCGGCCGCAGCCGCAAGAGCAATCCGGTCCACACCGAGGGTTTCGGGCGTGGAGTAAAGATTTTCGAAGGGAACTTTGGTGTTTTGATCCAGCAGCAACAGGTCCATTTGGTCCCGGATTCCCTGAATCTGCTCCGAATCCAATCGAGATACATGAGAAAGTATCCCTTTGTCGACCTGATACTTCCTACAAAGCATATTAACGGCATCATCCATCGCCGAAGCCGGAAAGGATTCCCGGAGCACGAGTTGATCTTTGTCGAAGATTCCCGTCTTGATTTGAGTATTGCCTATGTCGATGGCGATATGCATGCAGGGGTGGAATGAAAAGCAAAAGTAAGGGAGATTTTTTAATCAATTGTTTTGACGATAATGAAAAATAAATTTATATTTGCACCCGCTCAAAACAATGGTGCCTTAGCTCAGTTGGTAGAGCAATGGACTGAAAATCCATGTGTCCCTGGTTCGATTCCTGGAGGCACCACAAAAAGAGCACAAAACCCTTGAAAATCGTAAGATGATCAAGGGTTTTTCTTTTTAGGTCCAAATAAACTCGGGGGAAGTCTATGTCGAAAAGAGAATCAGAGCGTTTTTTTGGACAAGTACCACGTAGTTCTTTCAATGGTATCATCTTGAAGCCTGTCATTTAGCTCATCGAGGGTCTTGGGAGGAGGCACAATTACTTTGTCCTTGTCCGTCCAGTTCAATGGCATAGCCACCTGGTATTTATCAGAAACCTGAAGCGCTTTCAGAACTCTCAGAATCTCATCCATGTTTCGCCCGACGTTCAGCGGATAGTACATGATGAGTCGGATTTTTCGCGATGGATCAATAAAGAAAACCGCCCGTACAGCCGCAGTCTCGCTTTCATTGGGCTGCAGCATTCCGTAAAGTTTGGACACTTTCATGTCGAGGTCAGCGATAATCGGAAAGTCAAAATAGACTCCTGTGTTTTCTCTTACATTTTGAACCCAACCCAAGTGGGCATAGATGCTGTCGATGCTCAAGCCCAGCAAAGCGGTATCGAGTGCGTCAAACTCTGATTTTCTGGTGGCGAAACCACTCATTTCAGTCGTGCAAACGGGGGTGAAATCCGCCGGATGCGAAAACATAACGATCCATTTGCCTTCGGCATATGTCGACATTTTAATGGGGCCTTTTGTAGTAACAGCCTCAAAATCGGGAGCCTGATCGCCTATTCGGGGCATGGGGTAGATCATTTCGTTTTCTTGGTTTTCATTTTCCATGATGAACATATTTAACAATTGAATTAAATCCTTTTTCCGAATCGAAGATTGAATCGGAATTCATCATAAAATTAAGGATTCCCAGAGGGAGGCTCAGTGACCTGGATTACAAAGGCAACGAAGGATCAATCCTGGGTCTGCACCCCAAATTCCCGGGCCTTCATACGCGCCACAGGAAGGTATTGCTGAAGATTCTGGATTCGGGTGTCATTGGACGGATGGGTGCTCATAAACTCGGGTGGTGCACCACCCTCTGACTGCTCTTTCATACGCTGCCACAATCGAATCGACTCCTCCGGGTTGTACCCGGCCATCGTCATAAAGACCATCCCCAATTTATCTGCCTCTGTTTCATGCGTTCGGCTATAGGCCAGCATGCCCATCTGTGACCCCATTCCATAAACCGTGTTCCAGAGGTATTGGGTGTCTGAGCTCTGCCCGGATGTGCCCAGAGCCACAGCTATGCCTCCCA
This sequence comes from uncultured Flavobacteriaceae bacterium, assembly GCA_942492425.1. Taxonomy (GTDB): domain Bacteria; phylum Bacteroidota; class Bacteroidia; order Flavobacteriales; family Flavobacteriaceae; genus Lutimonas. The sequence goes on from CALOEQ010000004.1 coordinate 147,774, forward strand.
ATTGCTGCCCATAGGAGCTGGTCATTCTCTCCTGGCCGTGTTTGGCGAAGGCATGCGCGATCTCGTGTCCCATTACCGCTGCAATTCCATCGGTATTTTGGCAAACGGGCAGTATTCCCGTGTAAAAAACGACCTTCCCACCCGGAAGGCACCACGCATTCATCTGCTCGTCTTCAACCAAATTGAATTCCCACTGGTAATTATTGGCCTCTTGGGTCATGCCATTAGCTCGCATAAAGCGGTCAACGGCAGCTGCAATGTTGCGCCCCACGGTCTTGATTTCTTGGGTTTTGGCCGCATCGGAGGACACCTTGTTTTCTTTCATGAAGGTGTCGTATTGCGCAAAGCTAGCAGGGAGAATATCAGCGTCATCGACGATATTGACTCGTTTTCTTTCCGTAATCGGAACTGTGCTGCAACCTGATTCAACACTTATTATGAGAAGGAGCAGGATCCAAATTCGAATCATAACTTGAATTTTGATGAAAAATTGATCAAACTTTGTAAAAATAAGAATTCTTCCCCGGTCAACGTTTCAGTTTTGATTGGGAATTCGAATGACGGCACTCCCTTTAATTTGCGTATTTTTGTCTGTAAATGCTCTCAGATTATGCAATCCCCCAAAGCGATCAGACGCGCTGAATTCAGTCCGAAGATCAAAACCTATGTCATGCTCTATGTAGGATTCTTGCTTTTTGTCACCATAATTGGCATACCGATTCTTTTTGTGTGGCTCCTCGGACTGGGCCAGTACACAAGCCGGCGCTACTATCAAAACCTGAAATGCCTGCTCACTGACAGGCATCTCATTTACAGCAAAGGAGCTTTTTACAAGGTTGAGAAAACCATCCCCCTGGAGAACATTCAGGATTTGACCTTTCTCGAGAATCCTATACTCAACCTGCTCGAATTGCGAATTTTGAAAATTGAGACCGCCGGAGGAGGTGGTTCCACGATGAGCGACATGAAACTTGTCGGAATTGTGGATGCTGAAGGGTTCAAGGAAAATGTGCTGGAACAAAGAGAGTTTCTGCGCATGAAAACGGAGCACGGGCAGGCCGGAGAGCTGGGATCTGTCGAAACCCTGGAGGTGCTCAAAGAGATTCGTGATCTGCTGAAGAATGCAAACCCGAAGTATGGTCAAAGACTTTCTTAGCTAGATGAAGATACTTCTCACAGGAGCAACAGGATATATAGGGAAAAGACTCCTACCGGCACTTGTAGAACAAGGGCATACTGTAGTTTGTTGCGTGAGGGACCCCGAGCGCTTCGCACCTCCCAAATCGCTCAGGCCGAACATAGAGATTGTCGTTCTCGATTTACTCAAGGAGGACACACTTGTCAACATTCCACAAGACATCGATGGCGCTTATTACCTGGTTCATTCCATGTCTTCCGAAAAGAATTACGAAGAGCTGGAAAAGCAATCTGCGATAAACTTCAGAAAAGCCCTTGAAGAAACCCGGGTAAAGCACGTGGTGTATTTGAGTGGTATTGTCAATGAAGAGAAGCTTTCCAAGCACCTGGCCTCGCGTAAAGCAGTAGAAATGGAACTGGCCAAAGGATCATATCACTTAACAACGCTGAGAGCCGGGATAATCATAGGTTCGGGCAGCGCATCTTTTGAGATCATTCGTGATTTGGTCGAGAAACTTCCCTTCATGGTAACCCCAAAGTGGTTGCTGACCCGATGTCAGCCGATCAGCGTCAAGGATGTGATTCTGTTTTTGAAGAATACGCTCTTTAATCCGAAGACTTATGATCAGGATTTTGATATTGGCGGTCCTGACATTCTCACCTACAGGGAAATGCTGCTCATATTCTCGGATGTCAGAAATCTCAAAAGACGAATCTACGTGGTTCCGGTGATGACTCCGAGATTGTCTTCCTACTGGCTGTATTTTGTGACGTCCACCTCTTACAGATTGGCTGTGGCCCTGGTGAACAGCATGAAGGTTGAGGTGATTTGTCGCAATGACGATTTAAACAAGATTCTGAACATTGAACCGGTGGGTTACGAAGAATCTTTGAGAAGGGCTTTTAGACGAATAGAGAGCAATGAGATCATCTCGAGCTGGAAAGATGCCATGGTGAGTGGTAATCTGAACATGAACATTTCGGATTTCATCAACGTCCCCACTTATGGTTGTTTTATCGATCAGCGCAAGCGAAAAGTGAAGAGCCGAACGGAAACCCTGAATCGAATCTGGAGCATCGGGGGGACGACCGGTTGGTACTACGGAAATTGGCTCTGGCGTTTCAGAGGGTTTATGGATAAGATGGTCGGAGGTGTTGGTCTTCGACGCGGGCGAACAAGTTTGGATAGTCTCAACCCCGGAGACACTCTGGATTTTTGGAGGGTTCTCTATGCCAATAAGGAGGAAGGCAGGTTGTTGCTGTTTGCCGAGATGAAGCTGCCGGGTGAGGCCTGGCTTGAATTCAGGATGCAAGAAGAGGAGTTGGTTCAGACCGCAACCTTTCGACCCGTCGGGATCATGGGAAGATTGTATTGGTATGCCGTTTATCCGTTTCACGGCTTTATTTTTACGGGAATGATCGACAAAATCACAGAGGATTGACTTAGGATAAACAATGTATGAAGAAATATGAGCAAGACCCCACAAAGCAATAAAGCATCTGTCTTTTGGTTCCGACGTGACCTCCGTTTGGATGACAATACCGGTTTGAATGAGGCCCTCGAGGCAGGGTACCCAGTTCTGCCTATTTTTATATTTGATGATGAGATTACAAGGGAACTGCCCGCGGACGATGCCAGGGTGTGTTTCATTTATGAAACGCTCCTCGGAATGGATGAGCAGTTAAAGAAATGGGGGTCCTCTTTAAAGGTTTACCAGGGAAGTCCGGTTGAAGTTTGGAAAGAGATTATTCGGGAACTCGACATCGAAGCTGTCTTTGCAAATCGGGATTACGAGCCCTATGCCATCTCCCGCGACGCGTCCGTTGAGAAACTGCTCTCTGAAAAAGGCGTCCCATTCAGGAGCTTCAAGGACCAGGTCATCTTTGAAGGAAACGAGGTTCTTAAAGATGACGGAAAACCCTATCACGTCTTCACACCTTATAAAAATAAGTGGCTCAGAACATTCAGCGTAAACGGCTTTGAAATTAGAGACGGGGCAATGAGCAATTTTGTTCAGCAGAGGTTTGATTTTCCGACGATGCAGGCCCTGGGATTCAAAGAGGCTTCCATCAAAGTGAGGCCTTTTGACCTGTCCTGTGCCTCGGCATATGAGGAGAACAGGGACTATCCATCGATTGATGGCACCTCGCACCTGGGTCCTCATCTGAGGTTCGGAACGGTGAGCATCCGCAAAATCATTCAAGCTTTGGATCCGTCTGATGAGGTGTTTCGGTCTGAGTTGGTTTGGAGGGAGTTCTTCATGCAGATTCTGTTTCACTATCCTAGAGTGGTCAACGAAAACTTCAAGAAAAAATACGACGGCATCGTTTGGAGAAACAACGAGGAGGAATTTGACAAATGGTGCCGGGGAGAAACGGGCTATGCCCTCGTGGACGCCGGAATGAGGGAGCTCAACACAACGGGCCATATGCACAACCGGGTGAGGATGATCACGGCTGGATTCCTCTGCAAGCACCTGCTGATTGACTGGCGTTGGGGGGAGAGTTATTTTGCCAGGAAACTCCTTGACTACGAGCTTTCGTCGAACAACGGGAATTGGCAGTGGTCGGCTGGCACCGGATGCGACGCGGCGCCTTATTTCAGAATTTTCAACCCGATGTCCCAATTGAAGAAATTCGACAAGGAGAAACGCTATGTCAGAAAATGGATCCCCGAATTGGAAACGGATGCTTATCCCGAGGCTATGGTGGATCACAAAATGGCCCGTGAACGTGCCCTGGATGCCTATAGAACAGGGATGGAGTAAAACTAAAGCCGGGATTTGGAGAAATGATTAATTTTAAGTCGAAAAATTATTTTCAACTGAAAGACAGTGCCTGCTAAATGAGATTGCGATTGACCCGAACCGATTCGAAAGACCCAGATTTTTTGCGACTTGTCAAACTTCTCGACGCCGACCTGGCCGAAAGGGACGGTGAGGATAATGCTTTTTACAGCCAGTACAATGGTCTGGAACAAATTAGACATGCCGTTCTTTGCTATACAGAACAGGGTGAAGCGGCAGGTTGCGGAGCCATGAAAAATGTCGCCCCGGGGACGATGGAGGTAAAGCGAATGTATGTCCTGCCCAGTGAGAGGGGAACAGGAATCGCGACAGAGGTGCTCCGGGAACTCGAAAAATGGGCTGAAGATTTGAAAATGTCCCGGATCATTCTCGAAACGGGCAAAAGACAGCCCGAAGCCATTCGCCTTTATGAAAAGAATGGGTATTTGAGAACAGAAAATTTTGAACCCTATGTGGGCATTGAGAACAGTGTCTGCTTTGAGAAGCGTTTGACGCAGTCCAAGCAGAGTTGAACATCAAACACATGTTGCATGAAACAAGTATTCTCCATGACCTTTTCCGCGATGCTCCTGACAATCTTGATTGTTGCAGGATGCAGGCGAAATGAGGCTCCGCATGAGGAAACGCTTGCCGTTATTCTGAAAGAAGGGTCCCAGCATTGAGGGCAAGTCGTCCTATTTGGCAACTCCTTTTGTAACCGCGGGAGATCGAGTCTATATGGTCGGTCATCAGGACGGCAGTTTTCCGGAAATCGGATGGCACATCCCTGGAGAGATGGGAGGGATCTGGAATCACCCGATCAAGCTGATGGATGGATTTCAGGCGGAGGTGTTTCAGGATGAAAATACAATCTCTCTGGAGGGCTCGGGCACCTTTGTGAATTATCCGGTGGCCAATGCGCATAGATTCTCGCTTGAGAACACCGAATTGGAGGTTTCACGTACCCAGTTTGTTCCCGATGGATTGCAGGGCCTGGTTGTGGAATACGCAATGCACAACCCAGGCAGCAGAACCGAGGAGTTCACGTTTCGTTTTACCGGTCACTCTGACCTGAGACCGACCTGGCTGGGTGAAAAAACTGATATGGTTGATGCAAAAGACGAGGCTTCCTTTCTGGATGAGAAGAGTGCCTGGCTTGCAAAAGACAGTTTGAGCCCCTGGTTCGTTTTGTATGGAGCAAAGTTGAGCCCGATCGCCCATGGTACAGCTGACAACCCCTTCAAAGGCCGGGGGGTTTCCAATTACCTGGACTATGAAATCAGCCTGTCGCCAGGTCAGACAACGAGCCTCGTGTTCTATATCGCTGGCTCGTACCAAAATGAGAAGGAGGCGCTGAGTCAGTATGAAAAGATCTCTTCAAACCCCAGCCAATTGCTACAACAAAAGAGAGACAGATACAAGGATTTGGCGAACCGCTCCAAACTGACGATTCCCGACAAGGACCTGCAGCAGACTTTTGAATGGTTGAAATACAACTGTGACTGGCTCGTGAGAGAAGTTCCTGAGGTAGGAACAGGCATCATGGCAGGAATACCCGACTACCCCTGGTGGTTCGGGGTGGACAGTGAATATGCCTTGAAAGGGTACATGGCCATCGGTCAGCACGAGATTGTTTACAAAACCATAGAGCTCCTGGACAGCATTTCTAATGCTACCAACGGAAACGGACGCATTGTTCATGAGGTTTCCACCAATGGATACGTCTTCAATAAAGGCAATATCAATGAGACCCCCCAGTTTGCCTCGCTCATTTGGGAAGTGTATCGCTGGAATGGGGATGAGGAATTTTTAAAGCGATACTTTCCAACGATTGAGAGGGGTCTCGATTGGCTCATGCGCGAGAATGACACAGACGGAAACCTCTTTCCGGAGGGTTTTGGCATGATGGAAATCCACGGTCTTGACAGTGAGATGATAGACGTGGCATCCTATACGCAAAGAGCCTTTGAAGATGCTTCCAAAATGGCTTTGGCACTGAATAAAAAGGAGCTCGCTCAGCGTTATTCGAAATTGGGTGACGAGCTGAAAGAGAAGATCAACCGGGCCTTCTGGTCGGAGGAGTTTGACTCCTACGCAGACTTTATCGGAACCGACAGGCAGGCGCTGCACTTGATTGATGACGCAATTGTCAGGGCCGACACCCTGAACAAGCCCTGGGCCGTCGAAGAGCTGAAAGCGACCCGAAAAACGATTGAAAAGAATCCATCCTCAATTCCAAAGCCATTCGTCGTCCATCACAATTGGGTGGTCAACACCCCGATGGAAATGGGAATCGCAGATCCGGAGAAAGCAGCCGTGGCACTGAAGACGGCTGAAAAGTTTGTCAATCCTTTTGGGATATTCGTCACTGGGATCGATCGCGATGAATCGGCAGGATCCGATGACGGATCTTTCAAGGGCAGCAAGGTGTTCTCATATACGGGTGCGGTGATGACCCTGCCCACTGGCGTACAGGTGGTGGCAGAGAACAATTATGGGCGGCCTGATGCTGCTCTCAACTACCTCGAGCGGATGGCCCGAACCTTCAGTTATGCACTTCCCGGAAGCATGTACGAGGTTTCTCCCGACTACGGGATGATTACGCAGGCCTGGAATATTTACAGTTTCGCGGTCCCTATCGTCCAACAGTTTTTTGGAATTCAGCCTGACGCGGCCCAAAAGCAGATTCGAATCCGTCCCAGAATGCCTGAGAAATGGAGCGAAGCTTCCCTCGAAGAGGTTCAGGTAGCCGAAAACAAGATCAGCGTGCATTATCTCAATACGGAAACAGAGATCCATATCAAAGTGAAACAGTCGTCTCCCGGATGGAAATTGATCATTGATCCCCCCGTAACCGAGGATGCTGAAATACTGGTTTTACAGGGCACTTTACAGGGTAGCGACAAGGAGCAGATCATCGTGTCGACAGGCGCGGACGCTGAGGTTAAGCTCATCAAAAACGAGTAGTTCGAGAAAGAATTTATTGTATATCTTCGTCATTTTTTGTGAAAAAAAAGTAATAAGTCTCAAAGAGCCTCCCCCGTAACTTTGAGATAAATTTCTATTTTTAAGCGATTTGGGGAAAAGAAATTGACGAAATGATGAAGAAAAGAAGCTTTTTGGTGCTGCTATTGGTCTGTTTATGGGCTGAAGTGCAGGCTCAAAGCCGGGTCCATGTTTCAGAGATTGAGGAGCGAAACGTGAATGGCAAGAAGACCATCTTTGTAGGAGAACAAAAGCTTAACGGAGTGGTCTACGAGGACTACGTTAGCAAAAAGCTTCTCTACACGGTCAAGGACGGCATAAAAGAGGGGCCTTACGAGCTATACTATCCGAATGGCAACCTAAAACGGAGGGCAACGTTTAAAAACGACCGTTACGATGGGGCGTTTGAAGAATATTACGACAATGGCCAGTTGAGCCTTAGCACGGGTTTTAATCAAGGAAAGTATGACGGGCCCTTGATTCGATACTATGAAAATGGCCAGATTCAGGCCAAGGGCTATCACAGGGATGGAGAATATGAAGGTGCACAGGAAACCTATTACGAAGACGGCCAGCTCAAAACGGGTATTGCCTATCTCGAGGGAAAGAAACACGGTCTTTCTGTAAAGTACTACGAAAATGGAAACCTCAAGGAAAAAGCCCATTATTCCAATGACCAATTGGAAGGACCCTATGAGCATTATTATGAGGATATGACGCTTTACGTTCGGAGCAATTATTCGGAAGGCGTCAAGCAAGGCGAATTCGAGATGTTCCATGAGAATGGAAGGCTCAAGCGCAAGGGTTATTACAAAGAGGGAAAAGAAGACGGGCCTTTCGAAATCTACTATCCCAGTGGGCTTTTAAAAAGAAAAGGATACTTTGTGGAAGGACGGTTGCACGGGGAATCCGAATCCTATGATGAAAATGGCCAGCTGATTGACAAATCCATGTTCAAGAACGGGCAGGAAATCTCCTCAAAAAAGTCCTCGATTGCTTTCAAAAAAGCCTAAAATTTAGTAACTTCATTAATTGAATCTTAAAGCTCGCGCCATGAGAGTGGACAATGAAGCTTTTTATAAGATTTGCTTTGATTCACTGATTGAGGGATTGTGCATAGCAAATGATGCAGGGAAAATCGTAATGAACAATTCTGCCTGCGAGGAGATTTTTGGCTATGAGTCAGGGGAATTGATCGGGCAGTCTATCGACATACTCATCCCGGAATCCCACAGAAACGTCCATCACCACCACTTTGAATCCTATATTCAACACCCACGAAAATTCAGGAAGGGCAAGGGTCGCGAATTTCTGGGCCAGCACAAAAACGGCGAAATCCTGGATCTTGAAATTGGACTAAACTTCTTTGAATACGAAGGCAAGAGATATGCCAAAGCACTGATTTCCGAGATCAGCACGCGTAAAAAGAAAGTCACCGAGATCAAGGAATCCAACCGGAGACTCGAAAGTGAGGTGGACCGAAGAACCCAATTGCTCACCAAGGCGGTTTCGGAACTAGAGAGAGCGAATTTCTTGCTGAAAGAAGAGGTCGATGAAAGAATTCGGGCGGAGGAGAATGCGAAGCGGGCCTTTGAGAAAGAAAAAGAACTCAGCCAGATGCAGGCGAAGTTCCTGTCGATGGTTTCACACGAATTCAAGACTCCACTCAGTGGAATATTGACTTCCGCAAGCCTTGTCGAAAAGTACAACGAAAGGAGACCGAACGAAAGGATCAGCAACCATGTCGCGACAATCAAGAACCTCGTTCTCCAGCTCAATGACATCCTGGACGATTTTCTGTTCCTGGAAAATTCCGAATCCGGAAAGTATCAATTCACAAGCAGCCGTTTCAGAATCTGTGACCTTATACAAAAGATCGTATCTGACGCCGATGCCCTGATGAAACCCGGTCAAAAGTTTGAGATCATTCCGTGTAAGAAGCCTGTTCCTGTGGTTCAGGATCGAAAAGTGGTAGACATCATCCTTAGAAACATCATATACAATTCGATAAAGTACTCTCCGGCGAACAGCACGATTCAGATCAAAATCAGAATCAATGACAATGTGCACATCAAGATTCGTGACGAGGGTATTGGCATTCCCGAAGAGGCGAAGGAACATATATTCGACCGATTTTACAGGGCTAAAAACGTGTTGCACATCCAGGGGACCGGTATAGGTTTGAACATAGTGCGGCGCCATCTAATCCAAATGAAAGGATCCATAGAGATCAGCAGCAAGGAGAATGAAGGCACAACCGTTTTTGTCACCATGCCCGTAATGGGTGGGAAGCCCCATCGAGAAGTTGATGAGAGGACTCTTCAAGGCGATGTAATAAGGGAGTAATCCATCTGAGTTGTGAAGTAAATTGATCGAATATGCGAAAGAAAATACTACTCATAGAGGATGATCAAATTGTCAGGGACAATACCGCAGAAATTCTTCAATTGGCGAATTACGAGGTATTGACGGCTGAAAATGGCAAAACCGGGCTTGAAAAAGCGAAGGTGTTCAAACCCGACCTGATTATTTGCGACATCCTGATGCCGGAACTGGACGGTTACGGCGTTATGCAGATCGCAATGAGAAACAAGGACCTACAGAGAATTCCGATCATTTTCATGTCCGCCAAAACCAAACACGAGGACATTCGCAAGGGAATGGATCTCGGTGCCAGTGACTACATTACAAAACCCTTTGAAGAATCCGAATTGCTGAGTGCCGTCGCCACGCGTCTAAAGCGCAAGGCGATCATGGAAGGAGGGCAACAAGATCACGTAGTCAAGGAGAGGAAATGGCGAATCGAAGATATTGAAGAGGCTTTTGCTCATAAAGAGCGTTTCGAATACAGGCCCGGGGCAACCATCTATTGTGAGGGCAATGTGGGTAACCACGTTTTCTATATCACTCGCGGAGAAGTAAAGACATATAAGGTCAATGAAGATGGCAAGGAGTTGATTACGGAGCTATTCTCAGACAAGAGCTTTTTTGGCTTCACTTCTTTTCTGGCCCATAAACCGTATTCTGAGAATGCAGAGGCAATTCAACCTACCGAAATTTTAAAGCTTGAAAAGTTAGAGTTGCTGAGTTTGATCAAATCAAACCCACAGCTCGGTCTCAATTTCATCGACCTGCTCTCAAATGACCTCGACACAGTCAAGGAGCACCTGATGCATTTGGCTTATGACTCGGTGCGAAAGAAAACAGCTGATGCCATTCTTCAGCTCACACCTGAATCTGCAAAGGAGAGGGTTGTTCGAATCTCAAGATCTGACCTGGCCAGTATGATTGGCATTGCCAAGGAGACTCTGACCCGGACCTTAACGGATTTTAAAGAGGAAAAACTTATACGAACGAACCGCAACACGATCCAGCTTCTCAACTGCGAAAAATTGAGGAGTATCCACTGACAATGATCAAGATCAGTGCAGGAGTTGACGAAGGTCACCGAATTTCTTGACCCTGGGTGTTAATTTTATACTGCAGTAAGAAAATTCCATATTGGAAGTATCAAGCAGCGATAAAAACAACAGACCTATGAAACGTATTCTTCTTCCCACCGACTTTTCAAGCATATCGATGAATGCAATCAAGTATGCTGTTTCTCTTTACAAGGAATCCAAATGTGAGTTCTTTGTTTTAAATGTTTATCGGGTACCCTATGCCACAAATGAGGAGCTCATGGAGAACGACGCCCAGCAGCTGGCGATCGTAGAGGCGGAGATGTATGATGCGTCCAAAAAGAGCCTGAAGGAACTTGTAACGGGTTTGGGAAAAAATGAGAACCACGTATTTCATACGATAAGTGATTACAATTTTTTCATCAATTCGGTGAAACAAGCTGAGAAGGACAAAGACATTGAGCTCATTGTGATGGGAACCAAGGGAGCTACCGGGGCCAAAGAGATATTTTTGGGATCGAATACCGGTGATGTTCTGATGAAGACAGATTGCAATGTAATTGCCGTACCTGAGAATTCTGTCTACAAGGCTCCGAAGGAGATTGTTTTCCCCACGGATTTCAAGTTGAGGTACGAGCTGAAGGATCTTGCACCGTTGATCGAGCTGGCCCAAACCAATCAATCGACCTTGAGAATTCTTCATTTCAGCCAGGACGGACAATTGAACCAGGATCAGGAGAGCAACAAGCAGATTCTAAACTCTTACCTGGAAGAGCTGGAGCACACGTTCCATACGCTGACGAACATTGACTTTGAAGAGGCGCTGAACTGTTTTGTGCAGAGCAGGGGCAATATCGATATGATCGCAATGATCTCCGGTCATTACAATTTCTTCCAGAGACTGTTCTTCAGACCGAAAGTAATGGAGTTGAGCTTCCATACCCAAATCCCGCTTTACGTGCTACATCACAAAGAATAGAATCTCAGAACTCAGACTATGGATACATCAATTTTTTTAGCCAAGTTTTGGGGCTGGTTTATGATACTTTTCTTCTTTCTTTTGATGCTGTATCCGAAGAGAATCAAGCAACTTTTTGCTTTTGCAAAGGATGACAAATTCATCATACCCCTGTCAATACTCACCATTATCATCGGTTTGTTAAATGTCATCGCGCACAATGTCTGGACGGCCGACTGGCGGGTGGTGATCACCCTTTTTGGATGGTCGAGTCTGCTCAAGGGGATCGCACAGTTTGCTTTTCCTTCTGTGGCGTGGAGCTGGATGGAGAAGATCGATTTCAAATGGTTCCAGTTCATGATGTTCCTGATGTTTGTGGTCGGGGTCATGCTTGTCAACCAGGCCTATCAATGGGTTCCTTTCTGAACCAAATTGACCAGGATCAATTTCAATATTGACGGTGATCATTGTTTTGTTCGAATACCGCATATATCTTTGGTTTGTTGATTCAGAGGATATGCGCACACAGGAATCAAAGTATGCGTGAGTCTGATTCAAAGATCAAATTCTATGAGAATAGTTGAGAAGGAAACTTGAGAGAACAGACACTCAACTCATAAATTGGAGATAGGTTTGATAGGTTAACAAGTATCCAATTTCAGACAAGGATCTGAAAAGTAGGAAATCAGTGAGACGGATACGATAGACGTATTAAAGGTATTTTCAATTTGAGAGCAGGAAACCAAAAATTTCCTGCTCTTTTTTTGTTCGGTTATCTTGTTTTGTCTGGTTTTCCCAAATTCATTGACTATAATCAATGTGCGTCTTGAGCGAGATCATTGCTGAGCTGCATTTCCCGAAGTAATTTTATGGGAGTAATGAGAATATTTGAACTAAAACCAAAGCATCATGAAAAAATTATTATTGGGTTTATTGGCACTTGGACTAACCACCCAGTTCTACGCTCAGGTAATTGAAGACGGCATGCTCCCGGAAGTGGAAGTACGTGCTACAAATTACAAGTACCTGAACAGCGTAGATAACAGTGAAGCTGCAGTACCGGTGCAACTTCTTCAGAAAAAAGCCGCTCAGTTCGATATCAAGAGCGCCGAATTTTATGAAGATGGCAGTGATTTTTACAGAGTCTATTTCTTCATTCCGGACGGAACAATTGTTGCGGCCTATGACCGGGACGGACAAATTCTTTACACCATTGAGAAATTCGAAAATGTCGCCTTGCCGAATACAGTCACAGACGCCATCGGGGAGAAGTTCCCAGGATGGAAAATTTCCAAAGATGTTTACAGGGTAAACTATACTCAGGAAAAAGGAGCAATGCAGCGCTATAAGGTCGTACTCGACAATGGAGTTAAGAAAATTCGAGTCAAGGTAGATGAAAATGGCGTATTCCTGTAAAGGAAGATAGAAGATTACCCCGATGAGACACTCCCCTATGGAAGCGGAAAAAAACACCCTCGTATCGAGGGTGTTTTTTTGATGACGAAAATCAAGTTTCCCGTTGATCGTTGTCATTGAATTTATTGTATCCCCTGACTAGCTTTGAGTTGTTATTCATTTAAATGATTTATCATGACACTTGTAAAATTTAAAAGACCCAGATTACCTTGGTACGACACTATGTTCACTGACCTTTTAGGTACGGACAGATTGCTTACCAATGACCTTTTCTTGGAAAACAAATGGGTTCCTGCGATGAATGTGAAAGAAACCGATGACCACTTTGAGCTCGAAATCGCAGCACCCGGTTTTAACAAGAAAGATTTTGACGTCTCCATTGATAATGGAATCCTGAAAATTCAGGCTGAAAACAAAGAAGAAATGGAGAAAAAAGAGGATGATTACACTCGCAAGGAGTTTAATTACACTTCTTTTTACAGATCATTCACGCTTCCAGAAAATGTGAATGAAAACGAAATGATCGATGCTACTTACAAACGTGGTATTTTGAAATTAGTTTTGAACAAACTTCATGTAGATGAAAGTACTCCGAAGAGAGTGATTGAAGTACATTGATCAGGGCAACAGGGAGCCTTGTGCTCCCTGTTCTTCATGTTAACCCGAAAGCTCAACCCAAAAGGACCTTGATATGGAAGAAAAAACGAAAAATATTTACACACTTCACGACGAAAGCCTCAAATGGATCAATGAGCTGGAATTTATTTCAGACGAGCAGATTTTTCTCGAGAACTTGTTGAGTTCTCATTTTCTCCAACTCAGCAGCTCTGAGCATTATGACGCTGCGCGCAAACTGATAAAAAAGCTGAAAGATGTCGAAAAATCGGGGAGAGATCTGATGGACACCATAGAGCTTCACAACAAGCACATGGCGACAATGATCGAGAATTTACAACTGGAATACGACGACCGGCTGGCTGCTGAACACGAGACTATTCAAACAGACTTTGACAATTACCTGGTTCAGTTCAAATATGTCAAAAAGAAAATTTTTGGAATTATAAAAAAGATCATGCTGGATCACAAACAGAAGTTACTGATCAACAAAACCTGAACCTTCTAGTTTTTCCACTTTTCCCCTCATTATGTTTTCCCCTCATTATGAGCGAATAGGTCCTCCAAAAGGGCCTATTCGTTTGTTATGCGGAAAATCTTTGATTCCAGAGGCTCGAGTAATAGCTTGATCTTTCCAAGACCATTTTCCACATTGAGCTGATGTTTGCTGTTCGGGTCGAAGATCTCTTCAAGGGCGAAGGATCCGTTTTGAACTTCCCAGGTCTGAATAATATCTTCCGGAACCTTCAATTCGATGTCATAGGTGCGATCTGAATCAAAATTCGAGACAATGATCAGCTTTTCATGATCCGACCAACGGACAAAAGAGAAAATGCGATGATCGTATCCGGGGGTGTGATCCTTGTTGAAATAGTGGATCTCCCTGTAATCTCCCATCAGGGCTTCACTCTCCAGGCTGAAATTTAGCAGGGTTTTGTAAAATTCACGAAGATCTTTCTCCTCTGCTGAGAGAGATCCTCCGTCAAATTTCTTGCCATTCATCCAGCGCTGGTGATTGGGTACGCCGATGTAGTCAAAAATGGAAGTTCTTGTCGGGCTGCCAAATCCGGCGTTTTCTGCACCGGGTTCCCCTACCTCCTGGGCAAAGTAAACCAGGGTGGGCGAGGTGCTGATCGCAGTTGAAACCACCATGGCCGGTTTTCCTTTCTCAGCAGATCCTGCAAAATCCGGACTCGCTATGCGCTGTTCGTCGTGATTCTCGAGAAAATGAAGCATGTTGTGCTCGATGTCCTCAATTTCTTCCTGTACCTTGGGAATGTGGTCGGTCCATCCGTAACCCTTGACAATGTGCTTGATCGAGTCGTAAAAGGCTACTTTGTCGTACAAATAGTCCATTTTGCCCTTGTGAAGATAGTCCCTGTACAAAGATGGATTGTAAACCTCGGCCAATAAAAGGGCCTCTGGGAATTCAGCTTTGATCGAGGAATTGAGGTAGCTCCAAAATTCGACCGGAACCATTTCAGCCATGTCATAGCGCAGACCATCGACTCCCTTGTTCAGCCAGAAGTGGGCAATGTCCCTGAATTTTTTCCATGAATCCGGGACCTCTTTGCCTTTCCAAAAGTCATTGTGAGCCCGGTGATCCCGGGAGGCGTATTCTGCAGGGAGCGCCTCAAAATCTTTGCTACCGTCGGGCCGTACGCCGTAGTTGATCTTTACCGTTTCATACCAGTCGTTCATGTCAGGCTGTGATGCTCTTGACCCGTTGCCGGTCCATTTTGCCGGGTTTTCGTCAAACTTTCCATCGGCCAGGGGATGCGCTTCGCCCCCCAGGGGGAGGTAGCCTTCTTTCCACTGAGGAACCTGGAAGGACTCTCCGATGACATAGTAGAAATTGTTGTCTTTTTTGTATTCAACCGAAGTGTCGTCATTCGCACCGAAATCCGAAACCCCTTCCGGGTTGTTTTTGCCCTCATACTTGCGGGCCACGTGATTGGGCACGATGTCGATAATGACCTTCATGCCGTGTTTGTGTGTCCTTTCGATCAGGGCCTCGAATTCCTCCATGCGCTTCTCCGGATCCATTGCCATATCCGGGTCGACATTGTAATAGTCCTTGACGGCATAGGGAGAACCAGCTCTTCCTTTTACGACATCCGGGTCATCATTGGAGATCCCGTAAGCCGTATAGTCGGTTACCATGGCGTGATGAAGCACGCCCGTATACCAGATGTGCGACACACCCAGATCACGTATTTCTTTGAGGGCCTTGTCGTCAAAATCGTTGAATTTACCTACCCCGTTCTCTTCAAGGGTTCCCCATGGCTTGTTCCGGGTGTTCTCATTGCCAAACAGGCGTGTAAACACCTGGTAGATTACCTTTTTTCTTTCCTTCACAACAGGTTCTTTAGTGGGTTCTTCTTTTTCCTTGTCACATTGGGTCAGCACTAATACCGCCAGCATCAAAAAAAAGAAATTTGCTCCTTTCATGCCTCCTTTTTTTAGATTTTTTCCAACAAAACAATGCTGAAAGGAGTATCCAGCTGGATTTTGCCATCGATAACCGTTGTTTGGGTATTGGAATAGGCATCCCTCAACTCTGTTCCATCTTCAAACGCGTCACCGATGGTCAATTCCTTTGGACCTGCTTCCAGGTCGAGACCGATGAGCACCTGATCTGAAACATTTGAATTTGAATACTTCCTCGAGAACAGATAGGGAGCGTCACTGATCATAGTGTGGCTTCCGGCTCCAACGCTCAGGTGATCCCTTCTGAATTGTCCCAGTTTCTGCCAGTGTTTGAGCAACTCCTGGGTTTCCGGATTGTTTTCAATGTCCTCCCAGTTCATGAATGAGCGCAAGGTTGCGTCTCCCTGGGTTCCCTCCACAATCAGGTTTCGGGCGCTCTCATCCCCGTAATAGATCTGCGCAGTGCCCGGCGACAGCAATAATTTGGTTGCCGTCTCCATCGTTCGTTTCCTTTCTTTGTCAAAAGGCGAGCCGTCATCATGGGAAGTGAGATAATTCAGCACCTGGATCTCAGAGTCCGCGCCATTGACGGCGGCGGCATAGGTGGAGAAAATCGACTCATAATCCTCGTTCGCACTTTTCTTGAATTCAAAATTGATCATGCTGTCAAAACCGTGAGCGTAGTAGTTGACCTTGACATCGCCAAAGTCAAACTGGTCTCCGGAAGAGATGATGTCATAATCATAGACCTCACCCACTGTGTAAAATGGGGTATCGTCAAGAACCTGGCCGGGATGCTCTTTTTTCCATTCTGCAAAGGCCACCGTGCACTCTTCTTTGAACTGGCTCCAAACCTCCTCTTCGATGTGTCGGACGGTATCTGCGCGGAAGCCATCGATGCCGAAGTCGCGAATGAAATCGGTGAGCCACTTGATGATATAGTATTTAGGAGCACGGGGATATCCCGTTCTTGCGAAGAAGGCATCCAATTCTGCCATTTCCTGGTCGTATCGGCCCTCTTCCTTCCATTTTTGAACAAGCTCTTCAGGCAATTCAACCGCCTCATTTGATTCGGTTTTGATGTCTGGCAGGTTTTCAACCAGGGTGCAGCGCACGGCATTCTCATAGGAATCATAGGTGCATTTGGGTTCGGTTCGGACCCAGCTGTCGGGCCACTGCGGGTCTGTTTCCGTTACCGGACCCGTGTGGTTGATCACCGCATCCATCACGATGCGGATTCCCTTGGAATGAGCCGTGGTGACCAGCTCCGCCAGGTCGTCCATCGTGCCAAAATTGGGATCCAGGGCCGTCCAGTCTTTCGTCCAGTATCCGTGAAAAGCATAGGTGAAACCCGTTCCTTCATCGGTACCCCCGTGAATCTGTTCGACAACCGGGGTAAACCAAATGGCGTTCACTCCCAGTTCGGTAAAATATCCTTCTTTGATCTTTTGAGTGATCCCTTTGATGTCTCCACCCTTGAACCCCCTGAGCGTGGCCGTGGGCAAGGTTCTTTCGTAGTTGAGGTCGTTCTCCGGATTTCCGTTGTTGAACCGATCCGTAAGGAGGAAGTAAAGATTGGCTCCCCGCCAGTCAAAAGGCGTTCCCGGTTTTGCCCCAGCCTCAGCGCTTTCGTTTGTCTCTGGGTCCTCAACGGTTTTCTCCTTCTCGCAGCTCAACGCGAACAAAGCGATGAGAAATAGTAGCATCAGGCCTGGCCTAAAGCTGTCCGCTAGTTGTTTTAATTTCATTTTAATGACTGTTAAATTCTTCAATATTCTTTTCGCGGTTTTCAACTCACTTCTTCGTAGCCAGGATCAGGACTCCCCTTGAATTCAGCTCCAGCTTGTCCTTCCACGAGACGTCTCCTCCGGTGATTACATCGATCAGTGTCTTCCCCTGCAGGTTCATCTCTTTGAAACGGTCCAAATCCAGGGTAATGGGCTCCCGGTTTTTATTGATGATCATAACTACTGTTTCTTCATCCATAGACCTGAAAAGCACATAGATCCCATCCTTGGGGGCGAAATGAGTGGTTTTGCCCGAATGTATGGCCTTGCTGCTTTTTCGGAATTGAAGCAGGGCTCTTGAAAAGTCCTGCATTTCCCTTTGATCGTCCCGCAAACCTTCGCCGGAGAACGCATCTACGGAATCTCCTTCCCAACCCCCGGGGAAGTCGGTTCTAATAAGGCCGTGATCACCCGGTTTAGCCGAGTTTTCCATCAGGATCTCGGTACCGTAGTACACCTGTGGAATTCTTGGAAGAATCAGCACACTGGCGAGAGCCATTTGAGTCAGCACCCTGTCTTCTCCTGTCTGTGTATGGATCCGGTCCATGTCGTGATTGTCGGGAAAGATCAAAAGGTCGGAGGGGCTGGGATAGTGGAAGTCATTGGCAAGACCTTCATACAATTTGACCAGGCCCGTGTCCCAGGACTCTTCTTCTGTAATGGCCTGGACGATCTGCCTCTGCATCGGAAAGTCCATGGACGATCTGAGATTCGACTCATAGCCGTCTTTATTTTTCGCCCCGCGCTGCCAGTACCCGACCAGCAAAGGATTGTAGGACCATTCTTCACCCACAATGCTGAAATTCGGGTATTCGCGCATGATCGCTCCTGCCCAGTTGGACATGAACTGCTTGTCCGGATAGGGATAGGTGTCCTGTCGGATGCCTCCCAATCCGGCGGTTTCAACCCACCAGATGCTGTTTTGAATCAGGTATTTTGCCATGAATGGATTCCGTTGGTTCAAGTCGGGCATGCTGTCGGTGAACCAGCCGTCTGCCATCTCCTCACGGTCTATCTCTGAGGCGTACATGTCCTGGTTGGAGGTTCTTCTGTGATTCGAATAGGTGGTTTGTTTCCCCTGCTTAAAGGGTTTCTGATAGTTTACCCAGTCGCTGAAAGGAAGGTCCTTCATCCACCAGTGCTCGCTTCCACAATGGTTGGCCACCTGGTCCATGACAAGCTTTATTCCTCTTTCAGAGGCTTTTTTCGAGAGGTCCAGGTAGTCATCCAGATCCCCAAATCTCGGATCGATCTGGTAGAGGTCGGTTATGGCATATCCATGATAGGAAGTGCGTGGCATGTCATTGGTCAGCAACGGACAGGACCAAATTGCAGTGAATCCCATCTTGTCAATGTAATCCAGGTGGTTCGTTATGCCTTTGATATCCCCACCGTGTCGGGCATAGTCGTCTTTGCGATCGATCGCCTCCTCTTTGAGCCCTTTGACAATGTCATTGGACGGATCACCGTTGGCGAACCGATCGGGCGTGATCAGATAGATTACGTCGGAGCTGTCAAAGCCGATATATTCCTCTGAGGGACGGTTCCTCTTTTTCAATTCATAGGTGTGCCTCAACTTCTTTTTCCCTTTCGCGCTGAACGTGAGTTCAAAGGTTCCGGCCTTAGCGGTCGGCCTGATCAAAAGATCGATAAACAGGTAGTTCGGACTGTCTGCCTTATGCACTTCAGTAATCGAAACACCAGGATAATCAACTTCCGGGGTGTACGCTGAAATCCCCGGTTCCCTGACCAAAAGTTGAAGTGTATTGTCCTCGAAACCGGTCCACCAGTTGGGAGGTTCCACACGTTCCAGTTGTGCGACTGCCGTGTGTGTGAGAAGGGTGAGAATCATCATATACAATGCTTTCATGATAGAAAAACGTCTAAAAATTAAAACTTCAGTTAAATGACCACGAGATCCTGGTTGAAGATCTTCACCTCTTGTCCTTTCACTACAATATCAACAGGACTGTCCGATTCATTGTAGAATTTGCATCCCTCATGGCTCTTAAACACTTTGATCGTGTGATCCCTGTACTTGATCTTGAAGGAGTATGACTTCCAATTCTCCGGAATGATCGGATCGAAGGAGAGCTTTCCATCGAAATTTCGCATGCCGCCAAAGCCCTGAACAATCGATAGCCAGGTACCGGCCATGCTTGTGATGTGAAGCCCCTCATGAACTTCATGGTTATAGTCGTCCAGATCGAGTCTCGAGGTGCGCAAGTACATTTCATAGGCTTTTTTCTCGCGTCCCAGGGAACAGGCCATAATCGAATGCACACAAGGAGAGAGAGATGACTCATGGACAGTAAGCGGCTCATAGAAATCAAAATGCTTCTCCACTTGCTCGTGACTGAAGTGATTCTCAAAGAAATAAAATCCCTGAAGGACATCTGCCTGCTTGATATAGGGAGATCTCAGAATCCTGTCCCAGGACCACTTTTGGTTGATGGGCCGTTCTGATTTAGGCAGTTGGTCGACCGGAATTAGTTCCTTGTCCAGGAACCCGTCTTGTTGCAGGAAAACCTCATCCCTTTCACTATATGGGAAATACATGCTTTGCACAACTTCTTTCCAACGACTCGTCTCCTCCGGTTCGAGCCTTGTTTTTTCCAGGATTCGCTCGTAGTCACCCGGATGACTTTCCCGGATCACTTCAATGTTTTCCAGGGCGTATTTCAGACACCATTGAGCGATATAGTTGGTGTACCAGTTGTTGTTGACGTTGTTCTCGTATTCGTTCGGTCCGGTTACTCCGAGGATGACGTATTTGTTCTTATCCGAGGAGAAGCTGGAGCGCTGCGACCAGAAACGGGCAACTCCGATCATGACCTCCATTCCGTGGGTAACGATGTATTCGAAGTCTCCCGTGTAGTTGACGTAGTTGTATATGGCATAGATCATGGCCCCATTGCGATGAATTTCCTCGAAGGTGATCTCCCATTCATTGTGACACTCTTCCCCGTTCATCGTGACCATGGGATACAGTGCGGCTCCGTTTTTAAAACCGAGTTTTTCTGCATTCTCAATGGCTTTCCCAAGGTGATTGTACCTGTAGACCAAAAGATTACGGGCGACTTCCTTGTTTTTGGTGCTCATGTAGAAGGGAATGCAGTAGGCCTCCGTGTCCCAATAGGTGCTGCCTCCGTATTTCTCCCCGGTAAAACCTTTGGGTCCTATGTTCAGCCTGGAGTCCTCGCCGGAGTAGGTTTGGTTCAGTTGAAAAATATTGAATCGAATGGCCTGCTGTGCTTTTATATCGCCTTCAATTGTGATATCGGCAGTATCCCAGATTTGAGTCCAGGCCTCTTTTTGGATTCGATACAAGTCATCATATCCCATCTCGGCGGCTTCATTCAAAGAACGCTTTGATGCGTTGAAAAGCTCTCCTTTCGGATGGTTCATCGATTGTACATAGCCTCCGTATTTGAAAAGGGTGAAAGTATCCCCGCTCTTGACCTCTGTCTTGTAGCTGTATCCAATCTTCTTGTCTGTCCGGGTGACTTCTTTTTCAATATCGATGAGAAAGTCATTCAAAGCCATTTCCACCTTCATGCCCGTGCAGACGTGAAATTCGGTTTTGAGGGTTTTGGAAAGGATATAAGCCTCATTTTGTTCCTCCTTGCTGTCGAGAATTTCCCAGAAGTACTCATCGTAATTGGCATCCTCATTCATGATCCCGGCATCGATGTAGGGCGAAAAAGTGATTTCACCGTCAAAGTTGATCGGCGTGACACTGTACTTGATTGCGCCAACCTCGTTGTGTTTCATGCTGAGAAAACGCTTTGAATTCACCTTTACCGTATCTCCTCCTTCGAGTTCGGCTACAAAGGTTCGGTTCAAGATGCCTTCTTTCATGTCGAGCTCCCGTCGGAACTCAATGATCTTGCACTTGTTCAGATCGAGTTCCCGCCCGTTGACAGTCACGTCAATTCCGATCCAATTCGGCGCGTTGAGCACTTTGGCAAAATATTCGGGATAACCGTTTTTCCACCAGCCCACACGTGTTTTATCCGGGTAGTAGATGCCTCCGATATAGCTTCCCTGGAAGGTCTCCCCGCCGTAGGTTTCCTCAAAATTCGCGCGCTGCCCCATGGCTCCATTTCCGAGGCTGAACAGGCTTTCAGAAGCGGTTACATTGCCTTTGTCAAAGCCCTCTTCCACGATTTTCCACTCATCAGGTTTGATATAATTCAAGTTCATAGTCTGCAGTTTTAAAAGTCTTCAGATTTTGGTTCTTGTTGTCAGATTCATTGTATGGACCCGGCGTCAGCTGATGAGCTGACGGGCCAGGGCCACGGTTAATTCTTTTGTGTTTTTCAAATTGTAGTCGGCACCTTTGAGCACTTCCGGGTCGCCTATGGCAACACTGGTCATCCCTGCCGAGTTGGCCGCCTGCACTCCGGCAAAAGCATCCTCTATGACGATGCAGTCTTTTGGCTCTATTCCCAGTCTCTCGGCAGCGATCAGGAACACTTCGGGATCGGGCTTGGCCGTGCTGACATCATTGCCGTCAACGATGGTGTCAAAGTCGTCCAGAAGATTTAGATTTTCGAGGATGAGCCGGGCGTTTTTGCTTGCTGACCCCAAGGCGAAAGGGATTTTCTCTGCTTTGAGAAATGCCAGAAGCTCGGGTATCCCCGGAAGGATTTCCCGCGTATCCATCTTCGCGATGTAGCCGAGATACTGCTCATTCTTCTCGTGAAGATATTTGTCTTTTTCCGCCTGGGACAATTCGACATGGCCAATGTCGAGAAGAATCTCCAGAGACTTCACTCGGCTCACCCCTTTCAAAAGTTCATTCTGTTGCTCCGTAAAGTCAAAACCTAAAGAATTAGCCAGTTCTTTCCAGGCGAGAAAATGATACTTCGCCGTATCGACGATGACGCCGTCCAAATCGAAAATAAATGCCTTGTTATTCATTGTCTTCAGTTCAAAGTCTCCAGTTCAAATTCATTTATGCGGCGACTACTTCGTCGTCTTCATCTTTTACTTTGGCCACCAACAAGGCGGCAATCAAAAATGACACCCCACTTGTCACCAGGGCAAAAACGGGGTTGCCACCGTATAGATACTTTACAATGGGACCGCCGATCAGGGCATTGATGATCTGTGGAATCACGATGAAGAAGTTGAAGATACCCATGTAAACCCCCATTTTTCTAGCAGGAATGGATCCTGCGAGTATGGCGTAGGGCATCGCCAGGATGCTGGCCCATGCGATCCCGATGGCGACCATCGACAGGATGAGCCAATTCTGGTCAGGTGCAAAGTAGATCGAAATCAAGCCGATGCCTCCGATTATCAACGAAGTCGAATGTGTTCTCTTTCGTCCCAATTTCATTGCAATGGCAGGAAGAAAAAAGGCGTATATGGCCGAGATGGCGTTGTAAACCCCAAAGAGGATGCCCACCCAGTCCCCGGCATTTTGGTAGGCCGTGCTATGCGTGTCATCAAGATCGAGACCATAAACATGGTGAGCGATGGCCGGCGTTGAAAAAACCCACATGCCAAACAAGCCGAACCAGGAAAAGAATTGCACCCAGCTCAGTTGTCTCATGGTCAGGGGCATGTTTTTGAAATCTGTGAAGATGTCTAGCAAACTGGCCTCTTCAACTTCTTCCTCTTCACTTTCTGCGTCCTCCATCAGGGCCATTTCCTCCGGGGAATACTCCTTGGTCGTGATCACTGTGATCAGGATGCTTATGATCAGAACCGCAGCCCCAATGATAAACGAAAGCATCAGGCTCAAAGGTACCTTTCCGGGCTCTGCGGTATTGCTGATGCCGATCCAGTTGGTCAAAACATAAGGCAGCCAGGAACCTATGACAGCTCCGATTCCGATGAGAACAGTTTGAATGCTGAAGCCCAGGGTGCGCTGATCGCTTGGAAGCACGTCAGCCACAAGGGCCCGGAAAGGCTCCATCGCTATGTTGAATGATGCGTCCATGATCATAAGCATGCCCGCACCGACCCAAAGAGCTGGCAGAAAAGCCGTAAACATGTCCGCATTGGGCATCAGGATCAATCCGGCGGAGGCCAATACGGCACCCGTCAGGAAAAAGGGTCTTCTTCTGCCCAATCGTGTCCAGGTCCGGTCGCTGTAGTATCCAATAATGGGTTGTACGATCAGTCCGGTCAGGGGAGCGACAATCCAGAACCAGGAAAGTTCATGAACGTCTGCCCCGAAAATCTGCAATACACGACTGGCGTTCGCATTCTGCAGGGCGAAACCCATCTGAATGCCCAGGAACCCGAAACTGAGGTTCCATATTTCCCAAAAACTTAATCGTCTTTTTTTCATCTTTTGCTGCCTGTTAAAATTGGTTCACAAATTGATTCCAAGATTGGAAAAGAGAATCCATGACTAGTGTCAAAAACTCTATTATCGAATTATCAAATCAAAAAAATGTTGAAATGGCGGTACGTGCCGTTTCGTTCTGTGAAGTATTAAAAAGTCAGCAAGTGGTAATTTGCGTACAAAGTACTGCACAAAGATATAATTTTTTTGATTAGTTCTGCATCTGGACTTTTTTTGTGGAATTTCTGATTTTCAAATCAGTTTGTATCAATGCTGTTTTGTATTTGTAGTCCGGTTCCCGGGAATCAATCTCATCGAGCAACAACTCCAGGGCCTTTCGGCCGATGTGACGTCCGTGCTGGGCAACGGTGGTCATGGCGGGTGTTGTAAATTCCGAGATGACTCCATCGGTGAAGCCGATCACCTCGACATCTTCCGGAACAGCCAGTCCGTTTTCTCTGCAAACGCGCATGGCAACCGCTGCATAAACTTCGTTCACGGCGAAGATTCCATCAGGCGGATTTGAAGACAGAATAAGGTTTTTCAAGGCGCTTTCGATCTGGTCCTCATGCTCCACCTTCAGCACCAGCTCCTTTCTCACTGGCACCTTGTATTCCTTGAGAGCCTTCGCATACCCCATCTTTCTTTCATTCCCGACGACAACAAAGTCCGGGGTCGTTATCAGCACAATATTCGAGCAACCGTTCTGTATAAGATGCTCGGTAGCAAGAAAGGCTCCACCAACATCATCGGCGACCACCTTGTTGCATTCAATCTGGTCTGCTACACGATCGAACATGACCAGTGGTATGCCGTTGCGCATCAGGTCGCTGAAATGTTGATAATCGTCCCGCTCTTCCGTCTCTTTGCTGATCGACAGAATGATCCCGTCAACAACGCCGTTGGCGAGCATCTCCAGGTTGAGAATTTCTTTTTCGTACGACTCATTCGAGACACAGATCATCACATTGTACCCTTTTTCGTTGGCCAATTGTTCAATTCCGGTAATGACCTTGGTGAAGAAATGGTGCACGATCTCAGGAAGAATCACCCCTATGGTCTTCGTCTTCTGATTTCTCAGGTTCAGCGCCAGACTGTTGGGCTTGTAGTGATAGTATCGGGCAAATGCCTGAATTTTTTCCTTCAGTTCCACACTGATCTCATGACTGTCTTTCAGAGCCTTTGAGACCGTGGAGATCGACACGTCGAACTCCTTGGCAATCTTCTTGAGTGTAATTTTTTGTTTCATCCTTTTCGATCGGGCAACCCACTTCCCGGGAGAGCTTAAAATTTGCATGTTAAAAGTACGGATTTTATTGTTCTCGAAAAAAGCAATCCGAACCTGCTCAAGGCCGACAAATTATCAAATTCACATTTATAAGAACATTTTTTATCAAATAAAAAATGATGAAGGGATATATTTTCAATATGACAACCATACTCGGGCAAAAAAAATATCTCAACTCCAACGTTTGCGTAAAAAAACTTATAAACACGAAAACGTTTTCGTGATTCAAAACGTGATTTTAGTCAGTGTTAAGTATTTGTTAACGCATTACTTTCGACCCCTGAAGAATTAAAATTTCAGCAAGTTTTTTTTATTCAAATCAGTGATAATAACAAAATTAATTTTATGAAAAGATCTCGACAATTATTCCTTGCGATTGTCTTTTTGTTTCCGTTGTTCATGTCCGCGCAGGACGTCATTAACGGGAATGTAAAAGATGAGTATGGAACAGATCTTCCCGGGGTTTCGGTGATCATCAAAGGAACCACACAGGGAACAGCAACCGACTTTGACGGAAATTTTGAGCTTGAAGTCGATCAGGCGGATGCCATACTTGTAATTTCTTACATGGGGTATTCAACGATGGAGCTACAGGCCTCCGACGGCATGCAGGTAATCCTGCGGGAATCCACGGAGAGTCTGGAGGAAGTGGTCTTGATCGGTTACGGTCAGACGACTAAGAAAGACGCTACCGGAGCGGTAGAGCAGGTTAGCGAAAAGGAGTTCAACGTCGGACTCATCGCTTCTCCGGAACAATTGATCACGGGTAAGACCGCCGGTGTGAATGTGGTTCCGCCCAGTGGTAAACCCGGTGAATCGGGTACGGTAAAAATCAGGGGTGGTATTTCCTCCCTGGGGAACAACAGCCCACTTTATGTGATTGACGGAATTCCGATCGATCAGACGGAAGGACCAGCACTCAATTCGATCAACCCGAATGACATCGAAAGCTTCAGTATTCTGAAGGACGCCTCGGCGACCGCTATCTACGGTTCGAGGGCGACCAATGGTGTGATCATAATCACCACCAAATCAGGAAACATGAACTCCGATTTGAATGTCGGATTCGATACCAAGATTTCAATGGGCTACAAGTCCAACACAGTGGATGTTCTGACCAAGGATGAGTTTGTTAACTTTGTTACCAACTCCCTGGGAAATCAGGATGCCATTGACGCTTTGACGGATGATGAGACCGACTGGCAGGAGGAGATTTATCGCCCCGCTTTCGGTACGGACAACAACCTTACAATCTCACAGGGATTTGACAACACATCATATCGTATTGCTATGGGTTACATGTTCCAGGAGGGTATTGTTGAGACCAATGACTATACGCGGAAATCCTTCGCGGCCAATGTGCGACAAAACGCTTTTGACGATCACCTGAAAATGGATTTCAACATCCGTGGGGCATGGGTTGTCGATAACTTCAACGAAGGAGGCGCCATAGGAGCCGCAGTGAGTTTTGACCCGACAAAACCCGTCTTTTCAGGAAACGAAGCTTACGGAGGATACTGGGAATGGCTGGATCCGAACGGTTCGGGTGCACCGAACAACCTGGCACCGAGAAACCCTGTGGGTCTTCTGAGACAATATGAGGAAAAGGCAACTACAAGCCGTTACATAGGGAACGCCAAATTCGACTACAAGTTCCACGGTTTCGAAGATTTGAAACTGGTGATGAACTTTGGTTTCGACTACGCCCAGGTGCGAGGAAACAAGGTGACCCCTGCGACTTCGGCCAGCGGTTTCAACAACCAGGGCTCTCAGGAAACCTATACCCAGCTCAAGAGAAACACACTTGCAGACATTTATTTGAATTACAATAAGACCTTCAATGAGGTTCACAAGCTCGACCTGACGCTGGGTCATTCGTTCCAGGACTTCTACAAGGAGAAAACCAGCGTGAATACGCCAGGTGTGGGTGAGATCAAAGAGACCAGACTCGTAAATCTCAACGCCTTGCAATCTTTGTTTACCCGTGTCAATTACGGATATGACGATCGCTACCTCGTGACTTTCACTTACAGACGAGACGGTTCTTCCAGGTTTTCACCAGAGAACAGATGGGCGAACTTCTTCTCGGGAGCACTTGCATGGAACATTGCCAATGAAAATTTCATGGCGAATTCACAAACCTTTTCCACTTTGAAATTGAGACTTGGTTTCGGTCAAACCGGACAGCAGGAGATCGAGGCTGATTTCGGCTATCTGCCGGTTTACACTCCGGGACTGCCGAATGTAAGCTATCCGTTTGGAGATGACTATTACACGACGCTCCGTCCTGACGGCTATGACTCTGAGATCAAATGGGAGGAATCTGACACCTACAACATCGGTTTGGATTTTGGATTCTCAGGCGATATCATAACAGGTTCGTTGGAATACTTCCAGCGACAGTCTGAAGACATCCTGAACCGTGTGGCACCGCCAGCAGGTTCAAACCTGACCAACGAGATCTACACCAACATTGGAGATCTCGAAAGCAGCGGTGTTGAATTCACTTTGAATGCCGATATTTTCCAAAGACCTAATTTCACCTGGAACCTCAGCTTCAATGCGACTTACCTCACCAACGAGATCAAGAAACTCAACAATGTTGAAGATCCTGACTACGTAGGTATACCGGTTGGCGGCATTTCAGGAGGTGTCGGAAATACGGTTCAGACACAACAAGTCGGACAGCCCCAATTCTCCTTCCTGGTTTATGAGCAGGTGTATGACGAATCCGGAAATCCGCTGGAAGGGGTATATGTGGATCAGAACGGTGATGGTTTGATCAACGACAGTGACAAGAGGATCTTCAACAATCCGAATCCGGATTACCTGTTTGGATTGTCATCCTACATGACGTTCTATGAAAACTGGGACTTCTCCTTCACTATGAGAGCATCTCTGGGCAACTACGTCTACAACAACGTAGCTTCGGCCAACGGGGTATATGCCGGTGTTTGGGAGCTGAACTCACTCAGAAATGCGCACTCTTCATTGCTTGATACTGATTTTAGGGAGCAGCAGTTCTGGTCAGATTACTATGTGCAGGATGCATCGTTCCTCAGAATGGACAACGTGGCCCTCGGGTACAGCTTCTCGAACCTGAATGAAGGAAACACGCGACTGAGACTTTATACGACGGTTCAGAACGTGTTTGTGGTTACTCCTTATGAAGGACTTGATCCTGAGATCAATGGAGGTATTGACAATAATTTTTATCCAAGACCGAGGACTTTCCTCGTTGGATTGAACCTTAACTTTTAAAAGCAGAGACAATGAAAGTTTTTAAGAATAAAATATTCAATTTTTGGGTTGTCGTCGCCATGCTTGCCATTGGATTCGTATCCTGTGAGGATGAGTTGGACAAACAACCTGTGACAGAGTTGACCGAGAGCCAGGTCTTTACCGATCAGGCTTCGTACAAAGAGTTTTTGGCAAGGGTTTATGCCGGTATTGCGGTGAGCGGACAGGAAGGTCCTGCCGGTCGTCCGGATATCCGGGGGATAGACGAGGGTTTCTCGAACTACCTGAGACAGTTCTGGAAGCACCAGGAGCTTAACACGGACGAGGCGATCATCGCCTGGAATGACGGAACCATTCACGATCTTCACAATCATGTTTGGACGCCCGCGAATGAGTTCATCCGCGCGATGTATGACCGAATTTATTTCCAGATTGGGATCACCAACCAGTATCTGAGAGAAACCACTGAAGAGAAGCTCAACGAAAGGAGTGTTGAAGGCGATTTGAGAGCTGAAATCCAGGTTTTCAGAGCAGAAGCTCGTTTCATGAGAGCTTTGAGCTACTGGCATGCCATTGATTTCTTCGGGCCAAACATTCCTTTTGTCAAAGAGGATGCACCGGTCGGAAATTTCTTTCCAGAGCCTGGTGAAGGAACCGAAATCTTCGATTTCATCGAAAGCGAATTGCTCGAGATTGAGCCGATTCTGGTGTCTGCAAAACAGAATGAGTACGGAAGAGCAGACAAAGGCGCAGCCTGGATGCTGTTGGCCAAGCTCTATTTGAACGCTGAGGTTTACACGGGCACTCCGAGATACGCTGACGCTTTGACTTACACTGAGCGTGTCATAGGAGCGGGTTACACGCTCGTCGACAACTACAACTACCTGTTCCTGGCTGACAATGACCGGAACGGATCGGAAAACGAGATTGTTTTCCCGATTCGATTCGATGGGTTGAATACTATTGGGTTCGGAGGAACAACCTTCCTTACCCACGCACCTGTGGGTGGGAAAATGGATCCCGCCAAATTCGGAATCAACGGAGGTTGGGGAGGAATCCGAACCACCAAGAATTTTGTCTTCCAGTTTGAGGGTGGCATCGACACTGGTGCTTTGAACAGTCAGATCGGACCGGTCTCTCAATGGGGGCTTGTCGGAAGTGCTACCGTAAACAGTTGGGACGGACCCGACATGAGCATGTATGAGTCGGGTGCCGATCAGTACGCCATCTACGCCAATCTGGTGGCAGGAGAAATGAAGTTCCGATTCAATAACGACTGGGGAGTAAACCTGGGTGACAATGACACCGACGGGACACTTGAGCCGGGAGGCGCCAATATTCCTGTTCCAAGCGATGGATTGTACTACATTACTCTGAACACGGCGAACAACACCTATACGATCTCAGAATCAGGGGATTCTAGAGAGAATTTCTTCACGGAAGATCAAAACCTGGAGATCGAGGATCCGTTCACCTTCACAGATGGGTACGCAGTTGAGAAGTTCAGAAACGTTGACGTAAACGGCAACCAGGGTTCTGATGCGGGAGGAGACTTCGTGGACGTTGACTTCCCGATGTTCCGTCTGGCGGATGCCTACCTCATGTATGCTGAAATCTTCCTCAGAGGAGGAGGCGGAAGCGCCAGCCAGGCCACGGAGTATGTGAACATGCTGCGCGAAAGAGCTTATGGAAGTCCGGCAGGAAACATTGCCGCTACAGATCTCACCCTGGATTTTGTACTCGACGAGAGATCGAGAGAATTGCACTGGGAGGCACATCGAAGAACTGACCTCATCAGATTCGGACAGTTCACAACAAGCGGAATCTGGCCCTGGAAAGGCGGTGTAAAAGAAGGTAAGAGCACGGAAGCGTTCCGCGACATCTACCCGATTCCTTCCACGGATATCATTGCCAACCCTTCGCTCACGCAAAACGAAGGCTACTAAATTTTTAAATGACTACGATTATGAAAGATTTAATGAATAAATTTCTGATACTGCTCGGCTTTGTTGCGGTCTTCTCTTCCTGCGAGGAAGAAGATCTCGTGGTGATCAACGAAGATTTCACAACGACAGTGGTGCTGAGCGACAACAACATTGTGCTGGAAGAGGCCAATGAGGACCTAACCGCCCTGACGGTTACCTGGGAGGAGCCTGTTTTTGGCTATGATGCGGCAGCTGAATACAACATTCTCTTCGCATTGGGTGCCAACGTAGAAACCGTCAATGCCGGGAGGCCGATGGTCGAGGCTGGAATGATGAAGAAGGACTTCACAACAGGAGAACTGAACCGAATCCTTTTGAACCTGGAGGCGGAGCCTGATACCGAAGTCGCGTTGGATGTTAACGTGGATATTGTTCTTTCAAAGCAGGTGAGTAAATTATCAGACCCTGTGGGCCTTGTTGCGACAGCCTATTCCGGTGTGCTCGACCTGACGACCCCATGGGGCGTCGTGGGTAGTGCGACCCCGAATGGCTGGGGTGACGGACCTGACACACCGTTCTACAAAACGGATGAAAGCGGCGTTTATGTGGCTTACATCACGATGACTGACGGCGAGTGGAAAATCCGAAGAGACAATGACTGGGCGGTCAACTACGGATCGAATGACAATGACGGAAACCTGCAGCAAGATGGTGGAAACATCCCTGTCACAGCAGGCATATATAAAATTCTTTTTGATGAGAATGCGTTGACCTACAGCATTGAGCCATTCACATGGGGCTTGGTCGGTAGTGCTACTCCGGGCGGATGGGGAGACCCCGGACCGGATACTCCTCTTGAATATGATGCCTGTTCAGACACCTGGAAGGCGATTATCGATATGATAGACGGTGAATGGAAGATTCGTCAGAACAATGAGTGGGCCGTAAACTACGGTGACACAGGATTGAACGGAACATTGGATGATGGTGGAGACAACATTCCGGTCAGTGCCGGAAAGTACCTGGTGACAGTCAATTTCAACGATTTGACCTATACCATTGAGGAAATTGACCTCTGGGGCGTTGTCGGATCTGGATATAATGACTGGGGTGCCGATGGACCGGATTTCCCATTCATGCCCGACTATTGCAATGAAGGCATTTACAATGCCTATGGAGTGCCAATCGTAGACGGAGAGATCAAGTTCAGGCTCAACAACGATTGGGGCGTGAACTACGGAGACACTGGTTTGGACGGAATCCTGGAAGAAGGTGGTGACAATATTCCTGTGACCGCAGGAACCTATGACATCGTCCTGGATTTTACCAATCCCAGTGTGCCGACCTACACGCTGACCGCGAATTAGGTTTTTAGGGATTATAAAAAAAGGGCTGTTTACGCAGCCCTTTTTGTCCTTTACAGTAGTTTGCAAGTATCTAATTTACCAGACCAAAGAAAAATCAAGTATGAAAAGAATTCTACTCATCTGCTTTTTTATCACCGGCTCACTCAATCTGCACTCACAAGTGCAGAATGTGACCTTCGAGGTCAGTCCGGATCCTTTTCAGGAGAACGAGATGATTACGATCACAGCTTCTGATGTCAATCCCTCGGCCTGGGGGGTCACAGACATCTACCTTTGGGCCTGGTCCTCGGCAGGGGGCGTCGAACAGGACGCACCCAACAATGGAACCTGGAACAGCTCCAATGAGGCCCATAAGCTGACCAATAATGGCAACGGCACCTATTCTATATCCTTTGTACCTTCTCAGTTCTATGGAAGAACCGATTTGGAAACCATCGGGTTTTTGGTCAAGGCCAAAGATGGTTCGGGGGATAAAAAGTCACAGGATGCGGTCTATGCCGTTGGAACGATAGATGTGCCGCCGGTTACGGAAGCACCGGTTCCCGCAGGTTTGAAAGACGGAATCAATTTCAATCCTTCGGATGACAGCAAAGTGACACTGGTGCTCTTCGCGCCCGGAAAAGAGTTCGTATATCTTCTCGGAAGCTTCAACAACTGGGAAAAGGACAGCAATTACCTGCTTAAGAAAGACAGTGGCAAAAACCGTTTTTGGATCGAGCTGACCGGGTTGACACCGGGAGCCGATTACACCTATCAGTACCTGGTGGACGGCAGCATTAGAATCGCTGATCCGTATT
This sequence comes from uncultured Flavobacteriaceae bacterium, assembly GCA_942492425.1. Classification (GTDB taxonomy): domain Bacteria; phylum Bacteroidota; class Bacteroidia; order Flavobacteriales; family Flavobacteriaceae; genus Lutimonas. The sequence goes on from CALOEQ010000004.1 coordinate 180,210, forward strand.
CAACAACGATTCTGGACGAAAACAATGACGGGTTCATCGATGAAGTGACCTATCCCAATCTGCCGGACTATCCTACCGGAAAAACGAGTCATGCCGTTACGTTGTTGAGAACGGGGGAGGCGGATTACAACTGGCAGATCGATAACTTCGAAGGGCCAAAAAGAACCGACCTGGTCATCTATGAATTGTTGATTCGTGACTTTGACGAATTGCACAGCTTTGATGCCGTGAAATCAAGATTGGACTACCTGGAAGAGCTCGGGGTCAATGCGATCGAGCTAATGCCTGTAAGTGAATTCGATGGGAATGAGTCCTGGGGTTACAACCCTTCTTTTCACATGGCGCTGGACAAGTATTACGGAACTCCCGATGCTTTCAAAAGCCTGATCGATGAATGCCATCGCCGAGGTATGGCGGTGATCCTGGATGTAGTTTACAACCATGCAACAGGGCAGCATCCTTATTTCAGGATGTGGAACAGCAGCAATGGGGGATACGGAGGACAGGCGACTGCTGAGAATCCGTTTTTCAATCCGGTGGCCACCCATTCCTACAGCGTGTTCAATGATTTCAATCACAGCAAGCAGGAAACACGGGATTACGTAAAGCAAACGGTTCAGCATTGGATCGAGGAGTATAAGATCGATGGATTTCGCTGGGATCTCACCAAGGGATTCACGCAGAATTGCACGGCGAGCAACGAAAGCTGCACCAACGCCTTCCAGGCCGATCGCGTGGAAGTCCTCAAAAAATACGCGGACTACCAGTGGGAGAAGGATGCTGACTTTTATGTCATTTTTGAGCATCTCGGAACCAATAACGAAGAAAGCCAGTGGGTCAATTACAGGCTCGATGAAGGAAAGGGCATCATGATGTGGAGCAAGCTCACCGATCCGTACAACGAGGGCACCATGGGCTACAATGAAAACAAGAAATCGGACTTCTCCTGGATCGACTACAAGAACAGGGGCTGGACGGTGCCTGCGAATGTTGCCTACATGGAGAGCCATGATGAAGAGAGGCTGATGTACAAAAATCTTGAATTCGGGAATTCCAGCGGAAGCTATTCCGTCAAGGACCTCTCAACGGCGCTTGAACGCCAGAAAACGGCTGGAGCCTTTTATTTTACGGTTCCAGGGCCAAAGATGATCTGGCAGTTCGGCGAACTCGGCTACGACGTCAGCATCAATGACCCGTGCCGGGTATGCAACAAGCCGATCAAATGGGAGTACGCCAGTGATCCGGAGCGCAATGCCCTGTATGAGACCTGGGCCAAGCTGATCAAACTGAAACTGCAGGAACCCATTTTTGAGAGTTCCGAGTTCTCTGTGGATGCCGACCAGGCGAGCGGTTTGAAGAAAGTGCAGATCACAGACAAAGAGGCGGGAGCGGAGCTTCAGCACCTCAACATACTGGGGAATTTTGGCGTGGTTGCTCAACAGATCGTTCCGGAATTTCAGACAACCGGCGTTTGGTACGACCTGCTTGACGACAACCGCAGTCTCAACGTCTCGGATGTAAACGCACCGATCTTGCTGCAGCCCGGGGAATTCAGAATCTACGGCAGCAGCCAGGTGGTTCTTCCCGTTGACGAGTTTGAACTTCCCGAAAAAGACTTGATCGTCTATCCAAATCCGGCAGCAAACAGTTTTCGAATCAACCGAAATGTGAGAAGCATTGAAGTTTTTGACTATACCGGAAGGCTTGTTTCCCGCTTTGACGGTGAATTCTATCCGGATCACAATTACGATACGTCATCTCTTAAGCCCTCCATGTATATCCTGAGGATTCGCACGGAGCAGGGAAGCGTTTCCCAAAGATTGATTGTAGAATAGTCTTTTGTTTTTTAATCGTTTGTTTTTTATATCATTTTGAGGTTGTTCACTTCCTGCGGAGTCAGGTGACGCCATACTCCACGTGCAAGATTTTTCTTCGTGAGTCCTGCAAAGATCACGCGATCGAGTTTGGTTACCTTGTAGCCGAAATGCTCGAAGATACGGCGAACGATCCTGTTTCTTCCCGAATGGATCTCAATGCCCACCTCGAATTTGGGTTTGTTCTCGATATAGGAGATTTTATCTACAAAAACCATTTTCCCGTCGAGTACAAAGTTCTGCGAGATGGCTTGCAAATCACTCATCGAAAGCTTTTTGTCGAGGGTGACATGGTAAAGCTTTCTTACCTGGTGCTTCGGATGGGTCAGTTTTTTCGCCATTTCCCCGTCATTGGTGAACATGAGGAGCCCTGTGGTCATCCGATCGAGTCTCCCGACAGGGTAGATTCTTTCTTTGGATGCTGTTCGAATAAGCTCCATGACCGTTTTTCGGTCGCGCTCATCATCCATGGTCGTGATGTAGTTCTTGGGCTTGTTAAGCAAGACATATCGCTTGGTTTCAGGCGAAATCACGGCTCCGTCAAAACGAACCTCGTCCCCGGGCTGCACCCGAAAGCCCATCTCGGTGATGGTTTTACCGTTTACGCTTGCGCTGCCCGCCTGGATGTAAACGTCGGCTTCGCGTCGCGAGCAAATACCTGAATTGGCAATGTATTTATTAAGACGAATGCCTGTGGTCTCCTCTGACGAAGCACTTTTTGAAGGCTGTTTTTTGAAGTTCTTGATCTTCTGAGGATGGGGCCTGTAGTTTTTATCCCTTTTCTTTCCATGTCGTCCTCCCGACGATTTGTTGTTCGAAGTCATCTTGAAAATTTTTGCAAAAGTACTAAATAGCAGAAGATTAATTGCACGCTGGAGCCATAATTATCCGACCTGAAGAATTCGCTTGATGATCACAGAGGTGTCGAGCAGAACAATGCTTATCACCCCCAGGAGAATAAGCAGCTTAATGAGGTTGTGCAAAAGGAGGTAGTGTTTTTTGGTCTCGGCCTTCCAAACAAGAAAAAGAAAAGGCAGGGAAAAGATACCCGCCAGGTAGAAATAGTATTTCATCATCCCCATCTCGGGATACTTCCAAAGAAAATAAATGGGGTTCAGGGTAAGCAACACCAGAAGTGTGATCAAAATTTTAGTGAATCGCTCCCCGTATTTTACGGCAATGGTCTGGTAATTCTGGACAATATCGCCCTTGATGTTTTCCAGGTCTTTCAAAAGTTGCCGGATCATCAGCACAAAGAACAAATAGGCCGCGAAGGTAAAGATCAGCGTAGAAAAGTTCTTGTAGTAGACAAAGACAGCAAAGAAAGGAAGTATGGAAAGAATAGCTGAAGAGAAAAGGCCCGTCAAAGGGTACTTTTTAAGCTTGTGCGAATAGAGCCAGATCAGGAAAATGTAGAAGGCAAAAAAAACTGCGGCTCGCCAGGATACCAGGAATCCAAAGGCCACTCCAATAAAGTTCAACAGGAAATAGATTCGGATCTTGGTCTCCTGTCCGACGATGCTGTCGATCCGGGATTTGAGCGGTTTGTTGATCTGATCGGTTTTCGTGTCGTAAAAATTGTTGATGATGTATCCTGCTGCTATGACACAGATGGTGGCCAGCACGATAAAATAGAGATCGAGATTCAAAATGATCTCTTTCAAAGGCTTTTCCGGTGAGAAAATGAAGATGGCGGCCAGGTATTGCGCCAGGACGATTACGGCAATGTTGTAGCCGCGCACGACCGACAGCATGCTTAAAAACTTGAATAAGAACGAGTATTTTTTCTTTTTATGAGGAGGCTGAGTTTGCTCCTTGGGGCCAGGTACCATAGTCGACGTCGGGATTGCTCCTAGAACCTGTAAACAAGTTCCAGCTTGTAGTCCTTCAGTGCCGATTTTGCTTTGTCGTAGTCTTCAGTGAATCCCAGTATATATCCACCTCCTCCGGATCCGCAAAGCTTGAGATAGTAGTCGTTCGACTCGAGGCCCTGTTGCCAAAGCTTGTGGAACGAATTGGGAATCATGGGCTTGAAGTGCTTGAGAACCACTTTGGAAAGCTTTTTCACATTGCCGAACAGGGAAGTGACATCACCTTTCAGGAAATCATCTATGCAACTATCCGTATAACGGGCAAAATCCTGGTCGATCATCTTTCTGAAGCCTTCGTTCTTCATTTTGTTCATGAAGATTTTTACCATCGGTTCCGTTTCACCGATGATCTCCGAATCCAGCAGGAAAACCGCTCCCTTGCCGGCAGCCTGTGATGGGATGCCCGTAGGCTCGAGATTGTCTTTGGAGTTGATCAGGATCGGCAGACTCAGGTAGGAGTTCAATGGGTCAAGCCCGGAGCTTTTTCCGTGAAAAAAGGACTCCATTTTCGAAAAGATGGATTTCAGCTTCAACAGCTTGTCTCGTGTGAGATTCTCCAAAACCGTGATCTTGTCATCGGCGTATTTGTCGTAAATGGCAGCGACCAGGGCACCTGAGCTTCCAACACCGTAACCCTGGGGGATGCTCGAATCGAAGTGCATGTTCCTGTCGATGTCGCGCTCCATCTCATCCAGTCTGAGATTGACATCCACGTCGTTTAAATCCTTGAGATATTGGTAAAAGGCCCGGAGCTTTTCGTTTGATTCCCTTGCCCTGTCCCCCTGATCATCCGAAATGATGAGGGAACCCTGGAAAGAATTGTAAGGGATTGCAAGACCCTTGGAATCTTTGATAATTCCGTACTCTCCGAAGAGAAGAATTTTTGCGTAGAAAAGAGGTCCTTTCATTATTTATTCGAGTTTTTGACTCAACTAATTTCGGATACAAATATACGATAAAATCCACTTTGATCTCGTATCCAGCTTTTTAGAACGTAAAAAAACGACTTTCATTACATCAATTCTTTCGCTCCTTCACCCGTGTGATCCGAAATATAGTGATTATTCTGACAGAAGCGCGCCAAATCTTTTTCAATGAAGGCTTCCACACTCTCTTTTTCGCTCTTTGGATAGAGCAGGTGCACGTTGGCGCCGGCATCCAAGGTAAAACAGAGTTTGCTGCCGGTTTCCCGTCGACAGGTCCAAATTCGCTCAATGATCTCCAGGGTATTCGGGCGCATCAGCATAAAGTGCGGCGAGGAGGTCATCATCATGGCGTGAAGAGACAGAGCCTCTTTTTCAACGATTTCAATGAAGGGATCGAGGTTTCCGTTTTTCAGTATCGGAATCAACTGACTCAGGTGATCGTTGGCCTGGCGGAATCGCGCTTCAGAAAAGGGATGACCTTTCATCAATCCGTGACCTACCGTGCTTGAAACCTGTTTTACCCCTTTATCGACAAGCAAAATTGTGTCCTGGTAGTCCTTGAAAACTTCATGAACTTCGAAGGGATAAGTCACTCCGTAAAGGTCGGAGCTCGATTCGATTTCTTTGTGCTCACCCCAGACCACGAGCGGGCCTTCAATGCTTCTGGAAGCGCTGCCCGATCCGAGACGCGCGAGAAAAGAGGCCTTCTCTTTGAAATACGACTCTGAAATTGAAGGATCGAGCTCTTTTTCGAGACTCATCAAACAGAGAGCGAGTGCACTCATCCCACTGGCGGAAGAAGCAATGCCGCTGCTGTGAGGAAAAGAGTTCTCCGTATGGATTTCAAATTCGAATTCTTTCAAAAATCCCTGGTAAGGCAGAATGCGCTTGAAAAACGCCTCTATTTTCGGATGGAAACCGGGCTTGGGATGACCCTCGAAGATCACCTCGAAATTAAAAGTCTCATCTGCTTTTGCCTTCCTTCGATAATGGAGTGTGGTTTTTGTATGGCAATTGCTCAGCGTAAAGCTTATGGACGGATTTGTGGGGATTTGCGGTTCTGTTTTACCCCAGTATTTTACAAGAGCTATGTTGCTTGGGCTCTGCCAGGAACATTTGCCCTCTGCCACCCTGTCGGTGGAAAGAGCTCTGGCAACGAATTGGGTTTCTGTCACGGAAATGTCTGTTTCAGGGGTTCTCAGGAACTTTTTACAAAGATAATTTAATTAATTTTGAAAACCGGGGCTTCAAAGAGGAGTCTGAACCTTAATCTACACTTGAAAATATACATTTTGAGCCGAAAGATAAAATTGATCTGGGATTTCCATGGTCCGGAAGCCGAGAAGATAGCAGAGCATCACGCGATTCACCTGCGTGAGTTTTCAGAGAAGGAGGAGCTTCCATTTCTGAAGGCGGGAACTGAAACCGTCAGCGAATCGCACAGCCTGGCCTACATCACAGTAAACGAGGAGCACATGATCACTTACCGGGATGCACTCATCCCAAAACGGGCCGTCCTGGACAGATCATGAAAACTGGACAAATCATGAAAAAAAGACTCAAAACCCTCGATCGCTATCTGACCCTTTGGATTTTTCTGGCCATGCTGGTAGGGGTTGGCATCGGTGCCGCCTTTCCACAAATGGGAGCTGTCACTGATCGCCTGAGTGTGGGATCTACGAACATTCCACTGGCGATTGGTCTGATCCTGATGATGTATCCGCCACTTGCGAAAGTGGACTACAGCCTGGTGCCCAAAATTTTCAAGGATCGCAAGCTCATGTCGCTATCCCTTTTTCTCAATTGGATCGTCGGTCCGATCCTCATGTTTGGCCTTGCCCTTATTTTTCTCAGGGATCATCCGGGATATATGACCGGTCTGATTCTTATTGGATTGGCACGGTGCATCGCCATGGTCATCGTATGGAACGACCTGGCCGGGGGAAGCCGGGAATACGGGGCAACCCTCATTGCGCTGAACAGCATTTTCCAGGTGCTTACCTACAGTCTTTACGCCTGGTTTTTCATAACCGTTTTACCCCCGTTGTTTGGCGTGCAGGGCTACGAGGTTGAAATCTCGATTTGGGAAGTTGGCCAAAGCGTCCTGATCTATCTCGGAATTCCGTTTGCTGCCGGATACCTGAGCCGACGCATCCTGATCAAAAAAAAGGGAATCGAATGGTACAATCGCAAGTTTGTTCCCTTTATTTCACCCATTACTCTTTTCGCTCTTTTGGGAACGATCGTACTGATGTTCAGCCTGAAGGGAGACATGATCCTGGAACTTCCGCTCGATGTGGTGCGAATTGCCATACCCCTTGTGGTTTATTTTGTGCTGATGTTCTTTGTCAGCTTTTTTCTGGGCAAAGGAATGGGCATTGACTACAAACGAAATGCATCGGTAGCTTTTACAGCGACGGGAAACAATTTTGAACTGGCCATTGCCGTGGCTATTGCAGTGTTCGGCATCAATTCACCACAGGCCTTCACAGGAGTCATAGGACCCCTGGTCGAGGTGCCTGTGCTGATACTTCTCGTGGACGTGGCACGCAGACTCAAAAAGAAATACTATTCCTGAAACCGTCAAATCAATGCCTGTGCTCCTTTAAAGTCCGAGCTCCTTTAAGAAGGCTTCGTTATTGGGTTCTCTGCCGAGAAACTCCTTTACCAGCTCCAGTTCGTCTTTCGAGCTGCCCGAAGCCAGGATGATGTCGCGATAACGAATTCCGGTTTCTGTATCCATTATCCCGTTTTCCTCAAAGACTGAGAACATGTCCTGGGCGTAGACTTTAGACCACAAATAGCCATAATAGCTTGACGCATATCCTGTCAGATGTCCGAAAGCAGTGTGAAAATGCGTGCCCTCGACATAGTCTATGAGGTTGGTCTCCTTATGGACCTCTTTCAAAACATCCGTTGTGGTCTTTTGACCGTCAGGATCGTATTTGTCGTGTAAGGTCAGGTCAAAAGTGCCTAGGAAAACCTGCCCCGAGGCAGACATGCCTGATCCGACGTTTTTCGCCGCGAGCATTTTGTCAAAAAGGTCCTTGGGAAGTACCTCACCGGTTTCGTAGTGCCTGGCAAACATCTTTAGCGCCTCATAGTTCCAGGTCCAGTTCTCGAAAATTTGACTGGGAGCCTCAACAAAATCGCGTGATACATGTGTGCCCGATTGAGAATAAAGGTCGGCTGTTGTCATCATGTGATGCAGCACATGGCCGAACTCATGGAAGAACGTCCGCACCTGGCTGTGGGGCATGAGTGAGGGCTTGTCTTCGGTTGGCTTGGGGAAATTACATACCAAACTCGCCGTGGGAATCTTGTACCCTTTTGGGGTTGATTTTCCATAACGGATTGCAAAGCAAGCCGCATGTCCGTATTTGTTGTCTCTCGGAAATAGATCCAGGTAGAAGCGGCCCTTGATTTTGCCGTCTTTGATCACTTCGAAAAGGCGCACATCTTCGTGCCAAACCGATGGATTCTCAACCTCCCGGTATTCCACGTCAAAAAGGGTCTGCGTAATGGTAAAGAGACCAGCCAGGACGTCATCCAGCTCAAAGTACTCCTTGACTTTGTCACTGTCGAGCTGGTACTTTTCCTTCATCAGTTTGTCAGCGTAGTAGGAGCGCTCCCAACCCTTGATTTTCTCTGCTCCCGGCACCCTTGTTTTCTTAATCTCCAAGAGCTCGTCATAATCTTTCTGCGATTTCTCTCTCAGGGCGGTTTTCAAACCGTTTTCAAACTCCCAAACAGTTTCCGGGGTTTTGGCCATTCGACTCTGCAATTGGTATTCCGAATAGGTGCTGTGCCCCAGCAATACTGCCATTTCCTTTCTCTTTCTCAGCAAGTTCTGCAGCACATCCATGTTTTCAGGATAGGCGCGATTGTTGAATTTCATCACCAGGTCCTTTCTGGCCTCATCGGAGTTGCTGAGCCTGAAGAAGGGCCTTACCGACGGATAGCTCATATCGATCTTGTAGGTTCCGTCTTCCTGTCGGCGCATTTTTTTGTAGTCCTCAGGAAGGCCATCAACCGCATTGTCATCTACGATCAGCTCATCTTTAAAAGTGCTGATGTTCTGGCTGAACTGGTTGCTGTATTTGGAAATCTCATTGTTGATCTCTTTGAGCTTTTCTCTCTTTTCCGGACTCAGGGCGAATCCGTTTCGCTCGTACTCTTCAATGGTCTCTTTCAAGTATTTTGCCTGGTAACCTTTGAGTTTCTTAGCCTCATCGGTGGCAGAAAAAGCTTTTACGGCTTTATACAGGTCTTCGTTCAGGCTAATCTCATTATCGAATTTAGCAAGGGTTACACGAGATTCGAGGGCCGTGTTCCGGATCAATGAATCAGAATGGGTGTTCGATAAAAGATAGATAGTTGTGTAAGCATCTGAGAACAGGGCATGAAGATCGTCCAGCGCAAGCAATGTATTCTCGTAAGTGCGCTTCTCATCAGGGATGGAAACCAGTTTTTCTATGTCAGCGTTAACCTTCTCCTGGATCGAAAGGGTGGCAGATTTGATATGATCCGCATTGATGGTAGCAAAGTCAATCGGTTCGTTGAAATTGTTGTAAATCGGATTCTTTTCCTCGGGAACCGGATTTTCCTTTACCGGAGGTTGAAACGACATCAGGCCGGTCAATAGAAGAAGTGTCAGTATTCTTTTCATAGGGTGATTTTTTAAAATTCAATATTTGCGAGCGGCTAAATTAAGGAGAAAACAGGGTTTGGCAAAAATACTTTCAGTTCACTTGGAGCGGAGTCAAGTCTCTCATCGCTTAAAGAACCATTTTGTCATAAGGGATAACGGTTTTGAATCCCTTTTTGCTGAAATAGTCAGAAGGATCTGTCTTCGCAGAGACCAGCGCGAAATCACCGCCCCAGGCTCCAAGGCTTTTGATCTGGCCGGAAAAGTCCTCGAAATAACGCTGCTGGATCGGCGTCTCTCCAAGAACCGACCCGATGATTCGCTCATGTTCTTCTAGAAGCAGGTTAAAATCTTTTTGATTCCCGCAACGCACCAGCTCTTTGCTTATCGCGCTGATGTGATCGAGCGTCTGATCGTCAAAGTCCTGCACTTCCTGAAACTGGGCTATGCTCGCTTTGCTCGATTGTTTGACGTTTAAATAAACGAAAAAGAGATTCTTCTTGAAAGGAGGGTCAAAATCGACCTGATAGGCCTTGGGTTGTTTGCCCTCAAGCCTGTAAAAGATTGGTTTTTCTGAATTGGCGCAGGCAATGTCATAACCGCTCCCCCCGAAGCTGTCAAACAAAAGGCGAAAAGGATTGCGATCGGCCCATTTGGCAATATTATTGACCAGGGTCGAAGAGGAACCCAGCCCCCAATTCCTGGAAAACTCCAGGGCCGTCCTGACCTGGCAACCCTCCGAAGCGATCAAAAAACGAGGATTCATTTTACGGGCAGTTCTCAGGATTCTTTGCAATTGCTCTCCAACACTCGCATCCCCGGAATGGCTTAAAAGTTCAAAATCCTCCAGGTCGAATTCAGCAGTGAACCAGGTTTTTTCATTTTCATCAACGCTCTCCCATTGAAGGCTCCCGGTATCGGTTTCCTCAACGACGAGATCCTGTCCCTGCACGGTGGGGACGGCCAAACCTATGGCTCCTTCGAGAATAAGGTATTCTCCGCTGATCAATAATTTTCCATGGCTGTAATACCGGGTCATTTCAAAAAATTATCAGGCAAATTTAAGAAACTATTTGGCGATCTGCGAGGGATTTGGGCTTATTCCTCTTCTCTGTTGTAAAGTGGGAGCAGCAGAAAGGACAGACCTCCGAAAAGGAGAACCATGACGGTTTGAGCCGTCCACATGATCCAGCCAAAAGCCAGAGACGGATTCTCCGGAATCCCATAGAGGGTCAATGCGCTGGCGACAAAAACCGGGTACGTGCCCAAGCCTCCATTGGTCAGGGCCATGCTGAGCCCGCCCACTACAAAACCGACGATTATGGCCCCGAAAGCCAAATGGGTGGTTTCCGGCAAGGCGAAGGTGACCACATAAAACATCAGCACATACATCACCCAAATAAAGATCGTGTGAAAAATAAAGGGCCACTTCTTTTTCATTTTAAAAATGCTGCTCACACCCTGGATGAGGCCCGTGACGAAATTCTGTACCTTGATCACCAGCGGGTTCTTTGATTTTCTGAGTCGCCACAGCACAAAGAGTCCGATGGCAGCAAGTGCCAGAAGGATGATCAGGGTGTAGTTGCTGCCCTCTTCTTTCTCCCCAAACAAGTAGGAAGAGATGAGTTCCGTTTGCATGAAAAAAGCCAGTCCGATGATGCTCAGGAGCATGATGACATCTGCAATCCGTTCCGAAACTATGGTGCCAAAGGCTTTCTCAAATGGAATGTCCTCGTATTTTGAGATTGCCGTGGCCCTTGCGATCTCACCGGCACGAGGCACGATCAGGTTCACAAGGTAGGCGACAAGGACGGCCATCACATTGTTCCACAATCGGGGTCGGTATCCTAGGGGATCGAGCATGAACTGCCAGCGGTACGCCCGGGACAAATGACTGAGGGCACCCAACAGCAGAGACAGTCCGACCCACCAATAGTTCGCGGTGGCAAATGAGTTTTGGATCGACTCAATGTCTTCGGGCCTAAGCTTTGAAAGAGAATACCATATCAGGAAAACCCCCAGGGCAATCGGGAGTAGCGTGAAAGTAATTTTTTTAATATTGATCCTCAAAAGATCAGGTCAATGAATTGTCTTCCTCATTCGGGAATACGATCGACGGTTTGAAGTCTTTTGCCTCTTCAAAATCCATCATCGCGTAAGAGATGATGATTATGATGTCATCCTTGGCAACCCGCCTCGCGGCTGGTCCGTTCAAAACGATATCACCGCTTTTTCGCGCTCCCTTAATAGCGTAGGTGATCAATCTTTCACCGTTGTTGATGTTCACAATATGAACCTTCTCCCCCTCAATGATATTCGCTGCATCCATCAAATCTTCATCAATCGTGATGCTGCCAATATAATTCAAATCAGACCCGGTGATTCGCACCCGGTGTATCTTTGATTTTACAACCTCAATATTCATAACTGGCTCAACAAAAATTTTGCGGTGCAAAGTTACTCAATTTAACGCTATGTTGTCGATTAATCTGACAGGGCCCGCAAATGCAGCAATAAAGGCGCGGTATTTCTTGGATGGATCATAGATGAGAGCGGGTGTTAAAGTGTCAATCTCGGCAATTTCAAAGTACTCGAGTTTGAGCAAAGGATTCGATTGGAATGCCTCGTCGGCCATTTTATGAATTATTTCGAAACTCGCTCCTTTCTTGAGTAATTCCCGGCTTTGCACGAGGATCCTGTAGAGCAGCGAAGCTTCTTTCCGTTGCTGTGCATCCAGTCTCCGGTTTCTCGAGCTCATGGCCAACCCATCGTCCTCTCTAAAGATATCACAAGGAATGATCTCGACGGAGAGCTTTTCTTCTCCCACCATTTTTTTGATGATCTGTAGCTGTTGAAAATCCTTTTCACCAAAATAGGCCCTTTCGGGTTCGGTAAGAAGGAAAAGTTTGCGAACGATTGTGGCCACCCCATCAAAATGCCCTTTACGGTAACGACCCTCCATGACCTTGTCAAGACCATCAAAGTCAAAGGAATCCGAAGCAATTTTGTTCTCATAGATATCTTCGGAGGTCGGAACAAATACAACGTCACAGCCTGATTCTTTCAACATTTGCAAGTCGGTTTCCAGTGAATTCGGATAACTTTCGAGATCTTCCTTGCGGTCGAACTGGGTGGGGTTGACAAATATGGTGGCGAGGCATAAGTCATTTTCATCACTGGATCTTCGAATCAGCGACAAATGCCCTTCGTGAAGGGCCCCCATGGTCGGAACCAGGCCGATTGTTTTTTCCGGACTCAGGTCTGAGCGCCATTTCCGAAGCGAATCGACTGTTTTGAAAACCTCCATTTCCCTTGTTAAATATTGTTAATGAGGCCGTCAAACTTAAGATTTTCATCCGAATTTTGTATATATTTTTGTAATTTTGCAGCAATCCAAAATAGAATGAAGAATGAAAGATAAGAGAATTCTCTATATTTCGTCAGAACTCACCCCCTATTTGCCGGAAACCGAAGTATCAAGAATGGCTTTTGAAGTGCCAAAGGAGATGCATCATCAAGGTGCCCAGATAAGGATGTTCATGCCGAGATTTGGAGTGATCAATGAAAGGAGACATCAACTTCACGAGGTAATCCGTTTGTCGGGAATGAATTTGATCATCAATGACATGGACATGCCTTTGATCATCAAAGTGGCTTCAGTGCCGAAGGAACGCATGCAGGTCTACTTCATAGACAATGAGGAATATTTTAGGAGAAAGGCGGTTTTCACGGATGAAGACGGGAACCTGTTCCCGGACAATGACGAAAGGGCGATTTTCTTTGCCAAGGGAGTGGTTGAAACCGTCAAGAAGTTGAACTGGGCACCAGACATCATTCATGTGCATGGTTGGATGGCATCCCTGCTTCCGCTTTATCTGAGAGAATATTACAAGAATGATCCTTTGTTCAAAGACAGCAAGATCGTCACCTCTGCCTTTAATTACAACACGCAGGGGGTATTGAGCAAAGAAGGGCTTGTCGACAAGATCAAGTTCGACCAGATCAATGAAGAAAAACTGGGTCCGTTTCAAAACGGCAAAAAAGATAGCTTTGTTCGAATTGCCATCGAGAATTCGGACGCGGTCATCAGAGGCAGCGAGGAGTTGAACGAGGAGCTCAATTCATTTCTGGACGACCTTGACATCCCGGTTCTTGACTACCAACCCCTGGAAGGCTTTACTGAGGCCTATTCAGATTTCTACCTGAACAAAGTATTGTAAAGCCTACTCAAAACCCAGGAACGCATTTATGTCATTTAGCAAAGCAGCCATTTTTAGAAATATTGGTGCGGGAGTCCTTTGTTTGCTCGGCATCGTCGCTTGTGAGAGAGACCTTGAAGACATTGCAGTGGACCTTGCCGGACAGAGACCCTTCGGAGTTGGAGATTCCATCATCGAGGTGATTGCCTACAACGTCAGCTTGGATTCGAACCGTACTGATAACAACAACTCCAATAAGTTGCCCCTATACCTTTTCGGTTTGAACAGGGACAATGATTTTGGCCGCATGAGGAGTAAAATCGTGAGCCAGGTGTTTTTGCCCGTATTCACGTCCCTGGACTGGGGTGACAACGCCGTGGTGGACGAGGTGGTGGTTGAATTGCCCTATTACTATGGGAGAGACGGAGAGCAGGACGCGATAGACCCGGAGACAGGAGGCCCAATTCTGGGAGAGAATGGAGATACCCTGAAGGTTCCGAATTTTGTTCTCGATTCAGTTTACGGAAATCGCGATGTCGAGTTTCAGACTCGCGTCTTTGAATTGGGAACGTTCCTGAACACGCTTGATCCCAATGACCCGACCAAATCGAATTCGTATTATTCCAACCGGGACTTTGACGTTCTTGATCTGTTGCACGAGGGAACCCTGCGTGCAGATCGCAACGATACAGTTTACTATGTCGAAAGGCGTTTTCTGGATGGAAATCCGTCCACCGTGGATGACATCGACACCGTCAAGCTGGACCCACTGGCTCCAAGCATCAAATTCCGTTTGGACAAGCAGTTCTTCCAGGACAGGTTCATCGATCATGACAACCCGGTTGACTTCGAGAACAATGACAATTTCACCCGCTATTTCAGGGGTCTGTACATTGATGCCCTGGGTATAGACGGGGCCCTCATGAACCTGACCCTGAACCCGGCCACCATGACCATTTATTACTCCAATGATGAGATAACCGATGAGGCGGATGGCGAGGATCTTAATAACAACGGCATAACAGGAGAAACCGATGTTCTGATCAAGGTGAAGCAGCAAGCCGTATTTCCCTTTGGTGGTGTCGCTGCGGGCAGTTACCAACGAGATTACGGGGGATCGGCAGTACAACCCTATTTGCTCAACCCGGACAGCATCAACGGAGAACCTACGCTCTTCGTTCAGGGAGCATCGGGATCGGAGGCAGTCATCGAGCTTTTTGACGAAGAAAGCCTTGAGGAGATTCGAAACAAGGGTTGGTTGGTAAATGAGGCGAATCTCATCGTATATCTCGACGGGGACCAGGGCGAAGTGCCCAACCGGTTGCTGCTCTATAAATACGACTACGACTCCTTTTTGGATGACCTGTACGATCCGAGATTCGGACCGGATGAGTTTGGAGGGCTGCTGGAATATGACAGTGACGGCAATCCCGAGCGCTACAAATTCAAGATCACAAGTTACATCACGGAAGTGCTGAAGGCTGAGGAGCAGAAGCAAGCCAGGCTCGCGCTAAGGAATTACGTAAGAACGGACCTTCCTGATTTCGCCCTTTTGGATACCGTGGTTCCCGATTGGAACTGGATTCCCAAGGGAGTGGTGCTTCACGGAAACAGACCTTCAAGCAACGAAAAAAGAATCGTTCTCGAGATCTTCTATTCAAATAATCCTTAACTTTCGACCTTCTAAATGCGGAGTCCCCCGGCCGCAGAACGTGTCATTCTGCATACTAGCCGGGAGATATTTGCGTTTTAGCTAACAAATACTCAAATACTATGTGTGGAATAACAGGTTATATCGGTTATCGCGAAGCCTATCCTATTATCATCAACGGATTAAAACGATTGGAATACCGCGGCTATGACAGCGCAGGGGTCATGCTCTATGACGATGGCGAGGTGCATTTGGCCAAAACCAAAGGGAAAGTCTCAAGTCTTGAAGAAAAAGTGGATCGGGAGATTCCCAACACAGGTTTTGTTGGGGTAGGTCACACCCGATGGGCGACTCATGGTGTACCCAATGACGTCAATTCCCACCCGCATGTCTCACAATCCGGAAATCTTGTGATTGTGCACAATGGGATCATAGAGAACTACGATTCGATCAAACAGGAGCTCAAAAGCAGGGGCTATACCTTTCACAGTGACACCGATACCGAGGTACTGGTCAATCTCATTGAGGAGATGAAGTCGCAGGAAGGGGTCAAATTGGGGCAGGCAGTGCAAATGGCGCTTAACCAGGTCATAGGGGCCTATGCCATCGCCGTCTTTGACAAGACCAAACCCAATGAGCTTGTTGTTGCCCGATTGGGTAGCCCAATTGCCATCGGAGTAGGCAAGGACCACAAGGAATTCTTTATCGCCTCTGACGCTTCTCCTTTCATTGAATTTACGAAAGACGCCATTTACCTGGAAGATGAGGAGATGGCCATTGTAAAGATCGGACGCGAGGTGCGCGTTCGACAGATCAAAGACGACAGCCTGATCGATCCCAATATTCAAAAGCTTCAGCTCAACCTGGAACAGATCGAAAAGGGGGGGTATGACCACTTCATGCTAAAGGAAATACACGAACAACCCAGGGCCATAACCGATACGTTTCGAGGACGCCTGCTGGTTAATGAGGCAATCATCAAGCTCTCGGGGCTGGAGAATAACATGAAACGGTTCCTCAATGCGGAGAGAATCATTGTCGTCGCTTGCGGAACTTCCTGGCATGCCGGACTTGTGGGCGAATATATTTTCGAAGAGTTTGCCCGAATCCCGGTAGAGGTGGAATACGCTTCGGAGTTTCGATACAGAAATCCCGTTATTTCCGAAAAAGACATCGTCATTGCCATCTCCCAGTCGGGAGAGACAGCTGACACACTGGCGGCCATAAAACTGGCGCGTTCCAAAGGCGCATTTGTCTTTGGTATTTGCAACGTCGTTGGATCGTCCATTGCACGTGAAAATGATACCGGGGCCTATACGCATGCCGGTCCTGAAATCGGGGTTGCCTCGACGAAGGCCTTTACAACCCAAATCACGGTACTCACCCTGATGGCTCTCAGGCTGGCCCGGGCCAAGGGTACTATGACCAGTGAAGATTATCGCGTGCACCTGAGGCAGTTGGAGCTCATTCCCGACAAGGTCACCGAGGTGCTCAAGACGGATGAGCATGTGCGAAACATAGCCAGCATTTACAAGGATGCACCGAATTGTCTTTATTTGGGGCGTGGGTTCAATTTCCCTGTAGCCCTGGAAGGCGCCTTGAAGCTCAAGGAAATCTCCTATATACACGCGGAGGGCTATCCTGCTGCAGAGATGAAGCACGGACCGATTGCCCTTATAGACAAGGACATGCCGGTGATCGTCATTGCCACGAGCAAAGGTCACTACGAGAAAGTTGTGAGCAATATCCAGGAGATCAAATCCCGAAACGGACAGATCATCGCTGTTGTGACAGAAGGTGACACAACGGTTAAAGAGATCGCCGATCACGTGATAGAGATCCCGGAGACCGAAGAAGCTTTGTCACCGCTGCTGACCACAATTCCTTTGCAACTGCTTTCCTACTACATCGCCGTCATGCGGGGATGCAATGTGGACCAGCCGAGGAACCTGGCCAAATCGGTCACGGTGGAGTAGTTTCAAATCGACTTCATTAGGTCCTACTTCCCGTTGAAGGTACTCATGGTGTTGTTGAGCCCAGCCATGGCAAAAGAGATGATGGCCTTGCCTGACTTTTCGAGGCGTTCCGGAAGCTTTTCCGACTCTTCTTCGTCCCAGGTGCCGAGCACATGCTCTATCTGCCTCCCTTTCGGATAGTCGTTTCCAATGCCGAATCGAAATCGGGCATAGTTTTGGGTTTGCAGCACTTCATTGATGTTCGTCAGACCATTGTGACCGCCACTGCTTCCCTTTCCTTTGATCCGTATCGTGCCATAGGGCAGGTTCAGGTCATCCGTCACAACGAGCAGGTTCTCGAGGGGAATTTTCTCGATTTTCATCCAGTAGCTTACCGCCTTTCCGCTCAAGTTCATATAGGTGTTGGGTTTCAGTAGAATGAACGTTCTCCCCTTGTGATTGAAGCGGGTAAGATCCCCTAACTTTTTGGTCTCAAATGCCACATCCCGCTCTTTGGCCAGTGCGTCGAGTATGGTGAATCCAATGTTGTGTCGCGTGTCCTGGTATTTTTCACCGATATTCCCCAGGCCCGCAATCAGGAATTTTTTCATGTCGGTCTCCGATTCGCCCTTCCCAAACAGGAAAGAGCTGATTTTATCCAAAAACTTCATTTTTTAAATATAAAAAAAAGCTTCCCGACAGGCGGAAAGCTTTCTTCTTTTATTCAGGAAATGACTTATTCTGCAGCCGGAGCAGCTTCTTCAGCAGATCCCTCTGTTGCTTCAGCACCTTCAGCACCTTCTTCGCCTTCCTCTTCATCACTATCCATCTCATCAATTGACATGGCCAAACGAGAAACTCTCACCTGGGCAACTACAGTGTTGTCAGGATGCAGGATGGTGTATTTGTCGTTTTTCAACCCAGTAACGTACAATTTGTCACCGATTTTCAATTCCGAAATATCTGCTGTGATGAAGTCTGGCAAATCCGATGGGAGCGCCTTAACTTTCAGTTTACGATATGGGAATCGAAGGTTACCCCCTGCAACGACACCGGGAGCGTTGCCCTCAAGTCTTACCGGGATTTCCATCATCACGGGTTTGTCGTCGTGAAGTTGATAGAAGTCTACGTGCAAGATCTTGTCAGACACCGGGTGGAACTGGATGTCCTGCAAGATTGCCTTGTACTTTTCGCCATTCTCCAATTCAATCATCGCCATGTACACGTTTGGAGTGTAGACGATTTTGCTGAATGACAGTTCGTCAGCCGAAAAGTGCATTGCCTTGTCTCCTCCGTAAAGTACACAAGGAACCTTTCCAGCATTACGTAAGGCCTTGGTCGATGCCTTGCCCACGCTTTCTCTTTTAGATCCTTTGATTGTAATAGATTTCATTACTGTTTATTAAATAGATTTACATTAAAAATTGTCCACTGATGGACTTGTTTGACTGTACCTTTTGCATCACGTCCGCAAATAAGGGCGCGCAAGATACAACTTTTATTTTTGGGCTTTGTTTCTGAAGGGGAATCGAATCGGTCACGATCAATTCCTCCAAAGCCGACTCTTCAATTCGTTCATAAGCCGCTCCTGAAAGAATGGGGTGGGAAGCAATAGCTCTTACGCTGACCGCTCCTCTTTCCATCATCAGATCCGCTGCACGCGTAAGTGTTCCAGCCGTATCGACCATGTCGTCCACGAGGATCACGTTTCTGCCTTCCACGTTACCGATCAGTTCCATGGTCTCAATCACGTTGGCCTTTTTGCGTTGCTTGTAGCAGATCACCACTTCCGAGTTGAGGTATTTGGAGTAAGCATAAGCGCGCTTTGAGCCTCCCATGTCAGGGGATGCAATGGTTATATCCTCCAGTTTCATGGCTTCGATGTAAGGAAGCAAGAAAGTTGAAGCATACAGGTGATCCACGGGTACCTCAAAGAAGCCCTGTATCTGATCTGCGTGCAGGTCCATGGTCATGATTCGCGTAGCGCCCGCCGCTTGCAGCAGCTTGGCAACCATCTTTGCCGCAATCGGGACGCGTGGCTGGTCCTTTCGGTCCTGCCTGGCCCATCCGAAGTAGGGCATTACGGCCGTGATGTGTCTTGCCGAGGCTCTTTTTGCCGCATCGATCATGAGCAGCATCTCCATTAAATTGTCATTGGGGGGCATGGTAGATCCAATGATGAAAATACGTCTTCCCCGAATCGACTCCTCGTAGCAAACCTGAAACTCTCCGTCACTGAACATGTTTTTTCGAAACTTGCCCATTTCCATGCCGTAAGCGTCGGCAATGCTCTTGCCCAATTCTTTGCTCTGGGACAAGGCGAAAATTTTTGGAGAAAGGATCGCTGGTTGCATAAGGTTTTGTGTTTTAGGAAATTGATGCTCGTTTAAACGGACTGCAAAAATAAGCAAATATTTGATTTCGGTAAATTTTTGAAGAAGATTTTTGCTCCGTTTGGATAGAGCTCAAAATTCTGTCAAATCCCGAGAAATATCGTTCCATATTTGTGTAAAAAGTTTATATTTGCAAGCCCAAAACAACTCTACCTGTTTGGACGGAAATTGCCTTGGTGGCGGAATTGGTAGACGCGCTGGATTCAAAATCCAGTTCTGGCAACAGAGTGTGGGTTCGATTCCCACCCAAGGTACAACAAATCGAAAAAAAAGTGAATTGTGAGCGAGCTTCCAAAAAGAAAGCTCGCTTTCTTTTTGAAGCAATGCGAGCGATCATTTTTTCGATTTTCAAGCGGAGCTTGAAGGGAACATTCGTGAAACGAATGAATCCCACCAGCCTGCGGCTGGCGCAGCTTGAAGGGAACATTGCTGCAAGCAATGAATCCCACTAGCTCGCTTTCTTTTTGGAAGCGAGTGAGCGATTCTTTTTTCGATTTTCACAGTTTACCAGCCTGCGGCTGGCGCAGCTTGAAGGGAACATTCGTGAAACGAATGAATCCCAACGATTGATCAGCTCTTAACGATCAATCTCAAAAATGATTACCTTTAGATTTATTCTTTGTCTCAACAGCCTTGTTAGTCCGCAGGGCAAAACCAAAACGAAGTATGTGGATTAAAATTCTCTTCATTGTCTATTTGATCGCATTGGTCTATACCACCATAAGAATCCTGCTCGACACAGACTCAACACCCAAGACCCTAGCCTACCTCCTGCTTGTATTCGTATTTCCCGTCTTCGGAATGGTGTTCTATTTTTCCCTGGGCGTGAATTACCGCCATCAGAAATCAACCGCAGAAGGGGTAGCGCAGCATTACGAACTTGACCGCAGATACCAAAAAGAGGTTGCTAATCATACAGATGAGCTTCTCAGGTCAAACCGCGACGAGATCGGTCATTTTGAGCCACTAGTGCACTTTCTTCATAAAATTGGAGGCGAGCATTTGAGCCAGAGCAGACTCTCATTGCTGATCAATGGAGAGGAAAAATTCCCTGACGTTTTGAAGACTCTTGAAGGAGCTGAGCGTCATATCCACATGGAATACTACGCCTGGGAGAATGACCAGACGGGAAATAAGATAAAGGAGGTTCTCGTGAAAAAAAGAGCTGAGGGCGTTCAAGTAAGGGTGCTATACGACGATTTTGCCAGTGCGAAGATAAAGAAGAATATCGTCAGGGAGTTGAAAGAAGCAGGTGTAGAGGTTTATCCGCAAATCAAAATCCTGCTCGGGCAGTTGGCGAACCGTTTGAACCATCGCGATCACAGAAAAATTATCGTCGTGGACGGGACAGTGGGATTCGTCGGGGGAATCAATATTTCCGACCGCTATGACAATTCCATAGATACAGGATTGTTCTGGCGCGACACCCATGTCAAGATCACTGGCCCTTTGGTGCGGAGTTTGCAACGTCATTTCGCAGTCAGTTGGAATACCAGCACGCCTGCGAAGGTTGAATTCGGCAAGGACTTGTTTCCCGATGCAGAGTTAGTGGCAAGCGAAAGAGTTTCTCTGGGTCAGGTCATAGCAGGGGGTCCGATTTATCCAAAATCGAACATCATGCTGAGTTATTTCAAGATCTTTACGTTGGCCCGGGAGAAATTATATGTTACGAACCCTTATTTTATCCCGAGCGACAGCATCATGGACGCATTGAAACAGGCCGCCCTCTCGGGAGTTGACGTAAGACTTTTGTTGCCCTTTAAATCGGATTCGAAGGTCGTTGGCGCGGCTTCCAGGTTCTATTTCTCCGACCTTTTGGGTGCAGGCGTGCGTATTTTCCTTTACAAGAAGGGTTTTGTTCATGCCAAGACCCTTGTTTGTGACTCGATGCTTAGTGTTGTGGGGACCGCCAATATGGACATCAGGAGCTTCGATCTGAACTTTGAGATCATGTCTGTGATCTATAGCAAGGCCTTTGCCCATGAGCTTGAAAACGCGTTTTTGAAAGATCTGGATGAATGCCTGGAGTTAAACCCTGAAGAATGGAAGAAGCGAGGTTTTCTCGAAAGACTCACTTATTCTTTCGCCAGGTTGATTTCATCCTTGCTTTGAGAGCCAGTCATGCCTCATTTTCAGCTTTTAAACCTTTCAGGTTGCTGAAAAATTTCGTAACTTTAGCTTACACCAGATTCCGAATGAATCGCAAACCCCTCAAATATGCGACTCCATTTTTCCATTTTATTCCTACTCGCCATTTTCTGTATTCTTCCGGCTCAGGCCCAGGAAGAGAAGATCAATCCCTTGAAAGAGGATCGATTCTTAGTGGAGGCCGGGGTCTTCTGGGTTTCGAGGAACTTCAAGATTGGCGCTGACGGAGAAGTTCCCAATGAGGAGATCGACTTCAATGAAACGTTTGGCCTTTCAGATTCCGACCCGACCTATTTTTTTCAGTTTGGTTGGCGCTTTTCCAAACGCTGGACCGTTTCCATTCAGTCATTCGGCGTTTCAGCGAGTGATGGAGCCGTTTTGGAGGAAGACATCGAGTTTGAGAATATCACCTTTCAGAAAGGAAGCTTTGTCGAGGGGGGAGTCAATTTTGGCTTGTATCGACTCTATTTTGAACGAAAGGTCTTTATGCGACCCAAACACGAAATCGCCGTTGGAATTGGGATTCACGGATTGAACATTGATGCCTATATCGAAGGGGAGGCAAGAACCAGCGAAGGAGATACCGGTTTTGAGCGAAGAAGCGTGAATGGACTGATCCCGCTGCCAAATATTGGATTCTCCTATAAATGGCTTCCTCACCACCGCTGGATGGTCGGTGCGAATGTAGACTGGTTTGGTCTTACGATCGATCAGTACTCCGGAGGTCTTTGGAACGTCAGCCCCAGGGTAAAATTCCAGATCATTGAAAATTTTGGGGTCGGACTTGACTACCGGATCTTTGCCTTGAATGCCAAGGTTGACTATGAGAATTGGAACGGAAAATTCAATATGAGTTTCAGCGGACCATTAATCTCCCTGCACGCCAATTTTTGACGTTTACTCCTCATAACTTTTCCACCCCGGGCCTCGAACCACTCTACCGGGTTGGGCACCTGTGTGCTCGCCGTCAAGCAGCACCTGTTCCCCGTTGACAAAAACATGGATCATCCCGGTTGCGTATTGCTGGGGTTGATCATAGGTAGCGTTGTCTTGGATCTTTTCCGGGTCGAAGATGGCCAGGTCGGCGAAGTAACCCTCTTTCAAAGAACCCCGTTTCTGTATTTTCAGATTCGAAGCGGGCAGCCCGGAGAGCTTATAGATCGCTTCCTCCATGGGGATGACCTTTTCATCTCGTACGTATTTCCCAAGCAGTCGGGCAAAGTTGCCATAGGCTCGCGGATGAGTGCTCGATTTCAGGAAAACTCCTTCAGGCGCCATGGACCCCGCGTCGGATCCAAAACTCATATAGGGAAGTGCGATCTGCTTCTTCACATTCTCTTCGGACATCAAAAAGTAAACGGTTCCGACGCGGCTACCATCTTGCACAACGAGGTCCATAGCCGTTTCTTCCGGGCTGGTGCCTCTCAATTCAGCTACCTCTTTCAATGATTTTCCGGTCAAATACTTTAGACTGTCATTTTTAAACCCGATCAGCAGGATCTGGTCGGGGCCCTCGGTCATTTGCATCAGGCTCTCCCAATCCTCAGCAGGTTCTTTCATTTCTTTCAGCAGCCGTTTTCTGATCTTTGGATCTTGAAGACGTTTTGCCCACTTCTCGTAGCCTCCTTCCTGGACCCAGGGAGGCATGGCGGCATCCAGGCCCGTCGCACCCGCAGTATAGTTGTACATGTCCGTTGTGATATGAAGGCCCGCGTTACGAGCCGAATCGATTTTTGCTTTGACGAGTTCAAATTTATTCCAGTTTACCTTGCCGCTCTGCTTGAGATGATAAACCTCGGCCCTAATATCCGCCTCGTCCGCAATTCGCAGCAGCTCATCCAGGCTTTCGAGGAGCCGTACACCTTCACTCCGTATGTGTGAGATGTACATACCGTCATACTCCGAGGCAACTTTGCAAATCTCAATGAGTTCCTCGGTGGTAGAGTAAAAGGCTGGAGCATAAATTAGCGAGGAGCCTATACCCAGTGCACCCTCTTCCATGGCCTGACGAACCATGGATCTCATTTCTTCGAGTTCCTGTTCGGTCGCCTCGCGATCTTCGTAACCAACAGTATTGATGCGAAGTGTGGTGGCACCCAGGAAGGAGGCCACATTGGTAGATACGCCCTTGCGTTCCAAAAATTCCAGGTATTCGCCCAAAGTGGTCCACTCGATGTCGTACTTGATGTCGCCCTGCTCTTTGGCAAAGAGTTCCTTTATTTCCGGGGTAAGCGGTCCCATGGACATGCCTTCTCCGAAAACCTCCAGGGTAACCCCCTGTCGTATGTCACTCTGCGAATTGCCGTCGGCGATCAGGTCTTCATTGGCCCAGCTGAGCATATTGATAAATCCGGGTGCGACAACCAGGCCTGTGGCATCGATTTCTTGATCAGCTGTTGCATTTTCCAGGTTCCCGATGACTGCAATGGTGTCTGCATTTAATGCCACATCACCCTTGTAACCGGGCGAACCCGTACCATCCACAATGAGGCCATTTCGAATCAGGACTTCATAATGGGGTTGGGGTTTGCATTGGACAAGAAGAAGGATAAGAAGAAGTAAAAGAAGGACAAAAGTGACGAGATGCTTGTATTTCATGTAGGTTCGATTTAGGATGCCGATTGGCGCTGCCCTAAAATACGAAATTTAAGAGGAGCCTCGTCGGACACCTGCCAGGATCAAGTCCAATGCCCATTCCAATAGTTTATTAGCATCCTCATCGCTCAGCTCGCATACATCTTTACAGACAAGCAGGGCATCAATACCCATAAGAAGGGTTGAAATATGAATAAGCCTTTTGTGATCTTCCTTGCTGAGGAGCCCCTCAAAAGGTTTCAGAGCCAATTTGAGTGCCTCAACCCGTCTTGCCCCCCGAAGTTTCTTCTTGGAAATGATGGATTCTTTAAGCGTAACACTCAGATATCTGCGGAATACGAGCTCATGTTCCTGGGAGATCGTATTGTAGTGGTGCTGCAAGGCGTGTATGGTTTCCTCCAGGCTCAATCCCTCCACTTTTTTTTGCAGTTCATCCGGACGAAGAAAATGCGTGTGAAGCAGAGCTTCCGTGGTCAGCAATTCAATGTTTGAAAAGTACCTGTAAATCGTAGCTCTTGAAATTCCCGCGTGTTCAGCTACTTTCTCAAGGGTGATCTGACGTTCTTTGTTCAAAAGAACCTGAGCCGATTTGAGTATTTCCGAGCGTGTTTGAAGCTTTTGGTTAATGCGTCCTTCTTTAAGAAATTGATCTTTCATGAGACAAATATCTCATAAAATTTGGAAATGACAAAAAGAAATTTTAGATTTGTGAGACAAAAATCTCATAAAATGAAAAAATCAACGAAATGGGTGATCGGACACCAGATCACTCCAAAAGAAACTACAGGAGACTATGATTTGGTAATCGGTGAGACTCCAGCTCATGTACCTGGCCCGCCTCCCCATTATCACGAGAAGTTTTCAGAGGCATTTATCGTGATAGAAGGCGAAATGGATTTTGTTGTCGGTGGAAAACCCAGGACGGTATTCGCAGGTGAATCTGTGGACCTTCCTCCGGGAACCCTGCATACGTTCAGCAATAATTCAGACAAGGCGTGCAAATGGGTAAACATTCACAGTCCAAAAGGGTTTTTAAAATTTTTCGATCAAATGGGCGTGTCCACTGAAGAGGACGGAGCATTCGAGAAGTCCGTAGCCGATGAATTGATTCAAAAGGTTATCCAACAGGCACCCCAATTCGACATGGTAATCACCATGGGAGCTCCTCACCCAAGTGAATGAATCTCGAATTCGACTCTTTGTCATTCAGAACGAGGTCCACAATGGTTTTGGCTCCTTCCTCAATGCTCAAAGTAGCTGCATCCGTACCCATGTCGGTTTTTACCCAACCGGGATGCGCCGAATTGACTCGTATCCCAAACTGCCGGAGTGCACCTGCGAGGTGAATGGTAAAGGCATTCACGGCAGCTTTGGACGCATTGTAGGCAAAAGGAGTTCCAGAGGGTCCTTCCGCTTCTCTTTCGATGGCCAGATTAAGTGAGCCCAAAATGCTCGAGACGTTTACGATTCGACCGTTTTCACTCTTTTTCAACATAGGAACCAGGCGCTGTGTCAGGTCGACAAGACCAAAGAAGTTTGTCTCAAAGGTCTCGCGAAGAATAGGGGCAGGTACGCCAAGGACGGTACTGCTTCCCAGTCCTTCCTCACGGTGGAGTATCCCGGCATTGTTTACCAGAACATCCAGCCGGTCGTATTTTTTCTCAAGTTCTTAACCGCTTTCTCGATGCTATCCGATTTTGAAACGTCGATTTCGAGGAGTTCAACGTTCAGGCCCTCTTCTTTTAAATCAGATGCAGCCTTTTTTCCTCTTTCGAGATTTCTGGCGCCCAAAATGACATGCATGCCGCTTTTGGCCAGTTCCCTGGCTATTTCAAACCCAATGCCTTTGTTCGCCCCGGTGACTAGTGCGATCTCTTTCATTTTATCTCGTTTTTATGTTTGTTATTTCAGTTTCAGGCGCAGCAAATAACTGTCTGCCGTCATATACAGCGACGTCTTGTCATCATTGAAGGCACAGTTCGCCGTCGCCTCTCCGGTTTTGATGGTTCCCAAATGCGCTCCTTCAGGAGAGAAAATCCAGACGCCCCCTGGTCCGGTTGCGAATAAATTTCCCTGGTTGTCCACCTTGAGTCCATCGGGCAATCCCGGCGCTTTAGGAACCCACTCCGTGACATCGTAAAAGACTTTTTTGCTTCGGATCTTTCCGGCATCACCCAACTCATAGGCCATCCAAATCGCCTTTTCCGGATCGGAATTTGCCACGTACAGTGTTTTCTCATCTGGCGATAGGGCAAGACCATTGGGTCGGGTCAGTTCATCGGTGAGAAGTGTGACCTCCCCTTCAGGAGTTACCCGGTAGACCCCCTGGAAGTCAATTTCTTTGCCGGCATCCTCCATTCCCCCGGGAAGGCCGTAAGGCGGATCTGTAAAATACAGGTTGCCGGCCCGATCGAAGATCAGGTCATTGGGGCTGTTGAATCGCTTTCCTTCAAAGGTCTCAGCCAGGTATTCATAATTAGGCATGGGCTCAGACAAGTCAGCTTTCATGACAGATACCGCTCGGTTTCCATGCTGGCAGAGCACGAGCTCTCCCTGGTTGTTCAGGGTAAGACCGTTTGATCCGGGTTCGCTACCCTCAAACTTCTCCCCGGTGAATCCCGAAGGGGTCAGATAGACTCCGGCCCCCTTTTCTTCCGACCAGGAATAGATCGTGTTCTTGGGAACATCCGAAAAAATCAGCATCTCTTGATTCGGCAGCCACAGAGGTCCCTCTGACCAACTGTAGCCCTCTGCAAGGACTTCAATTGGAGCTTCCGTATCGAGTACAATCCCAAGTTTTTGATCGACGACTTCGATGCTTCCTTTTGAGGCGGGTTCAGGTTCGGTTTGTGCTTCAGTCTCCATGGTTTGTTTTTTCTTGCAACTCCAAACAGAGATTGTTACAAGGAGGATCAGAACAACTTTCTTCATAGGTTATCATTGGGTTGGACAGGATTATCAAAGGTAAAACAATTCTGATCAACTCGAGCGCTGCTTATGACTTCATCCATGGGACCTCAAGAAATCGATCACGCTGGAGATGTTTTCAGCCTCGAAGAATTTCGGATCATCGATCTTCACATCCACCTTCTCGTATTCCCAGGTGGTATGATAGGGTACATGAGCCGCATATCCACCGAGTTCCAGCACGGGTAGTATATCTGATTTGATGGAATTTCCGATCATCAGAAAATGATTGGGTAAGCAGTCCAGGTGTTTCAGCAGCTTCTTGTAGTCAGAGATCTTTTTGTCACTCATGATCTCGATGTGGTGAAAGTGTTTTGCCAATCCTGATTTGATCAGTTTGCGCTCCTGGTCCAGGAGGTCCCCTTTGGTAGCCATGACCAGGCGGTAGTCCCCATTGAGACTTTGGAGAATCTCTTCTACCCCGTCAAACACTTCAACGGGTTTATTGAGAAGCTCCCGGCCCAGACCGACCGCCTTGTTGACCAGGTGCATGTCAGCCTTGTTATCCGTTACACGGGCGATGGTTTCCACCATGCTCAGCATAAAGCTCTTCACCCCATAGCCATAGAGCTCCAGGTTGTCCATTTCCGTTCGAAACAGCTCTTTGGCAACGGTATGGTGCGGCAGGAAATCTTCGAGCAGGGAGCAAAACCGGTTCTCCATTTCCCTGAAATACGGCTCATTGACCCAAAGGGTGTCGTCTGCGTCAAAGGCAATTACTTTGATGTCTTTCATGGTTCAAATTTCGGAATTAATTCGCTACCCGTCCAGCTTGTTGAATCTTTCATATCGGTCGATGCGCATACGGTCAGGCTGGATCTCCAACACATAAAAACAATTCCGCTGAACAAAGGTTCCCTCCAGCATGCTGTTCATGGCGAAATACCGGATGCCATTGAGCTCGTGGAACATCTCTTCGTGCATGTGCCCGTTGAAAACCGCCAGAACTTTTTCGGAAGCCTCCAATATCGCTCTGACTTCCATATGATTGACAACATGATAAGAGTGCCCGTTTTTGACATAGGCATAGAGTGGATGATGAATGAACAAGACGCACGGATAGGGACTGCTATCAAGGGTGTTCTTGAGCCATTCGTATTGTTTTGAGGGAATGAAAGGTTTTTGCCAGTCACCACCCTTTCTGAAAAAATGATCGTTACCGAACTCGTCGTAGTTGGCATCCAGGACGACAAAACGAATAGATTTGAGATCGAAAGCGTAGTGACCGGAACGGGGCTCGATCCTTGAATCGGGTCCTCGGCCTGAATTCTCAGCGATTTCCAGGAATTGCTTCTTTGTGATGCTGTCCAGGTCGTGATTGCCCAGGCAGTGGAAACGAGGCCCTTTGAATTTTGAAAATTCGCCCTCCATCTTCTTAAGGTACTCAAGGGTTGACTTTTCATTGGGTACCAGGTCCTCATCCTTGAAATCGCCCAAATGGATCGCAAAATCAGATTCGAGCGGATTGACCGTTTTGACGAATTCCTCCATTTTCAGCAAGGCATCCGAATAGCACTTGTCTTCCAGGTCTTCCTTCAGTGCGTAATGCGAGTCGGTGGCAAGGGCGATGCGGCAGAACTTCTTAACTCGTGATTTTCCGACAGGAAATGTGAAGCTGGTTTTTCTAAGAAAAGGAGAGTTTGGGTTCATGCAGAGCCGGAATTAAAGAATTCAATAGATATAAGGAATGATCCTGTATTTTACCCGATCGGTATATTTTGTCCATAGGTCCCCGTATTTTGCGGCACAGCGTTTGTCGTCATCCCGTTCACGCGGGAACAACAAGGCAATGTAATAGATGGGGTAGAGCCAGGGTAGCCAGGAACCGTGAAAAGAGACGGCCAGGGCGATCCCCGTACCCATCAGGATCTCCCCGAGGTAATTCACGTGCCTGCTGAGCCCCCAGAACCCGTTGACAAGGAGCGTTTGTTTGCCGTCGCTTATTGTTTCGGGACGGATGCCCAAAAACGAACGTTCGGGATCTGTCTTAAAATAAAACTTCTGCATGTTTGCCCCTCGTGCCAGGGACCATCCCAGGAAAAAGACCGCGACAGAAATCCAGAGCAACCAGGAAGGAGTTTCAGAGCCTTCGAGATTGGCAGTGGACCACAACGGAATGGCATAGAAATAAGGGTAAAAAACCAGGCATCCCCAACCCAATTTGAAACCGACCTTCTCGGCAAAGAAATCATAGGTGTAGAGATGCACGCGCTCAAAAGTGAGATAGTCGAACACGAACCAGGTGAGCATCAGGGAAGAGATAAAGAAACCGGGTGAACTCAGATCACCGAATTTCAGGTATTGATGTGCGAAGCCACTGGCCACATGCAGCTCGAGCATGACCGCTCCGACCAGGTACAGCCACATCTTGGCATCAATCCGTTCCTTGATATATTGAGGATTTTCAAGTCTTCCCAGGTAGAGATCAGACAGCAAAGGCGCACCGGTGGAAGGATAGGGGAGCACGACGATCAGGGTATAAAGTATTCCCATCACGAAGGCCCCGGCCAGGCTGTACCATCTCACTTCATAGAGCCAGTCAAAGGGCACCCAATTCATGTATCCGCAAAGAAACCAAAGCCCCAAAGAAACGAGCAGCACCCAGATTCCGTTCAACCGGTACTTCAGGAGCTCCCCCGTCTTCGAATCTCTGACATAGCCCTGAACCCATTTGCCCGGCAAGACATAATGAAGAAGGGTGATAATCAGGTAAATGATCCAGGGGGTCAAAAATCCGAGCAGTGGTTTCATGAGGATAGGATTAGTCATTGTAATTCTTTCGTATTGTCGTGCATGATGCGGATCGCCCTTTTCCTGGGCAGAAGCCTGCTCATGATAAATTTAGCAAACCTGTTGAAAGATCCCGGTGTCACGGTGGGAGACGATCCCAGGGCGCTAAGGGTCTCTTCCACGACATCATCAGGATCCAGTGTGCCCGGAGCGTCTTTTTCGTTTGCGGAGGTCATGTATCCCGGCGTCCTGACGGCTCCGGCTACGCAGGCCAGAACGTCAATATTGAGGTCCTTTAGTTCGTGCCACAGGCCTTCAGCGAGTATGGTATTGAAGGATTTGCTGGCCGCATAGGTGGCAATTTTAGGACTTCCCTGGATGCCCGAAAGCGATGACATCAGGATGATGCCGCCTTTTCCGCGCTCGAGCATGGGTTGGGTAAGCTCCTTGATCAGAAAGAGCGGGGTTTGAATGTTGACAGAAATGATATGTTCCAAATCTGCGTAGGGAACATCTTTAAAATACCCGATCGGGGAATAGGCTGCATTGTAAACCAAGAGACCTATATCCTGATTCATGCTTGAAACGAGGTCGCGTACAGAAGTCATATTACCCAGATCAAGTGCATGTTCGACGACCTCAATCTTGTGCCTGGAACGAAGACCCAGTGCGAGTTCAGACAGCAGATTTTCTCTTCGGGCAACGAGGATCAGGTTCAAACCCCTCTGTGCCAGGGCCTCTGAGAAAGCAGCGCCTATCCCTTCTGAAGCACCTGCAATCAGTGCCCAGGGGCCATATTTATCCTTGAAATTTGACATTTTGCTCTTCATCGACAGGGCCTCATAGGAATGGGTTCAGCTTAAAAGGGTCCGCGTATGTGATCGAGGACCTCTTTGTCAAAAAATTCCTGCAGGCCATCATGAAGCTTAGGGGACAACTCGGGGAGGTCGGAAATCTTTGCATTCGCCATGGCCTGTTCGACAGAAGAAGCCCCGGGAATGACAGAGCTGACCCCCGGATGGTCCAGGATCCAGCGCAATGCGAATTCAACCATGCTCATGTTGGGAGGCAGATATTGGCTCTTGATTTTCTCCACCAGTTCCAGCCCTTTTTCAAAAGGCAGGCCCGAAAAGGTTTCCCCCACGTTGAAGGCCTCTCCGTTTCGATTGTAATTTCTGTGATCGTTTTCACCGAAAACAGTTTTTCGATCAAACTTTCCCGACAGCAAACCACTTGCCAGAGGCAATCGAACAACGAGGCCCACGCCTCGAGCCTCCGCCTCTTCGAAGAATTCTTGGCCGTAGTGCTGGCGAAAAACATTGAAAATGATCTGAAGCGATGCCAGGCCCTCCTGTTTCATGCACAGGAGCCCTTCTTTTTTGGTTTCCACGCTGGCTCCGAAACCACCGATCAGGCCCTCCTCCTGGAGCTTTCGAAGCGCGTCAAAAATGTCTCCACGTTCGAGGATCTCCTCCGGGATACAGTGCAATTGGACCAGATCCAGGGAAGAGACCCCTAGTCTCTCGAGGGAACCTTCCACGCCTTCTCTAAGCGACGCTTCGGTGTAATTGTCCGGATAAACGCCCTCTGCCCGTCCAAACTTGGTGATCACTTTGACAGGGGTATCAAGCTCTTTCAGGAATTTTCCGATGACTCTCTCACTTCTTCCCCCGCCATAAACATCCGCAGTGTCAAAAAGGGTTATTCCGGAATCCAGGGCCGCTCTCAAAATAGACAGGGCCTTGTCCTCATCCGGGGCATGTCCCCAGTCTCCTCCAAGCTGCCAGCAGCCCAAACCAATTTCACTTACCCTGAATCCGTGTCTCCCCAGTGTTCGATATTTCATTTTAAACCGTTTTAAATAAAGGCTTCCACATCCTTAGCACGTGATTAAATTTAGGGGTTTCTTCCCAAATAACCCGATGAAAGTCGTACTTTTGCCCAAAATTCGGAAAGATATGAACAAGAAGAAAAGAGTGACGTTCGACGTGCTCATTGAAATCCCCAAAGGAAGCAGAAACAAATACGAATATGATTTTGTTCTTCACAAGATCCGCTTTGACAGAACGCTGTTCTCGTCGATGATGTATCCTGGAGACTACGGTTTCGTTCCTGAAACCCTGGCCCTCGACAAGGACCCCCTGGATGTTTTGGTTTTGTGCACCGAGCCCACCTATCCGATGGTTGTGGTGGAAGTCAGTCCGATCGGAGTTTTTCACATGACCGACGAGAAGGGCCCTGACGAAAAGCTGATCTGCGTGCCGGTAAGTGACCCGGTTTACAACAAAAGAAAGGACATCTCAGATCTTAATCCCCATCGACTCAAGGAGATCGAGCACTTCTTCCAGGTGTATAAGGACCTCGAAGAGAAGAAAGTTGACGTCGGTGGCTGGGGAAATGCCGAGGAGGCAATTCAGATTTACCACGAGTGTGTGAAGCGCTATGACGAAAGCGAGCACAAGAAAAAGCGAACCTTTACCATTTAAAGCCCAAAGGGCCATAAACCTAAGAGGTCTAAAGTCAATATCTTATGTGTGCCGGTATCTTGAATACCGGTTTTTTTAATCTCACAATATTGCTTACTTTTGGCCGTCAAAATCAGAATCTTTTAACATTATAACTCAATAAAATGGAATTAATCGTAAGTTATTTACCCCTGTTCGGAGTTATTGCTTTGGCATTTGTATTCATCAAGAATGCATGGGTAAGCAAACAAGAAGTGGGAGATGAGAAAATGGCGCGTATAGCCAAGAACATTGCAGACGGTGCGATGTCCTTTTTGAAGGCCGAGTACAAGATCCTGTCAATTTTCGTAGTTGCCGTTGCCATCTTGCTCTACTTTAAAGGAACCTCCGAAGCCGGTTCGCACGGTCTGGTGGCCCTTTCATTCGTAATCGGTGCCATATGCTCTGCTCTTGCAGGATTCATTGGAATGAAGGTGGCGACCAAGGCGAATGTTCGCACGACCAATGCAGCGAGAAAATCGTTGGGAACCGCCCTTGAGGTGGCTTTCGCCGGAGGATCGGTCATGGGTCTGGGCGTTGTAGGTCTTGGTGTTCTTGGATTGAGCGGATTGTTTATGATCTACCAGTCCATCTGGCCAGGAGCGGATAACCTGCCAATGGTTCTCAATGTCCTTTCCGGATTTTCACTGGGAGCCTCTTCGATTGCCCTTTTTGCCCGTGTTGGTGGAGGCATCTATACCAAAGCAGCTGATGTCGGTGCTGACCTCGTCGGTAAGGTAGAAGCGGGAATTCCTGAGGATCACCCTCTGAACCCGGCGACCATCGCTGACAACGTAGGAGACAATGTAGGTGACGTGGCCGGAATGGGAGCCGACCTCTTTGAATCGTATGTCGGTTCCATCATTGGTACCATGGTCCTCGGAGCTCTTATTGTAACTCCTGATTACAATGGTCTTGGAGCCGTTTACCTGCCGCTTACGCTTGCCGCGGTTGGTATCATCATGTCAATCCTGGGAACTCTTTTTGTAAAAGTCAAAGAAGGGGGCAGCCCACATAAAGCTTTGAATCTTGGGGAATTCGGATCAGGATTTCTGATGATCATCGCTTCTTATTTCATTATTACCACGATGATTCCGGAGAGCATTGAAGGATTGCCATTCGGAGCGATGGGTGTGTTCTATGCCACTCTTGCCGGTTTGATCGCCGGATTCTTTGTTGGAAAGATCACGGAATATTATACGGGTACAGGTACTAAACCTGTGAAATCGATCGTACGTCAGTCTGAAACGGGGTCTGCGACAAACATAATTGCAGGTTTGGGCGTTGGGATGATGTCTACTGCCATCCCGATTCTTCTGATCGCTACAGCGATCATTGTCTCGCATCACTTCGCAGGTCTTTACGGGATCGCGATCGCAGCCGTAGGGATGCTTGCAAATACGGGTATTCAATTGGCCGTAGATGCTTACGGACCCATCTCTGACAACGCAGGAGGTATTGCCGAAATGGCCGAGCTTCCAAAAGAGGTTCGCGAAAGAACAGATAAACTGGATGCTGTAGGGAACACCACTGCTGCCATCGGTAAAGGATTTGCCATTGCATCTGCCGCGCTTACCGCCCTGGCTCTGTTTGCGGCTTTCATGAAAACAGCAAACGTCACATCCATTGATGTGTCGCGTCCGAATATCATGGCCGGATTGCTCATCGGAGCGATGTTGCCATTCGTGTTCAGTGCTTTGTCCATGAATGCAGTTGGACGCGCCGCCATGGCCATGATTGAAGAGGTGCGCCGTCAGTTCAGGGACATCCCTGCCTTGCATGCCGCCCTTGAGGTCATGCGCAAGTACGACTCAGACATGTCAAAAGCCAGTGCAGAGGATCGAAAGATATTTGATGCGGCTGATGGTGTTGCAGAATATGAAAAATGCGTTGAGATCTCAACAAAAGCTTCGATCAGAGAAATGGTTCTGCCGGGTCTGTTGGCCATTGCGGTGCCGGTTCTCATTGGATTCATAGGAGGAGCAGAAATGCTGGGAGGTCTTCTCGCAGGTGTGACTTCTGCGGGTGTCTTGATGGCCATCTTCCAGTCGAATGCCGGAGGTGCCTGGGACAATGCAAAGAAAATGATCGAGGAGCAGGGTAGAAAAGGAACCGATGCTCACAAGGCTGCAGTTGTCGGGGACACGGTTGGAGATCCATTCAAGGATACTTCCGGTCCGTCACTGAACATCCTCTTGAAACTCATGTCTGTGGTGGCCCTGGTGATTGCTCCAAGCATCGCTTTGGACATAGAAGAAGTGTCAGCCTACAATGAGAACAAGATCGAGACAGCTGCCCTGGTGGAAGTGGTTGAGGTCCAAACTATCGATGCGTCAACCAAAGAACTCACTGCTGAGGAGATTGTGGTTGTGGAGAAGGCAGTAACGTCTGAGAAGACAGTGGCACCAGCAACAGCGGCTACTGAGAAATCTGCGGAAGAGAAAGAATAGACCTTCTCGACCTGAAAAAAGCAAAATGCGAACTCCTTGCGGGGTTCGCATTTCTTGTTTATGTCCCCTTTTTTCTTTAACTTTAAGAGTCTTGCTGAAGAGAAATGAAGATGGGTCATGAAAATTGCAAAGGGTTTTGAGGATTTTGTATCGCTCGATGCCAAAAAGTCCTTATGGGAACAGTTCCATACCGTTGCTCCGCTGGTGGTGATCGGTACGAAGGAAGAGGATGGCTTTGATCTCGCACCCAAGCACATGGTGACCCCGATCGGATTCTCGAACTACTTCGCTTTTGTCTGCACCCCGAGGCATAGAACCTACCACAACATCAAAAAAGAGGAAAAATTTTCGGTCAGCTACGTCAAGCCGGGTCAGATTCTGCTGTCCTCGATCGCAGCTATGCCGCGCTGCTCTGTAGACGACTATCCCAGGGATGTGGTTCAGCATATTCCGACAGTTACTTCAAAGGACGGAGAGAATATATATGTGGCGGACTCCTACCTCTTTCTTCAATGCAGAATGCACAAGATTTTTGATGGCTTTGACGACTACAGCATCATAACGGGTATCGTGGAAAAAGCATTTGTGCACAAGGACTATATGATTCATTCCGATAAGGACCAGCAAGGGCAGATCTACAAAAACCCGCTTCTGGTCTACGTTGCGCAGGGCAGGTTTGCAGAAATCCATGAGACGATGGCTTATCCCTATCCCAAGGATTTTGAACGATGAAGATATTTTTTAGGCTCTCACATGAAAGACATGGCCGAACATATACAAGTGTACCTTCAGGAAAGGAGACCGGAGATGGTCGAATTTCTCAAGAATCTCGTGCGCTTTGAGACTCCCTCCCGGGACCCTGAGGCCCAAACTCAGATACTGGCTTTTATCGGAGAAAAGCTGAAAGAGCTTTCGTACCGGGTCAATTTGTATCCCGGAAAAGAAACAGGAGGCTTTCTGTTGGCCGTCCCTTCAGACAGGAAGAAAGGAGCGCCCCTTCAATTGCTTGTCGGTCATTGCGATACGGTTTGGAAAGCAAACACGTTAAGCGAGATGCCTATTGCCGAAGAAGAAAACAAGCTAACCGGACCCGGCATCTTCGACATGAAGGCCGGTCTGACCCAGATGATCTTTACACTGCAGGCGATTCAGGATCTCGACCTCAAGCCGAGCGTGACTCCGGTCCTGTTGATCAATTCGGATGAGGAGATCGGTAGCCGCGAATCGACTTCAGCCATCCGCAAGCTGGCCCGAATTGCGGACCGGGCACTTGTTTTGGAGCCCCCGCTTGGGTTGAAAGGCAAACTGAAAACCGAAAGAAAGGGAATCGGACGTTTTACAGTGACCGTTCGCGGCAAGCCGGCCCATGCCGGTTTGAATCCCGACAAGGGAGTAAGTGCCATAGTTGAGCTCTCCTACCAGATTCAGCATCTTTTCAGTCTCAACGACTTTGAGAAGGGCATTACGGTAAATGTTGGCATGATCCAGGGTGGTTCCTCGGCCAATGTGATTGCCGAAGAAAGCAGTGCCATAGTCGATGTAAGAGTCAGGAATGCAGAAGATGCCAGGTGGATTGAAAAGGAAATCCTATCGCTCAAACCACAGCATAAGGAGAGCGAAGTTCTCGTCGAGGGCTATTTTGGAAGACCTCCTATGGAGCGAACACCCAGAAACAAGAGGCTCTGGGGCCTTGCCCGGAACTTGGGAGAGCTCTTGGGGCTGGAATTGGAGGAAGCTGCAGCAGGAGGAGGGTCGGATGGCAACACAACCAGTCAGTACACGGCTACCCTGGATGGTCTCGGAACCACGGGAGATGGCGCTCATGCCCGACATGAGCACATTGTGACGGAGAAACTAATAGAGAGAACCGCGTTGTTGACCCTTCTGGTCATCGCAGATTCTTTGAAATCGGGCAGCGCCTCGGGAAAGCGAATGGAGCAAAAGGAAGAAAGCGCTACAAAATAGAGGATACGAGAAAGAATAGATGAAATAGAAACTTAAGGAAGAGGAGTATGTATTCAAGGTATATTTTTACGTCCATGCTGCGGATATCTGATCTCGATCAGCATCCGTTTGAGGTGGAAAGACTGGAGAAGTTCAAATGGAAAACGGGAGACTATGTCGTGGGCCGGATCATCGATCCGGGAACCGATAAGATACAGATCGAGCTCATCAATGGGCGCATGCGGAGCAGCATGAAGGAGGATCTTGTGTTGGGAGCCCTGGGAGATCGCTATGCGACCCTGGAGGCCACAGGCAGCTGGCGCGAAGTTGAGGAAGACGGGCGCATGCACCTGCTGACCGGTGCAGGTCTTTTTGGAAAATGCACCTCGAAATCCGTGCACATGCCAAATCCTATAGAGATCGAGTATGTCGGCCATGCCGTCAGGGATGGGGAGGTCTGTAAAATGGACGATTATGTCAAGACAGTACCCTATTCAAAATTTGATATTCCGGTAGTGCTGCTGGTAGGTACTTCCATGTCAGCGGGTAAGACAACCGTAGCCCGGATTATTGTGAATCTGCTCAAGCGGGCCGGTCTGAATATTGTGGCCGGTAAGTTGACCGGTGCCAGCAGATACAGGGATACTCTTTCTTTGAAAGATGTCGGGGCGAATCATATTTTCGACTTTGTAGATGCGGGTATGCCTTCCTCCATATATCCCCGGGAGAAGTTCAGAAAGAAGTTGATCAATCTGCTGAGTCGCATCAACCGCGTTGGAGGAGATGTTGCCGTGATCGAGTTGGGGGCCTCCCCGCTTGAGCCCTACAATGGGGATGTTGCCTTTGAAGAATTGAAATCCAGTGTGAAATGCACGGTCCTATGTGCGTCTGATCCGTATGCCGTTTACGGGGTGATGAAGAGTTTCAAAATTACTCCCGATGTGGTCAGTGGTATCGCGACCAATACCTTTGCGGGTGCCGAGCTGATCGAAAAGCTGACCGGGGTGAGAGCTTTGAACCTCATTGATCCGGAGACTTCGGCCGAACTCAAATCCCTACTCAGCGAAAAGCTGCAAATGGATCTTATCAATCGTAAAGAAGGTATTTCTCCCTTGCGGCTTTAAAGACTTTGAGGTCTTCTTGCCATTGATCCCGAATGGAATCCGGTGAAAGCCCTTCTTCTATATTTTTGCGGAGTTCAGCTGTACCCGCCAGCTTCACGAAAAAATCGTTGAAGAAGGAATCTTTGTTCTTGTGATTTTGATAGGCCTCGATCAGCCATTCCAGGTTGATCTCTTTGAGTCGATCTGTATTCTGAAGATTGCGGCCAAAGCATAGTTTTCCCTGGTGTTTCGGATACTTGGAACCGAAATTGGGTTCTGGTGTAAAGGAGTAGGCAAAGATGTTCTCCGGGAGTTCCGGCGATCCGAATATTTGGAACTGCTGTTCGGTGCCTCGACCGCAACTGACTGTAGTTCCTTCAAAGAAGCAGAGGCTGGGATACAGGTTGACCGCCTTCTCATTGGGCAGGTTGGGCGAGGGTTTGATAGGTAGCTCATAGGGAGTGCTGTGGTCATAGCCTTTGAGTTCAATCACGGTTAGCTCGCATTGAATGCCATTATTGAGCCATTTTTCCCCGTTGATCATCTGGGCGTATTCTCCTATGGTCATGCCGTAAACCACGGGTACCGGGTGCATTCCGACAAAGCTGGTGAATTCCGTTTCCAAAACCGGACCGTCGACATAATGTCCGTTCGGATTCGGGCGGTCGAGCACGAGAAGTGAGATTTCGTTTTCTGCGCAGGCCTCCATGATGTAGTGCAGGGTGGAGATGTAGGTGTAAAACCGGGCCCCAACGTCCTGGATGTCAAAAACGACAAGATCGATTCCGGTGAGTTGTTCGCCGGTCGGCTTTTTGTTCTTTCCGTAAAGCGAAATGATGGGGAGCCCCGTTTTCGGATCTTTCTGGTCCTCCACTTTTTCTCCTGCATCCAACTGTCCCCGAAAGCCGTGTTCGGGGGCAAAGACCTTGACAATGTCGACCCCAAGCGACACGAGAGAGTCCACCAGGTGAGCATACCCTGTGCCCGAGGCGTTTCGAATGACCGAGGTCTGATTCGCCACGATGGCTATTTTTTTATTTGAGAGAAGCCCCAGGTATTCCTGAGTGCTGTAGGCTCCCGGCAATGGCTCCGCAAAGGCGTCGGTTTTGCAGGAGGCTGACAGGACGATGACAATGAGAAACAGAAGAGGTCGAAGCATGTGTAAAGATAGGAATTTTAAGGGTTTGGGAAATATTTGCCAATAGCCTACCTTTGGTTTTTGTTTCTCAGAATGCGCAAATTTCTATTTCTGGTTCTTTTGATAAGCTCTTGTGTTAAAGCCCAGAGTGACAGCACTTTCGTGGATGACAAATACCTCGAAGACCAGATTTACCTCAATCTGACTTACATCAGTTTGCTCAATACCCCACCCCCGATTTCTCAATCCGGCTTCTCTTTTGGCCTGGGGGGCGGCTTCATCAAGGACCTCCCGGTTAACGCGAGGCGGAATGTGGCTTTTGGAGTAGGGCTGGGCTATGGGTTCAACAACTATTATTTCAATGTCAGGTTTGAAAACGAGGATCCGAATGAAGATAGGACGACCCTGAACAGCAAGATCATGTTGCACGTGGTGGAATTGCCCCTGGAGTTTCGTTTCAGGACATCAACCTCGACCCGGTACAAATTTTGGAGGTTCTATCCGGGTTTCAAGATCTCTTATGCTTTTGCCGAAAACCTGACTTTGGGCAAGGACGCCGATTTTGAGGTAGAGGGAGTGGCCCAGTACAATGACTTCTTATATGGCCTTACGTTTTCCGCGGGCTACAACAAGTGGAACATCCACCTCTACTACGGTCTGAACGACCTGATCACCAATGCCGAGGGGAATGACTACGAATTCGCAATCACCGATTTCAGGATAGGACTGGTTTTTTATATCTTCTAGTTCAGATCATCGTGTACACTTCGTAGCTGATCCATTGAGCAAGAACACCTACAAGGAATCCCACATAGATTTCTCCGGGCCTGTGCGCATTGAGTGAGAGCCGTGCCACCCCGATGAGACCTGCCACGAGAAACAAGCTCGCCAGCAGGGAGTTGAAGTTCAGCTGGTACTCGAAGCTCATGATCATCACAAATCCGATTATACCACCAATTCCAAGCATATGCAGGCTCGATTTGATTCGAAGCGCGAAGAAGAGGTAGGTCAGGCTGAGCGCCAATGCGATTCCGAAAAAGGAAAAAGCCAGAAGGTCCACGATTCGGATGTGAAGCAGGGTTCGGCCGATAAGAAAAGACAGGATGATAAAGAACAGGATCGGGAACTTGCGCTCCTCAATTGTTCTGAGTTGGTAGTCTTCAATCAGGTTGACCTTTTTGAGCAGGGTCAGCAGCAACACGGGTATGATGTAGGTGCTGACAAATACGATGAGAAGGATGATGTACTCCTGTTGTTTGACCATGTGCTCGGGGCTCAGGTAGAGATAGAGAAACGTGCCCAGAAATGAGAACAGCAAAGGGTGCAAAACATAGGAAATCAACTTGTAGAAAAACATGCTCAAAGGATCTTTTTTCTCAGGCGCGCCACGGGAATGTCCAACTGCTCCCTGTATTTGGCGACCGTTCTGCGGGCGATGAGATAGCCTTTTTCCTTCAGCAGCTGGGATAGTTTCTCATCGGTCAGGGGTTTCTTTTTGTCTTCCTTTTCAATTTCCGTTTGCAGGATCTTTTTGATCTCGCGGGTTGAAATATCCTCACCCTGCTCATTCTTCATCGATTCGGAGAAGAACTCTTTTATTAGCTTTGTGCCGTAAGGCGTATCGACGTATTTGCTGTTGGCCACCCGCGAAACCGTCGACACATCCATGCCAATCTGATCGGCGATGTCTTTCAGGACCATGGGTTTCAGCTTTCTTTCGTCACCAGTGAGCAAATACTCCTTCTGGTAATGCATAATGGCATTCATGGTTACCATGAGGGTTTGCTGCCGTTGCTTGATGGCATCGATGAACCATTTTGCCGCATCGAGCTTCTGTTTGATGAACAGGACTGCGTCCTTCTGGGTCCTGGTTTTGTCCTTTGACTCGGCATATCCCTTCAGCATGTTGTCATACTCTTTTGAGATATGAAGGCTCGGCGCGTTTCGTGCATTCAGGCTGAGCTCCAGGTTGCCCTCATTGATCCGAATGGTGAAATCCGGAACGATGTGCTCAATGGCAGCGAGGTTCCCGGAATAGGCTCCTCCCGGCTTCGGATTGAGTTTTTCGATCTCGTGAATGGCGTCTTTGAGCTGTTCCTTGCTGATATCGTAGCGCTGTGCGAGCTTTTCATAGTGCTTTTTGACAAAGAGCTCAAAGGCGTTCTCCAGGATGTCCATGGCCAGGAGCCGCTCCGGGGTTTCCTCTTTTCTTTTGAGCTGAAGAAGCAGGCATTCTTTGAGGCCCCGGGCCCCGACGCCCGCCGGATCCAGTTGCTGAACCACCTCGAGAACTTTTTCCACCTCTTCCCTGTCTGTGAAGATGTTCTCCGAAAAGGCGAGATCATCCACGATATCGTCCACCGTTCTTCTGATATACCCGTTTTCGTCAATGCAACCGACTACAAATTCAGAGATAAGCTCCTCCTGGGGCTCCAGGCTGAAGGTGTGCAATTGATTGATAAGGTGCTGATTAAAGGTAATTCCTCCCGAATAGGGAATTTGGTTGTCTTCATCATCTGCGGAGTAATTGTTCGATTGCAGCTTGTAGCTGGGGATCTCATCGTCGCTCAGGTAGTCGTCAATATTGATCTCCGTCTCTATGCTCTCGGTACCGGTATCGTCGTACTCCTGCTCCTGGTTGTCTGCGTAATCATCCGTCTCCTCCTTGCCGCTTTCCAGGGCAGGGTTCTCCTCGATCTCCTGGGCCAGCTTCTGCTCGAAGGCCTGAGTGGGCAGCTGAATCAATTTCATCAGCTGAATCTGCTGAGGAGATAGTTTCTGCTGGAGTTTATGTTGAAGACTTTGTCTGAGCATGGAACCTTTCCTTTCGGATAAAGTTACGAAAAAAGATCGTCAGGCAGAAAGGGTCGATGTCCTAAAATTACCCCTAGAATTCAGCATTTTGGGGAGTTCTGGGGTAAGGGATCACGTCCCTTATGTTCCCCATTCCGGTCGCAAACTGCACCATTCGCTCAAAGCCAAGTCCGAACCCGGAATGCACCGCCGTGCCAAATTTTCTCAGGTCCAGGTACCACCACAGCTCTTTCTCGTCTATGCCAAGCGCCTTGATCTTCTCCCTGAGAACGTCCAACCTTTCTTCACGCTGGCTTCCTCCGACAATCTCGCCAATTCCCGGAAACAGGACATCCATGGCCCGAACCGTTTTTCCGTCGTCGTTGAGTCGCATGTAAAAGGCTTTGATATTCGCC
Source organism: uncultured Flavobacteriaceae bacterium (assembly GCA_942492425.1). Lineage (GTDB taxonomy): Bacteria > Bacteroidota > Bacteroidia > Flavobacteriales > Flavobacteriaceae > Lutimonas. Next base: position 222,515 of record CALOEQ010000004.1, read on the forward strand.
GGATAGTCAAAGAGGATCACGGGTGCCTTAAAGTGCTTTTCCACCAGGTAGCGCTCGTGCTCGCTTTGCAGGTCTGCGCCCCAGGCATCGATCGGGAATTTGAATTTCTTCTTCTTGTTGGGTTTGCTGTTTCTCAGGATTTCAATGGCCTCCGTGTAGGTCACACGTTTGAAGTTGTTGTCGATGATGAATCGCAGCTTCTCTCTCAAAGGCATGTCACTGCGCTCAGCCTCCGGCTTTCTCTTTTCTTCGTCGAGAAGCCTTTTCTCAAGAAACTCGAGGTCTTCCTGGCAGTGCTCCAGGATGTACCCCAGGATGCTTTTGATGAAATCCTCAGCAAGGTCCATGTTGGCATCCAGGTCGTAGAATGCCATCTCGGGCTCGATCATCCAGAATTCGGCCAGGTGCCTTGAGGTATTGGAGTTTTCGGCCCTGAAAGTCGGTCCAAATGTGTAGACCTTTCCAAGAGCCATGGCATAGGTCTCGGCTTCCAGCTGACCCGAAACGGTCAGGTTGGTCTCCTTGCCGAAAAAGTCTTCTTTAAAATCAATCTCACCCTGGTCGTTTAGTGGCGGATTCTTTTTGTCGAGGGTGCTGACGCTGAACATCTCTCCGGCCCCCTCGGCATCCGATCCTGTTATGATGGGTGCATGAAAATTGTAGAACCCGTTCTCTGTAAAATACTTGTGGATGGCAAAAGACAGGGCCGATCTGACCCTCATGACCGCGCTGAAGGTGTTGGTGCGCACCCTCAAATGCGCATTCTCCCGCAAAAACTCCATGGAGTGCTTCTTGGGCTGAATGGGGTACTCCTCCGGGCTGGAATCTCCCAGCACGGTGAGCTCAGAGACCTGGATCTCAACTTTCTGCCCACTGCCCATGCTCTCTGCGAGCGTGCCCTTGATTTCGAGGGCTGCCCCCGTTGCAATGCGTTTCAAAACATCTTCCGGGGTGTTCTCAAAATCGATAACGCATTGCACGTTCCTGATCGTGGAACCATCGTTCAAAGCGATAAAACGATTGCTTCTGAAGGTTCTTACCCATCCTCTTACAACGACCTCCTGCAGGAATTTGTCAGACTGCAAGATTTCAGCCACGCTATAGTTTTGCATCCTTAAAAATTTAGGTGCCAAAGATACACAATGAAAGAGGAAATGAAAGATTTATCATTTCAAAATTTCCAGGAGGTATTGGCCGTATCCGCTCTTGATCAGGGGCTCAGCTATGGATTTCAATTGTTGGGCATCGATAAACCCCTTTCGGTAGGCGATCTCTTCAATGCAACCCACCTTGAGCCCTTGTCGTTCCTCGATGACCTGAACGAATTGCTGAGCCTGGATCAGGGAATTGAAAGTGCCCGTGTCGAGCCAGGCGGTTCCGCGTCCCAGGGTGACTACATTCAACGTCCCTTCATCGAGGTAGGCCCTGTTGACATCGGTTATCTCGTATTCCCCCCGTTTTGAGGGCTTGATGCTCTTGGCTTTGGCGACCACCGAATTGTCATAGAAATAGATGCCGGGCACCGCGTAATTGGATTTGGGCTTTTCCGGTTTTTCTTCAATCGAGATCACTTTTTTGTCTTTGCCGAACTCAACCACACCGTAGCGCTCAGGGTCTCTCACGTGATAGGCGAATACCACGCCACCCTCTGTGCTGGCTGCACTTTTCAGGGTTCGCTCCAGCTCGGCCCCGTAAAAGATATTGTCGCCCAGGATCAGGGCCACACTGTCGTCACCGATGAACTCCTCGCCGATGACAAAGGCCTGGGCCAGGCCGTTGGGCACTTCCTGCACGGCATATTCGAAACGGCATCCCAGGTTCTTTCCGTCTCCCAGAAGGCGCTCGAATAAGGGCAGGTCCTGGGGTGTTGAAATAATGAGCACCTCGCGGATCCCGGCAAGCATGAGCACCGAAAGCGGGTAGTAGATCATCGGCTTGTCATAGATGGGCATCAGCTGCTTGCTGATCGAGAGGGTGAGCGGATGCAATCGCGTTCCGCTTCCCCGGCTAATATGATTCCTTTCATAACTGTCGACTAGTTTTCTTCGTCATCTTTTGGGATAATGGCGATGGATGGTTTCTTGAATGTTTTCTTGTTGGCGATCTTCGACTCAAGGGACAACAGGAGCGATGGCAGCAGGAGCAGGTTCGCGACCATGGCAAACAGCAGGGTCACCGAGACCAAACCTCCAAGAGCTTTGGTTCCGCCAAAACTCGATACCGTGAAGATCAGGAACCCGAAAAACAGCACCACAGAGGTGTAGAACATGCTCACACCCGTTTCACGCAAGGCGGCATAAACCGATTTTCGCACCTGCCATTTGTGGGCAATGAGCTCCTGCCTGTATTTGGCGAGGAAGTGTATCGTGTCGTCTACCGAGATTCCGAATGCGATGCTGAACACCAGGATGGTCGAGGGCTTTATCGGCACGCCCAGGTAGCCCATCAATCCCGCTGTGATCAACAGGGGCAGCATGTTTGGAATCAGAGAGATCAGGATCATCTTGTAGGATCGGAACATCCAGGCCATGAAAATAGAGATCAGCAGGATCGCCAAAGACAATGAGATCACCAGGTTTTTCACCAGGTAATTGGTTCCCTTGAGAAAAACAAGGGCTTTTCCGGTCAGCGAAACATCAAATCGCTCACCGGGAAACACCTGGTTGACCTTCGCCTGTATTCGTTCTTCGATCAATTCCATTTTATCGGTGCCGATGTCGCGCATGAAGGTCGTCATTCTGGCGTATTGACCCGTCGAGTCCACGAAATTCTTGAGCATGTCAGAGTCAGCCCCGGAGTTTTTCGTATAGGCCAGGATGAAGTTCTTTTCCTGTTCAGTAGGCAGTTGATAGTATTTGGGGTTGCCGTTGTAAAAGGCCTGCTTGGAGTAGCGAACCATGTTCAGCACAGAGATCGTCTTGGATAGCTCTGGAATCTCGTCGATCTCTTCTTCCAGCTTGTTCATCCGCTTGAGCGTGGAGAGATTCATGACGCCTTTTTTCTTTTTGGTGTCGATAAGGATCTCCAGGGGCATGATGCCGCCGAATTCGTTTTCAAAAAACAGGATATCCTTATAGAACTGTTTGCCTTTGGGCATGTCCTCGATGATGCTGCCAGAGACCCGGATCATGTAGACCCCGATTATGCTGACCACGATGATGCCCACCGTTGAGGTATAGATGGCAATGCGGTGATGCCTGACCGTGTTCTCCATCCAATTGACAATCGCGTCGATCCACTTGCGCTCCAGGTGCTCGAGGTGCCTTTCTTTGGGCTTGTGCATGAAGCTGTAGATGATCGGAATGATAAAGAGCGACAAAAAGAAAATCGCGAGGATGTTGATCGAGGCAATGATACCGAATTCGTTCAAAAGCTGGCTGTTCGTGAAGATAAACGTCGCGAACCCCGAAGCCGTCGTGATGTTGGTCATCAGCGTGGCGTTCCCGATCTTCGAAATGACGCGTTGCAGTGATTTGGCCTGGTTCCCGTGCTTCTTGACCTCCTGTTGGTACTTGTTGATCAGGAAGATCGCATTCGGGACCCCGATGACGATGATCAACGGCGGGATCAGGGCCATAAGAACCGAAATCTCGTATTGGAACCAACCTATGAAACCGAAGGCCCAGACGACCCCGATGCTTACCACGAGCATCGTGATGAAGGTGGCGCGATAGGATCGGAAGAACAGCCAAAAGATCAGGGAGGTTATAAAGAGGGCGAGACCGACGAAGATGCCGATCTCATCGATGATGTTCTGGGCATTCATCGTTCGGATATAGGGCATTCCCGAGACCCGAACGTCAAGTCCGGTGTCCTTTTCAAATTTTTCGATGGCCGGGTTGAGAACCTTGAAGACAAATTGTTCCCGAATCTTGGAATTGACGATTTTTTGGTCGAGGTAGATTGCGGTCTGAATGGTTCCAGTCTCCTTGTTGTACAGGACGTGATCGTAGAACGGCAGGCGATCGAATAGCTCTGATTTGATTTCCTTTACTTCACTATCCGAGGAAGGATCAGAGCCGTAAAGCGGTTCGAGAAAGAACTTTTGGTTCTTTTTGTCCTTGGCGAGTTTTTTGATATCCCCAATAGAAAGGGTAAAATCGACTTCCGAATAGGCATCGATTTCTCTTGCAAATTCGTTCCAGCTGTTGAAGTTGTCTACCTGGAATAGGGCCGTGTCATTCACAGCCAGCAGGATCAGGTTTCCCTCTTCCCCAAAAATTTCGAGAAAGTTGTCGTACTTGATGTTCTCCTCATGATCTTTAGGCAGAAGGTTGGCTTCCGAATGAGAGAATTTGATGTCACCGATCTTTGAAGCCAGGAAGGCCGTGATCAGGGCGAGCACGATGAGGATGAAGATTCTCTGTTTGAGGATAAATCGCGATACAACCTGCCAAAACTTCATAAATTCCAATTTATCCCGGGACCCCGAACAGCGATCAGACCGTCATGATCTCTTTTTCTTTGACATCGTACATGTCATCGGCTTTCTTGCTGTATTTGTCGGTCAGTTCCTGGATGTCAACTTCGGCATTGGCCAGCATGTCTTCAGAAATATCCAGCTTTTTGAGTTCCGCATTGCCATCACGGCGATCATTTCGGATGCTGACCTTGGTCATCTCAGACTCCGATTTGGCTTGTTTTGCCAGTTCTCTCCTGCGTTCTTCGGTCAGAATGGGAACATTGATGATGATGCTTTCTCCGTTGTTCATCGGATTGAACCCGAGATTGGCCGCCATGATGCTTTTTTCGATCTCCGTGATGAGCTGCTTCTCCCAGGGCTGAATGGTGATTGTGTGCGCATCGAGCGTATTTACATTGGCCACCTGGCTCAAAGGTGTCAAGGTTCCGTAATATTCAACCTTCACTCCGGCCAGCATGGCTGGTGTGGCTTTGCCCGCCCGGATGTTCACGAATTCCGTTTCCAGGTGATGGATCGCGTTTTGCATTTTTTCTTCAACGCTGTCAATGACAAACTGCACTTCTTCATTCATGACTCTAACTATTAAGAATTTACAAGTGTTCCGACTTTTTCTCCAAGGACCACCTTCATGAGGTTGCCCTTCTTGTTCATATCAAATACGATTATCGGGAGATCATTTTCTTCGCTCAGGGTGAATGCCGTCATGTCCATTACTTTGAGATCTTTATTCATCACTTCTTTAAAGGTGATGTTTTCAAATTTAATGGCTTTCGTGTCCTTTTCAGGATCCGAGGTGTAGATTCCATCCACGCGCGTGCCTTTCAGGATCACATCGGCATTTATTTCGATGGCTCTCAGCACCGCAGCTGTATCCGTTGTGAAATAAGGATTCCCGGTTCCCCCGCCAAAAATCACGACTCTTCCTTTTTCCAAATGCCGCACTGCCCTTCTTTTGATGAAAGGCTCTGCTATCTGTTTCATCTCGATGGAAGTGAGCAATCGGGTTTGCAGGCCGGCTTCTTCAACGGCGCTTTGGAGCGCCAATCCGTTGATGATCGTGGCGAGCATGCCCATGTAGTCTCCCTGAACCCGGTCCATCCCGTTACTGGCTCCTGCCAGCCCTCTGAAGATATTACCTCCACCAATGACGATGGCCACTTCGATGCCTTTTTGTACAATGCTTTTGATGTCCTGTGCATAATCTGCGAGTCGGTCGGGATCAATGCCGTAATTCCGTTCTCCCATCAGGGCCTCTCCGCTTAACTTGAGGAGAATACGTTTGTATTTCATAGTCGATTTCGTGAGTATTGCAAATATAATAAATATTGAACACGATAGGGAGGAAGCGGAGCCTTAGTTCCCATGAAAAAACCCCAGGCTCCGAACCATCGGAAACTGGGGTTTAAAATTTTTGATTTCAGGAAGCTTAGCCCAGGGCTACTCTTTTGAAATCTGTGATCTCTACGTCACCAATGCTCTTGACGTATTTACCGACGCTTACCTTGCTGTCTTTAATGAAATCCTGGTTCACTAAGGTGTTGTCCTTAAAGAATCGTTTGAGTTTCCCCTGAGCGATCTTGTCAAGCATTTCTTCGGGTTTCCCCTCCTGGCGCAACTGATCTTTGGCGATCTCGATCTCCTTTTCGATCACGTCCTGCTCAACGCCGTCTTCGTTCAAAGCGATCGGATTCATTGCTGCGGCTTGCATGGCAACGTCCTTGGCTACTTCTTCAACACCGTCAACTTTTGCAGAAAGACCGACAATAGTGGCGATCTTGCCCGAGTGGATGTAAGATCCAACAAAAGGGGCGCTGATTTTCTCAAAGGCAGCGAGCTCAATCTTCTCACCGATCACACCGGTTTGCTCGATCAATTTCTCGGCTACAGTGATTCCACCGAAGTCTGCATTGAGCAATTCTTCTTTGGAGGCACTGTTCAACGCTTTTTGAGCCAGTTCCTGTGCCAGGTTGACAAACGTTTCGTTCTTTCCGACAAAATCGGTCTCACAACCCAATACGATGACAGCACCTTCTGTTTTGTCTTCGTTCACCACAGCGATAGCGGCACCTTCGGTTGACTCTCTGTCAGCTCTATTGGCGGCTACCTTCTGTCCCTTTTTACGCAAAATCTCAATGGCCAGGTCAAAATCACCATTGGCCTCAACCAACGCCTTCTTGCAGTCCATCATTCCTGCACCGGTCGTCTTTCTCAATTTATTAACCTCTGCGGCTGTTATTTTAGTCATTTTATTTTGTGTTTATTCCTTAAAAATTCAATTCAAACAAATATCACCTCAGGATTTAGGAGCCTCCTCTGATTTCTCAGCGACAGCCTCTGCTTTCGTTTCGGCACTTGCCTTGGGGGCAGTCTCTTTGTCTTTACTGCCCTTTCTGTCTGCCAGTCCGCCAGCGATGGCATCGGTCAGGTAAGAAAGAACTTTTTCGATCGACTTCGAAGCATCGTCATTCGAAGGAATGGCGAAATCGATAGGTCTTGGATCTGAATTCGTGTCTACCATAGCGAAAATAGGAATGTTTAATTTTTGTGCTTCAGCTACAGCGATGTGTTCCCTTTTGATGTCAACCACCAAAATGGCACCTGGTAAACGCGTCATGTCCACGATAGAGCCGAGGTTCTTCTCGAGCTTGGCTCTTTGACGTTCGATTTGAAGTTTCTCTCTCTTTGACAGGGCTTCGAAAGATCCGTCTTTTTTCATTCTGTCAATGTGGGTCATTTTCTTGACCGCTTTTCGGATCGTGACAAAGTTGGTCAACATACCTCCCGGCCAACGCTCGGTGATATAAGGCATGTTCACGCTTTTTGCCTTGTCGGATACAATGTCTTTTGCTTGTTTTTTGGTAGCTACAAAAAGTATTTTTCTACCGGATGCTGCGATCTTTGACAAAGCGGAGCTCGCTTCCTCTATTTTTGCAGCGGTTTTGTAAAGATCAATGATGTGGATTCCTTTACGCTCAGTATAGACATACGGAGCCATGTTGGGGTCCCACTTTCTGGTCAGGTGTCCGAAATGAACCCCTGAATCGATCAATTCTTTTATTTCAATGTTTGCCATTTGTGTTTTAGTTTACGTTCCGTTTGTTTTAGCAATGACCGGGTAGCCCTTTGAGTTTTGGAGTCCTGACCATTTGGATGCTAAACTTGTACGACAACAGTTTATTCAATTTAACGTTTAGAGAACTGGAATTTCTTACGCGCTTTCTTCTGTCCGAATTTCTTGCGCTCTACCATTCTCGGGTCACGGGTCAATAGACCCTCTGGTTTAAGGACACTTTTGAACTCTTCGTTCACTTCGACCAACGCTCTGGTGATTGCCAGGCGGATGGCTTCAGCCTGTCCTGTGATGCCTCCACCAAAAACCTTCGCTTTGATATCGTAGCTCGATAAGTTTTCGGTCAATGTGAGCGGTTGAAGCACCTTGTACTTCAAAGTCTCAGTGGTGAAGTAATTGTCCAATTTGCGGTCGTTAATCGTGACCTCACCCTTACCTTCAGAAAGATATACTCGGGCAACAGCCGTTTTCCTTCTTCCAATCTTGTGAATCGTCTCCATTTTATTTGATGTCATTTAGATTAATGGTCTTTGGCTTTTGTGCATCCTGATTGTGATCAGTTCCTTCATAGACATAAAGGTTTCTGAACAAGGCACTGCCAAGTCTGTTCTTGGGCAACATCCCTTTAACCGCCTTTTCCACAACGCGAGTCGGGTACTTCCCGAACAATTCGCCTGCAGTCAGCATTCGCTGTCCTCCCGGGTAACCTGTATGACGGATGTAAGTCTTGTCATTCCATTTGTTACCGGTCAACTTGATCTTCTCAGCGTTGATCACAATGACATTGTCGCCGCAATCCACGTGAGGTGTAAAGTTAGGTTTGTGCTTGCCTCGGATCAGTTTTGCAACCTTCGAAGCCAGACGTCCCAACACTTCTCCTTCTGCATCGACAACAACCCACTCCTTGTTTACAGTGGCCTTGTTGGCAGATACAGTTTTGTAACTTAATGTGTTCACACGTAATTATTAAATATTAAACATTCCTTCTCGTCGTTTCAAACGAGTTTGCAAAAGTACAATATATTCTTCATTCTGCAAATAGCTGCAGGGGATATTTTTGCACTTTCCGGTTTCGGCAAATGATTTAGAATTAGGAGAATAGACAAAAATTTATGGAGAATGACTTTTAGTGGGCCTCGAGCCAATTTTGACCTTCGCCCAGGTCCACGATCAGAGGAATGCTCATGGCATAGGCACTTTCCATTTCTTTTTTGATCAGGGGCCTCAGCGACGTCATTTCATCCTTGTGCACGTCAAACACCAATTCATCGTGCACCTGCAGGAGCATGCGGGATTTGAATTTTTTCTCCTGGAAGATCCTGTGCAGGTTGATCATGGCGATCTTTATGATGTCTGCCGCACTGCCCTGGATAGGCGCGTTTACCGCATTGCGCTCGTCTGCGCTTCGAACCACCGCATTTCTCGAATTGATGTTTTTCAGGTAGCGTCTTCGACCGAGTATGGTTTCCACGTATCCGTGGTCCCGTGCGAAATCCACCTGTTTGGAAATGTAGCTTCGAAGGGTAGGGTAGGTTTCGTAATAGGTGTCGATCAGCTCCTTGGCCTCCTTGCGGCTCAGGTCCGTCTGTTGACTCAAACCGAAAGAGGAGACCCCGTAGATGATCCCGAAATTAACCGTTTTGGCATAGCTCCTCTGCTGCCTGGAAACTTCGTCGAGAGGAACCTTGAATACACGGGCTGCCGTCGACTTGTGGATGTCCTCGCCTCTCTGGAAGGAAGCTTTCATCTCTTCATCCCCGCTGAGCTCTGCTATCAGTCGAAGCTCAATTTGTGAGTAGTCTGCTGCCAGAAGGCTGTAATCGCTGTCACGCGGAATAAAAGCCTGACGGATCAATTGCCCCCGATCGGTTCGGATCGGAATGTTCTGCAGGTTGGGATTGTTCGAGCTCAGACGCCCGGTAGCGGCTACGGTCTGGCTATAGGTGGTATGGACGCGTCCTGTGGAAGGTTGCACTTCGTTGGGCAAGGCATCCACATAGGTGTTCTTCAATTTCACCAACCCTCTCCATTCCAGGATATCTGCGACAATCTGGTGTTCTGACGCTAATTTCGAAAGGATCTCTTCTCCCGTGGCGTACTGACCGGTGCGCGTCTTTTTCGGTTTGTCCATGAGCTTGAGCTTCTCAAAGAGCACCACGCCCAGTTGTTTCGGAGAGGCCAGGTTGAAGTCAGTGTCTGCCTCCTGGTAGATCTTGGTCTCAAGCTTTTTGATTTCCTTGTCGAATTCGCCGGAGAGCTGAGCCAGAAAATCGGTGTTCAGGTTGATCCCCTCGATTTCCATGGAGGCCAGTACCTTCACAAGAGGTATTTCGATTTCAGAGAACAGCTTGGTGAGGCCATTTTTTTCGAGCTCCTTCTCGAAAAGCTGTTTGAGCTGCCAGGTCACATCAGCGTCCTCCACGGCGTATTCGGTGACTTTGTCCAGGGATACATCGCGCATGGATCCCTGGTTCTTTCCTTTCTTGCCGATAAGGGTTTCGATGGAGACCGGCGTATAGCCCAGGTAGGTTTCAGACAGCAGATCCATGTTGTGCCTCATGTCGGGGTTCAAAAGGTAATGAGCGATCATGGTGTCAAACAAAGGGCCCTTGATTTCGATTCCGTAATTCAGCAGGACCTTGATGTCGTATTTGAGGTTCTGGCCGATTTTCTCGATCTCTTCACTTTCAAAAAAAGGAATGAGCTTTTGGAGCCTGGTTTTCGCCAGCTCCTCCTCTTCGGGTATGGGCACATAATAGCCCTTGCCTGCCGCATAGGAGAAAGCGATTCCCACCAGTCGAGCCTCCAGGGTGTTCAGACTTGTCGTTTCGGTATCGAAGCAGACCGATTTTTGCTTCATGAGCTTGCCCAGCAGCAATTCGATGCCCAGGTCGGTGTCAATATGCTGATAAAAATGGTCCCTGGATTCAATGGTATTGTATCCCCCGGTGAAGGAAGCACCCGAATCACCGGAGTTGCCACCCGGAGAGACCTGTGAAAAAATATCCAGTTGCTGCCCGTCCTCGTTGTTGGCGCTTGTCTGGTTGTCTGAGGTTTTTCCGCCCGATTCACCTGATCCTGACGATCCGGATCCTGCCTCGGTATAGGTATTCCCTTCCCGGTTGAAGATGCGCTCAAGATTTTGAAGGGCGCGCCTGAATTCGAGCTCCTGGAAGATCTCGGTCACTTTTTCCAAATCGGGGTGGTTCAGCTCAAAATCCTCCTCATGGAACTCCACCGGGCAATCCAGCATGATCGTGGCCAACTGCTTGGAAAGAATTCCCAGCTCTTTGTTTTGCTCCACTTTTTCCTTCATTTTGCCCTTGAGCTCATGGGTGTTTTCCAACAGGCCCTCCAGGCTTCCGTACTGTTTGAGGAATTTCTTGGCCGTTTTCTCTCCAACTCCGGGCAGACCGGGGATGTTGTCCACCGAGTCCCCCATCATGCCCAGGAAGTCGATCACCTGTTTTGGGTCTTCGATCTCAAACTTCTCCTTGACCTTGTCGACATCCCAGATCTCGATTCCGTTGCCCATGCGAGCCGGCCGATACATGACGATGTTGTCGGATACCAGTTGGGCGAAGTCTTTGTCGGGAGTGACCATATAAGTCATATAACCGGCCTTTTCGGCCTGTTTTGATAGCGTCCCGATCAGATCATCTGCCTCGTAGCCCTCTTTTTCAATAACCGGAATGTGCATCGCCTCGAGGATCCTGTGTATATAAGGGACGGCGATTTTAATGGCCTCAGGGGTTTCAAGGCGGTTGGCCTTGTACTCCGGAAATGCTTCCGTTCGGGCCACCGAGCCTCCCTTGTCGAATGCCACGGCCAGGTGATCCGGGTTTTCCCGCCGTATCACGTCGAGCAGGGAATTGGTGAATCCCATGATCGCAGAAGTGTCCATGCCCTTTGAATTGATTCTGGGATTTTTGATAAAGGCGTAATACCCTCTGAAGATCAATGCATAGGCATCCAATAAAAAAAGTCGTTTCTGCTCGGCCATGGGACGTGGGTTTATTTTCCGCGACAGCGGGATTTGATGTGAGTAAAAGTACAAATTTGTGAGCGCTGATAAAAAGTTTTGATTCTTTTGCTAAACCGTTAATTTTTAAGGCCTTTATCAGACTTGTTTAGAGAAAATACTATATTTGTAGGAATTGACAAAAACAAGAGAATGACGAAGTTTGGAGAATTGATTGGATCGAAGACCCCCACGCTGATTGATTTTTACAAAGACTGGGAAGACGACAGGAACAACCTGCATTCTGTATTGCGCGACGTCGCTGCCGCACTGGGTGACAAGGCAAAAGTGGTCAAGATTGACATCTCAAAAAATGAGACCCTGGCTGCCGCCCTTCGAATCAAGGGTAACCCCACATTCATCATTTACAAGGATGGCGAGATGAAATGGCGACAGACCGGCCAGCAGGATGCCAACACCCTGATCAGCCTGGTGGAGCAGTACGTTTAGTATTGATCATTATGCCTGGTAGAGGGGCTTGAAGTCGTACCCCATTTCTCGAAAGTGCTTCAGGATTCTCGGGAGCACATAGTCCAGATTTCTAAAAGACTTATCACTGTCGTGGAATACCACAATGCTTCCATTTTGAATGCTTTTGGCGGTTAATTCAAAGCATTCTTCCTTACTTAGACGCTGATCAAAATCCCCGCTGAGCACGTCCCACATGACGATTTTGTATCCTTTCTTCCTCAGTATTTTAGCCTGTAACGGGCGAATGCGTCCGTGAGGAGGCCGGAAGAGCTTGGAGCCCGTTTTGGCCCTGTCTTTTTTCGAATCTGGCTGGAGGTAGCCTTCCGCCTTCAAAATATTCTTGACATATTTTTGGGTAGGAGTCTTCCAGCCCACGAGGTGATTGAAGGTGTGATTTCCTACAGCGTGCCCCGCATCCAGGATATCCTGGTAAATCAACGGGTGTTTTTGAATATTCTCCCCTACGCAGAAGAAGGTGGCTTTCGCATTGTGCTCCTCGAGTGTCTTCAGAACCCAGGGCGTGAAGTCTGGAACCGGCCCATCGTCGAAGGTCAGGTAGATCTCCTTTTTGCTCGTATGGATTCTCCACGAATAGTTGTGGAAAAATCGCTGAACGATCCAGGGGGTTTTTATCAGGTAGGGGCGCATAGGTCCACTTAAGTTAAGAAAAAAAACGAAATTTAAATCTGTGCGTTTATTCCGCCGCCTCAAGAACTTCTTCCAACAAGGTCACCGAATCCATAAAGTCCTGTCGCAATTTTGACGAGTACTCCTCCGTGTCGTATTCCACGCAGGTCGCAATTACATAGCGATAAAGGTCCAGGGTGCTTTCCAGCTCGCCAAAGTTCAAGGAGATCTCATAGGAGTCCAGTCCGCTGAAATAGAGGATGCGCTCCCGGAAATTATTCACCAGGAACTCGGTAATTTTCCTCGCTTTTTCAGGTCGGTCAATGCGATAATAGGATTCAATGTGGCCGATCACCAGGTTGAAATACCCATACTTCTCGATCGGCATGTTCTCGATCGACATGTCCAGGATCTCCTCGGCTTTTACAAAATCATTCTCCTTGATAAACTCGTCGGCCAACCTTCCCAGGCTGTTTCTGAGCGAGATCCCGTTCTTGCGGGTTTCCGGGTCGTGATAGATGTCTGCATTTGAGTTTTTCCAGGACCACTTCTTGACATTGGCATACATGACATCGGTGTCGATACGCCCCATGTCCATAAAGCTGCGATCTGCAATTGGGGTTTTTATCGGTACAAACTTATAGGCCAGGCCGTCAAGCTGCAGGTAGTCCTTGAGCCAGATGTATTCTTTGTCTGCCTGAGCACCGCCTGTGAAGTAGAGGGGTCTTTCCCAATTGTTGTTGGCCAGGATGTCGAGCATGAGAATCCTGTTTTTGATCAATGCTGCGTCCGAAATCTGGATGTCTATATAAGACTCGATCAGGTGGGCGTCCTTTTCAGGGACAATTCCATTCCTTAACACAGCCTCCTTGTCAACAGGGATGCGAATTCTCGTGGTCGGATAGACCTTCTCCGGGTGTCCGTTTTCCTCGAAATCAATATAGGTTCGACTGTCCTTGCTTTGGATCCATTTCATGAAGAAATCGATGCTCACAATGGAATCCTGGAACTGCGGAAACGGGTATGGATAGTGATAGGCCACGTCAAGCGACCCTTCCTTGTAGTCGTCATGCGTGAGCTGAGAGGGAATCGGATCGGCTTCGTAGGTTTTTCTCTTCTGCTGATCGATATACCAGTCTTTCGCGAACAGGCTTGGTGTTGACCAGCTTGATGTCTGTGCGGTAGTTCTCCACTTCCTGCATGTACCACAAGCGGGAAGGTATCATTGTCCCCAATGGTGAACATGATGGCATTTTCCTGGCAGGAATCCAGGTAGGCCTTCGCGTTGTTCCAGGTCGTGTACTTGCCGGACCGGTCGTGGTCGTCCCAGTTCTCCCTGGCCATCAGGGCTGGCACGGCCAGAAGGCAGACCAGGGTGATCAATACCGGGAGAGCCGGCGTTTTCAATTTTTCTTTCAGGGCGTTCCAGATGGCCAGCACACCAAATCCGATCCACATGGCAAACACGTAAAAGGAACCAACGACGGCATAGTCGCGTTCCCGGGGCTCAAAGGGTTTGGGATTGGTATAGAAGATGATGGCCAGTCCTGTAAAGGCAAAGAAGAGCAACAATACATAAAAATTGTTCTGGTCCCTTTTTATATGGAACAGCAAACCGATCATCCCGAGGATCAAAGGCAAAAAATAGTATTTGTTCCGCCCTTTGTTTTCGAGCACCTCGGTGGGCAAATTCTGCTGGGAGCCCAGTCTCATTTCGTCTATGGCGTCGATTCCGCTGAGCCAGTTTCCGTTGTTGTCCAGGTTGCCCTGGATGTCATTTTGGCGACCGACGAAGTTCCACATGAAATACCTTCCGTACATGTAACCGAACTGGTATTTGACCATGAATGTCAGGTTCTCCCCAAAGGTGGGCCTGCGCTTGGCGCGTTGCGGAATGCCTGCTATGGCCTTGTAATTTTGAACCACGCTCGCCGTCGGGTCTACCATTCGCGGAATGATGCCCTTGTGCTTGCTGCTGTAATTGGGCAGTGCGTCCTTGTAATTGTTCACGATCACGTATTTCCCCGCCTTTTCGTCCTTTTCGTACTTGGGTTTGGCATCGCGATTGGGATTTGCTTTGTCCCTTTCACCGGTCTGGGAATAGTAATCCCCGTAAAATACATTGGCGTCACCGTATTGCTCCCTGTTGTAATAGGCGAGAAGCTCACGGGCACTCGACGGGTCGTTCTCGTTAATCGTGGTATTTGCATTGGCCCGAATGGGAAGCATCAGCCAGGAGGAGAAACCGATCATGATAAAGATGACACAGAGGATCAAAAGGTTCGCCGTGTACAGTTTCTTTTTCCGCGTGTGACGCAGTCCGAAATAAAAGAGCCCCAGCAAAACGATTCCGGCAATGATCGTTCCTGTATTGAACGGCAGGCCGATGGTGTTGATAAAGAAAAGCTCGGAGGCACTGAAGAAAACCAGGGTATAAGGAAAAAGGAACTTGAAAACAAAGGCCAGGACCAGGATCGAAACGATATTGGCCAAAATGAACTGTTTCAAATCGAGCTCCGGATAGCGTTTGTAGATATAGATGAACACAACCGACGGGATAACCAGCAAGGATAAAATGTGCACGCCAAACGAGAGCCCGACGATAAAACTGATGATCAGCAGCCACTTGTTTCCGCGAGGCTTGTCCATCTCGGCTTCCCAATGCAGGGCGAGCCACAAGAGAAGCGCCATCAAAAAGGAAGACATCGCGTAGACCTCGGCTTCCACCGCACTGAACCAAAAGCTGTCAGAAAAGGTGTAGGCGAGTGCGCCCACCAGCCCGCTTCCCAGGATGGCGATACCGGCACTTTTGCTTATTTCACCTGTGGTTTTGAGAACCGCTTTCTTTCCAAGTGTCGTTATGGTCCAGAAAAGGAAAAGTATGGTAAAGGCACTGGCCAGGGCAGACATGAAGTTCACCATATAAGCGATCCGCGTGGGGTCGGAGGTGAATAGTGCAAAAAATGCACCCAGCATCTGGAACAGGGGTGCTCCTGGCGGGTGGCCCACCTGCAGCTTCACCGAAGTGGAAATATACTCACCACAATCCCAGTAGCTCACAGTGGGCTCCAGGGTAAGAATGTAAGTGACAAGGGCAATTGCGAAACTCAGCCAGCCTAAAATGGCGTTATACCTTTTAAAATCGAAAGACAGCATAGATTCTCTTTAAGCTTGGGCGAATTTAGTAAATTAAAATGGATTCTGATTTCAGGTTTGAATGGCTTAAAAAAAATTCAAATAAACTTTTTTGCCAAACAAAAAGATTGTCTTAAATTTGCGCCTGCCTTAGCAGAAATAATTGCGGGCAAAGGTCCTGACCCATAGTGTAACGGTAGCACTCCGGTTTTTGGTACCGTCAGTCAAGGTTCGAATCCTTGTGGGTCAACAAGAGTACAGATTAAAATCCATTATAAATGCCATTTATAATGGATTTTTAGTATTCGGAGATTCTGATTTTGTCGATGCTTCGAAGTATCAGAGTTTTCGTATGAAAGCAAACATATGAGCGTCAAACTTTTATTCCCCAATAAAGTTCAGTCATTGCTGCTCTGCCTGATCTTCTTCGTCCTGTCAGGCCAAGGTTTGGCGCAGAAAAAAACGATTGATTTTGATGCGGTCAAAGACATCCCGAATTATGGGCGTTTTCGTACTTTGGAAATTAAGGGCCATACGGGTTATCACCTTTATAACGGAACTACGCTGGATGAAACGGTTGATGGAGGATACGGCGCCATTGAGGCCCGATACGGATGGCAGTCAATGGATTCCACCTCCTGGCAGGCTGAAACCGGATATCCCTCCTACGGAGTTGGTTACTATTCTGGTTTTATTGGGGATCCTGACATACTCGGGAAACCCAATGCGATTTTCGGGTTCATCAATTTTCCTTTGAGTAATTCCGAGAGGCGCAATGTCTGGGAAATCGGCCAGTCTTTGGGAGTCACCTACAGTCTCGAGCCTTATGATACAGAGAACAATCCCACCAATGATGCGATAGGTGCCGCGTTTGCCGTGTATTTTAACCTGAGCTTTGGAGCAGCCTTTCGAATGACCCGGGAACTGGACCTGGTTTATGGAATTGACTTCACCCATTTCAGCGTCGGTCGCATAACGACTCCGAACCACGGATTGAACATGTACGGGCTCAATTTGGCATTCCGCTACCACTACAATGCAGACCAGAAATTTGTCGACGGAGATCCCTGGTCACAGGATTTGTTGCAGGCTAGATTCAAACGGCCCGAAAAGAAAAAGAACACCCCGCTCAGAGAGAGCAGCATTGAGACCTACTTCGGGTTTGGTACGGTTCAAAATGAGGAGGATCAGGGCACTTCCAATCGATATTTTGTATTTTCCGGAGTGCTGGACTACCGGTACAAGTTCAATACCATGCATGGGATAACCGTTGGATTGGACTATTTCTATGACGAAAGCCTTGAAATGGATTATCCGGATGACCAGGACCTGGTCGGTCTCCATGCCGGGTATGATTTCATGTTCGGAAAATTCTCCATGCGTTTTCAGCTTGGCGCCTATCTCGAGCCGGACAAAGGCAAGGACCCCACGTATATCAGAGCCGCGTTTCGCTATGACATCACACCCTGGATGTTTACGCAGCTGGGAATAAAAACAAGAGACCAGACACGAGCCGACTGGGCAGAGTTCGGGTTCGGATTCACTCCTTTTCGATTTTAAACCGGCTTAGATTTTAAAGGTGATCACGGGCCTGAGGGCGTGGTTGGCCAGCTCCTGGCCAATGCTGCCGTTGAACAATTGTGAGAGCCCGCTCCTGCCATGGGTATTCAACGCGATCAGATCGGCATCTATGTCCCGCGCGTAGCTTAGAATTCCTTTTTCAATCGAGATGTCGTTGTAGATCATCGTGGTGTAGTTGCTGAAGTCAAAGTCATCCATGAAATCTGCGATCCTTTTCTCAATGTTCTTCGTCGTGTTGAAATTGTGAATGGTATTGATGTAAAGCAGGTGAATTTTGGCGTCAAACAGTTTCGCAAAATTTGCGACCCTTTGAAAGGTCGTCTTGCTCTCCTTGTTAAAGTCAGAGGCGAAGATCATATTCTTGACTTCGAATTTGTCGACTTCTTTCTTGATGACCAGCACCGGGATTTTGGATCGTCGAACCACCTTCTCTGTATTGGATCCGATGAACATCTCCTGGAGTCCGGAAGCTCCCTGGGAGCCCATGACGATCAGGTCGATATTGCTTTTCTCGCTCTCCGCGATAATGCCGGAGAAGGCATGCTGGAATTGTACGGATTCGACCACTTTTAACCCTTTGAAGAAAGGAAGGTTGATGAATTTTTCAAACTTTTCGTGCGCCAGCTTCATGAAGTAGATGATCTGGGGCTCGCTGCTGATGGCGTTCATCTCTGCCGGATCCACTGTGGTTACGGGAAGTTCCAACATATGGACGAGGTAAATCTCACTGCCTGTTTTTCTGGCAATATGGGATGCAACCCGGGCTGCGTTTTCAGCTTCCTTCGAAAAATCAATTGGGACTAATATTCGTTTCATAACACATTTTGTTGGTTCGTCAGTTAAAGTTAGTAAAATTTGTTGAAAGGCCTTCTGATTTTTGTCATTATCAAAGGATTTGCTATATTTGCAGCGAAAATAACGATGTATTGAGTTGGAGGGGACAAAAAGTCCCCTCTTTTTATACCGATATTTTGGAATGCAAAAGGGATTGTGATGGATGTGAAAAGAGTAAGATCCTTGGTTGACGAGGCCTTGAAGGAAAATGAATCCTTATTCTTGATTGACTTGAAAACGGCAGAAGACAACAGCATACGTATTGTTGTCGACGGAGACCAGGGAGTTCCTTTGAGCGAGTGCATCCGCATCAGCCGACACGTAGAGCACAATCTCAATCGCGACGAGGAGGATTTCTCACTGGAGGTTACCTCGCCAAGCATTACAGATCCGATTCAGGACAGAAGGCAATTCAACAAGAATATCGGAAGGATTTTGCAGATCAAAACGGATGCCGGGTCCTTTGAAGGCAAATTGACCGAAATCCTGGACGATAAGTTGGTGTTGCAATGGAAGGTCAGGGAGCCCAAACCCATAGGAAAGGGAAAAATAACAGTGGAGAAACGGGAAGTTTTTCCCATTGAAAATATTAGTGAAGCAAAAGTGAAGATTATTTTTTAACAATGTATCCATGGAAAATTTAGCGTTAATTGAATCTTTTTCAGAGTTCAAAGATGAGAAGAGCATTGACAGGGTAACCCTGATGGCCATATTGGAAGAGGTTTTTCGCTCCGCCCTGAAGAGAAAGTTCGGGTCAGACGACAACTTTGACATCATTATCAACCCCGACAAAGGGGATCTTGAGATCTGGCGAAACCGTGTCGTTGTCGAGGATGGTGAAGTCGAGGACGACAATGAGGAGATTTCTTTGACCGACGCGAGAAAGATCGAGCCCGATTTTGAGGTGGGTGAGGAAGTTTCGGAAGAGGTGAAGCTGGTCGACCTGGGAAGGCGCTCTATCCTGGCGTTGCGTCAGAACCTGATTTCCAAGATTCACGAACACGACAACACAAACATATTCAAACAGTACAAAGATCTGGAAGGCGAGCTCTATACAGCCGAAGTTCACCACGTCAGACATAACGCGGTGATTCTTCTCGATGACAACGGAAACGAATTGGTTCTTCCGAAAAGCGAGCAGATTCGATCTGACTTCTTCAGAAAAGGAGAGTCGGTCAGGGGGATCATCAAAACGGTTGAGCTGAGAGGCAACAAACCGGCGATCATCCTTTCGAGAACGGCACCGGAGTTCCTGGTCAAACTCTTTGAACAGGAGATTCCGGAGGTTTTCGACGGTTTGATCACCATCGAACGTGTCGCGCGGATTCCAGGTGAAAAAGCCAAGATCGCAGTTGACTCCTATGATGACAGGATCGATCCGGTAGGGGCCTGCGTCGGAATGAAAGGTTCCCGTATTCACGGCATCGTGAGAGAGCTTGGCAACGAGAACATCGACGTGGTCAATTACACGAAGATCGATGAGCAGTTCATCAAAAGGGCCCTGAGTCCGGCCAAGGTGGTATCGCTCAAGATTCACCCGGCTGAGGAAGAAGGAGAGAAACCACGTGTAGACGTCTTTCTCAAGCCTGAAGAGGTTTCCAAGGCCATCGGCAAAGGTGGTGTGAACATCCGCCTTGCGAGCCAGCTGACCGGCTATGAGATCGATGTACAAAGAGAAGGCATAGAAGACGACGTCGAACTCGTCGAATTCTCGGATGAAATCGAAGACTGGGTAATCAATGAATTCAGAAACATCGGGCTCGACACGGCACGAAGTGTTCTTGACCTGGACCTTTTGGAACTGGTAAAAAGAACAGATCTGGAAGAAGAAACCATTGTTGAGGTTCAGCGCATTCTGAGAGAGGAGTTCGAATCGTAATATATTTCATAATTTGCAAAACCATAAGTGAGAGGCACTTTTAAAAGAATTTATGACTGAATATAGACCACAAAGATTTAACAAAGTTCTACGAGAGCTCAACATCTCCCTGGACCGCGCGGTGGAATTCCTGGCCAACAAGGGAATTGACATCGACCCTCGGCCCACGGCGAAGATCTCGCAAGAGGTCTATACCATTCTGTCTGACGAGTTCCAAACGGATGCGAGCAAGAAAGTAGCCTCGAAGGAGATTGGTGAGGAGAAGCGAAAAGAGAAGGAGGAGATTCGACTGGCTTTGGAAAGAGAGGCGGAGTTGAAGCGAATCGAGGAGGAGGAGAAGAGAGCCGAAATCTTCAAAACGGATTCGGAGAAGCTGGCGGGTCCAAAAATGGTCGGAAAGATCGACATTGAGCCTAAAGAGGAGGAACCGACTCCAGAGGAAAAACCAGCCGCCAAGCCGGAGAAAAAGGAGCCGGAGGTCATCAAGGGCAGTAAAAAGCTCAAGGGCCTCAAGCAGGTAGGAAAGATCGAGGTGGAAGATAAGAAAGAAGCGGTTGAAGAGAAGGAGGAGGAAGAAGCTCCGGCGAAGGCTGAAAAGCCCGCTGAGCCCGAAGTAGAGAAGAAAGAGACCCTGAAAACGGAATATCAGAAACTGTCCGGTCCGAAGAAGACAGGAGAAACAATCGACCTGTCGAAGTTCGAAAAACCCAAGAAGAAGGCAGCTGAGAAAAAAGACGATTCGGGTGCGGGCACGGCACGCAAGAAAAGAAAGCGGATCCACGTTTCGCGTCCGGGCTTTGGAGCTGACGGAGGTGGCCGGGGAGGCGCAAAAGGCAAGGGAAAGAGAAAACCTGTTGTCAAAGAAGAGCCATCAGCGGAAGAAGTGCAAAAGCAGGTGAGAGAGACCCTCGAGAAATTGCAGGGCAAGACCAAAAAAGGGAAAGGCGCAAAATACAGAAGAGAGAAAAGGGATCTGCACAGGCAGCAGCTTGAAAAGGATCTCGAACAGCAGGAAGCAGAGAGCAAGGTGATCAAGGTGACCGAATTCGTAACCGCCAATGAGGTGGCGACGATGATGGACGTCTCGGTGACCGAAGTGATCTCCGCCTGTATGTCTTTGGGCATGATGATCTCGATGAACCAGCGCCTCGATGCCGAGACCCTTACCATTGTGGCCGAGGAATTCGGATACAATGTGGAATTCGTAGATGCCGAGGTTGAAGAGGCTGTTGAGGAAGAAGTGGATGCCCCTGAGGATCTGAAACCAAGGGCTCCGATTGTGACCGTCATGGGTCACGTTGACCATGGTAAGACTTCCTTGCTTGACTATATTCGAAATGCGAATGTGATCGCCGGTGAATCCGGAGGGATCACCCAGCACATTGGCGCCTATGCCGTGGAATTGAAAGACGGTCAGAAGATCACATTTCTGGATACGCCGGGTCACGAGGCCTTTACGGCGATGCGTGCCAGGGGTACGCAGGTGACGGACATTGCTGTCATCGTCATTTCGGCAGATGATTCGATCATGCCGCAAACGAAAGAGGCCATCAGTCATGCGCAGGCCGCAGGTGTTCCCATCGTTTTTGCGATCAACAAGATAGACAAGCCGGATGCGAATCCGGACAAGGTCAAAGAAGAGTTGGCCAACATGGACCTGCTCGTCGAAGACTGGGGAGGAAAAATCCAGTCGCACGACGTCTCTGCCTTAAAAGGCACAGGGGTGCGGGAGCTGCTGGAGAAGATATTGCTCGAAGCCGAATTGCTGGAGCTGAAGGCCAATCCGGACAAGGCGGCAAGCGGTTCAGTTGTTGAGGCCTATCTCGACAAAGGAAAAGGTTATGTGGCGACGGTACTGGTTGACACCGGGACGCTTCGCGTTGGAGACTATATTCTCGCCGGACAGAATTCAGGTAAGGTCAAAGCCCTTCAGGATGAGCGCGGCAACAATGTCGAAGAAGCCGGGCCTTCTCAACCTGTATCCATATTAGGGCTTGACGGCGCTCCACAGGCGGGTGACAAGTTCAAGGTGTACGACGACGAGAGAGAAGCCAAGCAGATTGCAACGAAGCGCTCTCAGCTGAGTCGTGAGCAATCGGTGAGAACACAGAGACACATTACACTCGACGAGATCGGAAGACGAATTGCGCTCGGTGGATTCAAGGAGCTGAACATTATCCTCAAAGGGGATGTGGACGGTTCGGTTGAGGCCCTGACGGATTCCCTGCAGAAACTGTCCACAGAGGAGATCCAGGTCAATATCATCCACAAAGGTGTGGGGGCGATCACTGAATCGGATGTGTTGCTCGCTTCAGCCTCTGAGGCCATCATCATCGGATTTAACGTACGACCCTCGGCAAATGCGAGATCGATCGCCGAGAAAGAGGAGATCGACATACGAACCTATTCGATCATCTACAAAGTCATTGACGACGTGAAAGACGCCATGGAAGGCATGCTTTCTCCGGATATCGTGGAGGAAATCACGGGTACGGCAGAGATTCGAGAGACCTACAAGATCTCCAAGGTGGGAACCGTCGCAGGATGTATGGTGACCGACGGAAAGATCTACAGGAGTTCCAAGATCAGGTTGATCCGGGACAACGTAGTCATCTTCACCGGCGAACTGACTTCCCTGAAACGATTCAAGGATGACGTCAAGGAGGTCAGCAAAGGCTACGACTGTGGTATGCAGATCAAGAACTACAACGACATCATGGTCGAAGACGTGATCGAGGCCTTCCAGGAGGTAGAGGTCAAAAAGAAATTGAAGTAATCACAAACAAAAAAGCCCGATCGGAAGATCGGGCTTTTTTCATCCGCTCAAGTATAGGCAATGCCTCAGCTTTTCTGTTTGGACATGGTGTTGTTGCTCTTGTCGACATCGGCCATCAGTTGCGATGGGTCGATCTCCACGCTCTGAACGGGCTTGCTCGCTTTCAACTCATACGTCGGGGCAACCCAGGACCAGCTCTCCAGGGTGGTCGCTTCCGTGGGTTTGCTGCCGTACATCATGCTAAGCGGGATATAGAAATCTTCCGTGCTGCCGTCCGTATAGGTAATCCGCGCGTCAACGGGCATCGGGAGTGTTCCGGCCCTTTTCAGCGTTACGATGTTCCCATCTATGGCTTCTACCCCGTAGTCAATGACTTTCGTCGTCTGCGTCCAGTAATTCAGGTACCATTCGAGTTGTATCCCCGAAATTTTTTCAGCTACCCGCTTGAAGTCATTCGGTGTTGGATGCGTAAACTTGAATTCGTCATAGTAGGTGCGGATGGTCTTGTCGAGGTTTTCCTTTCCTATGATGTATCCGAGCTGGGACAAAAAGACGCTTCCTTTGTTGTAGGCAGAAATCCCGTAAACCGTATTGGACTCATAGCGATCCGAAAAAGTGCCCAGGGGCTCCTGCAGATTTGAATTGGCCAACTGGATATAGCGGTTGTAGGCGCCGTCGTTCGCAACGGCTTTCTTTTGATCAAAGATGACATTCTCGCAATGGTCCGAAATGTAGGAGGTAAAGCCCTCATCCATCCAGGCGTGCTTGGTCTCATTGGTCGCAAGAATGAATTGGAACCAGCTGTGCGCGAATTCATGCGCGGTGACACCCACAAGACTTCCAAAGCTCCGGTCACCTGTGATGAAGGTGCACATGCCGTATTCCATTCCGCCATCTCCGGCCTGAATCACCGAATACTGCTTGTAGGGATACGGACCGATATGCTCATTGAAGTAGGCCAGGATCTCCTGGGTCTTGGGCTGGAGGTTCTTCCAGTTCTCTTTGTATTTGGGATCTTTTTTGTAGAAGAAATGAAGCTCAACCCCGTTCTCTCCCTCTACCTTGTCGTGAACGTATTCGGGATCCGCCGCCCAGGTAAAATCATGGACATTGGGCGCTTTGAAATGCCAGGTCAGCTTCTTGCCTTTGGGCAATTTCAAGGGCTGATTCGGGTCTTCATATCCGTGGCCCACTTCTTGCGGATTCTGCAGGTAACCTGTTCCTCCGACGGTGTAGTCGCGGTCAATGTGTATCGTCACGTCAAAATCACCCCATACCCCGTAAAACTCGCGGGACAAATAGGCGTTCGCGTGCCACCCCTCCTCGTCGTACTCGGCGAGCTTCGGATACCATTGCGCCATGGAAAGCGCTACGCCCTCTGCATTGTTCCTTCCGGCGCGTCGAATATGCACCGGCACCTGCCCCTTGAATTTCATGAAGAATGTAGTCGATTCTTTGGGTTGAATCGGTGAGTTGAGTTTTACTTTCATCACCGAACCGAAAATCTCGTAAGCCACAGGCTTGCCGTCCTGTTGCAGTTCGATCACCTTTTGAAAACCGATTTCCTCGGGTTTGAGCTTGGCGATGCGACTCTCGAATTTGGGCTCTTCCCGCGTGCCCACATTATCCGACATTTTGGGATGCGGATCGGGTACGCTCTGGAGCCGGAGATCCATTTCACTCCCGGGTTGAAAGGCATTGTATTGCAGGTGATAGAAAACCTCGTGAAGCGGATCGGGAGAGTTGTTGGTGTAGACCAGGGTCTGCTTCCCGTCAAATTGAAAGTTCTCCACGTTCATGTCGATCTCCATCGTGTAGTCGACATGCTGCTGCCATCTGCTTCCAGACTGCGCGCCGACCGTCATGGCAGCCACCAGCAGGAATAGGGTTAGAAATGTATTTCTCATGAATTCGTGTTCTGTTCAACTAATTCTCGTTGACCCTTATTTTCCGTTGACCATGGCATCAGCCATTTTCAGTGCATTGTATGCGTTGAGCACCCTTCCTGACACAGAGAGATCGCTGAATGGAACCAGCTTGTCTTCGCTGCCTGGGAGCTTGACCTGCTTGTCGACTTTGATCCCCGAGTTCATCAGAATGTGCTTCACCTGGCTGGCTGAGAGCTCAGGGTAGTACGAGCGAACCATGGCCGCCACCCCGGCAACTGCCGGCGACGCCATTGAGGTTCCCGGATACCGTTTGTATTCGTTGCTCGGAATAGAAGAATAGACATCCAATCCGGGTGCAAAAATATCTACGTTGAGCTTCCCGTAGTTCGAGAAGGTGGCAACGAGATCTTCATTGTAGTTGCGCGTCATGGCCCCGACGGTGATCACGTTGTCTGCAATCTCATTCACCTTGTCAGGAGCATCGGTTGGAAAGTTGTCGCTTTTGTCAATGTCCTTGTGATCGTTCCCGGCCGCATGAACCAACAAGACGTCTTTGCTCGCAGCATATTTTATGGCGTCATAGACCCACTCTGCATTGGGAGAATAACTTTTTCCGAAACTCATGTTGATGACCTTGGCGCCATTGTCGACGGCATAACGAATCGCCAATGCCACGTCCTTATCGTATTCATCTCCATTCGGAACCGCACGAACCGTGAGAAGTCTGGCGTTGTTGGTGACTCCATTCGATCCTTTGCCATTGTTCCTTTTGGCCAGGCTGATGCCGGCAACATGAGTTCCGTGGGACTCGTCACCCAAACCACCCGAAACGAATCCGTTACCATAAGGAACGTCGTTGATGTCGTAGGCGTTGTCATCGGTCATTCTGCCGTTGAAGTCCAAATTGTACATGATGTTCACTTGCGAGCCGTAGTGCTTGAGGCTTGCGTCAATGCTCTCCTGGTACATGGCTACCGTACCTCCTGTACCATACACCCTCATGAGTAAAGGGTTTCTGTCCAATTCGTCCAGGTTGTTCAGATCGGAAAGCGTGTATTCTTCTTTTCCCAGTTTGGCTCTGGTTTCGGTATCTGCTTGCGTCAGAGCCATTTTAAACTTCTGGTAGTACTCGTAGTTCTCACGTGCTTCTATGATCCGCTTTTCAAAGTCTTTTTTCACTTTCTGGTAAAGGGCGAACTCTTCCATGTCGTCTGCCGCGACTTCCGATTCGCTCTTGTCGCCGTATTTGTCGCTCAGCTTCTTGTAAAGACGCGTCACTTCGAGTTGCTCAGGAGTCTCCACTCCTTCACCCCCTAAAAAGTTCCAACCGTGAACGTCATCGACATAACCGTTCTTGTCGTCGTCAATTCCGTTGCCTGCCACTTCATCCGAATTCGTCCAAACCAGGTCTTTCAGATCTTCATGATTGATGTCGATCCCCGAGTCGACGACTCCTACGATGACCGTTGTTCCCTTTTTGTCTGAAACGAACTCATAGGCTCTGTCCAGGCTCATACCGGGTATGGAGTCCTTGTAGATGTCAGCATGCGGCCAGGCGTTCAGCTCGTCCTCTGAAAGGGGCGCTTTTTTCGCAGGCATATTGACTGCAGCGGCCGATCCTTCCGGCACGGCTTTCTTGTGGATGTTCTTCGTTGAGCTACAACTCGACAGGATCGCAGTTGCAGCCAGGATCAGCAAAAATCTGTTGGTCTTCATTTTTCTTTTTCGTTTAATTGGTGTTGTTTTTCAAAAATCTATCATTCTTAAGGCGACTTTCATTTTTTTAGGCGCCGGTTGCTTTTCAATTGAATACTTCCTCGAATTTGAAGGTTCGGTCGAGTCTCACTCCCTTTTCGGTATGTTTTACCGTACAGATCTGATTCTCGTAATCGTGCTCCAGGAAGAGGTAGTAGCCCTCATCGGCCGCCTTGCTCAGAAACTTGGCTTTCTCATCCAGGGTGATCAGGGGGCGAACGTCATAGCCCATGACATAGGCCAGGGGAATGTGCCCCACGGTCGGCAGCAGGTCCGCCATGAAAACCAGGGTTTTCCCCTGATACTGAATATGCGGGATCATTTGCTTTTCGGTGTGCCCGTCGACGAAAAGAACGTCAAAACCCAGCTCGGTTCCCGACAAAAAATCTTTTGACGGCAATGGCAAGTGCCTGAGCTGTCCGCTTTCTTCGATGGGGCGAATGTTCTCCTTCAAAAAGGAGGCCTTCTCTCGCGCATTGGGTTCTGTGGCCCATTTCCAATGGTTTTCATTGGACCAGAAAACGGCGTTTTTAAAAGCGGGTCGGTAGCCTGTGCGCTCAGCGTTCCATTCAATGCTCCCTCCGCAGTGGTCAAAATGCAAATGGGTCAAAAAGACATCCGTGATTTCGTCGCGATGGAATCCGAGTTTTTTCAGTGACGAATCCAGGCTGTGATCCCCGAAAGGAAAATAGTAGCTGAAGAACTTTTCGCTTTGTTTGTCACCGGTGCCGTTGTCGATGAGGATCAGTCGGTTGCCATCTTCGATCAACATGCATCTCAAACTCATGTTGATGAGATTGTTGGCATCGGCCGGGTTGGTTCTCTGCCAGATCACTTTGGGCACGACACCGAACATGGCGCCGCCATCCAACTTGAAGTTTCCGGTATCAATGGGGTAAATTTGCATCAGCAATTTTCAAGAAATGCAAATATCTGAAAAATGGTGGAAAAGTTTGTTAAAGAAAACAAAAAAACCTCAAGATCCGAGACTGCGGAAATTGAGGTTTTGTGAGGCGTCAAGCGGATTCGAACCGCTGTACGAGCTTTTGCAGAGCTCTGCCTAGCCACTCGGCCATGACGCCATTAGAGCATGCAAATTTAAATCAAATTAATAAGCTTTACAATAATTCAAAGTGCTTATTCGCGCTTTCTCTTCATGATCACCGAGACCATCTCGACATTGCCCCCAATGGGTGGGTTCAATTTTGAGACTTTGACCCGGGCCCAGGTCACCAGGCCGAGCTCGTTCAGTATGCGATCGAGGATGCTGCTTGCCACAGTTTCAAGGAGTTTGGTTCTCACCGCCATCTCTTCTTTTACGATGCGGTTCAGGTGCACGTAGTCAACCGTATCGGCCAGCTGATCGGTTTGTGCCGATTTCTTGAGGTCGGCCCTGACATCGAGATCTACGCGGTAGTCAGAGCCGATCTTGCCTTCTTCGACAAGGCAGCCGTGATAGGCATAGACCCTGATATTCTTGATTTTGATGATTCCCAATTGGTTCGGTTTTGTGCAAAGATAAGGGGTTGAGGCCGATAGTCAACGCCCCTTATTCGTAATAGTTGGCGTCTTCCGGATATTTGGCCATGAACTCTTCAACGGTGCGAACCATGTTCTTGCTTCCCACAAAAATGGGAGCGCGCTGATGCAGTTCGGTCGGCTTGATCTCGAGAATCCTGCGATAGCCGTCACTGGCTGTGCCTCCTGCCTGTTCGGCCAGGAAAGCCACCGGGTTGCACTCATACAGCAACCGGAGTTTTCCCTGCGGGGCCTTCGAACTTGTCGGATACATGTAGATGCCCCCTTTGATCATATTGCGATGGAAGTCAGAGACCAGGGATCCGATGTAGCGCGCCGAATAGGGGCGGTTGTCTTTTTCCTCCTGGCAATATTTCAGATAGTCTTTCACGCCCTGTGGGAAGTGGACATAATACCCTTCATTGATCGAATAGATCGTCCCGTCGTCCGGAAAGGTCATGTTCGGGTGAGAAAGGTAGAAGGTTCCGATGGCCGGGTTCAGGGTGAAGCCATTTACGCCGTGCCCCGTGGTGTACACGAGCATGGTGGAGGTTCCGTAAACGACATAACCCGCTGCAACCTGCAGGTTGCCGGGTTGCAGGAAGTCCTCTTCAGTCGCAGGGGTCCCGAGCGGGGTCACCCGCCTGTAGATGCTGAATATGGTCCCTACCGAGACATTGACGTCGATGTTCGAGGAGCCATCCAGAGGGTCAATCAGCACCACATACTTGTTGTCATGGGATCGGTTCTTGCCCTCGATGATCACAAACTCATCCTCTTCTTCACTGGCTATCCCGCAAACGATCTCCCGGTTCACCAGGGTGCTCATGAACACCTCGTTGGCATAGACGTCGAGCTTCTGCTGATCCTCCCCCTGTATGTTGGTTTCACCCGCGGCACCCAGGATGTCGACAAGCCCGGCTTTGTTCACCTCGTGATTGACCACTTTGGCCGCCAGTTTTATAGAACTGAGGAGCCTCGAGAGCTCACCTGAAGAATACTGAAATTCCCTCTGGTTGTCAATGATGTATTCGCCAAGAGTTTTGTGTTTGTTCATTTTGGTTGGGATTAGGGGGTTCCTATGCAAATATGGTTATTTTTGTATAATTTAAAACGAAAGAATGGCGATAATATTGAGGTCGGCAGATAAATCCGACATGGGTGCCGTGCTGGATTTGGTGCAGGAATTGGCTGTATTTGAAAAAGAGACAAGTGCCGTTGAAGTCACCGAAGAAGAGCTGATCAGAGACGGGTTCGGCAAGGATCCCCGGTTCAAGGTCTTTCTGGCTGAAGAGCATGGTGAGATCCTGGGGATGGCCTTCATTTACGACCGTTATTCAACCTGGAAAGGCAGGATCATTCACCTCGAGGACCTTGTGGTGCGCGAAAAGCACCGAAACCGGGGTATAGGCGGAGCTTTGTACAAGGAGGTGATGAAATATGCCGTGGAGCAGGGTGTGAAACGCGTTTGTTGGGAGGTGCTCGACTGGAACAAGGTGGCCATTGACTTCTACCTGTCTACCGGTGCCAAAATTCTGGATGGATGGCAGGTGGTGCATATGAATGAGGAGGCCCTGAAGAACTATGTGAATCAAATCGATGAGGGTATATAAATGAGGGTATATAAATTTGGAGGAGCTTCCGTCAAGGATGCGGCGGGAGTTCGAAATTTGCTCAGGGTACTTCGGGAGCTCAAAGCCTCAGAAATCGTGGTTGTGATCTCCGCCATGGGAAAAATGACCAATGCTTTCGAGTCGCTCGTGCGTGCCTATTTTGACGAGCGGGAGGATTCGAAATCAGAGTCGCTCGGTCCCGCTGTCGACGCGCAGCTCAAATCGATAAAAGCTTTTCATTTTCAGATCATCGGGGACCTGGATTTCGATGAATCGGATGCCATTCACGGGGAGATTCAGCAGATTCTCGACGGAGTCCGTGCGTTTCTGGCAAACAACGATTCACCCCTCGTATGACTTTGTGTATGACCAGGTGGTGAGCCGCGGGGAGTTGATCTCGACGCGTATTTGCAGTGCTTACCTGGAGGCGAATGACATGGAGAACAATTGGCTGGACGTCCGGGATTGCATCAAGACAAACAACGATTACCGGAGGGCCCGTGTAGATTGGAATGCCACCTGCCGGGAGATCAACAAGCGGGTTGATCGAAATGCGATAACCCTGACACAGGGTTTTTTGGGAGGAGACGCCGAAGGCAACACGACCACCCTCGGAAGGGAAGGTTCCGATTATACGGCAGGCATCTTTGCCTACTGCCTGGAAGCGTCAGAGGTATCCATTTTCAAGGATGTGCCCGGGGTGCTCAATGCCGACCCCAGGGAGTTCGAGCGAACTCAGCTTCTCAACCGGATATCCTATAAAGAGGCCATTGAAATGGCCTTCTTCGGGGCCTCGGTGATTCATCCCAAGACATTGCAGCCTCTCCAGCGAAAAGAGATTCCGCTTCGGGTCCGGTCCTTTCTGCATCCGCTTGAAGCGGGGACCTACGTGAGAAAAGGACAGCATTTGGAACCCGAGGTGCCCTGTTTTATCGTCAAGAAAAATCAGATCCTGCTCTCGGTGTCCGACAAGGAGTTTCATTTTGTCATGGAGGAAGACATCAGCGAGTTGTTCGGCCTTTTGAGCACCTATAAGATGAAGGTAAACATGATTCAAAACTCGGCGATCAGCTTTTCTGTGTGCATTGAAGATAATTTTGATAATTTTAAAAGCCTCATCGAGGCATTGAATCCCAAATACAAAGTGTTGTTCAACAAGGACCTGACGCTTTACACGGTCAGGCACTTTCGGGAGGAGGACCTGGATAAACTCGAAAATGGGCAAACTGTGCTGCTGAAACAGCTCAGTCGTGAAACGGCTCAACTGGTCGTTCGCGCAGCACAAGTTAGATAAAGAAACACAAGATAAATTAAAAAGACAATATGGGTCTGGTTACTTCAAAGGAGATCGCAAAGGTCATCAATCTCGATCGGTTCGGCTGGACGGGGACCTTAGCCGGTTGGTTGTTGCTCAAGACCCTTCGCATTTCGAAACTCAATCGGATTTACGAAAGGCACAAAGACAAGCAGGACCTGGTCTTTTTGGATGCCCTGCTCGAAGATTTTGAGATTGATTTTGACATCCCCCAGGAGGACCTGGATCGAATTCCCAAGAACGGCTCCTTTATCACCGTATCGAACCACCCATTGGGAGGCATCGACGGTATTTTGCTGCTCAAGCTCCTGTTGGAGCACCGGCCCGATTACAAGATCATAGCGAACTTCCTGCTCCATCGAATCGAGCCCCTGAAAAAATACGTGATGCCTGTAAATCCCTTTGAGGATCACAAGGAGGCCAAATCGAGCCTTACGGGAATCAAAAATGCCCTGAATCACCTTAAACAGGGATATCCCTTGGGGATGTTCCCGGCCGGGGAGGTGTCGACTTTTGAGGAAGGAAAGCTCGTTGTCGACAAGGCCTGGGAAGAAGGGGCGATCAAGATCATCAAGAAGGCCGGGGTTCCGGTCATACCGATCTATTTTCACGCGAAGAACAGTCAACTCTTCTATTTCCTCTCGGGTTTGAGCGACACGCTCAGAACGGCCAAGCTGCCCTCGGAACTCCTCAGCCAAAAAAAGAGAACCATCCGGGTTCGGATCGGCAAGCCCATACCCGTGGCCGAGCAAGAAAAATATGAGAGCCTCGAGGACTTCCACCAATTCCTGAGGCGAAAAACCTATATGCTGGCCAACCCTTATGCCAAAAATACAAGGTACCTGAACACGAAAAGCTTTGCCTTTCCGAAGTCACCCGAGCTCATCATTGACCCTGTCGATGAGGATCTGCTGGAAGGCGAAGTTCTCAACCTTGAAAAAAAGGACGCCTTGCTTTTCCAAAGCCACAGTTACAAGATTTTCCTGGCTGAGGCGGCAGACATTCCCAATTTGCTGCTGGAGATCGGGAGACTGAGGGAAATCACCTTCAGGGAGGTCGGAGAAGGCACCAACAAATCGATGGATCTCGATCCCTACGACGCTTATTACAAGCATCTTTTCCTTTGGGACGGTGAACGGAGACAACTTGTCGGGGCCTACCGAATGGGAATGGGCGGGGAAATCTTCCCGGAACGCGGAATCTCGGGCTTCTACATCAACGAGCTGTTCCGAATCGAACCCGAGCTTCACGACATGATGGCGCAGACCATTGAAATGGGCAGGGCCTTTATCATCAAGGAGTACCAACAGCGACCAATGCCCCTGTTTCTGCTTTGGAAAGGGATCGTCCACGTGACTTTGCGCTATCCCAAACACAAATTCCTCATGGGCGGGGTGAGCATCAGCGACAAGTTTTCCAACTTCTCAAAGTCTTTGATGATCGAGTTCATGAAGTCACACTATTACGATCCGTTCATCGCGCAGTACGTTTCTCCCAAAAAAGACTACAAGGTCAAGCTCAATGTGGCCGACAAGGATTTTGTGTTCGACTCGACCCAGGCCGACATGAACAAGTTCGACAAGATCATTGATGAGATCGAGCCCGGGGAGCTCAGGCTTCCTGTGCTCATGAAAAAATACGTCAAGCAGAACGCGCGGCTCGTGGCCTTTAACGTGGATCCGAAATTCAACAATGCCGTCGACGGGTTGATGTACATTCGCATTGCCGACTTGCCCGAATCAACGGTGAAACCCGTAATGGAGGAATTCCAGGCCGAATTGGAAAAGAAGGTCAGTGGGCGCTAAAACCAGCCCCGTTTGTTTTCCTGGTAGATTTCGTAAAACTCCTCGTCGGACTTGGTGAGATAGATGATACCCTCGATCAGACCGATCAGGCCGATTGCACCGGCACCAATTCCACAGGTCAAAACGGATACGAGCAACATGATGAGACCCTCATTCTGGTAGCCCAGAACGAATTTGTGTATTCCGAGTGTTCCGAGCAAAATGCCCAGGACGCCAGCGAGGACGCGTTTGTTTTCTTGTTTGGGCGGGATCCGGTTTCCGAATTCGTCTACTATTTCCATTGATTCTATTTGGTTCAGGATCCGTTTAATTCAGGATCCGCTTAATTCAGCATCAAAACCAGGGCCTTTGGTTCACCTGGTAGGTTGAATAAAATTCTGCGTCCGATTTGGTCAGGTAGAGGATGCCCTCGATCAAGCCCACAAGAGCCATCAATCCGGCCAGGAATCCGAAACTGAGCAGACTCACCACGAGCATGATCACTCCTTCTTTGTAATATCCGAGCACGAATTTATGGATGCCCAGGGCTCCGAAGAAAATGGCAAGCACACCGGCGAGGATGCGCTTGTTCTCACTTTCGGAACTCAATTGTTCATAAGCCTCCTTGGCGCCTTTGGTGAAATCGGATGCTACCGACTTGGCATCTTCCTGGAAATCCTTGGTTCCTTCGTCGATGTCTTTGGCGATGTCCCTGGCTTCCTCTTTGATCTTCTTCGCGGCCTCCTTGGCCGTCTCCTTGGCTTCGGAGATCACCTCGTCTACTTTCTTCTTCGATTTGGAATGGGAACCCTTCGTTTTTTCGTCTTTGGGGTCACCTTTTGAATCACTTTCTTTTGCGGTCATAGCCAGAGGGGGTTTGAGGGTTGATACCGACAAAATTAGAAAATTTCTACCGGATACCCACTTGGCAAATTTTACTATTTTTGATCCAAACACGGGCTCCCTATGAATTCCAAACAAAAAGTTGCCGTTATCGGCGGTGGCAGTTGGGCGACAGCGATCGTCAAAATGTTGTGTGAAAACCTCGACGAAGTCGGATGGTACATGCGAAGCAGCTATATCATTGAACACATCCGGCGCAACAAACACAACCCGAATTACCTGAGTTCGGCCTACTTTGACCCTGAGCAGTTGAGATTTGCCGAGGACATCAATGAGATCATTGACTATGCCGATTACCTGATCTTCGCCGTTCCATCTGCATTTTTGCAGGGTGAGCTCGACAAGATAACCACTTCTCTTGAAGACAAAGTGATATTTTCTGCCATCAAGGGGATCGTTCCCGAATCCGGATTGATCGTTGGGGAGCATTTTCACGACATCATGAAGGTTCCCTTTGAGAATATTGGGGTCATCACGGGCCCTTGTCACGCCGAGGAGGTCGCGATGGAACGCCTGTCCTACTTGACGGTAGCCTGCCAGGATGAAGGAAAGGCACGGATTTTGGCCAAAAAATTGAGTTGCCGGTACATCAAGACCAAGATCTCAGATGACATCATAGGAACGGAATACGCCGCCATGCTGAAGAATATCTATGCCATCGCGGCCGGAATAGCTCACGGATTGGGATATGGAGACAATTTCCAGGCGGTTCTCATGTCGAATTCCATTCGAGAGATGAAGCGCTTCATCAAAAAGGTCCACAAGATGAAAAGGAACATCAACAACTCGGCCTACCTCGGTGACCTTCTGGTGACGGGATATTCGGTTTTCAGTCGAAACCGCATGTTCGGAAATATGATCGGCAAGGGGTATACCGTCAAATCGGCCATGATCGAGATGAGCATGGTAGCCGAGGGATATTATGCAACGAAAAGCGCCTACAAGATCAAAGAAAGCAACGGAGCCAAGACCCCGATCATCGATACGATCTACCGAATTCTCTACGAGAACAAGGACCCGAAGCAGGAGTTTTTAAAGCTCACCGATATTTTGAATTGATTCACTCGAAGTTTCTCACCTCGTGGAGCTTCTGATCCACCAATTTGAGTTGCTCCGCCTTAAAAGAGTCGCTCCAGTCGAGCATCGTGGCCATTTCATCAAGAATTGGAATCTTGATCTTTTCGATCGCCGGAACCTCGAAGTACATCTTGCCGGTTCTTCGCTCAAAAAAGTCGAGCGCCATCGCCACCATTTCATAATTGACACAATACCAGAGCTCGGCTTTGGCCAGTCGTATGTCTCTGCCAGCGTCGTTGAGCTCGGCAAACCGGTCCAGGATCAGCTCGGCAGCGTGCCCGAAGTTGTGAACCAGGGTGGTTGCATCCGCGCGATCGAAGCCCTCCGGTTTCATGATGCTGTGAACCTGGTCAATATATCTTTGCACCGCTTTGTAGTTGGCAAAGGGCTCCCGGGTCAGGGTGATGCTCTCAGTTTGCACCTTTCGGAATTCCAGTTCCTCTTCGACCTCGAAGCGTTTGGCCACCAGGTCGACCACGCGCTCGGCCATTTTTCTGTATCCGGTAAGTTTGCCCCCGGCTATCGAAATCAAGCCATTCTCAGATTCGAAGACCTCGTCTTTTCTGGAGAGCTCTCCGGCTGTTTTGCCCTCCTCGTAGATCAGCGGACGCAGCCCGGCCCAACTCGATTCGACGTCCTCCAGCTTGAGTTCTATGTCGGGAAACATGAGGTTTACCGCATTGATCAGGTAGGCGGCATCGGCGATATCCGTTTCCACCTTGTCGAGGTCGTCGTTGTACTTGGTGTCGGTCGTGCCCACATAGGTGATCTTGCCCCTGGGGATGCCGAAAATCATTCGCCCGTCGGGCACGTCGAAATAGACCGATTGTTTCAGCGGGAACTTTTCATAGGGAAACACCAGGTGGACGCCCTTGGTCGGAAGCAGTCGCTTGCCCAGCAAATCGTCATTGTTCAGGTTGTGGCGAACCTCGTCGACCCATGGGCCGGTGGCATTGATCACGTATTTTGACCGAATCTCGAAGTCGGAATCCGACAGGTGATCACGAGCTTTGGCTCCTTTTACGATTCCATCCTCGTGCAAAAATTCAGTGACCTCGCAATAGTTGAGAATGCGAGCGCCTTTTTCATAGGCCGTCTTCAACACCTCGGTGGTCAAACGAGCGTCATCCGTTCTATATTCGGCATAGTAACCCGCTCCCTCCAGGATCTCGGGAGGCAACAGGGGTTCTTTTTCCAGGGCCTCCTGCTTGTTGAGCATTTTTCGTTTGTCATCCCCTTCAACACTGGCCAAAACATCATAGATCTTCAGGCCGATCGAGGTCAGCCAGGATCCGTAAGTCCCTTCTTTGATAATGGGCAACAGCATCTTGTCGGGAACGACCAGGTGCGGAGCCAGGCCGTGAATGATGGCCCGCTCCATGCCCACCTCCCGGACCAGCCAGAAGTCGAACTGCTTGAGGTATCGCAGTCCGCCGTGGATGAGCTTGGTCGATTTGGAACTCGTGCCCGAAGCAAAGTCATTCTTTTCCAGGAGCCCTACTTTCATGCCGCGACTCACCGCATCCAAAGCGATGCCCGCACCGGTGATTCCTCCGCCGATGATCAAGAGGTCAAGCTCCTTTTTCTGGAACTTTTTGATCATCTTGTTTCGGTTGTTGTTCGAGAAGTTTATCATTTCTTGTTGACTTTAGTAACTCTCTTCGATACCCGTTGGCAGGCCGTCGATGCTCTTTTCGTTTTTCTCTTTCCAGTACTCCTTGATGCCTTCCTCGCCCTTGCCTTTGGCCCATTCATCGAGCTCGCGCCGCTCGTCTTTGAATTCGTACAGCGGGATGGACATGCCGCAGGAGGTCATGACCATTTCCACTTTCACGTCGATGATCTGCCTTTTGCCCCCAGGTCGGGGAACATTCGATCAGCTCATCCCATTTTTCGTGTTTAGGATGAATCACGTTGCCTCGGCCGTAGATCCTGAGGATCATTGAGGACCTTCGAAAGCGCACATCATCATGGTGATCCTTCCGTCAGCTTCCAGGTGTGCGGCGGTTTCATTACCGCGTCCGGTCAGGTTCAACCAGATCACGCGCTTTTCATCGAGCACCCTGAAGGTGTCCATGCCCTTGGGCGATAGGTTGATCCGTGAGTTCTCGGATGCCGTTGCCACAAAGAACATTTTCTGCGCTTCGATGAATTTTTTGATCCTTGAATTGATGTGATCGTATTGCTTTGCCATGATGAGTTAATATGAATAGGTATTTATTTGAGATCTCGTTGGAACAGGCGTTTTATCTAATTAGGTAGTTTGCAACAGATTTATTCCACTCAATTCCTGTCCAATTTGATGAATTCCAAGCAGAATTTTCTCAGTTTGTGCATCAGACGGTTTCTTACGACCTTGTACATATTGAGAAAGCAAAGTTGGATTCATTCCTATTTTATTGGCAAGAAACTTAGCGTTAATGACTTTGTAGTACTGAAAGAACTGTTTAAAGTCAATCTCAAATTTAAGATTCTCTTGTGTAATCTGAATATTTTCTTCTTCAAAGCAGAGATTTGAAGCTTCAAGGGCATTATCTATTAATTCGGGAATTGTCCTGCCAGTTGTATAGATAGGATAGTCTTCAGAAAAAGCTGAAAAGCCTGTATCAGTCTTTTCAACAACCATTTTAATCTTCTTATTTGTCGTTTTCATCACCACCTCCTTTTCAGCTTTTCAACTTCAACCCAGCATCTTTAAGAATTTTTCTTTCAAGTCCCTTACCAACCTCCTGGCTTCCATGATTTGGGAAGATGATAATTCCCGGTTTCTTGTTATGCTTAAGTTTTACGTGCGATCCTTTTTGAGAAACCGGATACCAACCATCTTTTGTCAAGATCTTGTAAAGTTCAGAACATTTCATTGTCTGATGATAGGATATTACCTCACAAAGGTAAATAATAAGTTTTCCTAAAACTTGTGCCATTATTTGTATGGTTACTTTCTAAATCCATCTCTTGAGAACACCGTTTCCGATAACAAGCCCGTTTGCCGAGGATTTCAATGTGTCTCAATTTCCCTCCTTGAGCCTTCCTTTCTTTAGAAGGAAGTCTTTTTCGTGCATCCGGTTTCCTTTCAAAGAAGGTCACTTTGAAACTGTTGTTAAGAGCCAGCACTTCCTCCTGCATCAACTCGACGCGAGCGAAAGATTGGGCAGGGAGTTTCTCTATCTTGTGGCGCATCAGTCGAGGTTTTTCGCTTTTTCGTCTGAGCCTTGCGATAGAACCAGGACCATTTCGAGATCAGCTTCCCTTTTGTTGATCAGGTAGGCGTAATAGTCGTTCCCCTTGAAGGTCTCGTTGTATTCGGCGGTCACCGCGAGCCAAAGAGGCTCAACCTTCGGAATTTCAATGTCTTTTTTCATGCTACGCTTCTTTTCTCGGTTCACTGTTATTTCCCCTGGTTCAACTTCATTCTTTCCGTTTACATTCGTTCATTGTGTTCAGGATCAATCCTCCCAGTTCATGACACGCGAGACTGCTCTTTTCCAGGTCGCATAGAGGCGATCCCTTTCTCTTCGGACATCGACGGTTCGAACTATCCTCACCACCTTGCTTTTTCAGGATGTCCTCCTTGGTCCACAAACCGGCTGCGATACCCGTGCGAAGTAACCGCCCCACAGCGCTGTTTATTCGATGTCATCCGCTCCGTCCACCGTGGTTCCGATCGGCCTGGAACTGCATCAGGAATTCGTTGGCGCAGGCCCGCCGTCCACTTGCGGGCGCTGAGCTCGACCTGGAGTCCTCTTCCATGGCATCGAGCATCTCAGGTTTGGAAGGCGATCGCTTCCAGGGCGGCGCGAGCGATATGCTTCTTGCCAGCGTGGTGCCGCGGGTGAGACCGAACGATGCCCCCGCGGGCGTCCATGTCCCAGTACGGTGCTCCAGAGTCCGGCGAAAGCGGGCACGAAGTAGACACCGCCGTTGTCGCTCGACCTGGTTTCGCGAGATCTTCGCATCGGGCGGGAGTCGATCATCCTGCAGTTCATCGCGCAGCCACTGCATCGCTGCCCCGGCGATGAAGACGCTGCCCTCCAGGGCGTAGACCGCTTCCTGGTCGCGCGACCAGGCGACGGTGGTCAGCAGCCCGTTTTCGAATGGCGACGGTTTCTTGCCGGTGTTCATCAGCATGAAGCAGCCGGTGCCGTAGGTGTTCTTGCTCATCCCCGGCGTGAAGCAGGCCTGCCCGATGGTCGCCGCCTGCTGGTCGCCGGCGATTCCCGCGATCGGCATGCGGTGCCCAGACAATTGGTCAGGTCTCCAAACTGGGACGAAGGTTTGACCTCCGGCAGCATGGCCGCGGGATGCTCCAGTCAGGCGTCAGCAAAGGCTCGTCCCAATCGCGCGTGTGGATGTTGAACAGCATGGTCCGGGAGGCGTTGGTGTAATCGGTGACGTGCACCTTCTGCCCCGGTGAGCTTCCAGATCAGCCAGGTATCGATGGTGCCGAAGAGCAGGTCCCCGCTTTCGGCGCGTTCGCGGGCGCCGTGGACGTGGTCCAGGATCCACTGGAGCTTGGTGGCCGGAAAAATAGGCGTCGATGACCAGTCCGGTTTTCTGCCGAATGAGTGTCCTTGTCCGCTCGCCGGCCTTCTGCAGCTCGGCCACGATAGGCCGCGGTGCGCAGATCCTGCCAGACGATGGCGTTGTGGATCGGGTTGTCCCGTCTTCCTGTCCCAGACGACCGTGGTTTCGCGCTGATTGGTGATGCCGATGCGGCGATGTCGGAATTGGTCAGATCCTTATCAGCGCATCACCGTAGGCGGTCTCCAGGGTGGGTCCCAAGATCTCTTCGGGATCGTGCTCCACCCAGCCGGGCTGCGGGTAAATCTGCTCGGAAACTCTATTGTGCGGATCCGCTTGGACCCGGCCGTCGCGGTCGAAGACCATGGCGCGGGAACTGGTGGTGCCCTGATCGAGGGCTAAAATATATTTTTGACTCATTTCTCGGGGTTTGGGATACGATTTAGGTTTTCAATTTTATTCGATTCGATTTTATTCGATGCCTGATTATCAGTTGTCTGTCGAAACTTTCTCCTTTGCGTTGCGAACCACGGCAGCGATTAGCACAACTGCTACAATGATACCACAACTAGGTATTTGGTTTGCAGGTCATTCATGTAAAGGATTCGGTAGGTGGAGGCGCCGAGCAGGCTCCCTAAAAAGGGACCCACGATCGGAACCCACGAATAGGCCCAGTCGGAATCTCCTTTTTTCCCTTAATGGGCATTATAAAATGAGTGAGTCTCGGTCCGAGGTCACGGGCCGGGTTGATTGCGTATCCTGTGGTTCCGCCAAGGCGAAGCCGATGAGCATGATAAGGGCACCAACCACGAAAGGATTCAGGCCCTCTGTAAATGTTTGTGTTCCGATAAATAGGAGGCTGAAGATCAGAACCGCGGTTCCGACCATCTCCTGAATCATATTGTTAAGATAGGATCGGATCGCCGGGGTCGTGCAAAAAACCGATCGTTTGGCAATTTGGTCTTCGGTTCTCGACCAGTGGGGCATGTAAAAGATCCAGACGATGGTTCCGCCGGCAAAGCCCCCGGCCACCTGGGCCAGCATATAGCCCGGAACCTGACTCCACGGGAACTCACCCACAAAGGCAAAGCCGAGAGTCACCGCCAAGTTGATGTGGGCGCCACTGATGCTTCCGACATCGTAAATGGCGAAAGTAACTGCGAGACCCCAGGCAACGACGATGGCATTCCACCCTGCGCCGAAGGCCTTCGATCCTTTTAAAAGAACTCCGGCGACGACGCCGCCCCCAATAAGGATGAGAAAAAAAGTGCCGAGAAATTCGGCGAGATAAACAGACATGAACTTGGTTTTGGATTCGTCAAGCCAATTTACGATTTATTCGGGAAAATTTCGGACTACCAAAACGGGATTGAAATCCATCACGGACGCGGAAGAGAAGAAATAGTTCTTATGTTAAGAATTTCAGGATTCCTAATATCAATCCAGATCGGATTTATTTTTGAATCGGTTGAACATGAAACAGGCGATTACCACAAGGACGACAAAGGGAAGGTAGGTGCCTATGAAAACACCGATTTCATACCAGTGATCTGGGGCATTTTCTATTTTTTCTTCGATGTCAGGTTGTTGGATCATCCTTGTTTCAGTTTAAACGAGGCGAGCGCTTTTTTGGTGAAGTCTGATAACACCAATTGACCACTTTTTTCGGCTCCTTCGATGAGCAACTCGTCCCAGTGTTCCGTTCCTTCCTCAGAAACCTTTTTCATTTCCTCGAGTGCCTGCACGCTGTGTTCTTTGAGTTGTGAGGTCAGAATAGAGATTCCCTCGTCCATTTCACGGGTATTTTCAAATACTCTTTGAACCAAGCCTTTCTTCTGTGCCCAATAGGCGGTTTTCCAGGTTTTGGCATCCAGGGTGAGCTCGCTCAGGGCGCCTATTCCGGCTTTTCTTTCGATGGCCGGGGCAATCACAAAGGGTCCGATCCCGATGCTCAGTTCAGACAGCTTGATGTCTGCGGCTTCCGTTGCGAAACAATAATCGGTCGTTGCAATGATACCTACACCGCCACCCACCGTCTTTCCCTGAACACGCCCGATGATCGGTTTTGGGCATTTGCGCATGGCGTTGATGAGGTTTGCAAAACCTGAAAAAAAGATTTTCCTTCTTCAGGAGTTGTCACGGCCAGAGTTCGTCGAAGGATGCTCCCCCACAGAAAGAACTGTCCCCTCGCTTTGAAGCAAAATCACTTTGATTTCTGCATCCTGTCCCAGCCTTACAAAAAGACTCACGCAGACCCCTGAGCATGTCTGATGGAAGAGAATTATCCTTAGGATGAAAAAAGGTAATCGTGGCCAGTGGGCCCTCTTTTCGCTGATATACGGTTCCTTTGCTCATTTGGGCTTTCTCATTGGTTTTGCTCATTTTGGTTGCTCATTTAAGACATACCGCTTGTGGCCACACTGCGATCTATCTTTCGCATCAGACCCTGCAACACCTTGCCCGGGCCCAATTCGATGAATTCGGTTCCACCGTCGGCGATCATCTGTTGTATGGTCTGTGTCCATCGAACGGGAGCCGTCAGTTGTGCGATCAGGTTTTCCTTGATCTCTTTCGGATCGGTCACAGCCTTGGCCGTCACATTCTGGTAGATCGGGCAGATAGGCTGGTCAAATCTGGTCGCTTCAATGGCTGCTGCTAATTCTTCATGAGCTGGCTCCATTAAAGGAGAGTGAAAGGCTCCCCCAACAGGAAGAACCAGGGCTCTTCGCGCCCCTTTCTCGGTCAGGGTTTCACAAGCCTGATCAATCGCCTCGATCTCACCGGAAATCACCAGTTGTCCGGGACAATTGTAATTGGCTGCCACTACGATGCCCGGTGTTTTCTTCACATACCGCCTCGACAACTTCATCCTCGAGACCCAGCACCGCAGCCATGGTTGAAGGTTGCAGTTCACAAGCTTTTTGCATGGCCTGCGCACGCTGAGACACAAGTTGAAGTGCCGAGTCAAAACTCAGGGCTCCATTGGCTACCAGGGCCGAAAATTCTCCCAGGGAATGTCCGGCAACCATTTCGGGTTTGAAGTCGCTGCCCAACGTTTTGGCCAGGATCACCGAGTGTAAAAAGATGGCAGGCTGCGTCACCTTGGTTTGCTGCAGGTCTTCTGCTGTACCGCTGAACATTACATCCGTTATCGAAAATCCGAGAATCTCGTTGGCTTTCTCGAATAATTCCTTGGCAAGATCAGAGCCGTCATATAGGTCCTGACCCATCCCCGAAAACTGGGCTCCCTGTCCGGGAAAAATATATGCTTTCATAGTGTTTGGTGTTAATAAAATCGACCGGAGCGGCCGGTCCGGTACAAAAATAGGAAAATTCAATGCCACGATCACAACCTGGAGCCATGATTCGAATTTTCATTATTTTAGCGGGATGAATAACGTCAAGCTGCCGGAGAAGAAAAGGATACTGGCATTCAACATCTACCTAGTTCTTGCCTCCATCTTTATCGCTTCGCTGGTTGTTTCCAACCTGATCTTTCAAAAGTTTTTTTCCTGGGACTTTCTGGGATGGTACGATTTTGAAATCTCTGTAGGAATTCTTCCTTACCCGATCACCTTTCTTGTGACCGACTTGATCTCAGAAATCTATGGTCGGAAAAAGGCCAACCAGGTTGTGATCACCGGAATCTTCGCCTCGGCTTTTTCTCTTTTGATCATTATGGTTTCAGATGCAGTGCCGGCGACGGGAATGGTCCCCGGTTGGAGATACCACGTTTCACAAAGTGTTTGGTTTATCGGCCCTTGCGGTATTTGCCTCGGCTATGGCTTATCTCGTGGCCCAGTTCGTGGACATCCGCATCTATCACTTCTGGAAGCGAAAAACGAAAGGTAGGCATCTTTGGCTCCGTAATAATTTCTCGACGATCACTTCCCAGTTCCTGGACACCTTTTCGGTGCTGTTTCTGCTCTGCTCCTTCGGGATTATCGATTGGAAGCTTTTCCCTGCACTGCTTCTCAACGGTTTCCTGTTCAAGCTCCTGGTCGCCCTGCTCGATACACCCATACTTTACATTTTTGTCTATTGGTTCCGGGGCTATTTTGGATTAAAAGCTCACGAAGAGATCGAATTGACTCCTCAATCATGGGAATCGACTCCGACCGGATCGAATTAACTCCTTAATTGTTAATAACCCGTTTATAACCCGAAAGCCTGAGCCTTGGTTTTTTTTGAGTTTTGCTCTAAGTTTCGGGTAACAATTTTCCCGATCCCTGGGTGGCTCGTCTCTCCCAGGTGAATTTAGGAAATTTCCGGGGCCCTTTCGAGGGCCCCGTCTTTATTCTTGGTGAGGCTTCGAGGATTCAACAAGTATATCCACGACATACCCTTCCCAATTCCTGACATTGAAAACAGTGTTGTTCTCAAAGATCAAATATTGCCCCCTTGATTCCTTTTAAAACCCCCTCAAAACTGCCGTGTCTTATCCAGGTTCAGACTTTTGATCTTGGTCGGGTACTCTTCTACCGGGAAACTGATTGGAGTCTCCTTGTTCGATCCGATATAATAGGGACGAACCTCTTCCGGCAGATAGGGTTCAAGCTTATCTCGTTCCTCCGCAAGGTCCAAGTCTTCAACTTGATTGGTCAGCATTTTTCGCCAATTGGTCTTATCCGACACATGGTCTTCAAGTGCAACTTCTGTTATTCCAGCTAAATAGCGGTTGGGAACCTCCACAATTTCTATCGCCTCATGAGCCCCCTGATCAGATCCAGCGAGTTAGGATCTGAGCCTTTCGTGTGACCCCAACCTTGACATTGCCCGAATTCGCCAGGTAGACCACATGGGGTTACAGTTGCATCTTCTTCTCGAATTCCAGGTCCCTGTCCTCCTATGTCAAGATGAGCCTTGCTAAGTTCCGGCCGCATGATCCAATCTCCGGACATCTGGGTTTTGAAGAAGCAGTCATAACAAGAATCCCTGTCTGAAGATCT
The DNA here is from genome assembly GCA_942492425.1 of uncultured Flavobacteriaceae bacterium. Lineage (GTDB taxonomy): Bacteria > Bacteroidota > Bacteroidia > Flavobacteriales > Flavobacteriaceae > Lutimonas. The sequence continues at coordinate 266,656 of CALOEQ010000004.1, forward strand.
TCTTGTCTTCCCACAATTCAGACACTGGTACCCTAAAAATTCAATGGAAATACGGTCTATTGATCAGCTGATTCACATTAAAAAAGTCCCCTCCCATATCCAGGTAATAATTCACCGATGCGTATTTTCTGTTGTCATCTTTCTTAAAACACCAGAGTATTTCATATCTGTTTATTTAGATGACCTCTTACAGGTTGACTTCAAATTTAGAATTTATTTTTTCAGCTATCAGCAAATAGAATCAAATTGCCGAGCTGCATTTCTTTTTCCCTTCTACTCTAAAACAAGCACCATAGATTCTAATCGCAAAAGAAATAGATGCTCTTTAAATTTATTCTAAATGCCTAGTCAAAGAGGAAATAAGGTTAAGATTCAGCTAGATCTACTTTCAATTGATGAAACCTTATCAATAGAGTTAAACGTAAGTGCCTCTTTTCTTGGGTCATCATCTTTTAAATGGGTTTGATATAGGTTTATAGGAAAATAGAAACAAAATTTAAAGAGCCTCATTTACTTTGGGTATTCTCCTTGAAGTTTGATCAAATAAATAAAACAAAAGAAATGCAGCTCAAGAGTTTGTTTCTATTTCGCTATCACCCTTATCGTCTTCTTCACCCTTTCAGCAATCCTGTGCGCCTCCTCCATGTCTTCATTGACGATGGTTACGTGGCCCATTTTGCGGAATGGACGGGTCTGCTTTCTTCCGTAGATGTGGGGCGCGACTCCATCGATGTGCAGGATGTCCTCCATGCCCTCGTAAACGACATCGACCCGAATAACCTTCGGCGCCCACCAAATTGACCATGATGCCGGTGACTTTGCGTCGGTGCAGCCCAGGAGCATGTTTAGGACAGAGCGCATATGCTGCTCGAATTGGTCTGGTGTACGAGGCCTCGATGCTGTAATGGCCGCTGTTGTGGGTTCGGGGGGCGACCTCGTTGACCAGGATCTGGTCGTCCTGGGTTTGGAACATCTCGACGGCTAGTAGTCCGACAATGCCGAAGCAATCGGCGACCGTAGAGCAATTTCGCGGGCTTTCTGAAGCAACTGTGTCCTCGATCCGCGCCGGGCAAATAACAAACTCGACCTGGTTGGCTGTCGGGTGGAACCTCCATTTCGACCACGGGGTAGGTTCGGGTCTCACCCGATTCGTTCCAGGCCACGATCACGGCCAGCTCGTTCTTGAACGGAATCATTTCTTCGACCAGGCAGTCCACCTCGGGTAGGCCTTCGAGATCCGCCAGGGAGCGAACGATCTTGACCCCGGTTCCGTCATAGCCAAACTGGGCCGATTTCCAGACAAACGGAAAATCGCGCGAGTCTCCTTTCACGACTCCGATCCAGGCCTTGACGTCGGAGCTTCTTTTAAAACGGTGATAGGGAGCTGTTGGCAGCAGGTAAAAGAGGCAAAGAAATCCTTCTGACGACCTTTGTGCTGGATGATCTCCAAGGATCGAGGGCTGCGGAAAGATCTTGAGTCCTTCGGCATCGAGTTGCTTCAAAGCCTCGATGTTCACGTGCTCGATTTCAATGGTCAGCACGTCGACCGACTTGCCAAACTTGTACACCGTGTCGTAATCCATAGGGCTGCCCTGGTGAAATTCATTGCAGATCTGGGCGCAGGGGCATCCGCGGATCCGTCCAGGATCCACCGTAAAAATATCGTATTTCTGCGTTTCGGCCAGGAGCATCCGACCCAAGTGACCTCCACCGTGGACCCTAAGTCCGAAATTAGATGAAAATAATCTTTCACGCGAGCCAGTTAAAGTTTAAAAATTCGAGATTTGAAGCGTATTGGGTCCGGTAACCAGAACGCTGTATTGCTTTGCCGCAAAATTCACTCCTTCGGTCAGGGGAGCTCCGTTGAGAAGGTTGAATTCGGCTCCGTCACAGGGGCAGACCATAAACAAGCTGTTCTCCAC
>CALOEQ010000005.1:0-11197 GCA_942492425.1 uncultured Flavobacteriaceae bacterium
TAAAGACCTTGGATGAGGTTTGGTGAAGACGCGAAGTTTCTTTAGGTAATGCAAAACAAACGCCTGCCAAAGAATGCGGGGCATGGTCAAAACCGCCGTGAGGGGAAAGCGCACGATGGTTCGCCCAACATTCGCCGTCGTCAGTGGTTTAGCTTCACCTTGCATGCGGGCTAAAAAGGCGGCCTTTCCCTGCTTGACCACGTTTAATCGAATGTCCAGGGTTTCCTCGTTGGGGGAAAAGTGAAAATCATATTTTCCTTTCATGTCGAAAAAGGGAGAAACATGAAACGCCTTGTCCACGACAAAGCGAGAGATTCTGGCCTCGGTTTTTCTTGTGGCTTGGGTCAGAACATATAAGTGCCTCTCCGAAAACGTATTGTTCACCTCGGCCACCACCCAGGCCAGTTCGCCCTGCTGATTATAGGCGTAGAAAAAACTAACGGGATTGAAGACGTAGTTAAAAAACCGAGGGCTCGTAATGAGCTCAATGCGAAGGGGCATTTCCTCAACCCCTTGCTCCCGCATGACTCGAAGCAACTTATCTTTAATCGATTCATCTCCCTCGGTTAAGTAGTCTCGATCATATAGAGACACGGGCCGTATGCGATTATAACCAAACCACCAAAACTGTTGATCCAAGGTTTCAAGCTCATCCAAATCAAACGAATAGAAATAGACCGGATAGGTAAACCCATGAGCTTTTTCTTCCACCCGTTGATGATGGACATGGCCTCGAAAGATTTTGCTTTTCACAGGTTTACTCCCAGATCAGCCGCCACCAGCACCCCGGAACGCACGGCATCCTCGTGAAATCCATATCCGTGATAACTGCCACAAACCAAGTTTGATTCGGACCATTCAGTTGGCGCAAGTTGGCCTGAGAAGCTAAGCTTTCCGTGGTATAGATCGGATGCGCGTAGGTCATTTCGGCGATGCGATGGGTTTCGGCAATCTCGCGAGAAGGATTGAGAGATACCTGGCTAATGCTTTTGCGTACGCAGACCCTGCAATCGATTCATGTCATAGGTTAAAGACATGCTTGCTCGATCACCCATTTCTTGTCGATAGTTCCACGAAGCCCAGGCCCGACGATTGGGCGGGAGCATGGTCTCATCCGTATGCAATACGGTCCGATTTCCCATATAGATCCAGGCTCCAAACGTTTTCTCGGCCAAAGTCGGGCTCGCCAAAAGAGGCAAAACTTGATCCGCATGCGTGGCGATCACCACGCCATCAAACTCCTCGACCTCCTGCGCTTGCGTATGAAGGCGAACCCCATCGGAGGTTCGCTCCACTCGTTTGATCGGCATGGCCAAGCGGACGACCCCTCGAAAGTTTTTCGAAAGGCCTCTACGTAGGTATGACTCCCGCCCACCACGGTTTGCCAACGCGGACGATTTCGTAAGGACAAAAGTCCGTGATTCTTAAAGAACCGTAAAATTGATACGGCAGGATGAAGACCTACTTTTAGACTTGGCGTGGACCAAATCGCGGCCGCCATCGGAATCACATACGCTTCTTTGACCCATCCACTTAAGTTTTCACGAGCGAGAAATTCATCCAGCGTAAGCGAACCCAAATTCTTTGGATTCTCGAGAGCTTGAACCCCCTTTACACTGAATGTGCGAATGTTCCGCAAAAAACGCCAAAAGGAAGGTTTCCATACATTCCCTCGCTGGGCAAAAAAGTCCATTTAGGGTGGTTCCCGCATAGGCCAAGTGAGTTTCTTCGGAGAAAAATCCAAAGGACATATCGCTCCACCGCACCTCAACCTCCCATCGTTTCAGCATACGGTGAAGCGTTGGGTAAGTTTGATCATTCAGAACGATGAACCCGGTATCCACGGGCGTTCCCGCATCGGGCCCATCCGGAATGACCACGGTATGCGTATGCCCTCCCAAATAATTCTGGGCCTCATAGAGCGTAACCTCAAACTTCTCTTGCAACAGCTCGGCAGCCGTAATCCCGGCTACCCCTCCTCCGATGACGGCGAGTCGACGCATGGGCTTCATTTCGAGTTCGGCTTTGGGGCGCAAAAGAGATAGTGCCCCAGCCCCCACTGGTTTCCTTGGTCGTAGGCAAAAAGCTCGGCACATGCGAGAAAGAAAATTCTCCATCGATGAAACCAGATTTTTCCCTGGCCCACGCCATAAATACGTTCAAAGAGAGAAATGATTTCCGTGCGCTGCTCCAGCATGCGCGAGTGCCAGGCTTCGGCGGTTCGCGCGTAATGAGTCCCACTCACATATTCACGTGATTCCGTCACTAATGGAGTTGAAAAGCGCGGCAATAAATCCAAGGAGGGCATGATGCCATGGGTAAAGAAATTTCGTCCCATCCAATTGTCCGAACCTTCGGTTTCAAAAAAATAACAAAAGGTTTGATGACAAAACACATGCACAAAAAATTTGGCTTGCGGCTTCATCCAGGAAGCAACCCGATTGAAGATCGAGGCATAGTTGCGTAAGTGCTCAAACATTTCGATGGAAAAAATTCGATCAAAGGATTGATCTAGGGATAGTTCGTTCACGTCACAAGTGATGACCTGAAGGTTGGCGAGATTTCTTGCTTGGGCTTGGCCTTCAATGGAATTCACGCTGAGAATGAGAGTTGGAAACCGAGGTGATCGACGAATGGGGAAAACGCTGCGCCAAATACAGACTTAAGGAGCCCCAACCACAACCTAGATCCAGGACATTCATGCCGTCGGTCATGCCGGAACGCTCCACATAACGATTCAACATATGGGCTTCCGCTTGATCAAGAGTCTGAGTCTCCTTAGACCAAAGGCAAGAGCTGTATTTGAGATGCTTGCCCAAGACCCTTTGAAAGAACTCCGCCGGAACTTCATAATGTTGCTCATTGGCCTTCTTAGGGTCAAGCGCAATGGGGCTTTGTCTTAAATTGGATTCCATGGCCTTCAATGAGGGATGGGTTTTTAAGGCGCTTCGCGCATAAATGCCGAATCCCACGACGAAGAATGGGATCCGGTAACCAACCTCGCTCGGCCGCATTCATCAACACTTGCATGCTCACTCCTTTTCTTGGCGAGGAAACCACGGCACAAAGACGGAGGTCTTCCGCTGATATTGGCGATAGGCTTCTCCTCGTTTGGCCAAGGCCCGATCTTCCGCCGGCGGAATCCCCGTAATTTTAAAAATCGAAAAGAGAATCAAGGCCGGACTCAACAGAGAGCTCCAGCCATACGCGGTGGACCACGCCATGAAAACAAACGTCCACCAGTAGATCCATTCGAAAAGTAGTTGGGATGGCGAGAGTATCTCCACAAACCCACCTGACAGACGTTAGAAGAATTTTCCGGCTGGCTTTTGAAATGATGAAGCTGTCGATCCGCGATCGTCTCTCCCACCATCGCCACCCCCCACAGCGACAAGGCAAGTCCATCCATCCCACCCCGGCCAAGGAGTTGGGTCCTGGGCAATCAATAAAAAGGGCCAGGAAAGTATGACGGCGAGCAAAGCTTGCGCCTGAAAGAAAATGAAGAATTTCCAGGCGGCGGCGGATCCCCACTTTTGACGTTACCCCACATAGCGTCCTCTCCTGGCTTAAGGACCCGCGTGGATAGAAGATAGGTACCCAGACGCAAACTCCAAATTCCCACCACAAGCGCAATTACGATACGACGCGCTCCATCTCCTTGTCCGCAGAAAGCATACCAGACGGCCAGAAAACCAAGCCCCCAGGTCCAGCCTAAATCCACCACGTCTGCTTCGTGGCGTATTCGCTCGACCAGAACCAAAGTAGAACCATGACCAGAGCTAACATCAACCAACCGGTAACCAAATGTGACAAAAAGACGGGCATGGAAAACCTCAGTATCATAGCTTCGCATGAAGGCCAAAAGCGTTGTTCTGATCAATACGGAAGGGTGGCCTGCGCGGCTTTTTGCCTGGGCTTGGTCTATAAAATTCGCGTCGACATTGGAGCAAAAGAGCGTATGACGGAGAACATGCGTCCCCGCCCAAATTCCCCCAATTGCGTATCCTCCCAGGCCCAAGATTCCAGGCACGCCATTGAGCCTTTCGAAATCTCAATGATGAAAACTCGCAAGATCTTCTTCGGCTGAAAGAATTTTTGCTTGGCTTGCCGCGGGTAAAGTTGATTCAAGAGACGTCAAATTATTTACACCTTGAGTTTCGCAGTCGCCTTTTTCATTTGTCGATGACGTGGAATTCTTTTGGGCTCCCGGCGATGAAGTCATTCATGTACGTTCCCGCCTCGCGCTTGGGGTATTCAGACCTTGGCGTAAATCGAAAACGGATTGAGATGATTCGTAAAAATTTCCTTGCCTCTAACCTGCCCTGATCAGGCTGGTTAAATCATTCGCATGCCCCGAAAGCGGCCAAGAAAACTCATGTCTTCCGTGAAAAACCATCCTAACGAGAAAACCAAGGAATCAACCGCGATGTTTTCGCCTGATACTCCGCGTATTTCGGATATTTCTTCCCAGAAATCTCCTCGGTAAAACGCGTAGACCCATGGAATAGGAGGGTCAAGGCGATGGGACCGATGATCGAAACATTGATCCAGGCTGCACCCGCCGCCACGAGAATACGTAAAACACCCACCACATGCTTTGCTCACAGAAGAAATTGGGATGCCTCGAATATCGAAATAAGCCGGTCGTCAGAAACTCATGCTTAGGCTGCTCCCCCTGCTCCTTTAAACCCTTCTTCTCCTTGTGAAACCTCCACTGTTGCTCGTCGGCAATCACTTCTCCAGAAAAGAAAACAAGAACATGCCTGCCGCAGCGTAGTCCAAAAGATTTAATGGACTAGAGGCTTGAGACCAAACCACCCAAGCTGGAACGGCGAGAAAGAGAAGCAGTACGTTTTGAAACCCAGCGATGAAGAAGAAATTGAAAGATTTGATATGTGAGTGGGCTCATGCGAGAGCGAAGCACAGCCCAGCGATAATCTTCTCCACCCTTCCAATACCCCCTTTTCGCGCATAGTTAAGGGTAAGTCGTACCCCCCAAAGAAGGACCAAGCCAAACATGAGATATAAGCGAGCGTTATCCCATTCATGATCATGAGCAAAAACAGCGACATAGATAATGGGCGTGATGTACCAGGCACGATCCGTCCAAGAGTACTCCTGAGTAAAAACCGATAGCATCCAACAACCAGCTACCACACCGCCGCAAAGAAGAATTGCTATAGATAAGGGTTCCATGCTCAAAGCATACTGAAACTATGAACGCGACACGAGAAATCCCTGTTCGTCTCGGGGAAGCTCCCTTTTCATCCCTTTTAGGAAAGTGTATACAAGCTGGCACGAGCGGAGAGGTGGCCGAGTCCGGTTGAAGGCGCCTGACTCGAAATCAGGTGTACGGTTAACCCCGTACCGGGGTTCGAATCCCTTCCTCTCCGCCATGTTTCATTTTGGGCCCTTCGGGCCAGGGCCGACCACGGAAAATCATAATCAAATTCGAGGGTTCGCTGCGACACCGAAAAGTTCGAGCCAATTTTTTTCAAAAAATCTTTCTGCGCCGTTTTGTCGTCCGCAATGGCGAGCAAGTTATACTGCCCCCATCTAAAGTGTTGACACCCTGCTACCGAGACAATTGCGCAAAGCTTCCAGGAGATGTGATAAGGAAAGGAACGATCCATGGAGGCAACGATGTCCAAAAAGAGTTACACACCCAAAGAGATGGATTACGAAAGATATGTAATCCATCGAAATCTCGAGGATTATTGGCGGGCCGAGGAGAAAGCAGGCTGAAGTTTGTCAAGCGGAAGCGGCGTGCGGCGATGACGAGGTTAGTGACGAGAGCTATCTAACCGATGCGCAGTATGCCGAAGAGGTCGAAATAGGAACATAGGGGGTTTGGGTTCAGAAACACGACATTTAGGGAGGTTCGAAATCATCTCAGAGAAAGGAAATCCCAATACGTTGATGCGTTTCGAACCCATTAGTATAGAACCAAACGGGACGACCCACTTTGGAGGCCCCGTGGCCCACGCCTCTGTAGGTAGCTCGCTTAAATGGCAATGATTTTTCGCTGCCTACGTGTATGATTTGGGCCATCATGCTTCGGAAGAACGTTCAAGTATATCTTCTTCTTGGCGCTGGGATGGTCGCTTCGCATGTATCATTCGCAAACGAATTATCCTCAAAACATCTCACGCTTCGGCAAAAGATTGGTCAGATGGTGATGGTTCCATACTCGGGCCAATTCGTGAATGAGAATAGTGAATTTCGATCAAGATTAAACCGTTTCGTGGTTGACGAGGGCGTGGGTGGATTGATCCTGTATGGAGGTTCGCCTGTGGCTATGGCGCAACTCACAAACGAACTTCAGAAACTGGCACGCATACCTCTCTTAATTGCGGCTGATGTTGAATACGGCGTGGCCCATCAGCTTTCCAATTCGAAATACTTTTATGATCATGGAGGGTTGTTATCAGGACCGCTTCATCAGGGTACTTTCCGTCGTCCACAATATTTCCAACGAATATGGCGATTGGAGCCTCCAGAAGTGCATCGTTTGCGGAATATGCAGGCACAATAACTGCCAAGGAAGCTAAAGCGTTGGGGATCAATATGATCCTGGGACCTGTTGTGGATGTGAACGATAATTCTGCGAATCCTGTCATCAACGTTAGATCTTACGGAGAAAAATCCTGCTCTTGTTTCGAAGCTTGGAAAGGCCTACATCAAAGGTGTTCAGGGAGAACTTGTGGTGGCGACGGCAAAACATTTTCCAGGGCACGGAAACACGTCCAGTGATTCTCACCTAGAGCTGCCGGTCATTCGAAAAGTCTTTCTCAACTCGAGAAAGTGGAGCTAAAACCATTTAGGGAAGCGATCAAAGCCGATGTGGACGCGATTATGACGGCACATATTTTGTTGCCTGGCATCGATCCCGAGTATCCGGCTACATTATCCAGAAAAGTTTTAAATGGACTTCTTCGAAAGCAAATGGGTTTCAACGGACTCATCATTTCAGATGCCATGTCAATGGATGCAATCTCTAAACATTTTGGTACGAAGAAAGCTGTGATTCGGGCGGTTCAGGCAGGAGTAGACATTCTCCTTCTTCCGTCAGATCCAAATTCTATCTTCAACATAATTCAACAAGCTGTCGAGCGAGGCGAAATTTCGATGGGGCGCATTGATGAGGCAGTCGAACGAATCCTAAAGCTGAAGAGTAAACTCAATCTTCATAAAAGGAGAACGGCAAATATCGATCAACTTTTGACTCGATTGGCCAATCCAGAAGTTCTTGAGCGTGTGAGAAAGAAGACCTGTGATTCGGTCACATTTTTGAGAAGAGACGGAATTTCCTTCCTCTTCGTAAAAAGAAACAAGGAAAGATTCTTAGCCTCGTATTCCCGCGGTTGAAGAAGACGATGGGCGCCCACCCCTTCCTCCGTTTTTGCGCGACCATCTGTTAGGAAAAGAGTTTCATCGAGAACTTGAAAAAAACGGAAGGTTTATAGAAGAGATTCGTATTTTAGGGCGTTCGGACATTAAGAGAGCCCGTGAGAAAACACGCAATAAGCAAGAGTATGACATGGTTCTGGTCTCCGTGTTTTTCGGGATTTCAGTAAAGGGGGATGCATTTACGCCAAATGAGCTCGATTTTTTGAGAGAAATCTCAAACGAAACAATGTTGTTTTTTCTGTATTTGGGAATCCCTATGTAGTTAAAAAACTTCCGTTTATGCGGAATATTCTCGGAACGTTCAGTCTTACGGGTCCCGTTGAATCTTGTGTAGCGAAGGCCATTCTTGGAAATATCAAAGTTAGAGGAAAATCTCCCATTTCGATTCCCGGACTTTGAATCGGGGGACATGTATGGACCTGCCCGTCAAGCGAAAGAAGTTTGTGTAGAAGAAAAAAGGAAGATTGAGTTGCAGACATGTATTCGGCCTCTAGTTGAAGATCTGTAGATCTTCGGGCCCTGATGGGTTTTGCAGAGCGATTCTCCCGCCTCACCAGCCAAGCGGCGTTATCAACGCCAGTCCCCGGACCAGGCTCTGAGAGAACCGAATTTTCCCCTTTTTCCATCACGTTCTTCTTCGCATTCCTTAGGTAGGAAAAATGTTTTACGCAGCTTTTCTGTAGTGCTCGTTCTTAGCTAAAATGTTCCAAACAATCCGAGCATTCTTATTTGCGATCGCCACACAGGCCTTGTTGACGCCTCTGGTTTCGATTTTGCTTTGAATCCACAGACTTCGCTTGTCCGTTTTGTTTTTGGAGTGTCTCATCGTAGCTCTGGCCCCATGAATCAACAGAGTTCGAATATGCCGATCTCCATGTTTGCTAATCCCTCGAAGAATGGTTTTGCCTCCCGTCGACACTTGTCTGGGAACTAATCCAAAGTAAGCCGCTAAATGACGCCCGTTCTTAAATAGATGAGGATCACTTACAGACGCTAGTATTGCAGTTGCAGTCAATATCCCCACGCCTGGCACTTCCTGTAGACGATCACAAACGTCTTTGTGCTCTATGGCTACCCCTTATCTTTTGGTCATAAAGGGCTATCCGCTCTTCTAGGTCATAGAGCTCATGCAGAAGATCTTGAAATAAACTCCGACTTCGATCGGTGAGTTCGTTCTCAGCGTCTTCAAATGAGCAGTTGTTTCTTGACCGGGCGGCATCTTTATGGCAAACACAAGACCATATTCTGCCAAAAGCCCTCGAATTGAATTTGAAAGCTTGGTTCGGTTTCGGATCAGCCTTGACCGGACTCGATGGATGCACTGAATATCTTGATGAGAGACTTCCTTGATCAGGACAAATCGCATATGAGGAGTCGGCAGGATGGCCTCCACAATCGCCTGGGCATCATGCGCATCGTTCTTTTGCGACTTTACATATGGCTTCACAAACTGGGGAGCTACGATTCTCACTTCAAATCCAAGCTTTCGAAATGTTCGAGCCCAGTAATTAGATCCCGGACAGGCTTCTAACCCAATCAAATCCGGGGCTAGTTTGGCCACGGTTTCAACGACCTTTCCTCGCCGAACCTTCTTGGAAAGCACTTCCTTTCCGTGCTCATCGACTCCACAAAATTGAAAAATACTCTTTGCTAAATCAATTCCCAGTACGCTAACCTCCTTCATCGGACCTGCTCCTTTTTAATTGTTTTTGCGAAAATACAATTATGGCGCATTACGACGCCGAGGCAATTTGCCAGGGCAGGTCCATCCCACCAGTCGACTGAACCCGAATTCCCGAATTCACTCTCCGCAGAAAAAGTCCTACAAATGTGATGTGTTGCTCCCCCTTGAGCGAAGCCGAATAATAATTATTTACGCTGGTGTGGGGTCTGGCTTGTTTATGGATTCGGCGTTCTTTAAAATCCTTTAACAGCTTGGCGCATTCCAGTTCTCGGACGCCACCTGTGATTTCTGGGGAATGGTTGAGGCGAAGTTTTTCTTCGGACTCAGAAATAGCATAAGAGCGCCTCCTTTGGGGTTTCTACATCCAAAGACGACTTTTATCAATTCGGGCCAACAAAGGGCGCCCGTGCACAGGAGGCAGGGTTCGGTGGTTACGTACAATGTGGCGTTCGTGAGCCGCCAATTTCCGTTCGTTCGGAAGCATGGCGAATGGCCAACATTTCTGCATGACTTGTGGGGTCCTTGAGAATTTTCTCGGGGCGTTTCATCGGCTGAATAGATTCCTCCATTCATCACTAAAATAGCCCCCACGGGACTTTTGATTTTGGGCCGCTTTTCTGGCGCAATCCAAGGCGATTCCATGTAATATGAGTCACTTAAGTCAGAAATGCTGGTTTTCTCAGTCATCATGAGGTTAACTATTCAAAGGGCTGGGTTAATGGCGCGCCCCGGGTGATTCGAACACCCGACCTCCAGATTCGTAGTCTGGCGCTCTATCCAGCTGAGCTTAGCGCACGGAAAACAGGGCGGATGGATATACCAGCGTCCGAGCGAATGTAAAGGGAAAAGCAAATGCTTCGAACGCCGAAAGTACGGGGTGGAAAGCCCATCGAGTTGATGATTGTCGCCATCATCGGTATTTTATCGCCGTGGCCATCCCCGCTTTTCAAAAATACATGCGCAGAGCTCGAACGTACGGGCGGTTACGAATCTTGGGAAAATTTACGATGGTGAAAATTGCGTACTATGACGTTGACCATGTGGATCGTTTCGGGAATCGATCTTCGGCCCAATTTGTTGCGGCTGGACCTGAACCGTGACGGTGGTTCCAGCCAACGTTAAGACCCAAGGCAATTGGTCAGCTGATGATGGGTCGAATTAAAATTCAGCACAGATTCTCCGGTCTGCTTCCGCTACTCGGCGGAGGCTTCGGCACGGCCACTGCGGCAGCTTTCACGGCTCGCAGAAGGCGACTTGGATGGAGATGAACAAGCTCCATTTTTGAACGCATTGCGGGCATTGATTCTGAACGGGCGATATCTCAGGGGCTGGAGGCTGAAAAGTTTCGCCCAGCTCGAGTAGCTACAAAACCAATTTCCTGATCTAAATCACGTAAAAATGTAACTTACATCATCCTTCTACGAAATGTCCCTCATGAAGCTAATTCTCAAGTTAAGAGACTTCAATGAATAACAAGCAGATGATCCTTCACGCAGCCACAGCTCAAGGCGCAGTTGAGAGCTACAACCGGTTCAAGTCGCTTTTGCGGCGGGCGGATAAATGTTATGCCAACAAATGTAAGGGCACAGGCGCCTGTGGCGTAAAAGGGCGGCTGGTGCAGGTTTGAATGCATGTAAGGGCCAAGGATGCTATTGAAAAGGATAAGGGTAAGCCCGTTTAAAAGAGGGCGGGAGTCTAAAACCAGTTGCCATGACTGACAAGGCCAAGAAAAAGTAGATGGCGTCGGCTTGGCCACAATTGGGAAGTGGGTTGCTTCGGTCTCCCCATTTTCTTACGTTTTGGAACACCGTCCCCAGGTGGATTGGTTTGAAGCCGTAACAGAAAATCACTTGACTCTGAAGGCCGACCTGTCTGGGTGTTGAGGAAGTTCGAGCAGAATTATCCACCTATTTGCACGGCGTTTCATTGTCGATTGGTTCCACAGACGCGTTGAATTACGGGTATCTGCGTAAGTTAAAAGATCTTATTTCTCGCATTGAGCCCGCTCTGATTACAGACCATTTATGCTGACAGGTGGAGGACATAATGTTCACGACCTTCTGCCCCTTCCACAGACGGAAGAGGTTGTGACATGTAGTTTCA
>CALOEQ010000006.1:0-11419 GCA_942492425.1 uncultured Flavobacteriaceae bacterium
GAGAACCACGCCTCGAAAAAGCTCGAAAACCATTATCTCAGAATCAAGCTAAAAGGACAACCCTTGAACCGGGATGCGATCGGGGCGAAAGTCACTCTCTGGTCGGAGGGCATGGCCCAGTTCCAGTTTCAGTCCGTGATTCGGGGCTATCTATCCTCGGTCGAACCGGTTCTGCACTTCGGGCTTACCGGAAAAAAAGTGGATTCGCTGCGCGTGGTGTGGCCCGACGGTAAAGTTTCAAAACTGACTGACCTGGATGCGGATCAGGTGATCGAGATTGAAAAATCATCTGCTGTTGAATCGGTCGCAGGCGGTCAGTTGAAAACCTCTTTCCGTGAAAACCGGGAAATCATCGGTTTTACTCATTTCCAGTCGCCGGTTAACGAATATATCAACCAACCCCTCCTGGTCAAGCAATACTCTCAAAAAGGACCTGCTCTTGCCACGGCCAATGTGAACGGAACACCGGGAGAAGAAATATACATCGGCGGGGACCTCAACACACCTGGCAAGATTTGGGCCCAGGACGATTCGGGAATCTATCATCCGGTGCAAACCCTGGATTCGATCAACGTAGAGACAGGAGCCATCTTCTTCGACGCCGACAATGACCAGGACATGGACCTGTACGTCGCGAGCGGAGGCAATCTTTTCGATACGAACTCCCCTTTTTATGCCGATCGCCTGTATCGGAATGACGGGAATGGAAATTTCAGTCACGATCCTTCAGCTTTGCCCGAGCTGCGGGAAAGCACGGGTTGCATCGCTCCGCTAGACATCGATCACGATGGGGACATCGATCTCTTTGTCGGTAGCCGAATCGTTCCCAGGAAATACCCTATGACCCCAAAAAGCAGCGTCCTGATCAATGAAGGAGGCAACTTCCGACTGGGAGAGTTCAAGGCAATCGACTCCCTGGGCATGGTATCAGACGCCTTGTGGGAGGACCTCGATGGAGACGGTTGGGAGGACCTGATCGCCGTTGGAGAATTCATGTCGATACGGACCTTCAAGAACACAGAAGGACAACTGACAGAAATGCCGATGCGCTGGGTAAACCAGGAAATGAAGGAAATCGGTACCGAGGGGTGGTGGAACGATATAGCTGCGGGAGACTTCGACCAGGACGGTGACACGGATTTCATACTCGGCAACCGGGGCCTGAACAGCTATTTGAAAGCCTCGAACGAGCGGCCGCTCTATGTTTACAAAGGCGACTACAACAATAACGGGAGCCCGGATCCTGTGCTGGGCCAATACTTTGATGACAGGGGCGAGATGAAGATTCTTCCGGTTCACACCCGGGATGACATCGAGAAGCAGTTTCCCAACAGCAAGATACTGCTGGTGACCTACGAGCAATTTGCCGACATGGAGTACGAGGCCCTGCTCGAAATTCAAAATCTGGAAAAACAGACCCTGAAAGTGACGACCTTTGCAAACAGCTACGCTGAGAACCTGGGCAATGGCACCTTACAGGCTCACTCCTTTGCCCAGGGCCTGCCAGGTCGCGCCGGTGAATGACATCCTGGTCGATGATTATGACAAGGATGGCTTTTTAGATGCCTTGTTGGTTGGGAACGATTTTTCATCCGAATCCAACTATGGTCGTCTTGACGCGTTTACAGGTGGATTTCTCAAGGGCGGACCGGACGGTTTGAAATGGGTTCCGAGCAGGGATTCGGGCTTCTATGTGCCAGAGCAATCGAATGATTTGATCACGCTCAAGGACCAAAATGGAAGACAATTTATTCTGGCTTCACAGAACAATGGCCGGATGAAGGTGTTTGAAAAAACCGAATAGTTTCCCCATCTTTGTTCTAGTGACTCACAGTCAATTCATCCCACATTAAGAAAATGAGCAACGTAATTGTAATCGGAGCCGGAATGGTCGGCAGTGCCATGGCCATTGACATGGCGAAAAATCACCAGGTAACCCTGACAGATCTCAATGAGAATTCCCTGAAAGAAGTACAGGCAAAATGTCCGGAGCTTTCCGTACAAAAATTGGATGTCTGCGATAAGAAGGCCCTCGCAAAGACGATTGGTCCCTTCGACCTGGTCATCTGCGCGGTTCCGGGCTTTCTGGGATTCGAGACCCTGAAAACCATCATTACGTCTAAAAAAAATGTGGTTGACATTTCGTTTTTTTCGGAAAATTCACTGGAACTGGACGGCCTGGCCAAAGAAAATGGTGTTACTGCAATCGTTGACTGTGGGGTGGCACCGGGAATGGATAATATCCTCCTGGGCTATCACAATGAAAAAATGAAGATCGAGAGCTTCGAATGCCTGGTGGGAGGACTTCCCAAGGTCAAAAAATGGCCTTTCTGCTACAAGGCGCCCTTCTCGCCGATTGACGTCATTGAAGAGTACACCCGGCCGGCGCGATATGTCGAAAACGGGGTTGAGGTCGTCAGAGAGCCACTCACCGACAGCGAGTACATTGAGTTCGACAAGGTGGGCACCCTGGAATCGTTCAACACCGATGGCCTGAGATCAATTATTCAAACCATGCCGCATATTCCTAACATGAAGGAGAAGACCTTGAGATACCCGGGTCACATCGAATACATCCTGGCCCTGAAAGAAAGTGGATTCTTCAGCGAAGAGGAGATTGATCTCGACGGGAAGAAGATCCGGCCCCTGGATTTTACCAGCAAGGTTCTTATCGATGAATGGAAACTGGGAAAACACGAAGAAGAGTTGACGGTCATGCGAATCACGATCACAGGAGAAAATGATCAGGGCCAGCGTGAAGAGATCGTTTACAACCTCCATGACGAATACTGCACTGCAACACAGACTTCATCCATGTCAAGGACCACGGGATACACAGCTACCGCAGCTGCCAACATGTTTCTCAAAGGACTCTTCAAGGAAAAGGGAGTTTTCCCTCCTGAACTCGTAGGGAAGAATGAAGCCTGCTGCCTCTATATTCTCGATTACCTGAAGGAGAGAGGCATCGAATATAAAAAGGAAAGCAGAATTCTATGAAAATCAGCGTACGCCAGGCATTAATTTGCACTGCCCTTTTCTTCAGCGGCGCATTGGCTTTCGGTCAGGAAGACAAGGACATCCCAATTTCGGAGTCTCTTCGACAAAACAGCGAAAAATGGTTGATCAAAATCGGTATGATCAACGGCAAAAAACCTCCAAAGGTGAAGTTTGGGCCCTACACGACTGAAAACCGAAGAGGCGCCGAGGTCTCTACGGATCAGACCCGTTTGATCGGACCTTCAACTGACCAGTCCACACAACTGAAATTCGCCCTGGATGTCATCCCCAGAAAAACAGACACGGCCTATGTTGAGGCATCTGTGGATATGAGAAAAGACAGTTTGAGAGATGTCTCCGTTTACATGGCTACAAATCTCAAACCTGAAGAGCTCTGGGTGCTGATCATGAAAGAACCCACCGGAACCGGAACCATGTCTCTCAGTGACATGGTGCTCACCAATGGAGATGAAGACATAGAGATCTATTCGGTTGTTGGAGATCCCCTGGGCAAGTCGGAATTCACTGCTCCGAAAGGCATCACTTTGATGCAGGAGGGGCTGATCCTGGGTTCCATGCAATATTATTCCGGGGGCAGCTTTTCCTACAAAAAATTCATCTGGATCAACAATTCAATTGAACCTCATCTGCAGCTGATAACCGCCTCCGTATTCTCTTCGATTATGGAAACGGCCGGTTATTTTGAATCCGTCACGCTGGAGGACTAAGCTTGTCATCAGGATTGACATTTCCGTCTTCCCCGGGCTCCGGCGGAATCGTTTTAATGTGAATATCACGTTGCGGAAACGGAATCTCGATTCCGTGTTCCGCAAATGCATTGTACAAAGCCACCGACACATCACTTTTCGATGTCAAACCAAGTTCAAAAGGAACCCAGAACCTAAGCCTGAAGTTAAGCGAGCTGTCACCAAAATCACTGAATAAAGCTTGTGGCTTCGGATCCTTGAGCACGTCTTCATGAGAATCGACAGTATCTCTCAAAATCTTCAGAACCAGATTGAGATCGGTACCGTAGGCCACCCCAATCAGGATCTCATTGCGCTTGAGATTGCTGGAAAGCGTCCAGTTGATCAGGTCGTTTGAAATGAGATTTGAATTGGGTACCACTACCTCAGCCCCATCAAACGTGCTGATATTCGAGGACCGCACGCCAATGCGCTTGACGGTTCCCATCAGATTGTTCACCTCTACAGTGTCGCCGACAAGGATCGGTCGCTCGAATACGAGTATGAGTCCCGAGACGAAATTGGAGATCACATTTTGCAGACCAAAACCGATACCCAGACCCAGGGCTCCTGCCATGAGGTTGAACTTGCTCAGATCCACCCCAAGTGAGGAAAGAGCCAGAATGATTCCGGTGGCTATTATGAAATAGCGAATGACCAGGGAAATGGCCGCTGGAATTCCTTTTGGAAGCTTTATATACCTGGACTTGAATTGCCCGCTGTCAATGAAGAAGGAAACCATGGAGGTGACCATGAACGAAATCGTCAGGATCAACAAAAAGGTAAGTATGTCACCCACAGTAATCGTTATGCTGCCAAATACATAGGGTTCCGTCATGATATCGATCAGATACAGGTTCAAAGGAGTAAGCATGTCAATAATTGACAAGAATATCATAAACCAGAAAACAACTACGATAAAGCGATTTATATTAATGGACTTCCGTTCGATGACCTTCTTCCGAGGAGAATCACCCATCTCCCTCGACTCATAATGGTTGTGGATGATCCCAATGCTTATTCCACCCAGTACCAAAAACAGCGCATAGGAGATGACAGCGTAAACCCCCGTCTTTGTAGATATCTTGAGCGTCAAATCCGTTAAATTGGTGTACCCCAACACATTGGACACAATGGAAATCAATGCAATCAATTGAAAAAGAGGTGCCAGGCCGAGCAACAGGGCCCCAAAAAAATGTTCCTTGAAATTGAGAGCCCTCATATTCCGAAAGCCATACCAATACAGGAGAAGGATGACAAGAACCGCCTCTGACATCAAATAGAGCCTGTATTGAAGGGAACTAAACCAAATATAGGTCTTCACCGTGTCCATTATAAAAATCAGAATCACGAAATAAAGGATGTTCTTAAAAGAATCCCTCATAAAGGGTCGGACAAGCGGAATCGAGGCCAGAAGGATCAACAGGTGCAGAATGTCGTTCAGAAGAGTGGGCCTGTTTTCCAAGAAATAGGTCAGTCCCAGAAGGGATGTGAAAATGATGACTTGCATGGACTGCTTGACCATGGTGTCCCTGGCCTTGATTAGATTTTTATCGGGGTCATCGTAAGGGTACTTCTTAAAGATCCCTCTGATCCAACGAATGAGAAATACAAAAAGGGCCACATAAAACAAATACCGGAATATTCTGGAGGAATTGTATTTCGCATACTTGATCGATTCGGTAATGTTCTGATCAAACTCGGTTCCTCTTTCAGCTTGATCAGATTGCTTTGAAAGATCACTGAAATCCGATTTCCAAAGAGGTTCGTGCCTGAGATAGAACAAACCGTAAATCTCAGATTCTTTAAGTTTTTCAAGCTGTTCGACAGCAGCCGCTATGTCGACCTTCTGCTTGTTTATTCTGGATTCCAGAATGAGGTAGTCGTTGTTTTTACTGACGATCTGCTTATTCAAACCACTGATCTCATCGTAGGTTTCCTTGACCCTTCTGGCAACTTCTTTAGGAATATTCTGATCCCGAATCTTTTCATAGGTGAGTTTCCAAATCTGCTCACTGATATGAATTCTTTCCAGAAGCTTTATGTTCCGCTCTTCATACTCGTTCAACTGGGATTCCCATTGAGTCAGGTGTTCATTGAATCCATTCCACTTCTTAATCTGGTTGTTTATTTTCTGCCTGTTCGGATTCGACTTGATAAAGTTGTCGGTCAGTTTCAGTTGCTGCTGAAGAAATTTTACGTATTCAGGGAAGAGCGTATCCAAACGCACCACGTCATCATTGACCTCGATCTTTCTCCCTATGACTTTGGTCTCCTGGACGGCCTCTTCAATCTTCTGGATCAGATCCTGGGTCGGAATTGCTTTGGGGGCCTCTGCCGCGGCTGTATCCACCGCCTGCTCCGAGGCTTCCGTTTGAGCCAGAACCGGACATGTCCATAAAATTAAAATGAACAACATCCATCTTACTACAGGGAACATTTGCTTTCTCATAGTTTTCCTCTTTCGTTACTGGTCTCCCAAACTTTTTTTCACAATCTTGCCATTTTTCACCACCATATCCACATCCTGTAGCAACGAGATGTATCTCAACACATCACCTTTTACCGCAATGATATCCGCTTTTTTACCCGGCGTTATGGTTCCCACCTGATCGTCCACACCCATAAAAACTGAGGGCCAGTAGGTTGCCGATTTTATCGCTTCCAGGGGTTTTACCCCCATGACACGCACCCAGATATCCAATTCGTTCCAGGTGCTCTGGGAATGAAACTTCATCGGGATGCCGCTATCTGTGCCTATGAGCATGACTACCCCCGCTTCTCGGAGTTGTGAGAACTTGGTCTTGAGCGTGGGTTTGCGACTGGGTGTGAGTTGAAAATACGGAAGCTGTCCGGGATGCTGTATGGATTGTTTGATATCCGTTATCACCGAGTCCGGAAGGCCGAGATGCCAGGAATCATTGTCGAGCATCTCCGGGTTGCCCACCACATAGTCGTAGTTGTAAAGTCCTTCAATCGTCGGGGTCCAAAAAAGCGGGCCGAGATTCATCTGCCCGGTTCGCTCGGCAATCATTGCAATGATATCCTCAGGATACTTCGGAGCCGAGGAGAGTCCGGTATGCTCAAAGTTGTCCACGCCCGCTTTCAGTCCAAGACGTATCTCTTCGGGCCTGTGAGAGTGAGCCACGACCTTCAAATTATTTTTATGGGCCTCGTCAACCACAGCTGCGAGCTCTTCGAATGTCATTTGATCCTGATCGACCAGCTTGATACAGTCTACGCCGGCTTTTGCCAGCTTCTTCACCTTTTCGCGTGCATCCTTGGCCCCGTTGACCCCCCAACGGAAATCTTCAGTACCCGGATAGGGCTTTTTCTGAATGAACGGACCACTCATATACATGGTCGGACCCGGAATTTTTCCCTGGTTGATCGCATCGCGAACGTTGATGCTGGCCTCAAGGGGCGCTCCGAGATCACGGGCGCTGGTCACCCCGGCCATAAGCAATTGGTGGGCTGAAGACGGCATGATGACTTTCTCAAACAAAGGCGGGTAGGTTTTGTCCCAGTATCCGTAGTCCGAATGGCCGTTGATCATCAGGTGCACATGCATGTCCCAAAGGCCGGGAAGAACACTCATTCCTTCTGTACTGATCACTTCGAAACCTTCAGGCACCTTCAGGGTGGTGGTGGTTCCAACCTTGGTTATCTTGTCTCCCTCGATCAGAATTACGCTGTTGCGGATGGGATCATTGCCAAATCCGTCGATCAGGGTCCCTCCGACCAGGGCCTTGTTCTGTCCGTGAGTCAAAAAGGCGGAGAGTAAAAAAAAGAGTGTGAAAATGTGCTTCATGAGGTGGTCGTTTGAAGCAGGAAGATACAAAACTTCTTCAACCGAGAAAAAAGGCTTCGACCCTGGTTTTGTATCCACGGGACACCGGTAAATCCTCATCGCTTCCTACGCGAACCTTTGATCCGTGAAGTGTGGCTCTCTGTGGGTTGACCAGGAAGGAGCGATGAATTCTCAAAAATTCTGGCAAACGCTGCTCCCATTGCGAGATTTTCACGCTGTTCTTAAAAGATTCACCACTGTCCAGGTGTGCCACTGTAAAATCTCCCCGGCTTTCCACAAAAGTGATCTGATCGATATTCAGGACCGTTTTCTTCCTTTCACTGAAGATCGTGACCGTCTCGGACTCCGGCTCATCTTTCTCTTTGAAGATCACTCTCTCCAAAAACACAAAGAATCCGATGGAAATCCAGATAAAAACCGGGTTGACAATCATAAAGTTGAAGGCCTCTGAGTCCATCTCCAGAAAATACCAGTAGGCCGCCAGGATGGCCATATAACTTAGGTAAAGGCACAGGATTCCATAGAAAAACAACAAAACTCCTTTGCTGAAGGACCGTTTCTCTTTTTGGGCCTGTTCGAGACCGTACTTAACCACCACTACCGATGGAAGGAGCATGATTGCCGTGATCCAGGCCTGCCAAAACCTATGAAAAGAGGACTTGAACAAAAACGCAATCAGGAGTGTAAAACCAAACCAGTAAAGAATCCTGTAGAGATGTTTCAGTTGCATGCCCAAAAATACTTATTCCGAATCTAATTCGGGCGTCATTAAGCCTTTCGCGTCTTAAATTCGGGATTTGACAACCCCAGACATGGATTTGACATCGACCCATTCTGCACGTTTAGCGTAATTTAGTCAGGTATTTAAACTCAACTATTATGTTAGAAATCTTTTACATGGGCGGACCTCTTTTCATGAGCATTCTGACCCTTCTTTTGGTCGCCGTTCTGGTCAGCGCCTGGAAATGGCCCCAGTGGGTGAAGGAATTGGGCATACTCGCTCTCACCTTTGGAATACTGGGACAGATCATCGGGCTTTACACGGCTTTCAGTGCCATGGAGCAAGCCCCAGACATCAGTCCTGCAATGCTGGCCGGTGGACTCAAGGTAAGCACGATCACCACCCTCTACGGCTTCCTTATCTTTATTGTTTCCCTTATTATCCGGATTGTTCAGAAGCCTCGTTTGACCTAAAAAATGATCTTGAAAATGGGTTCAGCCCCGATCCTGAGAATCAAAAAAAGCAGCTAATGGCTGCTTTTTTTTAGAATCTGATAGACCTTGTGTTGTCTCAATCCATAATTTCGGAGCAAAACGGAATAGATACTTCAAGCCTCGAGAATATATTGCCGAAATGAGTTCCCTGGAAGTTCTCGTACGTATGGGCAACCCCGAAAGCTGTAAGTTTCGTTGAGAATGCGTCCGCCATGCCATTCATTCCCAACTCATCCTGCAATCCGGCATCGAGATAGATACCCTTCAAAGATCTGATGTTATTCAAATTCTGAGGGTCGTCAAGCATGGTGAAAGGATCTTGACTGAGCCATTTTCCCACAATATCAGGCCTGATTGCCCCAAATTCATCAATAGGTAAATCGACCATATAGGGAGGGTTATTGAGGTTGGGTGACCAGGCCGCACCAAATGCAAACACAGCATTGGTAAAAAATTTACCGGGTCCGGGAACAATATTTCCATCTGGATTCTCGGCGAAAATCGCGCCGGGATCCGATAAAAAGCCTTCAATGTAGAGCAATCCGGTGTGACTTGCTACCACACAGAATTTGTCCGGGTGAAGCATACCCAATTTAATGGCTGCGTATCCTCCCTGGGAAGTTCCGATCAGTGCCCTTCCGTTTTTTGTATCCTTCGTCCTGTAGTTGGCATCAATGAAGTTGACAAGATCATTTACGATATAATCCTCAAATCCTCCATTCAGAATAGAATTCGTATACATACTGAACCCAAATTGATTCGCTTCTGCATTGGGCATTACAATAATTACAGGGCCCATCTCACCCATATCAATCATGCTGTCAACCCATTCCTTGAATCCCTCCGCAGGAAAGTCGGGAGCTGACACAAATGGCATGGGTGCCCCGATCCAAGGTTCCCAAAGTGCGGGGTCTGTAAATGTTTGCTCAGAAAAGGGTAATCCGTGTAATAGATATATAACCGAATAATTCTCCGATTCATTATTGTCATATCCTTTTGGAATGTATATCTGAACCTTACGAAGTTCGGGGTTTTCCATAAAGTTGGGTGTGATCGACTCACTCACCAATCTTTGATGTCCAGCCTGCTTTCGCTTATCGGAACTGGCGGGTCTTCGCCATCATCGCACGAGCCGAGAAGCGTCAGTGCGGCGATCAATCCTAGTAAAATAAAATTTCGTTTCATAGTTCTGTCTATTAATAGTTAAACCCTATGAAATCAAAATTACCATGAACTTAAAGATTGAACATTTCCCGCGTGCCAGAAGCTTGACTCTCTGTCTCAGGAATGAAATCAATACAGAAAACCAAAAAAAGCAGCGTATGCTGCTTTTTTCGTTTAAGAACTTGAATTTCAATAGACAGAGGATCTAGCTCAAGCCGGTCAGAACAGTACTTCAGGGAAACTTCCAGCCTGGAGAACAATTTGCTAAAGTGCCCTCCATCAAAGTTTTCATAAGTATGGGTAACTCCATAAAGCCACTCAATTGAGCGTGGGAAAGCATCAGCCATTTGATTCATGCCTAATTCATCTTGAAGACCCGCATCGAAATACACTCCTCTCAGCGATTTTATATTCGCCAGATATACAGGCTCTTTGATCATCGTGAATACATCATGCTCAAGCCAGAGGTTCCGAATTTCCGGTTTGATATTACCGGTGTCATCAATCGGCAGATCAACCATCCAAGGCGGGTTGTTAAGATTGGGGGACCAGGCTGAACTGAATGCGTAGAGCGCAGTAGTCAAAAACTTTGTAGGATCGGGGCCGTTGAATCCGTCAGGGTTCTCTCCAACCAGCATGTCACCCATGGAAAGCACTCCATCGAGATATAGCAAACCCGTATGACTTGCTACAACAGAAAACTTATCCGGATGGAGAATACCCAGTTTCATGGCACCATATCCCCCCTGTGAGGTCCCAACAAGAGCACGTCCTTCGGCAGAGGCAATTGTCCTGTAATTGGCATCCATGTAGTTCACCAGATCATTGACGATATAGTCTTCGAACCCGCCATTGAGCACGGAATTCGTAAATAATGACCATCCATACAAGTTATTATCAGCGTCAGGCATAACGATTATCAGTGGTTGCACCTGACCAGATTCAATCAGACCATCCATCCAATCTCTGAATCCCTCTTCAGGAAAATCAGGTGCTGCGAAAAACGGCATGGGATCACCGATCCATGGTTCATAAAGTTTGGGCCACAGATAAGACTTTTCACCTAATGAGAAGCTCTTGAAGAAGATAGATCACGGGATACGATTTGGTACCGTGCTTCTCAGAACCAGGCCGCGCATAAATCTGCATTTGTCGGAAGTCCGAGTTTTCCATGGAGTTCGGAGTAAGTGACTCGGCCACGAACTCCTGTCCTGCAATTTGCTCTTCTTGTCATCGAGCTTTGATTCATCAAGATCCAGGGCATCTTTCGAACAAGAGCCGAAGATCACGAGCAAAGTCAAGATTCCCAGCAATATTGAAATTTTTTCTCATGACTGTACGATTTAAGTTAAACACTAATTCAATTGTTTCACAAGCGTTTCAACCAATCATTAAAGAAGAAAGGAATTAAAATAGAAACACCTCAAAATCAATACTTCAAAATTAATCGGGAGATGAAACTTCAGCTTTGCTCAGTGTTCCGAAT
>CALOEQ010000007.1:0-9344 GCA_942492425.1 uncultured Flavobacteriaceae bacterium
AGGTGACATAGATCCGTCATTTTCAAGCTCATCTATGGAAATCGATTATGTAAGGATATACCAGTAACAGATTTTGAATTCAAAATAGTATCGAGTCCCACTTAAAATGGGCACCTAAAACCAAACCATTATGAACAGAGGCTACACCATTTTTATCAGTTTTGTAGTTGCATTGGGAGGTTTTCTGCTCGGCTTCGACAGTGCGGTTATTTCAGGAGCAATAAGCGGAATTCGAGTCTACTTTGAAATGTCCGACTGGGAACTCGGTTTTTCCGTGGGTTGCGTGATATTCGGTGCAATGGCAGGCAATATTGTCGCCGGACCGCTGAGTGATCGACTTGGAAGAAGAAATGTCCTTATTGTCACTGCGATCCTTTTTACGATATCGGCCCTCTGGTCGGCATTTGCTACCACGTATGTCTCCTTTGTTACGGCGCGCATCATTGGTGGAATCGGAATCGGTGGCGCTATTCTTATCGCTCCGATTTACATTGCAGAAGTGGCACCCCCGAAACTCAGGGGCAGCCTGGTTTCATTGAATCAACTGAACATCGTGATCGGTATCTCCGTTGCCTACTTTTCGAACTATTTTCTTAAGGACATCGAAGGAGAAAGCTGGAGATGGATGCTCGGTGTGGAAGCCATACCTGCGTTCGTGTATTTTGTGGCTCTATTCGCAGTGCCGAGAAGCCCAAGATGGCTCATTCAAAGGAGAAACCTTATTGAGGCTGCCGAGAGGATTCTTACTCGCATTGGGGGAGCATCTTATGCAAAAGACACGATAAGAGAGATCCGGCAGGGCATGGATAAGAAAGAAGCGGCAGGAACCTTCTCTGATCTCTTCAAAAGCCGGATGAGAACCATTATGATCATCGCTGTTGGGATCGCTTTTTTTCAGCAGATCACCGGGATCAACGCGATTTTCTATTATGCCCCCACCATTTTTGAACAGGCGGGTGGCAGTACAGACAGCTCTTTTCTTCAGGCGATCGTTGTCGGACTGACCAACCTGGTCTTCACCCTGGTCGCCATACGACTGATCGATCGACTGGGCAGGAAACCCTTGTTGATCATCGGAACGGCAGCCATGACCATAGCTTTGAGCATGGCCGCAATGGCGTTTAACAATGCCACATATGACATCAGCGCATCCAACCTGGATAAGATAGAGAATGAGTCCATGAAGGAGCATCTCTCCCAGTTGTCTGGAAGCTCTTATCAATCTCAAAAGGAAATGTTCAGCGCTGCGGAAGATGTTCTCGATGAAGATGAGCTGTTCAGTTTCCAAAGGAATGAGGTAAAGAATTTCATCAGCATCAATGCGACTTTGGTTCTGGTGGCCATATTGTTGTATGTGGCGGCTTTTGCCATATCCCTGGGGCCCGTGATGTGGACATTGCTTTCGGAAATTTTTCCTGGGAACATCAAGGGTATTGCCATTTCTGTGGTCGGTTTTTTCAACTCCCTGGTGAGTTACTCGGTTACACAACTCTTCCCCTGGGAACTAACCAATTTGGGTCCGACATGGACCTTTGCGCTCTATGCGATATTGGCGGGTCTTTCTCTGTTATTCGTCATGAAATATGTAATTGAAACCAAAGGAAGAAGTTTGGAGGAGGTTGAAGAGCTGTTGATCAATTGAAAAGCGAATTTTGAAAATACGATCCGAGTTAAAAAAGTAGATTGTCAATTAGTTAGAATATAAAGATGAGTAAGAAGGAAGTTTTTATCGGCCACCAACAGGCGAATTTTGACAGCGGTGCCATCGAAGGAAAATTAATTGACTTCGACAACGAGAAATATTACAAGATTTCAAACAGTGATGCCATGAGGCCATTTTTCATGAGCATCGTGAGCGATTCCAACCACTGGATGTTTATTTCAAGCAATGGAGGTCTCACAGCAGGCCGGCAGAACTCGGAGTCGGCGTTGTTTCCCTACTACACGGATGATAAACTGACGGAATTTGCTGAAATAACGGGAAGCAAAACAATTATCCAGGTCAAGCGGCAAGATAGAATCATGCTTTGGGAACCCTTTTCAAACCGATATCAGGGCGTTTACAAAATTCACAGGAACCTTTACAAAAACAGTATTGGAAACAAAGTTGTTTTTGAAGAAATAAACGAGGACCTGAAACTGACCTTTCGTTATCAGTGGAATTCGAGTGATCGATTCGGGTTTGTCAGAAAATCTACCTTGATCAACAATTCCTCAGATCCGGTCGAGCTGACCCTGGTAGATGGTCTTCAGAATATCCTTCCCTATGGCGTTCCATCAGATTTGCAAAACAGCCGGAGCAATCTGGTAGATGCGTATAAAAAAAGTGAATTACTGGAGAAAACGGGAATTGGAATTTTTGCGCTGAGCGCTATCATAGTGGATCGGGCAGAACCGAGTGAGGCCCTCAAGGCTACGACAGTTTGGTCCATTGGAATGGAGGACGCGACCTACCTTCTGTCATCCTTGCAGCTGGATGAATTCAGAAAAGGAGGTGAGATCGAACAGGAGGTTGATGTCAAAGCTGAAAAAGGCGCCTATTTTGTGAGTTCAACGCTCAACCTTGAGCCCGAAGCTGAAAAAACCTGGATGCTGGTCGCTGAGGTAAATCAGTCGATGGTCGACATAAGTGAGATTTCCAGTTTGATCAAAAAGAAGAAGGATCTTGCCGAGATCGTGCAACAAGACATCGAGCAGGGTTCAGCGAATCTATTTGAATTGAATGCCGCAGCCGATGGAGTGCAGCTCTCGGCAGATCGATTGATGAACACCCGGCATTTCTCGAATACGCTTTTCAATATCATGCGCGGAGGTATTTTTGACAACGGCTATCAAATTGAAAAGTGGGATTTTGTCAAGTACATTGAAACGCATAACAAAAAAGTGTTCAAGAAGAAAGAGGAACTCCTTGAGAATCTGCCGGAGATCTTTTCCCTGAGTCACTTGAGAGAGTTGGCCCGCACTGACGAGGACAAGAACTTCAAGAGACTGGCTTACGAGTACATGCCCCTGAAGTTCAGCCGGAGGCATGGCGATCCCAGCCGACCCTGGAACAAGTTCTCGATCAATACCACAAGCGAGCTGGATGGTTCGAAAATCCTCGACTACGAAGGGAACTGGAGGGACATTTTCCAGAACTGGGAGGCCCTGGCACATTCCTATCCGGAGTTCATCGAAAGCATGATCCATAAATTTCTCAACGCAACCACCTTTGACGGTTACAATCCATACCGGGTCACCAAAGACGGGTTCGATTGGGAGACCATTGAACCCGATGACCCCTGGTCATACATCGGTTATTGGGGAGATCACCAGATCATCTACCTTCTGAAATTCCTCGAATTCATCGAGCATTATTACCCCGGTCGCCTGGCGAATTACTTTGACAAGGAAATCTTCGTATATGCCAATGTGCCCTACAGGATAAAGACCTACGAAGAAATTCTTCAAAATCCGAAAGACACCATAGACTTTGATCTTGAGTCCAACGATCGAATTGATCAGAAAAGAGAGGAACTGGGTGCCGATGGAGCTCTTCTGCGTGATAGAAACTTCTTTATTTATAAAGTCAACCTGATCGAGAAGTTGCTGGCTACGGTCCTTGCAAAGGTTTCCAATTTCATCCCTGAAGGTGGAATTTGGATGAACACCCAAAGGCCGGAATGGAACGATGCAAACAATGCCCTGGTGGGCAATGGAGTATCCATGGTCACCCTGTATTATTTGAGGCGATTCCTGAATTTCTTTCAGGGAATTGTCAATGACATGGGTGAAGAGGAGTTGGAGCTGTCCGCTGAATTGGTTCAGTTCTTCAATGGTGTTGTGGAAACCTTCGAGGAGAATAAGGATATACTGACCCGTAAAGTTTCTGACAAAGACAGGAAAAAGGTGCTTGACGGACTGGGCAGAGCCGGAAGCGATTTCAGGACAGGTATTTATGACCTCGGATTTTCAAGCGAAAAATCAACCCTGTCCAAAAGAGACCTTTTGCAGTTCCTGGACATCACCTTGCAGTTTTTGGATCACTCGATAGAATCCAATAAAAGGCCGGATAACCTGTATCATGCCTATAATTTGATGACCGTTGAGAATGAGTCGGAAGTGTCAATCTCCTATTTGCCGGAAATGCTGGAAGGGCAGGTGGCTGTTTTGAGTTCCGGATATATCAATGGTGAGGCCTCCCTGGAATTGTTGGATGCCTTGAAGAGCAGTGCTCTCTTTAGACCCGATCAGTACAGTTATATCCTGTATCCGAATAAGGAGTTGCCAAGATTTGACGTCAAGAACAATATCCCGGAAGACAAAGTGAGTATGTCGAGCCTGTTTACCAAACTCGTCAAAGATGGAGATCGGTCCATTATCGAAGAAGATGTTGAGGGAAATTATCATTTCAACGGAAGATTCAACAACGCGGATAGTCTGAAAAAGGCGCTCTCCGAATTACCCGACAATTATGAATCATTGGTCTCCACGGAATCTCAGTTGGTGTTGGATGTTTTTGAGGATATTTTCGATCATAAGTCTTTTACGGGCAGGTCAGGAACCTTCTTTGGTTATGAAGGTTTGGGGTCCATTTACTGGCACATGGTTTCAAAACTTGTTTTAAGTATTCAGGAAACCTGTCTCAATGCTATAAAGAACGGAGTGGACAAGGTCACGGTCGGAAGACTGCTGGACCATTATTATGAGGCCTACGAGGGTATCGGGGTTCATAAATCCCCGGAGTTGTACGGTGCATTTCCGACAGACCCCTATTCCCACACTCCGGCTGGAAAAGGGGCGCAGCAGCCGGGAATGACGGGGCAGGTCAAAGAAGATGTTTTGAGCAGGTTTGGTGAATTGGGAGTTGTGGTCAGCGATGGCCAGCTTTCATTCGATCCGCATCTGCTCAGGAAAGATGAATTCCTGAAACGACCTGCAACCTTCATATTTGTAGATGTCAACAGGGAAGTAAAAGAGCTTCAGCTGGAAGCCGGTGAACTCGGATTCACCTATTGTCAGGTTCCAATCATTTACAAGCTGGACGACTGCGAAGGTCTTAAAATCATTTACAATGATGATTCTGTTTCAGAGTCTTTCGAAATGAAACTCGACAGAAAGACGAGTAGCAAGATTTTTGAGCGGACGGGTGAGATTAGTCAAATTGGAGTTTCAATCAAATAGTAATTGTGTTATGAAAACCGTTTCAAAAATCTTGTGGCTGTTTCTGGCCCTGATGCTTTTTGACGGCTGCGGAGACAAGTCAAACAAGAAATCAGAAGATAATTCTGAAACTGAAAAAACGGAGAGAAAGAACCTCTCAGCGGTCGAAATTCTGGGAAACCCCGATTATCCTGGGGTCTCTTTCGGTGGCTACCGACATGCTGATCACGACATTGAGCCGACACTGGAAGAGCTCAAAGATGACATGAAAATTTTACATGCTGCGGGAATCAGGGTGGTTCGAACCTACAAAGTTCACCTGCCTCATGCATCCAATGTTTTGAAGGCCATTTCGGAACTGAAAGAAGAAGATGAGAATTTTGAGATGTATGTCATGCTGGGCGCCTGGATCGACTGCAAGAATGCCTGGACCGACAAGGAATCGGATCACAATGTGGAAAGCGAAGCGAACAAGCCCCAGATTGAAGAAGCCGTTCGTCTTGCGAACAAATATCCGGATATTGTCAAGATACTGGCCGTTGGTAACGAGTCTATGGTCAAATGGGCGGCAGAGTATTATGTCCAGCCCGGTGTCATTTTGAAATGGGTAAACTACTTGCAGGACCTTAAAAAATCGGGCGGGCTTTCCAGGGATCTATGGATCACCAGTTCAGATAATTTTGCTTCCTGGGGAGGTGAGGGAGCTGAATACCATGTCAAAGATCTGAACAAATTGTACGAAGCCGTAGATTATGTATCGATGCATACCTATCCCTTCCTGGACAGCCACTACAATCCTGATTACTGGGGCATTCTGCCTGGTGAGGAAGATCTCTCAGATGAGGAGAAAATTGAAGCTGCGATGAAGCGCGCCCAGGAATTTGCCGTTTCTCAGTATGAAAGTGTTCGGGCCTACATGAAAAGCCTCGGGGTTGATAAGCCCATTCACATCGGAGAGACCGGCTGGTCGACAGTTTCAGATGACTACTTTGGAGCCAGCGGAACTCAGGCGGCTGACGAGTACAAGGAAGCTCTATATCATAAGCTTATCAGGCAGTGGTCAAAGGAATCAGGGGTATCGGTATTTTACTTTGAAGCCTTCGACGAACCCTGGAAAGATCAAAACAGTGCCGACGGCTCAGAAAATCATTTCGGTTTGTTCACGGTGGAGGGCCATGCCAAGTACGCCTTGTGGGACAAAGTTGACGATGGAGTTTTTGACGGTTTGTCAAGAAATGGAAACCCGGTAGTCAAAACATTCAATGGGGATCGGCAAGCAATGATGGAGACGGTCGCATTACCCCCGTTGAAAAGATGAAAAATCATTTGAGGACAAACATGAGAAGTTCGAAATTCTTTTCCCGGACTAGCTTAGTTGAGAATTAATAAGAATAACACATACCAAATATATTATTTATGTCTACAGCCACTATCAAGGTTCCCTTCGGTCAAAAAGTTGCTTTCGGAGTCGGAATGTTTGCCAACCAAATGTTTCCTGCGATTCTCGGAATTTTCATGGTTTCACTCGTGCAATCCTTTGGATTCAGTGGATGGATGTGGTCTCTTGTTTATTTTTTCCCCAGAGTATTTGATGCCATAACGGATCCTATAATGGGTTTCATCTCTGACAACACAAAATCGAAATGGGGCCGGCGCAAACCCTATGTTTTTATTGGTGCTGTTTTAATGGGTATAGCGTTCACCATCATGTGGCAGCTCTATTCTGATAATTCTTTGCAATACAATTTCTGGTATTTCTTTTCCTGGTCGGTTGTTTTTTATTTGGGGCTTACCTTTTTTAGCGTGCCCTATGTCGCCATGGGTTACGAAATGAGCAATGATTTTCACGAAAGAACCAATATCATGGCCGTCGCACAGTGGATTGGACAGTGGGCCTGGGTCATAGCTCCCTGGTTTTGGGTGATTATGGATGATCCCGATTTGTTCACATCACAAGAAGTTGCAATACGTGACTTAGCCGTTTGGGTTGCTGTTCCTTGTGCAATTGCTGCCATGGTGCCAGCCATATTCATCAAAAGCAAATCTACCCTTGACGAAAATTATGAGCCGCTGAATACCTCGAATATCGGTGGGAGTCTCATAAAAATCTTAGAGAGCTTTAAAGATGCCTTTAAAATAGCAGAGTTCAGAAAGATATGTGGTGCCACGTTTTTGATATTTAATGCATTCAATACCGTTGCTGCGCTGACCTATTTTGTGATTGTGTATCGATTGTTCAATGGGGATGCTGCTGCTACCGGTATTTGGGTTGCACTGTTTGGCTGTATTGGCGCACTGGGGACGACTTTTATCGTGATTCCGGCAGTTACCTGGATGTCAAAGAAAATGGGCAAGAAAAGCGCATTTATGTGGGCACAGGGCATTTCAATCATTGGCTATACCATGATGTATTTTCTATTTGTGCCCGGAAAGCCCTGGCTGTATCTGATTGCACTTCCCTTTTTCTCCTTTGGTATAGGAAGCTTGTTTACCATCATGATGTCCATGACGGCTGATGTTATCGATATTGACGAATTGAATTCGGGCAAAAGACGCGAGGGTATTTTTGGCGCCATTTACTGGTGGATGGTTAAAGTTGGTTTTGCCATAGCCGGTGGGCTCAGTGGGGTCATTATTGGCATCGTTGGCTTCAACCCTGAATTGGCAACGACGGAGCAACAAGGGGCGGTTGATGGATTGCACGCTTTCTTTTGCTTTTTCCCGGCGGTAGGTACAATTATTGCGATGCTGATTATGAAAAGTTATGATGTCACAGAGGATCGTGCCAATGAAAATCGCGCCGAATTGGACAAAAGAAAGGCTGAGAGGGCAGAATAAGTATAAAACGGCGTGTAATGAATTGGCCAAAGAATGCATTTGACATGAAAATAAAAGACATTATCAAAGTAAACCTGATTGCATCCTTCCTTTTTTTAGGCACTATCCTTCAAGGACAGGAGAAGAAACTGGTTTGGGAAGAGAATTTTGACGGTGCAGCCCTCAATGAAGAGGTCTGGAATTTTGAATTGGGTGACGGATGTCCTCACATGTGTGGCTGGGGAAACAATGAAAAACAAATTTACACAAGAGAAAACCATAGGTTAAAAGACGGCTTTCTTTTCATTACTGCTCGAAAGGACGGATCCAACTACACTTCCACGCGGATCACGACCAAAGACAAAAAAGAATTCAAGTATGGACGAATGGAGGCTCGCTTGAAACTTCCATTGGGAACCGGCGTATGGCCCGCATTTTGGATGCTGGGCTCCAATATTGACAAGGTGGGGTGGCCCATGTGCGGTGAGATCGACATCATGGAATATGTGGGACGAGAGCCCGGAACTCTGTTTACAACACTGCACACGAAAGACAGCCATGGAAACTCAAAAAACACGCGCAAGGCTGCCGTGTCAGGAATTGATGAGGGGTTTCATACTTATGCTGCCGAATGGACCGAGTCTGAGATCAGTTTCTTTGTAGATGGGGAGCATTTCTACACTTTTAAACCCGAAAATAGCTCTGAAGAAGTATGGCCCTTTGATCAGCCGTTTTATTTCCTTCTCAACCTGGCTATTGGAGGAAACTTCGGAGGCAAGGAAGTCGATGATTCCATCTTTCCGGTAGAATACGTCATTGACTATATCAGGTTATACCAATAAAAGAATCGGAACCTCAATCTCAATCACTGATTTCAATATTCATAAAGGATCCGGTCTTCTGAATTGGAAAGATTCAACCACAGCCGTCCGCCTTCTACTTTCAATTCTGAAATGTTGAAAGTCAGTTCCCGGGTTATGAATGCCTCGCACATTTCGTTGTTTTCGAGTATCAATCGCAGATCTCTTTGAGGTGGGTCCGATTCTTTGATGCTGCCAGAGTCGATCAAAACGATTTTCCACGATTCCCCGCTACAACCACTGGCACTGAAGTTGATCTTCAAACAGTCACCTTCAATTTCGAGGTTGTTTATGGTCATTTCATCCGAAGAAGCATTCCTGTAGCGTTGTTCGCTGATCACAGTCCCCAGATCGCATCCATTAGGATCAGGCCCGTCTCCACCCCCATCGGAACAACTCAGAAACAGAAATTGAACAAGGGCCAGCCACAAAAGATTTCTCATACCATACCTGATTAAAAGCAAAATTGGAGCGAGCCACGACCCGCACATGATTTTCATTGTAAATGTCTGAAGAATTGAAATA
>CALOEQ010000008.1:0-11743 GCA_942492425.1 uncultured Flavobacteriaceae bacterium
ACATTCCGGCAAACCGGGTTGGAGCGAAACTGGTTGATCTTTACCGCAAGGACATTACGCCGCCGGAAGCCTTCGAGAACCAGGAAATACTGAGATACTCCCGGGATTTTTATCGAAAGAAAGGAACCGGCAGGCCCACAAAAAAGGACCGGCGCGACTTAGACTCTTATGCTGATGATGAACACGAAGTTTGATTCCCAATACTGGACGGCAAAATACGAGACCAACCAGCTTGGCTGGGACATGGGTTCGGTTTCCCCTCCCCTGAAGGAATACGCTGATCAACTTGATGACAAAGACATTTCCATCCTGATTCCGGGTGCAGGAAATTCCCATGAGGCCGAATATTTGCATGCCATCGGTTTCTCAAACGTTGATGTCCTTGACATCTCAACGGCACCGCTAGAAAACTTTCAATCCCGGGTTCCGGATTTTCCTGCGGAGCGGCTGATCAGATCGGATTTCTTCAAATGGGAGAATAGTTATGACCTCATCCTGGAGCAGACCTTCTTTTGCGCCATCGAACCTAGGCTCCGAAATGCTTATGCCCAAAAGATGCATGAGCTTCTGAATCCGAAAGGAAAGCTGGTCGGTTTGTTTTTCGACTTCCCATTGACGGAAGCCGGACCACCATTTGGAGGCAGTTACCAGGAATACTTCAACACCTTTGAAAAACGGTTTGACATCCGGGTTCTTGGAGCAAAGTTATAATTCAATAAAACCGAGGTCAGGGAAAGAACTTTTTATTATTTTTGAGAAGAAAAACTGATCTTCATGAACAAATCCATTATTCTTAACGATCAACAGATTCAAGATAAAATCAGGCGTATCGCCTATCAAATCTATGAATCGAATACCAAAGAGAAGGAAATCATCTTGGCGGGAATAAAAGACAATGGATATATCTGGCAGAATGATTGGCTACTGCAGTAAAATCGATCTCAAATCTTGACATCACCCTTTGTGAAGTGATCATGGATAAGAAGAAACCACGGGAAGAAATTAGTGTAAACCTCCCTCCTGCTTCTTATCACCGCAATAAATCCTTGATCCTGGTAGATGACGTTCTTAATTCAGGAACCACTCTTATCTACGCAGCTCGGCTCTTTCTTGAAGTACCTCTGAAACGTTTTAAAACTGTTGTACTGGTTAATCGAAATCATAAAAAATATCCGATTAAAGCCGACTTTAAGGGTATTTCTCTTTCTACCTCGATGCAGGAACACATCTATGTTGAGTTTACTAAGAAAGATTCAATCGCCTACCTTCAGTAGTTCTATTCTTCTCTAATAGACCAGAATCTCATCAATTTCATGGGCAATTTCTTGTGGAGATCTGTTGTCAATAACTATAGTATGATCTGCCCTCTCGTAAAAAGCCCTTCGTTCAAACAGGTGCTTGGCAATAAATTCAGTGAGTTGCGCATCTGTCTGTGAAGCAATCATCGGCCTTTCTTCCTTTTCCTTAATCAAGCGCTCATTTAAGGTTTTAATACTGTTCTCTTAGATAGAAAGATTTTGATTCTTGAAGGATCAGCTCCATATTATTTGCATAACAAGGTGTTCCTCCACCTAAAGCTAAAACATAACTTTGATCAGACTCCAAAAGCTCTTTCAAATATTGATTTTCAATTTTACGGAAATATATCTCCCCTTTCTTTTGAAAAATGTCTGGGATTGAACAACCTTCTTTTTCAATTATATATTCATCCAGATCAAGGGCAGTAAGATTTAATCTGGACGCCACTATTTTGGCTATGGTTGACTTGCCACTACCCATATAACCTAACAAGGTGATCTTTGTAAAATGCTGATTCATAGTTCGATAAAATGAATGCAAAATCTCTCTATTTTTTTCTTAAAAAGCCTTGTTTAATTGATAATTGAATGTATCTTTGCATCCGAATTATTTGACCTGGTAGCTCAGTTGGTAGAGCATCTCCCTTTTAAGGAGAGGGTCCTGGGTTCGAGCCCCAGCCAGGTCACCAAAATTGTAAAATTTATCCCGCTGTAGCGGGATTTTTTTTTAGATTTGTACTTCTACAATGCACATGTGGTGAAATTGGTAGACACGCCAGCTTGAGGGGCTGGTGTTCGCTTTAGAACGTGCTGGTTCGAGTCCAGTCGTGTGCACAAGAGCAGGTCGCGTAGCTCAGCTGGATAGAGCATCGGATTTCTAATCCGACGGTCACAGGTTCGAATCCTGTCGCGATCACAGATGAATAGAAAAGCCCGGCATGTGCCGGGCCTTCAATTTTTTGGAGCGACCGTCGAAACTTCAGTTTCTGTAAGGGAGCGACCGAAAATAGAGACGAATCTGTCGCCAGGACGATTCAGAGCTTTTCTATTCTCGAAAATGGGATCGAAAGGATCACGCTAGTACTCATGAGAGGATCGAAAGGATCACGACATGTCGTCCATGAAAGGGATCGAAAGGATCTCGATAGTCTCGGGGATCGAAGAGTTCATAATCATCAATCTTGATTTAGAATCCGGCAAAAACTGACCGAAAGTGTAGTTTTTATTGAGAATATCTCATTTTCTGATTTTTTTGTTCAAGTTTCTCCCTGCCCTATTGTTCTCCTAGTTAAACAATTGTGATTCACGGGTTTATAATTTTCACTAAATCTAATTTTCTTAACATTCGTATACCCATTATTTCGTATTTTAGTTCTATCCAATTCTTGAAATGATGTAAATACTGGGTAAAAATTTCGGATTCATCATTTTTGAATTCCACATTTCAAGGATTGCCTATCCTTTCAAAATCAATCGAACTTTCAGCCATTGAGCTATGGGCTGATCTGTTATAAGTATGTCTCTGCTTACTGAATATGGGACATATTGGAGTTTATCATAACTAAAAAGTAATCTAATGAAGAACACAATTGTACTCCTTCTTCTTTTCTGCTTTACTCTTGCCGGATTCTCACAAGTCGACAAGGTCTCAGTCGTCAAGAATTCCGACGGAATGAAACTGGTGGTAAATGGCGAAGACTTCATGATCAATGGTATGAATTGGGACTACATCCCAATTGGAAAGAACACGGTGAATGCGAATTTCTGGAAAAACCCGGATGACGTCATCAAAGCCGGGCTGGACACTGAAATGTCTTTGCTTAAAAACATGAATGTCAATGTCATCCGTCAATCCACGTGCGTTACCTGCAAAAATGGATCAAGTACATCTATGAAGAAAATGGAATTTACACCATGCTGAACCACTCTTTCGGTCGATATGGACTCACGCTGAATGGCAACACGCTGGACCCCTGTTACTGATTATTCTGATCCGGCGACCCAGAAATTGCTCATATCCGAAATTGAACGATTGGCAGCCGATTACAAAGACACCCCTGGCCTGCTGATGTACCTTTTGGGCAATGAGAACAACTACGGTTTGTTTTGGGCAGGTGCCGAAACCGAGGATTTCCCGGATGATGAGCAAGAGAAGCAGTTTGTCGGAGAAAAACGGGGAAGACCCATGTATCGCCTGATGAATCAGGCATCTTTAAGAATGAAGGCCATCGACACCTCGCACCAGAAGAAGTATGCGCTACGCAATGGGTGACGTTCCCTTCATCGACATCATTGCTGCAGGAATGTACAGATGTGGACATCTACGGAACGTATGTCTATCGCGGTGTCTCATTTGGTGACATGTTCGATGTAGTGAAGGAAAAGCTCGATATGCCGGTGATGTTCACAGAATTCGGAGCGGATGCCTTCAACGCCATAGAGCTGAAGGAGGATCAAAAGTCCCAGGCTTATTATATGGTTGGAAATTGGAAAGAAATCTATGAGAATGCAGCTGGAATGGGAAAAGCCGGAAACTCCATAGGAGGCTTCACTTTTCAATTCAGTGACGGATGGTGGAAATAAGGTCTCGATGACAGTGAAAATGCCGATGTGCATGACACGCCTGCTTCCTCGTGCCAATGGTGGATATTCGATCGACCTTGAACCCGGTGAGAATAACATGAACGAAGAATGGTTTGGCATTTGTGCCAAGGGCCCGACTAACGAAAGAGGCTTATACGATCTCTACCCCAGGGCGGCTTACTATGCCTTGTAGAAGGCGCACGAGCTCAGTCCCTATGCACCTGGAGTAACTTATGAAACGATACAAGCGCATTTTGACAATATCGATTTGTTGGATGCCATGTTGAGAGCTAGAGGTGACAGAATGACAGCCCGTGGAGTTGAAAGTATCAGCAAGATACGTTTTAGCAGGTTGGAAGCCAAGTTTACGACATTCAGTACCGGGGGTACACTCCTAACGACCCCTGACGACCCGGATCCCGAGAGCACAACGTTCCCGAGAGAATTAGGGTTCGACCACATGCAGTCTTATTTTATCGGTGTCGAAGGACGTCCGACTTCAAACTTGCGGGCCAATGTCACGGTGAATATCCTGGGGAACGTAGCCGACAACCCGATTGATGAGATCTTTTATGAAACAAGAGGTCGTACGACGTCCATAAATGTAGAGAATGTAGACGTCGACATTACCAACGTTAACAATGTTGACATACTCGATGCGGAATTTGAATGGAATGCCAAGGATTTTCTAATCTGCGCGGTTTCTACAGAACCGGTCATTACCATTGGGGGTACGAAGGTGATTTCTTCGGTCTGTACCCGGAAGCGAATTACGGACGCTTTCTGGATCTTTACAATGGCGAGATCAGCGGCATTGAATTTGATGGAAAAGGAGTCATGGACGGTTTGAAAGCCGCTTTCGGACCCCAACTCTGGTGGGGAGCGAACCCGGCGTTTCTATTGAAATACGGAAGAACCTTCGGAAAATTCGATGTGACGGCCATTTACCATCAGGACGTCGATGAAGCTGGGACTGCCCAGACCAGCTTTTTCATCCCGCTGCCCAAAACACGTAGGGTTTCCTTGCATGTAAAAAGGGAATTCGGGAAATTTGGCTTGGAAGTGGGTGGATTATGGGCAGGAGATCCTCTAAACGGCCGTGAGTTTCAATTCACAGAAGAAAACCCGGATTACGATCCGACCAACCCGGAAGATTTTCCGAAATACGTCATTTATACGGATGAGGTCAATTCGTCAGACAATTGGGGGGCAAAGGCCAAAATAACCTACACGGGTGGAGCCTTCAATTGGTATGCGCAAGGCGGAGCCCAGGGGATTGTGGCCCGAGGAGGTGCAGATGCGACCAAAACCTTTACAGGTTGGAGACTCAAGGATTCGGGAGACGGAAACCAGACCTACTTCTTGACCGGTTTTACTGTCGGTATCGACAATTGGCAAATAGCGCCGAACTTCCTTTGGAGAAAGCCTATCGTCGGGGCGATTCCAAACGATGTGCAGGCCCCGGGCAGACTGAGAAACATTCAGGACGATCCGTTTGCTGTCCGCACGGGCAGCAGAGAAACCGTCGGTGGTGAATTATTGCTCACTTTCGACCCCACCCCTGCAACATGGATGTACGAATGGGACAATGATCGGGCGGAAGACGCTCCTTTTGCCATGAGTGCAGGTTTGTTTTCGAGGCATCATCCCACTGCAATGGATGCCGCGATTGGTTTCCTAAGTGACAGAACTCCATTTGCCTTTCCAAACTCGGCACCCGCCCAGGACCTCTGGGAGAGCAATATCCGAATGGTCTCCAAGGCGAGTCAGGATCTCGGCCTGGTGGCCAACATTTATTTTGGCAACGGACAGGCCCGTGGCGATGATCCGAGAGTGATCAATCGCGTGGGAGGCGACATCAGGCTCATTTACAAAAAAATGAGAGTAATCAGTGAGATCAAATTCAACGACTGGGGGCCCTATGACTACCATCGTGATTTCAACCTCACATTTCCCACTCAGTTGATGCTTGATATTTCAACCTCCCTGGGTAAACCGGACTGGTTCATTTTGCCCAATACGATGATTGGCATTCGAGGTACCTGGCGTACACTGATCAATACTCGAATCGATACCTGCCAAATGAGGCGGCCGGAATTTGCAGATGAGTCGATCATTAGTCCTGTAGGGTTTGAGAATGGAACAGAGTGGGAAATCAGAACCTACATTCACATAAACATTGGAAAATAAAAAAATGGATACAATGAAAAACAGAACATTTCTTTATTTCAAGAATACGTTGATCACGGGTGCTATTTTTCTCCTATTTACCAGTTGTGAAAGAGAATATTCAGACCAGGTCGAATTTGCAACTTATCCGAATAGTCCCGAGATATTTATCGATGGATTCAGCGGAGGGCTGGAATATTTTCCTTTTGACGGATCGAAACTCGATGCATTTACCGTTGACACGGACGTAAAGTATAGCGGAGATGCTTCGATGCGTTTCGATGTGCCTAACGTTGGCGACCCCTCGGGCTCTTTTGCCGGGGCTATTTTCCCCGATTACGGAGGACGGGATTTATCCGGTTATGATGCCCTCACCTTTTGGGCCAAAGCAACTAAGGCGGCTTCCATAAATGAAATCGGATTTGGAAACGACTTTGAAGAAAACAGGTATCTGGTCACTAAGACCAATCTGCGTATCGGAACCGGATGGGAGAAATATGTCATCCCGATTCCGGACCCATCGAAGCTGGTAGTTGAAAAAGGCATGTTCTGGTATGCCGAAGGTCCGGAAAACGGAGATGGTTACACCTTTTGGATCGATGAGCTGAAATTTGAAAAGCTGGGAACCTTGGCCCAGCCACAACCTGCTATC
Organism: uncultured Flavobacteriaceae bacterium; assembly: GCA_942492425.1. Classification (GTDB taxonomy): domain Bacteria; phylum Bacteroidota; class Bacteroidia; order Flavobacteriales; family Flavobacteriaceae; genus Lutimonas. The sequence continues at coordinate 6,703 of CALOEQ010000008.1, forward strand.
TTCAATGGTCAGGATTTGCAGGCGGACGCTTTCCTGGATATCCAGGGGTTGATTCCACGCGAAGGTCTCACACAAACCTTCAATCTTTCAAATGGCGCCAACCAAACAGTAATCGCTGCCCCTTCATATTTCTCATTCCTTTCTTCTGATGTAGATGTGATCCAGGTGAGCGAGTTGGGTGTAATTACACCTGTTTCCACAGGTATCGCAACCATTACAGCTACTCTTGGAGCTGTCAACTCCCAAGGTTCTGCGACTTTGGAAGTTCAGGGAGCATTTGACTTTGCTCCGGTCACAGGCTGGCCCAAACGATGTGATCTCTATTTTCAGCGACGCCTATACCAATGTGCCGGTAGATTTTTACAATGGATTCTTTGACGGACAAACCACATGCGGTGGATCAGTGCGAATAGATGAGGATAATAATATCATTTTGTACGAAATCCTGAATTTGGTGGCCACAAGTTTTACGAACCCTACGGTTAATGTGTCTCAAAAGACATTTTTTCACGTAGATATCCGAATTGATGAATCCATTGATCCGGAAAATATGGTGCGTTTCGAACTCAGTGATTTCGGACCCGATGGCGCATTTGGAGGGAGCAATGATACGGGTGGAGCCACCCAACTTCTTTTGTGCAGTGGGCGACTGGAAACTGGCAATTGGATATGATTTGGCATCCCATTCACCAACTTCTCAGAAACAACTTGGGAATTGGATTAGTAGCGGTTTTGTCAATGGTGCCATTTTCATCGTCGCTCAGATTGTAGTTGCCTCAGGAGGAATTTCAACCTTGCGTTGTGGATAATATGTATTTCTATTCCGAGTGGTTCAGAAAAAACAAATGACAATGATTAAGATAAATCAGATAAAAATAAGAATGCTAACACGGCGATCATCATTTGAAATTGAAATATTGTGGTGCGAGGTTTGCCAAGTTTACCCTTCTCCTTGCGGTTCTGGTTGCGACACCTTTGGATGTTCCGCCAGTGAGGATCAAACGGTGAGAAATTTTAACCAGATTACAATTTGCAGGATGAATTCGACACGGATGGCGCCACAAATAGTACAGTTTGGGATTACAACATCGGAACGCGTGGAGACGGTTGAAGCAATGTAGTGCAATACTATGCCGATCGTCCGAAAATATTGTGGTTCAAAATGGCTACCTGCTAATAACAGCCCGGAAGGAGAATTTTGAAGGATCTTCCTATACTTCTGTCCGAATATTGACGCAAGACAAGTTCGAACAGCAGTACAGTCGATTCGAGGCACGTATCAAGACGCCTTGTAGGCAGGGCATGTGGCCAGCTTTTGGATGCTCGTTGCCAACTCCGATGAAGTCATCTAGCCTGGATGCGGTGAAATTGACATCATGGAGGTTCGCGTTGAGGAACCCACGATCCTTTTCGGAAGTGTTCATGGCCCGGATGCTCGGCCGGCCAGGCGTTTAACAAGGTATGATCTGGTCGTGGTAAATGAGCGCGTTGGCTCCGATTTTTCACGTCCTACGGAGTTGAATGGGGACCCAGTGCTGCCGAGTTCCGCATCTGACGATGTGCTGTACAATCAGATAAGGCCGAGTTACCTTCCCAACCCGGAGAAGTGGGTCTTTGATCCACCCTTCTACATCATCATCAATTTAGCAGTAGGCGGCAGCTTTGTCGGACCACCCAATGAAGAAGCAATTTTCCCCCAGGCCATGCTCGTGGACTATGTGCAGGCCTATAAATATAATGAAAGCAATTAATCACAAAAGACTATGACACAATTACTCAAAATATCCAGTAGGCTATCGGTTTGGATCCTTGTAATTTTCCTTGCCGGATGCACCATTCAAAATTTTGAAGACTTGCCCCAGGTAGAATCCTCATTTACCTACACGATAAGCGAGGACTCAGGCACGGTTACATTTTTCAATGTATCCAAGGAGGCAACGAATTACATATGGGATTTTGGAGATGGCACCACTTCGAGAGAGAAGGATCCGATAAAAACCTACGCGAGCAGTGGCACCTACAAAGTGACCCTGGTGGCATCCAATCAAGCGGGAGCCTCAAACACCTTCGAGGATGAAATCTCCCTGGTAATTAAAAAAGTGGCTTCCCTCCCGATCACCTTTGATGATGCGAATGTGATTTATGACGTGGAGACCTTTGGAGGAACTTCCTTCCAGATCGTTGAGAATCCGGATGTTTCCGGCTCCAATGACAAAGAAGGCAATGTGGGTGAAATCACCAATGGCGGCAATGAGTTTGAGGGTATTTTTGTCGATCTGGGTGATCCGATCGACCTGTCAGACGAAAAAACCATAGCCATGAATTTCTGGTCGGAAGTTGCCATGAATGTATTGTTGAAACTGGAAGAAGGAACAGGAGCTGCCATTGAGACCACTGCCACCCATTCTGGTGGAGGCTGGGAAGAGATCTCGTTTACTTATGATTCAGCGGAATCCTATTCTCGATTGACCTTGTTTGCAGATGGCCCGGGTACGACCGCAGGCACTTTCTATTTTGACGATATTGAACAGGTCGAAGGCGATGGCGGCGGAGGCGATTGCGTTGCTGAAACGAGCCAATCGTTGGATGCGGCTGACTTTGACCTGACCTTCCAGACCGATCCGGGCGATGCCATAGGCTCTTTCGGCGGCAATTACAGCTACATCGACAATCCTGACTTTGACAATGCCGTGAACGCTTCGTGTAAAGTCGGCCAGATCGATCGAAACGGCGAGCAGTTCGCTAATACCCAGATCGAGTTTGACTCCAAGTTCGACTTCAACAACAACTCCGGGTTCAAACTCAAAGTCTGGTCACCCGTAGCCGGAACCAATGTTCTGGTCAAGCTCGAAGACAAAGCCAATCACGGAATCAATGTGGAAGTGGCTCAGGTGACCACCACGGCCAATGCACTAGGAAGAGCTCACCATCGACTTCGGTCCAGGTGAAAGCGGCAAGCACGACAAGATCATCCTGTTCTTCGAACTGAACACCGGCGTAGTAGAGACCTACTACATCGATGACTTCCGACTCTACGGTGACGGCGGTGGCGGTGGTCCCGAATGTGCTCCGGAAACCAGCCAGTCGTTGGATGCAGCTGACTTTGACCTGACCTTCCAGACAGAACCTGGGGATGCCATAGGCTCTTTCGGCGGCAATTACAGCTACATCGACAATCCTGACTTTGACAATGCCGTGAACGCTTCGTGTAAAGTCGGTCAGATCGATCGCAACGAGGAGCAGAACGCCAATACCCAAATCGAGTTTGACTCCAAGTTCATTGACTTCAACAACAACTCGGGTTCAAACTCAAGGAGTCTGGTCACCGGTAGCCGGCACCAATGTGCTGGTCAAGCTCGAAGTCAAGCCGATCTACGGAATTAACGTAGAAGTGGCACTAGGTGACCACCACGGCCAATAGCTGGAAGAGCTCCTTCGACTTCACTCCGGGTGAAAGCAGCACGCGCGACCAAGATCATCCTATTCTTCGAACTGAACTCCGGCGTAGTAGAGACTTACTACATCGATGACTTCCGACTCTACGGTGACGGCGGTGGCGGTGGTCCCGAATGTGAGCCGGAAACCAGCCAGTCGTTGGATGCAGCTGACTTTGACCTAACCTTCAAACCGATCCGGGCGATGCCGCCGCTCTTTCGGCGGCAACTACAACTACATCGACAATCCTGACTTTGACAATGCGGTCAATGCATCGTGTAAAAGTCGGTCTGGTCGATCGTAACGGCGAGCAGTTCGCCAATACCCAAGTCGAGTTTGACTCCAAGTTCGACTTCAACAACAACTCCGAGTTCCAACTCAAAGTCTGGTCACCATTAGCCGGCACCAATGTGCTGGTTAAGCTCGAAGACATAAGCAGATCCCGGAATCAACGTGGAAGTGGCCCAGGTGACCACCACGGCCAATGCCTGGGAAAAGCTCACCTTCGACTTCACTCCGGGTGAAAGCGGCAAGCACGACAAGATCATCCTGTTCTTCGAACTGAACTCCGGCGTAGTGGGGGCCTACTACATCGATGACGTCCGACTCTACGGTGGCAGCGGTGGCGGAGGAGTTGGCGAAATTCCCTCTTGACTTTGAAGATGGCGTTCTTTTCTTTACGGCATTTGAAGGTGCAACTGCGGCTGTGATCGATAATCCGGATGCCAATGGAAACCCTTCGTCTAAAGTTTTGGAATTGGTCAAACCCGCAGGCGTGAGATTCTTTGCCGGAATTAATTCCGATCAAACGTTGAATGGCCCATCGATAGATCTTGCCAATGGCTTCATCTTCAAAGTGAAAGTTTGGTCACCCAAGGCAGGAATTAATGTTCGCATGCGACTGGAACAGGAACCCGGGGTAATTGATCCTCCGGCTTACGAGCTGTTCCAAACGGTTGACACGGCAAATGAATGGGTCACACTGACGTTTGACTTCTCGACGACTCCGGCACAAGACACTTTCGTATATACCCGACTGGTGCTTAACACCGACTGGGATACAGATCCCGCAGGAGAGGACATACGTACTCCATCGATGACGTCACCCAGGAGTAAATGGGAAAAACAAGGTGGGGATGATTCCCTGGAAAAGAAAAAAGGTTAGCGAAATTTTCGCTAACCTATTTTTATTTATTCAAGTGTCATGTAATTGGTCTGCGTATCACCTGACTCAAACTTTCTCATTAAAACCTGTAAACCAATGCGTTGATGTTCATCCCTGCCCCGACTGAGGCAAATACGACAAGGTCGCCGGATTCAAGATCGTGATCTTTCATCTCCCCTTTTAATATAAGATCCAACAGGGTGGGTGCTGTCGCGACAGAAGCGTTACCGAGCCATGAAATCGTCATGGGCAGGGCGAATTCTGGGATCTCATCGAGGCCGTACAATTGATACAGTCGCTTAATGATCGCGTCGTCCATTTTACCTGTAGCCTGGTGGATGAGGTTTTTTTTGCCAGCCCTTGAACGTGCACATTGCATTTGTCGAGGCATTCCTTGATCGCCTGAGGCACATGCTCCAGAGCATATTGATACAGCTTCCG
>CALOEQ010000009.1:0-779203 GCA_942492425.1 uncultured Flavobacteriaceae bacterium
GAATGGATCATAGGGTGACTCATTTTACGAGTACATATCGGCATACGACCAAGAGTTATCGTTCTGAACACACTTTCTCGCATAAGGAAGGTGAGAATTATGAAGTTGTATTGATCCACTCATTGGGGCATGTAAAGGAATATGGAGCCCAAACGGTTTGTTGCTCATTGGGATTTTGGCGGAGGCTGATCCGCGAAATGGATAAAAGAGAAAAGCCGACATCGTTTTTATAAGTATGCCTCCGTTGAGTACGGTTGATCTCGTTACAAAATGGGGAGAGAAGAAATCAAGTGCAATTGATATAATAGACATTATCCACCCCTGGCCGGATTCTTTTATCAAAGATGCTCCGGAAGAATTAAAAAGTAGAGCCAGGATTTTTTTGAGGCTGTTTTATTCAAAACTGCGCAACTCGTTCAGAAGAGCATCCGGAATCACTGCGATCTCGAATGGATATTTGAAATGGGCCAGACCCTATCACACGGCTAAAAATGGACAAGTCCGTTTTATCTGGCTATATCATTACGGGATATTCAAGAGCCCATCAAAAAGATAGAACCTCGAAAGAATCAAGGAATGAATCTTTCAGTTGATTTATGCAGGAAGTCTGGCCAGTTCCTATGACATTCCGCCGATCCTTTTCGCAGCCGAGAAATTGAATGAAAGGCTCCAGGTAGAACGGTAAATTTGTGATAACGGGGAAGCGGAAGCCAGTTCAATTAAGTCGAAGAAGCGATGAAAAAATCGCTCAATGTCGAATAACTTGGATTTGTTTCGAGCGAGGAATTTATCAGGTAATATACTTTGTCACGACCTTGGTCTGATCCAGCACACGAATAATCTGACCCAGACCATTACCTATAAGTTCTTCAATTATATGAGTGCCGGACCACCTCTACTGAATTCATTGGAAACGAGAGATGGCGGAATCATCGGATGAATTCAATCTGGGATTGAACAATTCAGCCCAAAACGGGAGGAACTAGTAAAAAATATTGAAAAGTATCTTCATAATCCTGAATTATTGATGAATGCATAAAAAGAATGCGTTACATTTTACGGAAAATATGGTGATGTTAACTCTGTCTATGGCGAATTTGTTGGAATAACCCGAAAAACTGGCGGCCATTGCAGAGCGTTCATCATAAACTGATCTGAAAGTCAATATAACAGATGTTGATTCCAGAAAGGGCCTCGATGTTGTCAATATAATCGAACGTTACCAGAAGTATCAATGTGTTCTTTGTGCACGTAAGGATACAAACCTTCAGCTGCCAGTTGTGTATGGAAGATAGGCACGCCTTCTATGATACGATGATTACAAGAGGTTTTATGAAGACTTTGCGGTACTCTTAGCAAAATGAGAAGGAGGCGAATTTATTTACTCTTCCTGTTTCAAATGGGCCTACTTGATTTTTGTACAGGTATGTGGAGGAATATGCTCCCGAAAACCTCCGGTATTTGTTACCATCAGAGTTTTTTTCAACCTGTGCGAAGACAAAGGCAAAATCTAGTTGTTTTGTGAAAAATACGGTTTTCCGGTTCCAAAGTCCTTCACAAAAGAAAAATATAGAAAACTTAACAAGTGACTTTAACCAGTTTTGATCAACCTGTTTCAGGGCCAGGATCTGTGGGGGATATATCACATTGATAATTTTATCTGATCTGCAAGAGACCACCGATCGCATCGATATGGATCAGCACGTCATATACAGGAAAAAGTGACTGGCAGAGACCAGCAGGTCAATGGCGCGTTTTTTTCTCTGTGAGGATGGAAAGGTGATCGCTTCTTACGGCCATCGAAGGCTGAGGAATTTTCCGAGTAACGCCGGGGTCACCGTATTTTTCGAAGTCTGAGTACAATCGCGACATTGAGTGAACTGGTCTTGGTCCTGTTGCGTGAAATGAATTGGTCAGGTTTGGCACGATGACCGAATTCATGTACGACGATCCTTCACAGAAATGGAAGATCATTGAGCTAAAATCCGTGAATATGGGGTTCAATTTTGTTATCTGCCTTCGAAGCGAGGCAAATCTTTTTACAAAAATACGTCCAGTTGTGCCTCGAAAAAGGAAACAAGAAGAAATAAGGATTTCAGTGAAATATACATTCGCTGGCTTTATCCTTTTGATTTGTTGACTTTGCTAGTAAGGAGGACATGGAGCAGTCCTTTACAAAAATTGAATTTTAAAACAACGGCCTACATCAAATGGACGCATAGTAATTGGTTTTGCCTCCGTTGCATACTTATTATATTTCACATTCAGTAAGAGTTCGTTCACCTGATTTATTGAAAAGATCAAATGCCAACGATTGTAGTCTTTGATTTTGACAAGACTTTGACCATTAAGAACTACCTTTTGTTTGATTTTATAGCAGAGGTAAGTAAAAATAAACTTCTTATTTTTCTTGAAGAGAGTCCTCTTGATATTTTTTGCTCTGGTTTTCAAGATGAAAATCAGATTTCCAATGACCGATTGAAACTGATCGGCGTTTATTTAGTTCTTAAAAGGGAAAAACCCTTTACAGAGATGCAGAGTACAGGAAAGAAATATGTTCAGATCATACAACTCAACAATGTTCATAAAGATGTCTTTTCTGAAAACACCCAGGGAAAATAGAACACGTTTCCGCTTCACTGGAAGAGTATCTGTGTCCTTTGTTTGGCGGTGATGAGGATTTTCAGTTTCAAATCTCCTTTGCAGAGATGAAACAGCTGTTGGATTAAACCGGAACATGTATCGAGATAAAAAAAGGAGCAGTTGAAACGCGTCAGTATAAATAAAATTGATGTCTTGTACACCGATAGTTTTGCTGATAAACCGTTCATGGAGATCTCAGAAAATGTCTCCCTTGGTCAAAGTGAGACAAGACTGTTCAGCAATGAGATCAGAGAAAAAATATGATTGCATTTGCCCATATGATGAAAACCGGGGGACTCATTTCTAAAATGCTCATTTGGCATTTCGCGAAAATGACATGTCGGTTATTCCCGTGAGGCTTGAATTTTAGTGCCAAGGCGTATAATGCCGAAATACTGAAATCTGGTGCCATTTTGATGAACAAACTCATAAAGAGTGTTTTGTCAGGTCATGTCATAAGGCCTGGTTACATAGACTACTAGCTCTCTCTAAGGAGAAATGGATTGGACATCACGTTCGTGCGAAATCCTGAAAAAAGATATGTGTCACATATCATCACTCCACTTGAACTGAGATTACTTTACTGGAGGGACCTAAAGACAGTATAATGGATTGTGAGGAACGATCAAATATGAGAAATTATCAAGTCTATTAGTTGGCGGGAGAGTAGAACATTCAAAAAGAAATTGACGCATTACACGTTAAGATCAAATGGGTTGGTAATTACTGTGAAATTTGCGGAATTCCTACTGTTCCTTCAAAAAATTATTTAGAACATGATGATTTTTACATAGAGCTGAAAAGCAGTCAAACTTGAGTCTTTCCTCTACAGTATGATATCAACAGAAATCTAAACGATCAAAACAATTTTTCCATTTTAGGGAGAAGAATGAACTGATTCCATGATTTTAGAATTATGTAATCGAAAATATTTGGCCCGAGCAGATCAAGACATTGGATATAAACTGTTACAAAAAGGGTGAACATAGAATTCCCGGAAAATTGAATTTGTTCAATTTCAGTATAATAGGCATATTAAACAGTTTCCTACTGAGCTGAACTTGAAGAATATAAAACGATTTTATAAACGCTGGTTGAGATAAATATGAGGATGCAAAAATTTGCGTTTTCTGTTGATGTCGAAGATGGTATCAGCCTGGCTGATGAGAGATTTTTTTGGAACGGAGATCGATCAAATCGATCAGGTTGATCGATGCACAAAATTTATTCTGATCTACTCGATCAAAATGAAACCGAAGGAACTTTCTTTTATCCTGGGTCAGGTGGCCAGGGATTTTCCTTGGAATTAGTAAGGGATCTGTCGTCATGGACATGAAATAGGTGTCCATGGCTATAATCATCTCAGGTTTGATTGCGATGAGTCCTAAAACTGGCAAGGGAGGAGCTGACTGATGCAAAGAAATTATTATTAGAGGATTTAACGGGGTACAGGTTTTTGGTCATAGAGCGCCTTGCATTTTCAACCCGAATACAGCATGGGTTTTAACTCCTGCAGAATGCGGCTTTCACTATGACTCCAGTGTGATGCCGGTTAAGTCTTTAAACTATGGCTGGGATGGATTCAGTAAAGACAATAATACAGATTGAAGATGCCTGCAGCACTCAATTTGGGAAATGTCCTTTATCTACTATCAACTTTTTTGGTGAAAATCCATTCCTTTCAGCGGAGGAAGCTATTTACGTTTGATTCCTAGGTCTTTTTTGAAGTCTGCATTTGAAAGAGTCCGATAATCACCATCGGGCATATTTTATATTCATCCCTATGAATTGGATACTGAAAGCTATCCAGAGTATTATTTTGAGGAGTTGAACCAAGTGCTTCAATGTTGACAAATATAAAATTGCGAGCGAATTGGATAAACAGAGGAATTGTTTCGCATAAATTGGATCGACTGCTCAAGAGGTTTGATTTTGTCGCCTTGAAAACATTGATTTCGGAATACATTGATAGCCGATAAAAAAGACTTTAAAATAGAGGAGTTGATCAACTAGATTTGCTGCTAAACTGAATGAAAACAGCGTTATTCAATCATCTAAGAACATTCCCGGCTGGAAAACGAGACGAGGATTGTGGTTTTTTCGGTCGATGACTACGGAAACGTGCGATTGGATACTCGAAGCAAGCCAGAGAGGAATTCGATAAGGCAGGACTTAAAATCGAAACACGATTTGATGCTCTTGATACCCTTGGAGACAACTGACGATTTGTTCCAGTTGTTTGAGAGTTCTTAGATCTGTGAAAGACAAAAACAATCGCCCTTTTGCTTTCACTCCTTATGCTTTGCCCTGTAATATTGATTTTGAGACCATGGCGCAAGAAAGAATGAACTGGTTTATCGATATGAAGAATTGCCGCAGAACTTATTTGCCAAGTTAGAACTCTTGCAGCCTCGAGGCTTATAAGGGCGCTGGGACTTGTGGAAAGAGGGTATTAAAGAAAGGCTTTATGTCCCCAATTTCATGGCAGGGAACACCTTAACTTAAAACTGTTTGAAGAAAAACTCAGAAATAAGGACAAAGAAGTCCTGATTCAATTTAAACAACCGATCTTATACAAATATTTCGGATCGGATTATGAAAATATCGGATACACTGCTGCATTCTCATTTGAAGAGAAGGACGATCAAAAGGAATTCATGGAAATTCTTGAAACGGGGATTTCAAGTTTTGTCAATGTGTTTGGTTTTAAACCAAGAGCTTTTACTCCTCCCGCCTCTCAATTTCCCCTAGACTTGGAAAAGAGCTTGAACATTGGGCTGTGGTTCTATGACAAGCCATTTCAAGCTTCAAGACATTTGGGTAGCGGAAAGTACAAGCGACAATTCAATTTCCTGGGGCTGCATCAGAAGAATAAACTTGTTACTTTGGTTCGAAATGTAGTATTTGAGCCAACGGAAGAAAGAGGTATAGATTGGGTTAATTATTCGCTAAAGCAGATAGAAGCTGCTTTTTTCTGGAACAAGCCCGCCATAATTTCTTCTCATCGGGTCAATTTTGCGGTCACATCGATCCGAAAAACAGTAAAAAAGGGTTTAACGGCATTCAGCAACTTTTAAATAAAATAGTTCAGAAATGGCCGGATGTTGAGTTTATGAGCTCCGACGAATTGGGGGATTTAATAACTATGAGTCAGGATTGACTTTCAACAATGTATGAAGCAGAATGTATAGATTGTTTTTAAAAGACTTTTGGATTTTATCGATAAGCGTTGTTTCTGCTAATGATTCTATCTCCCTTGATTTTTTTCTGGCTCTATTACTTTCGTTTCAAAACAAAGGCTCAGCGTTCTTCTTTCAGGACAGATTCGGGCAGCATGAAAAAAAAATCCGCATCGTGAAATTCAAATCCATGACGGATGAGAAAGACGAAGAAGGAAATTTACTGCCCGACAATCAGAGAATTACCCGGTTAGGTAGATTTGTCAGAAAATGGTCTTTGGATGAACTGCCCCCAGTTATTCAATGTTTTAAAGGGGGATATGAGTCTCATAGGTCCTCGTCCCCTTCTTTTTAAATATATTCCATTGTATTCTGAGGAGCAAAGAAAGCGACACAATGTTAAACCGGGGATCACGGGTTGGGCACAAGTCAATGGACGTAATGCGATATCCTGGCAAAAGAAATTTGAGTTGGATGTTTACTACGTCAATCACTTGTCTTTTTTTTTAGATTTTAAGATATTCTGGCTTACCTTGGTGAAGATTTTAGCTCGAACTGGCATTGATCAAAGTAGCGAAAGACCCATGCAGCCATTTGACGGAACAAACTAACTCATGTTGAAAAGACTCCTTTATTTCGGATATTATCTTAAAACACTGGATTGGAAAAAGTTGAATACTTTCATGGATTTTGTGTCTAAGAAATGCAATCGTTCTAAGTTTAGGATTTGGCAAGATGTTTTCAAGGATTCCATCAAGTTCAATGTTTCTATTTTGGATTATTTTCTATTTCGGTTTTATGAAATACCGCCAAAGGAAAAAGAAACATTTGCAGGAACTGGTTACATGTATGAATATCAACTATTGATGAACCCAAAGTCCACCCGGGAGATTATGGATAATAAATTGGTTTTTCTATCAGAGTATAAAGACTATGTGAAACACACATTTGCATCTATAAGCGACTTTGAACATCAAATGACAAATGCTCAAAACTTATTGAAAGGAAAGGATAGCAAAATTGTTTTTAAAGAATTCTCGTGGTCAATGCGTGAATGGAATTGAAGTAATGTTGGCGTGGCATCTGATTTTAATAGTAAAACTGTAGTCTCACGCTTGAAAGATACACAAAATGACTTCGTAGAAGAGTTTGTAGATCAGCATGATCAATTGAATAAGCTTTCACCTTCCGGTTTGAATACAGCTAGGATCATTTCCCAATTGGATAAAAATAATGAGGTGAAATATTTGGGGGCTCGGCTTCGGATTACTGTAAATTCGGCGGTTGATAACTTAGCTGCCGGCAACCTTGCGGCACCGGTCGATCTTGATTCGGGTATTGTTTCGGGCCTGGAGTCTACAGTGATATAACCAAGTCTGATGAAGAGATTCATCCCGTCACAGGTGAAAGAATCCTTGGATTTCAGGTCCCATTTTGGCCCGAAATAATTCTTATGACTAAACAAGCCGCAAGTTTTAATAAAATGAATAGATCCATTGGCTGGGACGTGGCAGTAACGAACAAAGGACCGGAGCTGATAGGAGGCCAATCACGACTGGTGCAAATGGCTGTGGCAATTACCAGTAAAGCAGGGGCTGAAGCCAATTCTTGAAAAGCATAGAGAAGAATACATTAGATGAAAAAAATAAGAGTCCTAATAACTGGGGTAGGAGGTCCAACTCCAAGAAGTTTTGCACTTAGTTTGAAGAATTTCAGTAGCTATGCTGATTACGAGTTTATTGCTACAGATATAAATCCTTTTTCAATTGGATTATATCAAAAAAGCCTTTTTGCCAAGTCCTTCCTGGTGCCTCGAGCTGATTCTCCGGATTATTGGAAACAATCGAAAGAATTGTAGTGGAAAACTCGATCGACTTTGCAGTCATTCTTCCTGAACTCGAAGTGATGGAATGGAGCAACAAAAGGAAACACTCTCAATTACCATGCAAGGCATTAATTCCGGAACATCAGTTGGCGGAGGTCCTGGTTGACAAGGCCAAAATGACGGAACTTCTTGATGAGATTAGCCTGGTACCCAAATCCATTGAATTCAATCGAAATGAACAGGACTTGCAAAAAGTTGTGCAACATTTGGGTTTCCCTTTCTGGGTGCGAAGCTCCAGCGGAACAAGTGGACTCGGATCCCTGCGGATCGAAGATATGAACTCGCTGAAAAATTGGATCCATATTAATCCCAAAGTGAATCAGTTTTTGGCGAGCTCCTATTTGCCGGGAGAAATTTAGCTTGCAAGATGCTATATTTCAATGGTAAACTGATTCGAGCTGCGATAGAGAGCGCGTTAATTACATAATAGCTAAGGTCGCTCCTTCGGGGAATTACGGGAAACACCTCCTTTGGAAGGCTTTTGAACGAGCCCGAGATTTTTCAGATTGCAAATAAGGCGATGGATCTTTTGTTCGAAAAAAACAGGTGCAGAAAAACATGGATTTTTTACGATTGATTTCAAAGAAGATGCTGAAGGCACACCATTGATCACTGAGATTAATGTCCGTCACGTGGCATTTACCCAGTGTTTCGCCGCTGGCGGAGCAAATTTTGCTGAAGACACGATTCGATTATTGAATCAGGATTCCAATTTTAATCTTGATTTTCATTTATATGATTTTGAAAAGGACCTTATTTTTTTAAGAGATGTCGATTCAGTTCCTATCATCATGAAAGAAACAGATTTATTAAAGTTCGACCGACAAATTTGAATCCACGATGAACAAAAAAATCTGGCTTTCCTCACCGCACCTTACGGGTGAAGAACAGAAATATGTTAAGGAGGCCTTTGATACAAACTGGGTGGCTCCATTGGGTCTCAACGTAAACGGGTTGGAAGCCGATATTTGCAGGTATACGGGTGCAAAGGCTTGCTCTGCTTTGAGTTCGGGGACGGCTGCCTTGCACCTGGCCTTGATACTGTTAGGAGTAGAACCGGGTGACGAGGTGATCTGTTCCTCATTTACTTTTTCTGCCTCTGTGAATCCTATTCGCTACCAACAGGCGATTCCCATACTGGTCGATTCAGAACGGGACACCTGGAATATGAGTCCGGAGTTGCTTCAAGAAGCAATTGAAGATCGCATAAAAAAAGGAATAAAGCCCAAAGCTATCATTGCGGTCCATTTGTATGGCATGCCCTCCAAAATGGATGAGATTATGGAAATCGGGAGGCAGTATGAGATTCCGATCATCGAAGACGCGGCGGAAGCTCTCGGTTCTGAGTACAAAGGCAAAGCCATGGGAACTTTTGGTGAAATGGGGGTCTATTCTTTCAATGGCAACAAGATCATTACCACCTCAGGGGGCGGAGCATTGGTTTCGAACAACCTCGAGTACTGTAAGCAGGCTACTTTCCTGGCCACTCAGGCCCGTGATCCTGCTCCCCACTATGAACACTCGCAAATCGGTTACAACTATCGCATGAGTAATATTGTTGCCGGAATCGGAAGGGGCCAAATGGAAGTCCTCGACGAACGGGTGAAAGCCACGACGAGACAATTTTGAGTTGTACAAGAAAGAGCTTGCCGGATTCCAGAATATAACCTTTCTCGATGAGCCCGATGGCTTTTTCTCAAACCGCTGGCTGACAACAATTCTCGCAGATAGTTTTGAAACCCGGGAAAAAATACGACTTGCTCTTGAAGCCGAAAACATAGAATCGCGTCCTCTTTGGAAGCCCATGCATTTGCAACCCGTTTTCCAGGATTTCCCGGCATATACCGACGGAACTTCAGAAGATCTTTTCAACAGAGGTCTTTGCTTACCCAGTGGTTCCAACTTAAGCCAGAGCAATTTAGAACGAGTGGTTCAATTGGTAATGACGTCGCTGTAAAAAATCTGAAGAGCGCGGGCGACATTCCCGAACTTTGGGATGGCAAGACTTCGCAAAGAATTGTGAAGGACCTTCTAACTCTTTGAGCTCAGAAGTCCTGAGCGTCTTCTGCACATTACTTTCTTTTTGAGAAATTTCCCTTTTTCAAAACTCCCTATTTACCGCCAAAGTTTGACTTCACCGGAATCAGTGAATGGAAATTCTTCACTATATTTGACTTGTATTATTACAATAGCTTAATGTAATGGCCAAATCTTTTTTCAGAAATGCCACGTACACATCGCGGTGGGTGGTATTGATGATTGACTTTTCCCTCAGTCTGCAGGCCTTTTTCCTGGCATACCTCATCCGGTTCAATTTTACGTTGAATTTCGGGCAATTTGATTTTATTGCTCAATTGCCTTTGGTTGGAGTGGCGACCGTTAGCTGGTTTTCTTCTTGTGGGATCCTTCAAAGGTATCGTCCGTCACACGGGCACCAAAGATGCGATCAATGTATTCTGGGCAGCGACAGCCGTAGCTACCATACTTTTTGTGACATCTCTCGTAACACGGGGATATGCAATTGAAAAGACCTATTCCATCCCGCTGTCGATTATTTCGATCCACTACTTGCTGAATATCGTCATCCTGATTTCGAGCCGTTTTATCTTCAAATACCTCTTCGATCGAATTGTCACCAATTATCAAAAGCCAAAGAACGTAATGATCTATGGTGCCGGAGATTCGGGTTTGATAACGTATTCGACATTAACGAGTTCCAAGCAAAAAAAATACAAAGTCGTTGGGTTTTTTAGATGATTCGGTTCATAAGATCGGGAAACAGTTCAACCGGATTCGCATCTATGACCCTCAAAAGATCGATGCGAAATTTATCGAAAAGCACGACATCCAGGAGATCATTGTTTCGATTCAGAAGATCAAGCCTTATGCTCTTTTCGAGCGGGTGGATTCCATCACGGACCTTCCGGTACGGATCAAACTGGTTCCGCCCATGGAACAGTGGATCGACGGAGAGCTCAATGTGGGTCAGATAAAAGAGGTTCAAATCGATGACCTTCTCGAGCGAAACCCGATCAAGATTGACAACCCGATTTTGAAGAAGCATCTGACGGGTAAAACAGTATTGATTACGGGTGCTGCAGGGTCGATCGGAAGTGAGATTGCGAGGCAGGTCTCCAACTATGACTATAAATCATTGGTATTGCTGGATCAGGCGGAATCTGCCCTCTACGATCTGCAACAGAACTTCAAACGTGATGAAATAGAAAATTTCGAGGTGGAGCTGGCGGATATTCGAAACGAGGAACGCCTGACTCACCTGTTTGAAAACTATGATTTTGACATTATTCTTCACGCAGCGGCCTACAAACACGTGCCTTTGATGGAGAGCAATCCGTACGAGGCGTTGCGCGTCAATGTCTTCGGATCGAGTTTGCTCATGCGCATGGCGATGAAGTACGGCGTAGAGAAATTCATTATGGTCTCCACCGACAAAGCCGTGAACCCCACCAATGTCATGGGAGCCACGAAACGGGTGGCAGAGATTTATGCGAATTGCCTGAATACTCAAGGTAAAACCAAGTTCGTCACCACGCGATTTGGAAATGTGCTGGGCTCGAATGGCTCGGTGATTCCGCTCTTTGAGCGACAGATTAAAAATGGAGGGCCCTTAACCGTGACCCACGAAGAGATCACGCGTTATTTTATGACCATCCCTGAGGCCTGCCAACTCGTGTTGGAGGCTGGTGTCATGGGGAACGGGGGAGAGATCTATGTTTTCGATATGGGAGAATCCGTCAGGATTTTTGATCTGGCGAAAAAGATGATTCACCTGTGCGGATTGCGTTATCCCGAAGACATCGATATCAAGATTACGG
This sequence comes from uncultured Flavobacteriaceae bacterium, assembly GCA_942492425.1. Lineage (GTDB taxonomy): Bacteria > Bacteroidota > Bacteroidia > Flavobacteriales > Flavobacteriaceae > Lutimonas. The sequence goes on from CALOEQ010000009.1 coordinate 11,544, forward strand.
GCTTGCGACCTGGCGAAAAGTTGTATGAGGAGCTTCTGACCAATGAGGAGAACACGATTCCGACCTACCACGAAAAGATCATGATCGCCAAGACCGAGAATGTCAACGTGGATAATGTTCGGGCCAAGATCGAGGCCCTGATCGCATCCCGGAAACTGAGCTATGTCGAGATCGTTAAAGGTTTGAAATCTATAGTCCCGGAATACGTTTCGAATAACTCGGAATACGAGATTCTCGATGGAGACAAGGGCAAGGTGAAAAAGCTTAAAATTGGTTAAGAACTACTCTGCTGACTCTCTCGAGGTTCCTTTCTGACTCCCTTCAGTTTCTGCGATTTCCACGCCCAAATTCTTCAATTTTCGGAAGTATCCCCACAGGAAAAGGTAGCGCACATACAACCCTCCCAATATCGGAATCATGGCCATGTGAAACACCTGGATCTGAAAAATCCAAAGGGCCACAAGAATATCCAGCAAGATCAACAAAGTAAACATGTACCAGTAGCTGACTCGTGGCTTTCTTTGAAGGACAAAGGCGATCAACAGATTGGGAGCAAACGCCCAAAGAACATTGAAATTATTCACCGTTGCCGTGTGATCCGTAGCGAACCACAACAGGAGCATAACGACTCCTGCCAAACCCGTCGCAATAAATAGTGTCCCGTCGAAGATGCGACTTCTTCGTCCTTTTCGGTGATCAAAAAAGGTCACAAGCAGAACCAGCAGCAGAAAAATTCCTCCTACTTGCATGGGGCTGACCGAATCACTTTCCTCATCTTTTTTGTAGCTCAGCAGAATTTCCTCGGTACGCTTTACAATGGGCTTACTCACTCTGGACCCAAGCTTCTCTTCTTCATTCAGCAGTGACTCCTCATTTGATAAATCTTCAGTCTCACTAACCATCACATTCTCTTCGGAATCCTCAGCGATCTCGATGCATTCGAAGGCCTTGAAAACATAGTCGGGGAGGAACATATATTCTCTTGCTGTAGCCTTGCGGTCAATGTTGGCTCCCAAAGCGAGGTCTATGCCGAAGTCTCCCCAGGGTTGATTGTAGGAGTAAAGACTGATCAGTTCCCGTTGACTCAATTCCTGGGTTTCGAATTCATTTTCAAAGATGATCCGGTCACCCAATACAGTCTCCAAAACATCGTAGAGTTTGGTCGAACAATTGTCGTAGAAGAAATCATATTTGTAGAATCGATTTTCGGGCAGGGCATTATTCTCCAAATAGTCAAAAACCTTTTGAACGTCTTCGGGCTCAAGATCGAGCACCTGGCCCTTGACCCAACGGTTCTCCCTGTGGTAACTTTGTAAAAATCGCCCAAAATCATAAGCGCTCAACATGTACAGCAGCTTGCCGCGAGCGAATTTCATATAGAAATTCGGGGTGTCAAAATCAAAGGTTCCGTAGTTGTACACCCGATCGATCTTGTTGGGAATGTCCTGGATCCGAAAGGCACTGTGCCCAAAACTCGCATAGAGCTCCTCCGTTCCCGGACCACAGGTGATCACACTTAATTCCGCTTCAGGTGAGAGCTCAAATCGGGACTCAATTTCAGGATTCTCAACCTGTTCCTGCCCATGTATACTATCGGACGTAAAAACGGTCAGGACGACCATTAGAATCAACAAGAAGGGGAGTCGGTTCTTTTTCAATGCGGTGATGTTTGATCTACTATTAAAGCCGTAAAGATAGTATTCATTAAACACTTCTTAAACCCCGAGACCAAAACTTTTTCAACCTGTTTTCAACGCCGTAATCAGCACATAAACTCTCGCGCTGCTGGATTTCTTTTTTCTGTGTATCCAGCATGATTTTCTCTCCCTCGCATTCGCAGTCGCTCCGCTCAGCGACTGCAGTTATTTTTTCTCCAGTTGATAATTATTAACTAAAACTGATGCGGAGATTTCAAGTATTCGTTCCAATTCCCGTATCATTTCGACGGTCAATCGTTTCTTTCGATTCAGGATTTCTGATACTCGGCTTTTCCCTCCAATGATGCCCACCAAATCTTTTTGGCGCATATTCAGTTCTTCCATTCTGATTTTTATAGCTTCGATTGGGTCTGGCGCTTCGATGGGGTAGTGCTCATTTTCGTAATTTTCAATGAGCAGTGAGAGTATTTCCGCTTCGTCGCCTTCTTTAGTATCAACAGGGGCATCGAAAATTACTTCCAGCCTCTTGAGTGCATTACGGTAATCAATTTCTGATTTAATAGGTTTTAATTCCATAACCTCTTTTTTTAAACTGTGTCTGCATTAATTTTATCATATTCATCATGCGTACCGATAAATCGGATAAAAGCCCATTGCTTTTCGTAATTGAACTTCACAACGAGTCGGTAGGAATTACCCTTTATGTTGAAAACCACTCGACTGTTCTTCAAAATACTTGCGGTGATGTAGGTTTGCTTTACATCGTTTGGCGAAAGCCACGTGGCTTTTCTAGTGGTGTCGTACCAGGTTTTCAAATACTGTTCAGAGTCTGTGTGATTTTCCCAAAATTCTCGCAATGTGCCTTTAGCAATAATTCTTTTCATCAATCCAATTGTGATACAAATATATAATTAGTTCTCAAATAAAGAACTTTAAGTTCATGTTTTTTAAGTGACCCACATGAATACTAATTCATCCTTGAGTTTGTCACATAACCTTTATAAGAACAACCTAAGTTGTACACAAATTTTTTCTAAAAGGCATGCATTTTCGTTTTGTAGAATTGAAGGATAGGTTTAAAACCCCATGAAATGCGAACAGTTTGAAGAATAATTTAAACCTCTGATTTCAACAAATCGAAGACGGTAGCGACTCATTTATTTTTCGTATTCCTAGAATAAAGAAAAATAAATGCCCGAGTTTTCAACGCATAAACTCTCGCACTGCTGGATTTCTTTTTTCTGTGTATCCAGCATAATTTTCTCTCCTCCGCATTCGCAGCCGCTCCGCTTCCCGAATGCTCTTTGGGTTCGAAAATTCTTGGATACAAGACGAAAAAACAAATAGGCAGGCTCCGATTTCATGCGTTTCATTGTGGATTAAGAGTAAAAAAGAGATACCCGAGCTCCCAACTGAATTATTGATTGAAGGATTAAAAATTTAAACGAAAGACCTTTTTCAACACATAAACTCTCGCACTACTTGATTTCTTTTTTCTGTGTATCTGCATGATTTTCCTCTCCTCCACATTCGCAGTCGCTCCGCTTCCCGAATGCTCTTTGGGTTCGAAAATTCTTGGATACAAGACGAAAAAACAAATAGGCAGGCTCCGATTTTATGCGTTTCATTGTGGTTTAACGGAAAAAAAATGACCAAGCTTTCAGTGGGTGATTTCGAACTTTTGATTTCAACAAATCGAAGACGGTAGCGACTCATTTATTTTTCGTATTCATAGAATAAAGAAAAAGAAATGCCCGAGCGAAAGTCTCGATTTGTTGAAATCTGTTTGTTGAAAACTATCGAAAATACCCGATATCCACCTTCAACGAAAAAACATTGGAATACAGCGTTCCGCTTGCAGCTCCGATATTGGCCAGGGCATAGTCGATCTGAATGCCTTTGTAGCGAAAGCCGACGCCGAAGTTGGGCTCGATTGAAACCTCACGACTCTCATCGAATTCGGTGAAATACTGAAAGTTGTTGACTCCGGCGCGCAGGAATACCATGCTCAGATAGTCGAATTGAAATCCAAAACCGGGATCAATGCTGACAAAGGAGCTCGAGATCACGTCGTTGGTCTCGGCAAAGCGCATGTTGAGGTTGAGCTCGGTCAGCAGGTTGAAATCCCGAAATAAAACAAAGGATTTTCCGGCTCCCAGCTGCAGTTTGGGTTTGGTCAGCTCCAGGGTTTCCGGAGCTTCTTCATTTTCCCCGGGAATAGCATCCTGGATTTTTGCGAATTCCTCCTGGTCAACGCTCCAGGCATTGAAGGTAGTGGTGATGTCACGCGCCATGAGTCCGAATTTCCAGGCGTTTGAAGTTTGAAACTGCAGGGCCGCATCCAGTCCAAAGCCCCAGGACGAAGCGAAATCCCCAATTCTTCGATGCACGATCTTTCCGTTGATTCCTATGTCGAGTCCGTTCACCGGAAGCCGTCGCGCATAGCCCACATTGAAGGCGTAATCGACAGCCGAGAATTTGCTGATGTTGTCGTAATTGATGTTGCCCTGGGAGTCGATGAGCTCCGTGGTGTTGAGAATGTCGTCGACGCCGAAGCGGATGAAGGAAAGGGCAAAGGTACTCTCATCGTTGATGGGTTTGGCAAATGCCGCGTAGTCGTATTTCCCGATTCCCTGGAAATACTCGGCGTGCATCAGTGCTCCCTGTATGTCCTCCACGTTTACCAGTCCAGCTGGGTTCCAGTAAATGGAGTTCACATCAGCGGAGCTGGCAATCACGGCCTTTCCCATGCCAAAAGCGGCGGCATCCACACCCAAATTCAGGAATTCATTCGAAAAACTTCGTATGGCCTGCCCGTGGCCAGAGCCAAAACAGAAGAAGGTAATTCCGAGAAGAATCAGGGCTTTTTTCAATTTCTAAGACGTCAGGTTCGCACCGGGTTCAGCTGCAAATATAGGGCAATTTTCAATCTGCAAGAGGCAATTCCAGAGCGCAGCAATCTCACAAGTTTTAAGAGACCTTCAGAAGAAGCCAAGGCATTTTCAACCCACGGGTTCAGGATTTTCCAGGAAGCTCGCAATGCGCTTTTCCAGCCAGAATCCGCTTCCGTTGCTGAATTCGCTGTTGTAGCCTACGTGTCCGCCAAAACGAGTGGCTTCCAGGTGAAAGTATTTGTGGGATCGGGCCTGCTCAAACGGATAGCACGATTCCGACAAAAAGGTGTCATCGGTCGCGGTGACGAGCAAGCTTGGAACTCGAATTCCTCCCAGGAACTGATTGCAGCTGTTGCGGGCCCAATAGTCGAAGGCATCCTTGAATCCGTGCACAGGCGCCGTGTAAAGATTGTCGTAATCGAAAAAATTGTTGACTTTTCGAAGTTTCTCGCGTTCAAGGTCAGCTTCCGGGAACTGCTCGACCTTCTTCAATGTCTTTCGCTTCAAAGAGACCAGGAAGCGCTGCATGTAAACCGCATTCCAAAACTTCGAGATCTCTTCAGAGGACCCCTTCAGGTCACAGGGGACCGATACCGCTACGCAGGCAGCCAGTTTTCCGGGGATGTCCGAACGTCCTTCGCCCAGGTATTTCAGGGCCATGTTCCCTCCGAGGCTGTAGCCCACCAGGTAATATTCTTTGTAATTCTTGTGCTGCTCCAGGTAGGTGAAAATCTCTGCCAGGTCCTCGGTCTTGCCGCTGTGATAGGCGCTGAGCAGTCGATTGGGCTCCCCGCTGCAGCCCCTGAAATTAACAGAAACCGAGTCAAAGTCTTCTTGTTGCAGCACAAGGCTGAGGGCCTGCATGTACTTTGATTGGGAACTGCCTTCCAGTCCGTGAAGGATCACCACCAGCCGATCGGAATCCACTAGAGTAAAATCGAGATCCATAAAATCCCCGTCAGCGGTTTCCATGCGCTCGCGCTGGTAATTGGGTTCCAGCTTGTGGAAAAGCGTACGGTAAATCGTATTGAAATGACTGCTTTTGAAGGGCAGGGTGGGATTATATGTTGACTTTTCAAGAATCATCAGTCGGGCGCGATCATATCAGTTTCTCTTATCAATTCAGCCAAGATTATCAATTCAATTCCTCGTTCGATCGTTCCAACAGGTTGTCTGGCAGGGCTTTTTTCGTCTTGGCACCCAGGGTCTTGAGTTTTTCGACCCTCGAGATCAGGTTGCCGCGTCCTTCAGTCAACTTGCCCATGGCTGCCTTGTAGCTGTCCTGGGAGGCATTGATCTGTTTGCCCACCTTCAACAGGTCCTGGACCAGCCCCTCGAACTTGTCGTAGAGAGCCCCGGCCTGTCGGGCGATCTCCAACACATTGCGTTTCTGATCCTCTTGTTTCCAGATAGACGCCACGGTTGAAAGGGTGGCCAGCAGGGTAGAGGTCGACACGATGACCACGTTCTTGTCCAGCGCGTTCAGGTAGAGGTTGCTGTCTTGTTGCAATGCGATCATGAGGGCGGGTTCGACAGGAACAAACATGATCACATAGTCCGGGCTGTTGATGCCATAGAGGTCCGAATAATTCTTGGACCCGAGTTCTTTGATGTGTTTTTGAACACTTTGCACATGGTCCTTCAGGCCGGCTTGTTCGGCAAGTTCATCTTCGGCACTGAAGAAACGCTCATACCCGGTCAGCGAAACCTTGGAGTCGATGATCAGGTGCTTATTATCCGGCAGGTTGATGATAAAGTCAGGCTTCCTCAGATTGTTGTCTTCGTCCCGGAAACCGCCTTGGGTGCTGAAGTGCACCTCCTTTTGGAGTCCGGCCTTTTCCAGCAAGGTTTCGAGCTGCATCTCGCCCCAGTCCCCTTGTTTTTTTGAATCTCCCTTGAGCGCGCGTGTCAGGTTGACGGCATCCTTGCTCATTTGTTCGTTGAGTTTTGACAGACCCCGAATTTGTTCCCGTAGCGCGGATTGTCGCTCGAGGCTTTCCTTGTGCGTGTCTTCGACCTTTTTCTCAAAGGATTTTATCTTTTCCTGAAGCGGATTCAGGATCTGGTCCATATTTTCCTTGTTCTTGGCCGTGAACTTGTTCGTTTTTTCCTCGAGGATCTTGCTGGCCAGGATCTCGAAATCTTTGGCAAACTTCTCCTGCAGCTTCTCAACTTCCTTTCGCTGCTCCATCAGCTTATCCTGTTGATGCATCAGCTCCGATTCCTTGCGCGTAAGTTCCAGGCGCAGGTTTTCAGCAGCTCGACGGGATTCGCCCAGGGTTTCTTCAAGGCCCTGCACCACTTGCTCGCGCTCCGAGCGCTCCTGCTCAACCGACCGAACCCGCTCCTCGAGCGCCGTGGTCTTCTTTTCGAATTTCAATCGGGTGATCACGTGAGCAAGGACGGCAGTCAAAACTCCGGCAACAAGGACAAGTATAATTGTCAAGGTCAAACTCATAGGGATTACATCTTAATCAGTCGAATACAAATGAACTCTTCATGTGAACAAAAAATAATACATGACCGCCCAAATTCCGATAAAGAAAACTCCGGGATACAGGATGGCTTTTGTCTTCTCCATATCTTTTTTGATTAAAGAAAAATAGATCAAGACATCCAAATAACAGTGTCAGGAAGAAGGGAATAAATGGATAGGTCATAACGGGATGTTTAATTGAAATTTATTAGTTGATATCCTTCGGCCTGGAAATGTACCAGGGCCGTCATGGCGGATAAAGACAATTTCACGGGTTCGGCCAGATCCTCAGGGGTGAAACCCCTGCTGTACAGGGATTGCCCGCAAATGTAGAGGTTCCACGCCAATACGGTCCAGGGCCTGCAGCAGGTCGGCATTCGGGTTGCTTCTGCCGAACTTCTTTCGATAGGCTTCTTCATTCAGGGCATTTTTGGCTCCTGCTCCGTGCAAAATTACCACGACATCCATCTGTTCTTTGGAAAGACCGGTCTGCCCGTGCATGTTTAGAAATCTCGCCACTGTATTCAAAAGCGGGTTTATTTTCGAATCACCACCCTGGTCCGTGTAAATGTCGAAAAGGATCTTGTAGTTTTTTTCGCTGTCCAGTATGAGATCGGGTTCCGGAATCGAAAAGACGGATCCGAATTCCTCCAGGATCGGACCGGATCCTGACTCCTGGGCGCTCAACGTTTGCATCGAAATCACAAGAATCCCACAAAGAACAAGATGGTAAAAACGCATAAAAAACAGTATGTTTGAATTTATTACGATATTACGAAAAAATTCGCAGCGATAGAATCTATGAGTTGGATTTCAGAGTTCATTTTATGCAGGTTGCTGGGCTGGAAGATCATCAATGATTTTCCGCATCATCTCGACAAATACATCATCATTGCGGGGCCTCATACCTCGAACTGGGATTTTCCGCTGGGCCTGGCGGTCAAGTTTGCCAAAAAGCTCAATGTCCGGTTTATCGGAAAACATACCTTGTTCAAACCTCCTTACGGCTTTATCTTCCGGGCCCTGGGTGGACAGCCGGTTGACCGAGCCAAAAGCAACAATATGGTGGATTCCATCATCGAGGTATTCAATAACGAAGAGAAATTCGTTTTTGCCCTTTCACCGGAAGGAACCCGGAAACGCGTCTCCAAATGGAAAACAGGCTTTTACCATGTGGCATTGGGGGCAAAGATACCGATTGTCATGGCTACCCTGGATTTCGGCAGAAAGCAGGTGCTCATCGACGAACCCTACTATCCGACAGGAGACAAGGAGGCAGACTTCAAACATTTTCACGAGTTTTTCAAAGATGTCGATGGCAAGAACCCCGAGCTTTTCGACCCTAATTTTCACCAGAATATTTGATTTTCATATCAAGGTTCGATTCGCAGCTGAATCTCTGTGAACTGCCATCTTTTCATCGGTCTTATACAGTCTTGACAAACTAAGACGACTTCTTCTGGATGAACTTGGAGATGTTGATCGCTATGATCACGGCCAGGTAGAGTTGACCGGCCAGCACCAGGATCAGGGCCAGGGACTGGGATTTTTTCGTGATCGGAATGATGTCTCCATAGCCCAGCGTGGTCATCGTGACGTAGCTGTAGTAGATGAAATTGTAAAGTCCCAAATCGATTCCTGTAGAATGGTGATAAGACCCCGGTATCGACTGTTCGAGCCCCTCGGCCATAAAGCCTCCAAGAAGCCCGATGATCATATAGCCCGTAATGGAGATCAGGATCATGTCGCCGCGGGTGCCCTTAGGGGCAATAGCTTCCCGCAACACCAGGAAAAAAGCGTGAATAATTAGAATGGACAGTCCCAGCTGAACTCCTGCATCCAGAAGATTACTCGTGAAAAAGAAATTGAAGAGAACCAGTACAAAGGTGACAATGGAAATATAGCGCGTGATCGGCCTCTTGCGGATGATCAAGAAGCAGGAGATCAAAATGGGCAAAAAAACCAGGTTCATGAACTGGTTGATTTCTGCGGTGTCTGAGCTCAAAAAAGGAGGCAGCGCAACCAGTGTGATAATCGATACCAACAGAATCGATATCTCATTTTCATCCAACCATTTGAGCCACCGGTATTTTTCAGCGTCAATCATGCTCAACCCTTGTAAAAAGGAAGTTTTACGATCTCAGCGGGAATGTCCTTGTTTCTAATTCGGATGAAGATCTCTGTTCCAAACTTGGTGTGCGAGGTGTTGACATAACCCATGCCGATGCCTTTTTTCAAGCTCGGGCTCATGGTTCCCGAGGTGACTTTTCCAAGGGGTTCACCGTTTTCATCAACAATCTCGTAGCCCTGCCTCGGGATGCCTCTTTCCTTCAATTCAAAAGCGCGCAAGCGTCGCGTCACGCCTTCTTCTTTTTGTTTTAGCAGGCCATCCGAATTGATGAAGTCCTTGGTGAATTTTGTGATCCAACCCAGTCCGGCTTCGATGGGAGAGGTGGTGTCGTCGATGTCATTGCCGTAGAGACAATAGCCCATTTCCAGGCGCAACGTGTCTCGTGCGGCCAAACCGATGGGCTTGATGCCAAAGTCGGCCCCAGCCTCGAATACCCGGTTCCAGACCTGTTCGACCTCGCTGTTTTTGCAGTAGATCTCAAAACCACCGCTTCCGGTGTAACCGGTGGCCGAGATGATCACGTGCTCGATGCCCGCAAAATCAGCGACCCTGAACTTGTAAAAGGGAATCTCAGACAGGTCAACGGATGTCAGGCTCTGCATGGCCTCCACAGCCTTTGGGCCCTGGATGGCCAGGAGTGAGTAATGGTCGGAAAGGTCCCTCAGCTCGGCTCCCATGCTGTTGTGCTCGCTGATCCACCTCCAGTCTTTCTCGATATTGGAGGCATTCACCACGAGCAGGTAGGTCGTGTCCTTGACGCGATAAACGATGAGATCATCGACGATTCCGCCGGTCGAATTGGGCATACAGCTGTATTGGGCATCGCCAACGGCCAATTTTGAAGCGTCATTCGAAGTCACTTTTTGGATGAGCTCCAGGGCCTGGTCTCCTTCTACGAGAAATTCTCCCATGTGCGATACGTCAAAGACCCCGACTCCGTTTCGCACAGTTTCGTGCTCCACATTGACGCCTTCGTATTGAACCGGCATATTGTATCCGGCAAACGGAACCATTTTGGCCCCAAGCTCTTCGTGTATTTTCTTTAAAGCAATGTCTTTCATTACGTTTGTCCCTTAAGTTTTTCTATTTGCGAGTTTCGGACGCAGAGTCCGGATGGTAGTACAAAACTATTGAAAATAAAGGATCATTTCGCTACGCGGACATAGAAATTCGGGTCGACCTGAACACTTTGGATGTCGCTTCCGGTGTTGAGCTCCTGCCATTGCTCATTGGGATGGACCCACTGCTCCTTCTCGTCGATGAAAACCCGCAGTGGCATATGAAATCCTTCGACCACATTCTTAAAGCGGTAAGTCAATTTGTCGCCCTGTATTCTGTACTGAAACCTGGGAATCTTTGTCGTTCTCAAATACTGCTCAAAAAAGGGCCCGAGATCCAGTCCTGTCGCTGAGGCAATGAATTCCTCGACTTGGCTGCTGCTGACGGTTTGATGATAAAATTCGCCGTTCATGTCTACCAGCAATTTTCGGAAGGCCTCATCATCATTGATCATCTGTCTGAGCGTGTGGATCATGGCACCTCCTTTGTAGTACATGTCATTGGATCCGTGCGAATTCACCCCATAGTCTCCGATGATCGGGTACTCGTTGGTGATCAGTTCACGAACGCCGATCAGGTATTCATTGCCGGCTTCTGTGCCGAAGTGGTAGTCGACGTAGAGCGTCTCGCTGTAATTGGTAAATCCCTCGTGGATCCACATATCTGCTACGTCCGTGTTGGTGATGCTGTTTGCGAACCACTCGTGTCCGGACTCGTGTATGATGATAAAATCAAATTTCAGGCCCCAGCCCGTGGAGCTCAGGTCCCCGCCCAAATACCCGTTTTCGTAGTCGTTTCCATAGGTCACGGCGCTCTGGTGCTCCATGCCCAGGTAGGGTACCTCGATAAGTTTGAAACCGTCTTCATAGAAGGGGTAGGGTCCGAACCAGTATTCAAAGGCCTCGAGCATCATCGGAACCTGCTTAAACTGTTCACGGGCCCGATCCAGGTTATAGGGGAGGACATAATAATCACAGGAGAGTTCCCCTTTTTTTCCTGCATAGGTCTCTCCGAAATGGACGTAGTCTCCCAGGCTGATATTGATGCCGTAACTGTTGATGGGTTGCGTAACCCGCCAATGATACAGCGTCTTCTCACCGTCCTGCTCTTTCTTTTCAACGAGTCTCCCGTTGCCGACGGCAATCAGATCCGAAGGGCAGATGATCTTAAGGTCAGCACCCTGATCCGGCTCATCATAGGGGTGATCCTTGCTCGGAAACCAGGCACTCGGACCGATCAGTTGCACGGCGTTGGCCACAAAATCTTTTTTGTTGCGGTCTTTTGACCAGATGATGCCCCCGTCCCAGGGAGGATTGATCGATTCTTTGGGGCGCCCCTTGAAATGCACGTCGATCTCCAACGTCTCACCTTCATTCATTGAGTTCGGAAAGTTTACGTAGAAGACATTGCCATCCCGGTTGACATCCAAAACCTCGGCCTTAAATTTTACTTCCTCAATTTTCATGGGCTCCTGGAGGTCGAGCTGCATGACGCTATCCGCGGCCAGCACCTCAAACCGGATTCTATTCACCCCGGAAAGGAATTTGCCCTCGGGATCGACTTCCACTTCTAGATCATAATGCAAGAGGTCCCACCAGGCCCTTTCAGGAGTGATGGAGCCTTTGAGGCTATCCTGTCTTGAGAATTTCTGTGCATCTGCCTGCTGCCATGTCAAAAGAATAACAAGGCTGAAAACCACCAATAAAACTCTATTCAAACGCATCCCATAAAAATAGGCAAATTCTGAAGCTGTTCGGTCTAGCTCAGCAAAAATTGCTTGAGCTCCCCATAGCTCGTTATGTATTCGGCTTTCTTTTCCCGATCGATCACAGACTGAATTTGTTCCGGGTAATCGATCTTGACCCCAAGTACGGGCTCGACGACCTCAAGGAATTTGACCGGATGCGCCGTTTCAAGGAATATTCCGGGTCTCGCAGGCTCCCCTGACTTCCCGGAATGCTCCGAAAGTCTGGACAGGTGTTTTTTGAGCCCCAGGTAGCCCACGGCCCCATGAGGATCGGTGACATAGCCTGATTTGTCGTAAATCATAGACATGGCTTCCTTGGTCTGTTCATCCGTAAAGGAATACGAGCTGAGATCTGCCCTGAGTTTTTCGAAGTCATTGTCGTAGATCTCGCGAATGCGGACAAAATTGCTCGGATCGCCCACGTCCATGGCGTTGGAAATGGTCGCTATCGAGTCCATGGGCGTATAGACGCCACTTTCCATAAAATTCGGAACCACCCGGTTGACATTGGTCGCCGCCACAAAGTGGGAGACCGGAAGTCCGAGTCGCTTGGCCATCATCCCGGCGCAGATATTTCCAAAGTTTCCGCTGGGAATTGAGAACACAGGTGCCTGGCTCTTGTCTTCGAGTTGCTGATAAGCAAAGGCAAAATAGAACATCTGTGGCAGCCAACGTGCGACGTTTATCGAATTGGCCGAGGTCAGCTGGATGTGGTCCGTGATCTCAGAGTCAAGAAAGGCTGTCTTGACCATGTCCTGGCAGTCATCAAAGGTGCCCTCTACTTCCAGGGCCCGAATGTTCTGTCCGAGGGTCGTCAATTGTTTTTCCTGGACCTCGCTGACCTTGCCGGAGGGGTAGAGGATGACCACGTTCACTCCCTCCACACCCAGAAAGCCGCTCGCCACCGCTCCTCCGGTATCTCCTGAAGTGGCTACCAGCACGGTCACTTCTTGTTTCTGGTCCTTGTTGAAATGCGAAAGGCAGCGAGCCATAAAACGGGCGCCGACATCTTTAAAGGCCATGGTTGGGCCGTGAAACAGCTCCAGGCTGAACACATTCGGTTCAACAGGAACCAATGGAAAATCAAAACTCAAAACCTCCCTGATGAGCTCAAAAAGCTCCCCCTGGGGAATCTCGTCTCCAACAAACTGTTCGATCAGTGCCAGGGCCAGCTCATTCCTGTCCAGACTTTCCAGGTTTGAGAAATAACCTTCCGGCAGGGGATCGATCGTTTCAGGGAAATACAAGCCCCGGTCAGGCGCGATGCCTCTCACCACGGCTTCCCTGAAACTGACTTGGGGTGACTTCCGGTTCAGACTGTAAAACTTCATAATTCGATGTTGAGAATTTTGATTCCCTCCTCGTTGATCCGGGAGGTGTATACCTGGAAGGGAATCGATGTTTTTGAATAAATATCTTTAAAGCTATTTTTCACTTTTTCAGCTATTTCCATGTTTTTACTGAATGCAAATATTGAAGGACCTGATCCTGAAATCCCACATCCCAAAGCTCCTTCATCCAGGGCGGCATCCCGAATGGAATCAAACAAAGGGATCAGCTTCGATCGGTGTGGCTCCACGATATGATCCTTCAGGGAAATGCCAAAGAGCTCAGGGTCGTTCTCGTGCAGTGCGTGGACCAAAGTGCCCACATTGGCCCATTGACGAATGGCATCCTTCAAGGGTACCTGCTCGGGAAGCAGGGCTCGGGAATCAGAGGTCTTGATCTCAATCTGGGGATGAATCACCGTAGCGCACATTCCCGAGATAACGGGCAGCCTCAAAACGCGAAGCGGCTGTTCCGACTGTACCAGGGTGAATCCGCCCAAAAGGGCAGGGGTGACGTTGTCTGCTATGGGTGAACCGCAGGCCAGGCGTTCTCCTTCAGCGGCAAAAGGCACAAGCTCCGAAGCCGTAAAAGGTTCGCCGAGCAACTTGTTGACCCCAAAAACGGCACCTGCCGCGCTGGCGGCACTGCTTCCGATGCCGCTTCCGGGTTTGATGTTCTTCTCCATCTCCAATTCAAATCCAAAAGGAGGAACTGCATCCAGTTCATTCAAAAGGGCCTCTATGGCGGCACCCGCCACGTTCCTGGCCGGGTCGAGTGGAAGGTCTGCCCCGGTGATTCTTGAAATTCGAAGACCGGGCTCTTCGGTCTTTCGGATCCACATGCGGTCCCCAACGGAATCCAGGCAGCATCCGAGCACATCGAATCCGCAGGAAATATTGGCGATCGTTCCCGGGCAAAAAAGTTCTATGGCCTTCATTGTATTCAGGTCGTTAGATGACATAATCAGACGCTTACAGGTTACCGGTTCGAATGATGTCTCCAAAGATGCCCGAAGCCGTGACGTCGGCACCTGCTCCAGCTCCCTTGATGATCAGGGGCTGTTCCCTGTATCGATCGGTGTAGAACAGCACGATGTTGTCTTTGCCATCTAAGTTGTAAAACGGATGATCCGGGGCAATGTGCTGCAGACCGACCTCTGCCTTTCCGTCTTTGAAAGAGGCTACATACTTGAGCTTGCATCCCGCTGCTTCCGCATCCTTTCTCAAGTCAGCAAAGTGGGACGCGGTGGTTTTAAGGGTTTCCAGAAAGTCGTCAACCGTATCCGCCTGGAGCGATTCCACGGGCAAAAAGGATCGATTGTCTATGTCCTCGAGTTCGGCCCGGATTCCGCTTTCGCGCATCAGGATCAGGATCTTTCGCGCCACATCCACCCCGCTGAGGTCAATTCTTGGGTCGGGCTCTGTATACCCCTCTTCACCCGCCTGTTTGACGACCTCATAAAAACTTCGATCTCCGGTAAAGTTGTTGAAGACAAAATTAAGGCTCCCTGACAGGACGGCCTGGATCTCGTGAATTTGATCGCCTGATGCAATCAGGTTGTGCAAAGTGTCAATGATGGGCAGACCCGCACCGACATTGGTTTCAAAAAGAAAAGGTGCCTGGTATTTGCTCGAGAGTCTTTTCAACTCTTCGTAGTTCGTATAAGCCGAGGAGCAGGCGATCTTGTTGCAGGCTACAACGGCGATACTCTCTTTCAGACATCGTGAATAAAGATGAGTGACGACCTCATGCGCGGTATTGTCAATGAAAACGCTGTTTCTCAAATTCAAATCTGTCATACGATTGAAGAAACTGTCCAAATCTGAAGTCTCGCCTTCCGAATCGAGTTGCTGCCGCCAGTTGTCCAGGGAAATGCCTCCTTCACAAAAGAGCATCTTCCGTGAATTTGCCATGCCAACAACCCGGAGCTGCAGGTTCTTTTTCTCGATAAGGAACTTTTGCTGGCTTTCAATTTGGTCCAGCAATTTGCCACCGACATTGCCAATGCCGACCACGAAGAGATTCAGCTGCTTGATCTGGGCCTCAAAGAAGGAAGCGTGCAGCACGTTCAGGGCCTTTTTCACGTCTTCTTCCCGAATCACGGCGGAGATGTTTCGCTCCGAGGATCCCTGGGCTATGGCCCTTATGTTTACATTGTTGTGCCCGAGTTCCGAGAACATCTTTCCACTGATGCCCTGGTGGGACTTCATCTGGTCGCCGACAAGGGCAATGATGGCCAGCTGCTTTTCAACCACCAGGGGATCGACCCGGTTTTTCAAGATCTCAAACTCGAATTCTCGATCCACTGCTTTCTTTGCCCGGGTGGTGTCCTGTTCATCTATGGCCAGGCAGATGGAATGCTCGCTGGAGGCCTGGGTTATGAATTTCACGTTGATCAGCTCGTCGGCAAGAGCGCCGAAAAGGCGGCTGGAAATACCCGGAACTCCGACCATTCCGTTTCCTTCAAGGGTCAGCAAGGCGATGTCTTCAATGTGGCTGATGCCTTTTATCAAAGAGCCGTTCACCTTGGTTTTCTCCGTGATGCGTGTTCCGGGCGCTTCCGGCTCCATGGTGTTTTTGATCAGGATGTCGATTCCTTTGTCAAGAGCGGGCTGAACCGTGGGCGGATACAGGACTTTTGCCCCGAAATGAGAAAGCTCCATGGCCTCCTGGTAAGAGATGCTCTCAATGGGCTTGGCCTGGCGAACCAATTTGGGGTTGGCCGTATACATACCGCTGACATCGGTCCAAATCTCGAGACAGTCCGCGTGGGCTCCGTTTGCGATAAGTGCCGCTGTAAAATCGGAGCCACCGCGCCCGAGCGTTGTGGTTTCACCCCTCTCGTTGGATGCAATAAAACCGGGAAGCACGATGATTTCAGCTTCCGTGGAAGCGAAAAATTCTGCAATACGGGCATAAGTGAACTCATAATCGACAAGGGCGTTCTGAAAGGTGTCATCGGTTCGGATCAGTTGTCGGCTGTCCTTTAGAGCCGCTTTCAAACCGCGTTGCTTCATGGCCATTGTAATCAAATGGGAGGAAAGGATCTCACCCGTGCTGACGATTCGAGCCGCTGATTTCCCGGAGAGGTCACTCAAAAGAGAAACGCCTTGCAGGATCATTCTCAACTCGTCCAGGGTCTCTTTCAGATGTTGCAGTGCGGCTTCTTTGAAGTCCCCTTTCAATAAATCATCGATGGCCTCCTTGTGTCTTGTGTCAAGCTCATCCAGAATATTCTCATATGTAGGGTCTGCCTCGAGAGAGAGCTCCGATGCCTGGATCAACTGATTGGTGACACCACCTAGAGCGGATACCACGACGGCTACCTGCTCCTTTTTCTGTTTGGCAATCTCAATTACTTTTTCAATGTTTTCAGCAGAACCTACAGACGTTCCGCCAAATTTCGATACAATCATTGTATTCGTTTTTATAGCGTAGAAAGTTATATGTTTTTTAGAAATCTGGCCGATAGAGCACGGGCCATTCCTTGTCCGGAGTTAATCATATCAGCACCCGCAAGGGGTGGTCACAGTGAACGTCGTCGTGCCTGCAGAGAGGCCGTGTTGTTGAGCGGAAAGGTAAACTGTGCTGTGCATGATGGAGCAAATATAGATTTCTTTTTTCTAAATCCTAAAGAAATGACGGCAAAATTTGGAGGTAGTGGGATCAATTGACCAAAGACTGAAGAATGTCCAGAAAACGAAACAAAACCTTGAGGATATTTCAGAGGCTCAGCGCTTTATTGACATGCACGGGCCTCTTTTTGAACTGAATCTCATTTAATTGTATATTTGATTAAACAAATTAGTTCTAACCTAAAACCTTTATTATGTCAAACGCTATTTCTGCGATCACCGGTACGATCAAAAACTGGTGGGTCTTTTTAATTATCGGTATCCTGCTTCTCATCGGTTCCTACTACATGTTCAGTACCCCCGTGGAGAGCTTCGTAGGTCTTGCCGGACTCTTCAGCGCTCTGATCCTTGTAAGCGGTTTGTTCCGCATATTTTTTGCACTGACCAACAAGGACGACATTGAAAATTTTGGTCTCTACCTGGCGGGCGGAGTTCTCGATGTCATTGTCGGTTTTCTTCTATTGAAGTACCCCGGAATAACCATTGTTCTCTTTTCCCTGTTCATCGGGTTTTGGCTGCTTTTCAGGGGATTCAATGTTATTTCGATCTCATTCCAGGTCAAAAAGATGGAAGATTCCAATTGGTTCTGGATCTTGCTCTTTGGTATTCTTGTGGTGATCTTTGCTTTCATGGCCATCATCAATCCGTTGATCGGAGCGAGCTATCTGGTCATTACCCTGGCCCTTGCGATTATGTTTGCCGGAATAGCCAATATCTTTTTGGCCCTGCGTCTCAGAAAAGTGAAGTCGACTGCACATAAGATCAAGGAAAAGCTTACTTCCTAGCGGAACAGTTCAGCTGCAGGGACAAGTCTGTGCATAGAATTTGATGACGACAAAAATTCCCTGAAAATAAAAACCCCCTGGCAGAAGCCAGGGGGTTTTCAATTTCCGTTCGGATTTCAGGATTTTACGAATTGGATTCTTTTTCCTTCTCGATCTTGATGGTCAATTCGTTCTTGTCCTTGTCGAGGTCCATTTTGATCGTATCGTTTTCACTCAAATTGGCATTGACGATCTCCTCGGCAAGCGCGTCTTCGATGTATTTCTGAATGGCTCTCTTCAGCGGACGTGCTCCGTATTGCCTGTCAAAACCTTTCTCAACGATAAAGTCTTTGGCCTCATCACTCAGTTTCAGCTGATAGCCCAGTCCTGAGATTCTGTCGAGAAGCTTCGCGAGTTCGATGTCGATGATCGCATGAATGTCTTCTCTTTCAAGCGCATTGAAGATGATCACATCGTCTATACGATTCAAAAACTCAGGTGCAAAGCTCTTCTTCAGTGCGTTTTCGATCACGCTCTTCGCATTGGCGTCTGCCTGCTCTTTTTTCGCAGCCGTTCCGAAACCCACTCCCTGACCGAAGTCTTTGAGCTGACGCGAGCCAATGTTGGAAGTCATGATGATAATGGTGTGCCTGAAATCGATTTTTCTTCCCAGGCTGTCGGTTATGTACCCGTCGTCCAGGATCTGGAGCAACATGTTGAATACATCGGGGTGGGCCTTTTCGATTTCGTCCAGCAGAACCACCGCATAGGGCTTTCTTCGAATCTTTTCCGTGAGCTGTCCACCCTCTTCATAGCCCACATAGCCCGGAGGAGCGCCAATCAAACGAGAGATGGCGAATTTCTCCATGTACTCGCTCATGTCGATGCGCACCAGGGCGTCCTGGGAGTCGAAGAGCTCAGTGGCCAGGATTTTTGCCAGTTGGGTCTTTCCAACCCCGGTCTGACCCAGGAAGATAAAGGATCCGATCGGCTTGTTCGGGTCTTTCAACCCGACGCGGTTTCTCTGAATGGCCTTGACGACTTTGGCTACTGCCTCGTCCTGGCCGATTACCTTGCCCTTGATCATTTTTGGAAGATCCTTGAGACGCTTGCTTTCAGCTTCGGCGATCCGGTTGACGGGAATTCCTGTCATCATGCTGACCACTTCGGCGACATTGTCTTCTGTAACAGTTTCCTTGTGGAGCTTGGATTGCTCTTCCCATTCGGCCTGTGCCACTTCAAGTTCCTTCTCAATGCGTTTCTCATCATCCCGAAGGCGAGCGGCTTCTTCATATTTCTGACTCTTGACCACATCGTTCTTGTGCTCGCGGATCTCTTCCAGTTTCTTCTCGAGCTCCTGGACCTGCTTGGGCACCACAATATTCGTGATATGGATGCGGGAACCGGCCTCGTCAAGGGCGTCAATCGCCTTGTCTGGCAGGTAGCGGTCGGTCATGTAGCGGTTCGTCAGGGTCACGCAGGCCCGAATGGCCTCAGGAGTGAAGATGACGTTGTGGTGGTCCTCGTATTTGTTTTTGATGTTATCGAGGATCTGAATGGTCTCTTCCACGCTGGTGGGCTCGACCATGACTTTCTGGAATCGTCTCTCCAGCGCCCCGTCTTTTTCGATGTTCTGACGAAACTCATCAAGGGTCGTCGCTCCGATGCACTGGATTTCACCCCGTGCAAGAGCGGGTTTGAACATATTGGAGGCATCCAGGGATCCTGTGGCCCCTCCGGCACCGACGATCGTATGAATCTCGTCGATGAACAAAATAATGTCGTCGTTCTTCTCCAGTTCGTTCATAAGGGCCTTCATGCGCTCCTCGAACTGACCCCTGTATTTGGTTCCAGCCACCAGGCTGGCCAGATCCAGCGAAACGATCCTTTTGTTGAAGAGAATTCTAGATACCTTTTTTTGGATGATCCTCAGGGCAAGACCTTCAGCGATGGCTGATTTGCCCACCCCCGGTTCTCCAATGAGAATTGGGTTGTTCTTTTTTCTTCGGCTGAGGATCTGGGAGATTCTCTCGATCTCTCGCTGCCTTCCAACCACCGGATCCAACTTGCCGCTTTCGGCCAGCAGGGTCAGGTCTCGACCAAAATTGTCCAGCACGGGAGTCTTGGTCTTTTTGACCACCTTTCCCTTGGAGCCCTGGTACGGGTTCTTCTGTGGGTCGTTAAACTCCTCCTGAGGGGTTTCTGCCGCGGGGCTCTCAGTGATGTCCTCTTCTCCGGTCTCGACAAAGAGCTCCTGGAAGACTTCCTTCACATCCTCGTAGAAGATGTCGAAATTGTGCAGAACCTTCGTGGTAGGGTCATTTTCGTTGCGGAGTATGCAGAGCAGCAGATGTGCCGTGCTGATGGCGTCACTCTTGTAAAGCTTGGCCTCCAGGAAAGTAGTCTTGAGGGCCTTTTCTGCCTGCTTGGTCAGGTGCAGGCTCTTTTTGTCATTCACCCCCGAAGTGTCTCCCGCCTCGTGCAGGGATTCTATTTTCTTTCGCAAGGAAGAGAAATTGAGCTCGAAGGTTTTCAATATGTCATATGCCTCACCTTTGGCCTTCCTTAAAATGCCGAGCATGAGGTGTTCCGTCCCTATGAAATCATGACCCAATCGCAGCGCTTCCTCTTTGCTGTAGGCAATTACATCTTTAACTTTCGGTGAAAAATTGTCGTCCATGTTTCGCGTGTTTACTGTGTAAATTTAATGGAAATTTTCGCTAAATCATTACAAAAGTTATGTACAGGGTTTGGAAGGGTACTAAGATACTAAGATTCAAGCAAATAATTGACACCGGTTGTTAATAACTAATCGGAAGAAAAACAGGCCCGCAGCCCTTGGAAAATAAGAATAATTGTATATTGCTCCAGCTAAAAAAACATCGAAAACAACTGACAAAAAAACAGATTTGAAATGGCGGAACATGACAAGATAATCCCGATCAATATCGAGGAGGAAATGAAATCTGCTTACATCGATTATTCGATGTCGGTAATTGTGTCCAGAGCGCTTCCTGATGTTCGAGACGGATTGAAGCCGGTTCACCGCAGAGTGCTCTTCGGAATGCACGAGCTGGGGATCCGGGCAACGGGTGCACACAAGAAGTCGGCCAGGGTGGTAGGAGAAGTATTGGGTAAGTATCACCCGCACGGTGATTCTTCCGTTTACGATGCGATGGTCCGGATGGCCCAGGATTGGAGCATGCGTTATGAGCTGGTAGATGGCCAGGGGAACTTCGGATCACCCGATGGAGACAGTCCGGCCGCGATGCGATACACCGAGGTGCGCATGCAGAAGATTTCCGAAGAGATGCTGGCGGACATCGAAAAGGAGACTGTTGATCTCCGATTGAATTTTGATGACACACTTCAGGAGCCTACTGTGCTGCCAACGCGAATTCCCAGTTTGCTCGTCAACGGAGCCTCCGGAATTGCTGTGGGTATGGCCACCAATATGGCACCTCACAACCTGAGCGAAGTCGTCGATGGAACCGTTGCCTACATAGAGGATAATGACATCGATGTAGACGGACTCATGCAACACATCAAGGCCCCTGACTTCCCAACAGGGGGAACCATTTACGGTTATGAAGGCGTCAAAGAGGCTTTTCACACCGGCAGGGGTCGGGTCGTCATTCGGGCCAAGGCCAATTTCGAAGAAGTAGGAGGAAGGGAATGCATTGTGGTTACCGAACTTCCATACCAGGTAAATGGTTCTGAGTTGCTCAAGAAGACCGTGGACCTGATCAATGACAACAAAATCGACGGGATTTCCACCATCCGCGACGAGACGAGCCGGAAAGGAAGAAGGATCGTTTATGTGCTCAAGCGTGACGCCATCCCGAACATCGTTCTGAACAAACTTTACAAGTACACGGCGCTTCAAACCTCGTTTAGCGTGAACAACATTGCGCTGGTCAAAGGAAAGCCCGAGGTGCTCAATCTCAAGGACCTGATCCGTCACTTCGTCGATCACAGACATGATGTGGTGACCCGCAGAACCAAGTTTGAGCTGCAGAAGGCGGAAGCCCGGGCGCACATACTTGAAGGTTTGATCATCGCCAGTGACAATATAGACGAGGTCATCAAGTTGATCCGTGCTTCCAGCAATGCGGATGACGCGCGTGAAAAATTGATGAAGCGCTTTGAGCTTTCTGAAATTCAGGCCCGCGCCATTGTCGAGATGAGACTGAGACAGCTCACCGGACTGGAGCAGGACAAGCTGCGATCGGAGTACGAGGAGATCATCAAGTTGATCGAGGATCTCAAGGATATCCTGGCCAACGAATCAAGACGTATGGACATTATCAAGGAGGAGCTTCTCCAGGTCAAGGAGAAATACGGTGATGACAGGCGATCCGTCATCGAGTATACCGGAGGCGAGCTCAACATAGAAGACATGATCCCGGATTCGAAGGTGGTAGTTACAATCTCTCACGCGGGTTATGTCAAGCGTACCGACCTTTCGGAATACAAGATTCAGAATCGCGGTGGACGCGGTCAGCGCGGGGTTTCAACGAGAAACGAAGATTTCCTCGAATACCTGTTTGTAGCGACCAACCACCAGTACATGCTTTTCTTTACGCAAAAGGGCAAAGTATACTGGATGCGCGTATACGAGATTCCCGAAGGAAACAAGACGTCTAAAGGCCGTGCGATCCAAAACCTGGTCAACATTGAGCCGGATGACAAGGTGAAAGCCTTCCTGGTGACTCAGGACCTGAAAGACGAGGACTATGTGAACAGCAACTATGTGATCATGGTGACCAAAAAAGGGCTGACGAAAAAGACCTCTTTGGAGCAGTATTCACGTCCGCGAACGAATGGAATCAATGCGATTACCATCCGCGAAGGCGATGAATTGCTCGAGGCCAAGCTCACAAATGGAGACAGCCAGATCATGATTGCCGCGAAATCGGGCAAATCAATACGCTTCGAGGAGGGCAAGACCCGACCGATGGGGCGAAATGCATCCGGAGTGCGAGGCATCAAGCTAAGAGATGACAAAGACGAGGTGGTCGGCATGGTTTCGATTGCTGATGACGAGAGCGATATCCTGGTCGTTTCAGAAAAAGGATATGGCAAGCGATCCAAGCTGGAAGACTACCGTATCACCAACCGGGGTGGAAAAGGAGTCAAGACCATTAATATCACGCCGAAGACAGGTGAGCTCGTTGCGATCAAGAACGTAACGGACCAGGACGATCTCATGATCATCAACAAGTCCGGGATCACCATCCGCATGGAGGTTTCCGATCTTCGGGTCATGGGACGGGCGACACAGGGTGTCAAATTGATCAATATCAAAGACAGTGATTCCATTGCGGCCGTTGCCAAGGTGAGAAACGAGGGAGATGACGTGGATGACGTGGACGAAGAGTTGGATGTGCCTGAAAATGAAACAAAAACTGATGAAAATCATGAAAAAAATGAGTAAAATGTATAATTTTGCATCCTCATTAAACTAATATTAACAAAAGAAAAATCAAACATGAGAAATCAAATCGTGATGTTGTTCGCTCTTCTGATCAGCGTGGCATCATTTGCACAGAAGGATGAAATCAAGGCTGCTGAAAAAGCGGTGAAGAAAGGAGATTTTGCAGCTGCGTTGACCCAGGTGAATGCCCTGGACGGAATGGTGTCAAACATGGACGACAAAACGCTTCCAAAGTATTACTACCTTCGAGGTGAGACCTATGCCGGATTGTCGAAGACAGATCCCAGCAAGGAGAACTACAAAGAAGCTGCAGGATCTTTCGAAAAACTCTTTGAAGCTGAAGAGAAGTCAGGGATCAACAAGTACAGCACTATGGCCCAGCCAACGCTGAATACGATGATCTCGGAAGTTTCAGCAGCGGGAATCAAGGATTACCAGGAGAAGAACTACGCCTCTGCGAAAGGAGAATTGCACCAGGTTTATTCCATGAGCCCGAAGGACACCGTGTTTTTGGAGTATGCCGCCAATGCAGCTTACCTGGACAAGGACTATGATCTTGCTCTTGATTATTTCACAGAATTGAAAGATCTCGGGTACACGGGCATCGTCAAAGAGTACACGGCAGTAAATGTAGAGACGGGCGAGAGAGAGAACATGGGTACTCAGAACCAGATGGACCTGATGGTAAAAACGGGTACATATTCAGATCCTCAGGTGAATGTGTCAGAATCAAAGAGAGCCGCCATTGTGAAGAATATTGCTTTCGTTCATGTGGAAAAAGGAGACACTGAAAAAGCCATTCAGGCCGTTCGCGACGCAAGAGCGATGGATCCAAAAGACGTAAACCTGATCCTCACAGAAGCGAATTTGCAGATCAAGCTGGAGAATAAGGAAGAATTCGCCAAGCTGATGAACGAGGCAGTTGAACTCGATCCTGATAACCCGGCCCTGTTCTTTAACCTGGGAGTGATCAGCGGTGAGCAAGGTGATGTTGAAAAAGCCAAAGAATACTACAAAAGAGCGATCGAACTCGATCCGAACTATGTGGATGCTTACATCAACCTCGGTTCGGCCATGCTGGATGCCGATAAGCAACTCGTTGAGGATATGAACAAGAACCTGAACAACTTTGACAAATATGATGAGATCAAGGCCAAACAGGTTGCACTCTACAAAGAAGTGATTCCTCTGTATGAAAAAGCCTATGAGGTAAGACCTGACGATCTCGATACGATTCGAACCTTGATGAGTTTGTACGAGAACACTGGTATGGATGACAAGTTCCAGAGCATGAAAGCCAAGTACGACTCTTTGAAATAAGAGATTCAAAAAAATAAGAGATTCAAAAACGAAAATGAAAACCGCCTTTATCGAGGCGGTTTTTTTATTCCAGAATTCTCTTCATGACCCGTAACTTGTGGGTGTGCCTTCCACTGTCTACGTTATAGATGCCACTGTGGTCGATGCGATCCAAACGCACTTTTCCATGGCAATGGATGATGTGGTTGTTGGCCAGAAGAATGCCAACATGAATGATTTCACCCTCTTCATTGTCAAAAAATGCGAGGTCCCCAGGTTCGCTCTCTTCGATAAAACTCAGAACCTCACCCTGGCTGGCCTGTTGATGGGCATCCCTGTAAAGCATGTATCCGTTTATTTTGTAGATCATCTGGGTGAAACCGGAGCAATCGATTCCGAAGGGAGATCTGCCACCCCATAGAAAGGGAGTGTTCAGAAACTTGTGGGCGGTTCGAACCAAATCCTTCCTTCCCGCCTTTTCGGAGTTGACCTCACCTTCAAACTCCATGCTTTCGGCTCCCAAAGAGAATAAACCCCTCGAATAGCAGGGGGAGGGTGGCACCCAGAGTAATGATCTGCATTTTTTCCGGACTGTTGCCCACCAGGCTTATCATTTCCCGGGAGTAATGCGAGTTATCGGCTTTGATTTGTTCATAGGCTTCATCAGGCAAAAGGGTCACCTGTATTTTCAATACCCAGCCTTCGTAATGGTCAAAATCGGCATAGATGAGGTACCATTGATCACGTTCTTCGAGTATGTGAAAAGTCTCGCCAAACAGCAGCTGTGAAATCATTTCACTGCGGTCATCAGCATCGCTGCGAATCGATATACAGTTGAGATGACATATTCCCTGGTCCATGAATGGCTGCCGTCGGATTAATTCAAATTAGGATTCCAGGCCAATTACCATGGCACTTGCCCCACCACCGCCATTGCAAATTCCGGCAGCTCCAATTTTACCCCCCTCGGCTTTGAGCACATTGATCAATGTAACGATGATCCGTGCCCCTGAGCATCCGAGCGGATGTCCGAGAGACACCGCACCCCCGTGCACATTGACTTTGTCGGGGTCCAGGTCGAGCAATTTGATGTTGGCCAGTCCGACTACGCTGAAGGCCTCGTTGAGTTCGTAGAAATCAACGTTCTCAGGGCTCAGTCCGGCTTTTGAGATCGCTTTGGGCAGTGCTTTTGCGGGCGCCGTAGTGAACCATTCCGGTTCCTGGGAGGCATCGGCATAGCCCTTGATCACGGCAAGGGGTTTGAGCTGGAGTTCTTCAGCCTTGTCACGACTCATGATCACCAGGGCCGCGGCTCCATCGTTCAGGGTTGAGGCATTTGCAGCCGTAACCGTCCCCTCTTTTCCAAAAGCAGGACGCAGATGAGGAACTTTCTCCAATTTGATGTTTTTGAACTCTTCGTCCTCCCTGAGCCAAACAGATTCGCCTCTTCTCTGCGGTATTTCAACGGGAATGACTTCTTCGTCGAACTTGCCCGAGCTCCATGCTCTTGCCGAACGCTCGTAGGATTCGATGGCAAAAGCATCCTGGTCTTCCCGGCTGAAATCGTATTTCTCCGCACAGGCATCTCCACAGGTACCCATGTGCTTTCCGTCATAAACATTCACAAGGCCGTCTTTCAACAGGCCGTCTTCAATATTTATGTTTCCGAATTTTTGTCCTTTTCTTCCCTGCAGGTAGTGAGGGATGAGGCTCATGTTTTCCATACCGCCAGCCACCACTATGTCGGCATCTCCGCATTGAATGGCCTGGGCGGCAAAAGCGATTGACTTCATGCCCGAGGCGCAAACCTTGTTTACCGTGGTACAGGGGATCGTATCCGGCAATCCGGCATATAGTGCCGCCTGTTTGGCCGGTGCCTGACCTGTGCCTGCCTGGACGACATTCCCCATAAAGACCTCATCGACAGCCGAAGGATCAAGTCCTATGCGTTCAAGGGCGCCCTTGATGGCCGCCGCTCCCAATTTGGGCGCCGGAATTTCTGACAGGGAGCCCAAAAAGCTTCCTATAGGTGTTCTGACCGCTGACACGATGACTGCTTCTTTCATATCGAATGTGTTTGAAGGCCCTTTTACCCTTTTGCTTGATTGCTTTGACGGGCCATTGATTTCTGTATGCGAAATTAGTTAAAAATGCTGAGATCATTTTGCGATTCAGTGTCGAAAGTAGATGGTTTTGGGCCTGAAATTTTTACATTTGAAATCTAATCGGCATCTTTAGGGCTGAAATGAAGAATTTCATCAACGCATACTATCAAAATCACACCCTGATCTACAAAATACTTTTGTTTGTATTGATCACGGCGACCGTTGTCTATCTTTTCCCGAAAGGCGGACAATTCAAGTACAATATTCAAAAGGGAAAGCCCTGGCCCTACGAGAACCTTTATGCGCCCTTTGACTTTGCGATTTTGAAAAGCGAGGAAGATCTGGCAAAAGAAAAAGAGGAGATTGAGGCCAACAAGAAACTGTTTTTCACAGTGCGCGAGGGGGTGCTTGAGCGGGTGGAAGAAAAATACGATGTTCAGGTTCTTCTCGTCTTAGAGGATTCTGCTGCTGCCGGAATCAATAAAAAATCCATTGCAAGTTTCGGCAAGCGCTTTCTGAATACGGTTTACAAGACGGGTTTTCTCAATAAAAGCGACAATGACAAGGTGGTCAAGAACACGGTGATCACATTGAGACGAGGGAACGAGGCTGAAGATATTGCATCGGACAAGCTCTTTACGACCGAGATGTTGGTTCCGGAGCTCCAGAGTTATTTCGACAACACCCGTTACAAACCTTTGGAGCAGCGCTTTACGACTCTTTTCTTTGCGATTCTCGAGCCCAATATCTTCTATGATGAGGAGCTCACCCAGCGGGTTATTGACGAGGAGATCAAAAGCTTGTCGGTCAATAAAGGGCTGGTGACCGAAAACGAGAGGATCATCGCCAAGGGAGACGTGGTCGAAGGTTCCAAATACGAGATACTCATGTCGCTTAAGAGCGAATACGATTCGCAGCTTTGGAGCAAATCGAACTACAACTGGATTGTCTTCGGCTACACGATTCTCGTAGCCATGGTCCTGCTGATGCTGATGCTGTTTTTACAGCGATACAGACCTGCGATTTGGGAGAACAATACGAAAATGACCTTTATCTTCTTCAACATCATCCTGATCGTATTCCTGGTCACGATCGTTCAGAAGTATTGGCTCAATTACATCTATGTGGTGCCGATCATTATTCTGCCCATCATACTCAAGGCCTTTTTCGATGCCCGCCTCGGTTTGTTTACCCACCTGGTGACCGTACTCATACTCGGGTTTATCGTGCCGAACAGCTTTGAGTTTATCTTCTTGCAGATGATCGCAGGTATAGTAACTATTCTGACGGTCTCCGAATTGCACCGAAGGGCCAACCTTTTTGTCTCTATTTTGAAGATCACCCTGGTCTACATGGTTTCCTACCTGGCTTTTTCGATTATCCAGGAAGGTAATGCACAACAGCTCAAATGGTCTTACTTTGCCTTGTTTGCGCTCAATGGCGTGCTGTCATTCCTGTCGCTTTTCCTGATCCTGATCTACGAGAAGACCTTCAACCTGGTCTCCGATGTGTCCCTGTTGGAGCTTTCGAACACCAATTCGAAATTGCTCAGGGAATTGAATGAGAAGGCCCCAGGAACCTTTCAGCACTCCATGCAGGTGGCAAATCTTGCCGAAGCCTCGGCGAATGAAATCGGAGCGAATGCCATGCTGGTGCGAACCGGGGCGCTCTATCACGACATCGGAAAGATGCTGAACCCCATGTATTTCATCGAGAATCAGTCGACCAGTGTCAATCCGCACAATGAGCTGCCCCCTTTGGATTCGGCTGAAATCATCATAGATCATGTTCTCAAGGGAATCGAGATGGCCAAGAAAAACGGCCTGCCCGACAGGGTTATCGACTTCATCCGGACGCATCACGGAACGACCATGGTGTATTATTTTTACAAAAAGCAGCTGGAGCTCACTCCCGATTTCGCGGATAAAAAGAGTTTCACCTATCCGGGACCCATTCCATTTTCCAAGGAAACGGCCATTCTCATGATGTGCGATGCCTGTGAGGCGGCCTCCAAGAGCATCAAGGACCCGACGGCGATTCTGATCGATGAACTTGTAGAAAAGGTCATCAACGGGCAGATGAACCAGGGTCAGTACATGAATTCCAATATCACCTTCAAAGAGATTCAGATCATCAAGAAAGTGATCAAAAAGAAATTGAATAATATCTATCACCTCAGGATCGAGTATCCTGAATAATCTAAATAGCATCTGATGACCCAAATCCTTAAGAACAATTTCGAGAAATCCTTTTACAATTTGATCCTGATCCTGCTTTTGAGCAGCACCGGGGCCTGGGCCCAGGACATTACCCTGCCGCCAGACACAACGGTCGTGACCAATCATACGACAACTATAAAAGGGGTCAAGATTTCCTACACCGCTACGACGGGAACTCAACCCGTCTGGGACGAGAACGGAAAGGCAGTTGCCAGTTTGTTCTATACCTATTACAAAAGAAGCAATGCCGGAACGATGGCTGATCGCCCACTTTTGATCTCTTTCAATGGGGGGCCGGGTTCCGCTTCTGTTTGGATGCATGTGGCCTATACCGGTCCCAAGGTTTTGAATATCGACGAAGAAGGGTATCCGCAGCAGCCATATGGGGTGCACGAGAACCCAAATTCGGTACTTGACGTCGCCGACATTGTCTTTGTAAATCCCGTCAACACGGGGTATTCCAGGCCCATCCGCGATGAGGCAAAAGCCGCTGAGTCGGGCAAGTTGAGCGCTATGAAAGAGGCCGAGAGAAAGCGATTCTTTGGGATCAATGCCGACATCAAGTACCTGGCCGACTGGATCAATTCGTTCGTGGCGCGCCACAATCGCTGGCTCTCGCCAAAATACCTGATCGGCGAAAGCTACGGGGGCACGCGTGTCAGTGGACTCGCCCTGGAGCTTCAGGAGAAGCAATGGATGTATCTCAACGGAGTCATCCTGGTTTCCCCGGCGGATTACAATTATTTCAATTCGGATCCCGCGATCTCATCTGCCCTGAATCTGCCGTATTTCACGGCTGCCGCCTGGCATCACAAAGCACTTCCCCAGGAATTGCAGCAAAAGGACCTGCTGGACATTCTTCCGGAATCAGAGAACTACGCACTCGACCATCTTATGCCTGCTCTTGCACGGGGAGGCTCTCTATCGGTCGAGGAGAAGAAAAAGGTCGCCGAAAAAATGTCCTATTATTCGGGCCTCTCCGTAAAATCCATCATGCAAAACAACCTGGATGTGCCCACCCAGTTCTTTTGGAAGGACCTCTTGCGGGACAAGACCGGTCAAACCATCGGAAGACTGGATTCGCGGTATTTGGGACTGGACAGATCAGAGGCCGGTGACGGTCCGGATTACAGCGCTGAGCTCACCTCCTGGTTGCATTCCTTCACCCCGGCGATCAATTATTACATCCGGGAAGAGCTCAAGTTCAAAACCGACATCAAATACAACATGTTCGGACCAGTTCGGCCCTGGGATGAGCGTAACAACAACACCCGCGATGATCTGCGCAAGGCCATGGCCGAAAACCCCTATTTGAATTTGCTTTTCCAATCCGGGTTCTACGACGGCGCAACAACCTATTTCAATGCCAAATACACGATGTGGCAACTCGATCAGAGTGGAAAGCTGCAGGATCGAATGAGTTTCAAAGGATATCGAAGCGGACACATGATGTATCTCCGAAAAGAAGACCTGAAGTCTGCGAACGACGATCTCAGGGAATTCATCAAACGCACCCGGGCTCATGGGAAACCGGCCAAATATTGACCCTATGAAAGGATCATTGAGATTCTGAGATTCAATAAAAGTCCAAAAATTACGTTAATTAATGCGTGACCCCGGGAATTCTATGCTCCGATTGTTGGAAAAGCCGGAATTTTTTTTAATTTTTGGGGTCTTTAACAGTAACATTTTGGCATGAAAAGGAATATTGCAATAAAGTACCTCCTTGTACTTGTATTTTTCGTTCTCCACAGCTTCAGCGTCGCGACAAGCGTTCCTGAAAAGGATTTCCTGGAGAAAACCACGGAATTGCGCAAGAACGTGAATATTCCATTGGCCTATCATCCTGCGGCTTTGACCCGGGAAGTGAATCAAAAGCTGGATTCAACCTTTCAAAGATTTAACAAAAGGCACGATTTTCACGGAAGTGTGCTGGTTGCCAAAGGAGGAAAAGTCGTTTTCAAGCAGCATTATGGTTACGCAAATTTTAAGGAGAAAACCAAGATCGATGACAACTCGGTTTTTCAGCTCGCTTCGGTGAGCAAGCAATTTACGGCTGCTGCGATACTTATACTCAAAGATCGGGGTCAGTTGGATCTTGATGACAAGGTAACAGCCTTTTATCCCGAATTTCCGTATACCGAAGTGACGGTCAGGCAACTTTTGAATCACACTTCAGGGCTTCCCAAGTATTTTTGGTTGGCCGAGCACAAATGGGACAAAGAACACGCACCGAGCAATACTGAAATGATGGATCTTCTTACAAAGGAGAAACTCAATCCTTTTTTCAGACCGGGTGCCAATTTTGATTATTCCAATACGGGCTATTTCGTTCTTTCGGCTATCATAGAAAAAGTTTCCGGGCAGAGTTTTGCTGATTTTGTGGATCGCGAGATCTTCAAACCTTTGAACATGAGACAATCTTTTGTCTATAGCTTTGGTCAGGATTCGATCCGGGACGGTCAACTCTCCGGCTACCGTTTGTACAGAAGACGATGGCATGCGGCCATTCCGGGAACAGTCAACGATGCCGTGGTAGGAGACAAGAACATCTACTCGACGACAGAGGACATGTTAAAATGGGTCGAGGGCCTCAATTCCGGAAGACTGATTTCAGAGGAATCCCTGCAGGAAATGTATACCAGGGGAACGACCAAGTACAATCGAAAAGTCCCTTATGGCTTTGGTTTCAGGATCCAAGAAGATGGGGATCAGAAAGTGATCTACCACAACGGCCGATGGAATGGGTTCAGCACCTCGCTGATGCAATACCCCGATGAAGATCTTGTCGTCATCACCCTTGAGCATTCGAGCTACAATTCGATGAAGTATCTCAACAACAAGGTGAAAGGGCTCGTTGAGAACAACTTCAGTCTCGGCCGGTAAGATCGACAGTGACATTCGTCTGTCTGTGCATAAGATCCTCTATCGTCTCTCTTTCGCGCACCAGGTAATCCTTACCCTTGTAGAAAATAACCTCAGCGGGTCGGTAACGCGAGTTGTAATTCGACGCCATTGAAAAACAATAGGCCCCGGCATTCTTGAAGCTGAGCACGTCACCTTCCTTGATTTCACTGATCTGACGATTAGCACCAAACGTATCGGTCTCGCAAATATAGCCGACAACCGTATAGAATCTTTTTTTTCCTGACGGATTTGAGATGTTTTCAATGTGGTGATAGGCGTCGTAGAACATGGGCCTTATCAAGTGGTTCAAGCCACTGTCAACCCCCGCAAAGACCGTTGAGGTGGTCTGCTTTACCACGTTGACATGCACCAGGAACTGTCCGGCTTCACTGACGAGGAATTTCCCGGGCTCAAACATGAGAGTCAGGTCGCGACCGAAGTCCGAGCAAAAGTCATTGAAGCGCTTCGAAACTTTCTCTCCGAGCTCCACGATGTCGGTTTCGATGTCTCCTTCCTTGTAGGGGACTTTGAAGCCACTTCCAAAATCGATGTACTCCAAATCCTTGAAGGTCCTGGCGACGTTGAACAGGATTTCCGTAGCGCGTAAAAAAGCATCGATGTCGTAGATGTCGGAACCTGTGTGCATGTGAACCCCGGTAATGTGCATTCCGGTATTTTCGACAACCCTGTGGATCAAGGGCAATTGATGGATCGAGATCCCAAATTTGGAATCGATGTGACCCACTGAGATCTTCGTGTTTCCCCCGGCCATGATATGCGGGTTCATTCGAATGCAAACCGGTACTTCCGGGTGTTTCTGACCGAATTGCTCCAGGATGGAAATGTTGTCTATATTGATCTGAACGCCCAATTCCGTAGCCTGTTCGATTTCATCCAGGGAAACCCCATTCGGGGTGTAGATGATGTCTGAAGGACTGAAACCGGCCTTGAGCCCAAGCTGCACTTCCTGCACGGAAACGGTATCGAGTCCGGCTCCCAGGGAATTGAAAAGCTTGAGTATGCTCAGGTTGGATAGAGCCTTGCAGGCGTAGTTGATCTTGAGTTTGTTTACCGATTCAAAAGCAGACTGCAGTTTGTTGTACTGACTGATTATCTTTTCAGCGTCGTAGACATAGAGCGGACTCTCGTACTTCTCAACCAGTGAAAGTAAATTCTCGTGGGTCATTTCCTGAATTGTTTGGAGCGGCAAATCTACTATTGCCCCGTGACTATCAAAATTTTATAATAAAAAATAACAGATACTTTGAATCCGTGTTATTTTGGAAACTGCAGTTGCACGTCAATGGCTTTGTTTGCCCTAATTCGTGTTTAAGCCAACTTTTTCTGCGATTTTCACGATTACTTCGGTGGCTTTGATCATCGACTCCAGGGGCACATATTCATAGCGCCCGTGGAAATTGTGGCCGCCGGCGAAGATATTCGGGCAGGGGAGTCCCATATACGACAGCTGTGACCCGTCCGTGCCACCCCGAATGGGTTTTACGATGGGTTCGATTCCAAGCTCTTTCATGGCTTCACGAGCAACATCGACGATGTGCATGACAGGCTCCACCTTCTCCCGCATATTGAAGTACTGGTCCTTGATTTCAACCTCCACCGTGTTTTCACCGTGTTTCGCATTCAATTCCTCTGCTACTCGCAGCATTTCTTTCTTTCGTGCTTCGAAAAGATCCATGTCGTGATCGCGAATGATATAGTCCAGGCGCGTCTCTTCGACTTCACCTTTCATTTGCTGCAAATGGAAAAAACCCTCATAACCCTCTGTTTCCTGCGGGATTTCGGCAGCAGGCAGCTTTTGAATGAATTCGGAGGCGATCAGCATGGAATTGATCATTTTTCCTTTTGCGTATCCCGGGTGAACGATTTTCCCGCGAATGGTGATCGTTGCTCCCGCGGCATTGAAATTTTCGTATTCGAGCTCACCCACCTGGCTGCCGTCCATGGTATAGGCCCAGTCTGCGCCAAACTTCTCGACGTCAAATTTATGGGCTCCGCGACCGATCTCCTCGTCGGGCGTAAAGGCCACGCGAATCTTCCCGTGTTTGATCTCGGGATGCTGCACAAGGTGCTCCATGGCGGTTACAATTTCGGCGATGCCGGCCTTGTCATCCGCACCCAACAGCGTGCTTCCGTCGGTGGTGATCAGTGTCTGACCTTTATAAAGGAGCAAATCGTCGAAATAGGAGGGAGACAGGACGATGTTGTCCTTTTCGGAAAGGACGAGGTCCTGACCCTGGTAGTTCTCGTGGATCATGGGTTTGACTCCCGATCCTGAATAGTCCGGGCTCGTGTCAAAATGGGAGATAAATCCAATGGTAGGCACCTCATGGGCCACGTTGGAGGGCAAAGTAGCCATGATATAGGCATTCTCATCGATGCTCACATCCTCGAGCCCTATGTCTTCCAGCTCCCTGGCCAACAAGCGTGCCAGATCCCACTGTTTTTCAGTACTTGGCGTGGTTTGACTTTCAGGGTCCGACTGGGTGTCGATTTGAATGTATTTGAGAAATCGTTCTTTGATCTGTTCCATGCTGCATTGTTTGGATCAAAAATATCAATTCCCTCTCATTCGGCACAAAAAAAGACGTATTGAATTCTCAATTTGCAGGACATAGAACGCCGCGTGCGATAAAATAGGCATTTGAAGGCCAGGTGATATTATTTAATGTCAGGCGCCGGGTTCCATTGAGAGACTCGTGGTAGTTGTAGAATTCTGGAAGAACCGTTTGGTTCATGGAATTGTCAAGAGGATATTTTTCGGTACCCACGTACATGTCAAAGGCTCGAAGATCATACGTTTGATCTGTGATGTGAAGATCAAGCTCTGCCGTGAATCGTCCGTCACCTCCCGTAACCCGGACCGTTATGTACCCCACCTCCAGGCTGTTTCGAATGTCGCATTGATAAGCGCTCGCGAGCAGAGGGAAGTTAAGCACATAGCCTGTGACATAATTCATCAAAGGGTTGTAAAAGACCTGGTTGGACCAGCCCCACTGATCAAAACCCGAGCTTAAAAAGCAATGTGCGTCCGTCTTGTCGGCGAAATGAAAAGCATAGCTTTCCAGGCAGTCGAGGTCGAATCCGTTTGCAGGTTCGTTGCCTGTGGTCTCCTGGTTGTTTGCGATATCCTGGTCGCTGAGATTCTCTTCGTCCCCGTTCTCGGCATTGTCCTCGCACTCATGCAGGCAGTAGTCCATGTACCATCCCCATCTGCTGCCGGGGAGCTCATTGTTGCTGTCAAAGGCAAAAGCTGTTTCTTCACGTTCAGACTCATCATCTTTTTGCACCACGGCATGGGCAATGATAACCATGCAATCTTCAAATGCATCAAGCGGAATTGCATAGGAGAATTCCTTTTTGTTTGTGTCGTCTTGTTGCGCATGAAAAGGGAAATTCCCGATTTTTGGATTTCCGGCTTTCGTGTAGGGGATGTCCTGTTCCGGCCCTATGTACAGGTGGGTTTCCTGCAAGGACCAGGAAGTGTTTGTCAGGTCGTAAGTAATGAATACAAATTCATCCGAATTGGAAAGATGCACAAGTCCCACCTCGATGTCTTTTCCCCCGTAAAGAGGCGTTGACTCTATTTCATCACAGCTGGCCGCATCGATCTGCTCCTTGTCATAAACCTGACCTTCTGGAGCTATTCGATTTTCTGTATTAAAAATTGCAGGGGATTCGTTTGTTTTCAAAGAATTGAGCTCATCTTCTGGTTCGCAGGACGCAATAGGATACAACAGAAACACAAGACCCAATACAAGAACGAGGTTCTTTTTCATAGCAATTCGTATTGTGCATTTGGTCAAAGGGGATTTTCATCCCATCAAAAGAAAACGCTGAAAATCCAAAGATATTTCAAATGGCTGCGATTGCAGGGGTTTTAGCAAGTGAGTGGGCTGGTCAGGTCAATCGATGAACTCCAATTCCTTGAAAATGGCAAAGGACGCGCAGATTCTCTCCGTGACAAGCTCGTCCCCATAGATCTTGGAGGTCAGAGTGTAGTACTCGTCAGGCGCGTATTTCAGATAAATCTGCAGGTAATGCCAGCTCATATTGTTCTTCTTGCCGGTGGATATGTGGTAATAGGAAGGATAGTCGAGAAATTCTCCTTCCCCGGCTTTGACCGGGATCAAGTTGAACTCTCGCCCGACCTGCTCCGAAACCAGGCGCTCCAAATCGTCATCTATGATCAGTTCCCCCTGGTGCCAGCTGACGTCGATGATGTAGGATTCAGATAGGTTTCTCGTTGTGTCAGCAGTATAAAGTTTTGATTGATATTCATCGTAGTAAAGACTTGTCTTCCAATTTTTTGGCACATCAATTTCAAAATGACTCAAAACGTCCTTATAGGTCTTGGTGCTGCTGAAGCTCATTGGAGTGTCACAAGAGAATTCACGTTCAAACTGACTGTTCTTGCAACTGCTCAAAACAATTCCGAACACGGCGATGACCACAATCAGGTTTCTCATTTTTTTCATTGGTTTCTGCATGGGGATTCAAAAATATAAAAGATCAGTCGTGTTTCAAGGTGACTTTTACAATTTCATTGTTTTTAGACAACCACAGGTTTTCTTTGTCTGCAAACCGAAGAGAATAGAACCCTTTGTCACTAAGTTTTATCCAGTTCCTTCCCTTGTCATCCGAATAGTAGATTCCTTCGGTCGAGCAGGCCAGGAGTTCTTTGCCTCCCGTTTCCGGGACATACTGCACACAGCTGATATAGCCCGGTAAATCACCATTGGAAACAAGACTCCAGGTCTTCCCGCCATTTTCAGTGATCGCCTTGGTGCTTGTAAAGTCACCCTTCTTTTCCCAGTTGCCTCCCATTGCGATACCGTTCAGCGCATCCGCAAAATCCAGGCTGTAAATCCCGGTCATCGTCCCGCCCTGAATAATTGGCGTGTCAAATGCTGTCCAGGATTCTCCCTTGTCGGTGGAAGCAAAAACGCGTGCTTTTTTACCGCCGGTTCCGATCCAGATCAGATCACCCCAAGAAGCAATATTCGTGTCACTCGCTGCAAACCCGGCTTCTCCTTCGACAGTGGCCGGAAGCTCCAGGCACGACTTTTTCTTCCAGCTTCTTCCACCATCCCCGGAGATAAGTATGGAAAGGCAACCCTGTATGGGATCCCCCATGGCAATACCCACTTTCGGGTTCAAAAATGTCATGGAATCGTAAAACACATCCTCGTGCTCTTCTTTATAGACCAGTTCCGGGCTTTCTCCCGATCCGGGTTCAGGA
The DNA here is from genome assembly GCA_942492425.1 of uncultured Flavobacteriaceae bacterium. Taxonomy (GTDB): domain Bacteria; phylum Bacteroidota; class Bacteroidia; order Flavobacteriales; family Flavobacteriaceae; genus Lutimonas. The sequence goes on from CALOEQ010000009.1 coordinate 48,464, forward strand.
AGCTTGAACAGGAGGGCCGGATTCTCAATGCTCAACGCATAAGCTTCATTTTTACGTAGTGCAAGCGATCTGAATGAGGGAGTCTTTTCCCGGTAGCTCAGACTGTCGATTGTCAGTTCGCCCCCTGTGATTTTGCCAAATTTGCCATTCGATCCGGCAAACCAGACGTTGAACCTCTCATCGATCTCTATGGCGCGAATACTTGTACCTGGCAGGAGGAAACTCTTTTCAAAATTCAATTCTACCGAAGGTGACTGGGCCTTCATGAAAAGAACACTCAAACATGTGAAGAAGAGAAAATAATGTTTTGCCACCTCTGAAAATCTTGGATCAAAAGTAAATTTTTTAAAGTTATACAGCTATTTTTAGGAAAAAAATATATGAAGGCGCTTGTCATATCAGGGGGAGGCAGCAAAGGGGCTTTTGCAGGGGGAGTCGCTCAGCACCTGATCCAGGAGGAGAAGAAGAACTACGATCTGTTCATCGGAACCTCCACCGGAAGCCTCATGATCACGCATCTGGCACTCGGAAAGGTCGAGGAGCTTCGGGAAATCTATTCCAATGTGGATCAGACGACTATATTTTCGAGTTTTCCATTTCGGATCAAAAGATTCAGGGGTCATCAGATCGTGAGCATCAACCACAGAGCGACCCTTCGCAATTTCCTGAGGGGAAGCAAAACCTTTGGGGAAAGCCTCAATTTGAGAGAAATGATCGAGCGCCGGATTACCGATGAGGATCTCCAACGGGCTCTGGAGCTGGAAAAGAAATTGCTCGTGACGGTTTCCAACCTCACTTTGAACCAGGTCGAATTCAAATCCCTGGAAGAGGAATCCTTTTCCGATTTCAGGGATTATATCTGGGCAAGCAGCAATTTCATTCCTTTTATGTCGCTGCTCACCAAGAACAGCTTTGAGTATGCCGATGGGGGATTTGCCAACCTGGTTCCGGTTCGTGAGGCCATTCGCCGGGGAGCCACTGAAATTGATGCCATCGTGCTGGAAACGGAGGTGCCTCAATTGAACCGCCTTCCTTCGAGAAACCCGTTTGACCTGATTACGCACCTGTTCAATTTCATGCAGATTCATATTGAGAAATCGAACATTTCCATCGGAAAGCTTGAAGCGGAAAACCGGGGTGTCAAACTAAACCTGTTCTATACGCCCACCGTACTGACCACGAACTCCTTGATCTTTGAGAAGGAGCGAATGCGCAAATGGTGGAGGCAGGGATTTGAATACGCCCGGAAGAAGCATGAGGGCGGCAGTTGAATAATTTCATTTTGGCTATGGATTTCTAGAAATTATTTTTTTACCTTTGTTTCGCATTTAAAAATTATGAACAGAACAACTTTGCATCATCACCATTTTTCTTCTTGCCCTCAAGCGAGCTGAGAATGTATTGAGTAAAGTCAACATATTTAAAACCCGTTTGAGTCCATCAAGCGGGTTTTTTTGATTTCGGTTGTTGGGCTCATAAAAATCAAGATCAATGGAACGATTGAAAATAGCAATACAAAAATCAGGGAGGCTCAATGAAGATTCTCTTAAAATACTGAAAGAGTGCGGGATATCCGTCAGCAACGGGCTGGATCAGCTCAAGGCGACCGTACGGAACTTTCCGATGGAGATCTTTTATCTCCGCAACAGCGACATTCCGCAATATTTGCTCGATGGAGTGGTTGACATCGCCATTATCGGGGAGAATCTGCTGGTTGAAAAGGACCAGGGGAAGATTCAGGTTGTGGAAAAGCTCAATTTCTCCAAATGCCGTGTTTCCCTGGCTGTGCCCAAATCCTTCGACTACAATTCGATAGAGGACCTTAGGGGCAAAAGGATTGCGACATCTTATCCCAATACCCTGAACAAATACCTTTCCAGCCAAAATGTTGAGGCCGAACTGCACCAAATATCGGGATCCGTGGAGATCGCCCCGAATATCGGACTCGCCGATGCCATTTGCGACATAGTGAGCAGTGGGAGCACCCTGTTTAAAAACAATTTGAAAGAAGTCGAAGTGATCGCCACCTCTGAGGCCGTTCTCGCCGTCTCTCCCTTGTTAGAGGATGACAAGCGGGAATTGCTGGACACCCTGAGGTTTCGTTTGCAGTCAGTGCTCAAGGCCCGGGATTTCAGGTATATACTCATGAATGTTCCCAATGACAAGATTGAAAAGGTCATTGAGTTGCTTCCGGGAATGAGGAGTCCGACGGTTCTTCCCCTGGCAGAAAAGGGATGGAGCTCGATTCACACGGTCATTGACAAGAACAAGTTCTGGAACGTGATAGACGAACTCAAACGCCAGGGTGCCGAAGGCCTTCTGGTGGTCCCGATTGAAAAAATGGTGTTGTAATTCGGGAAATAAAAATGATTGATCTATGAAGACCTATAAAAACCCGGAAAGGGAGATTTGGAGTGAAGTGCTTAGACGCCCCACCAGGACCTATGAGGAAATAGAAGGTCTGGTTGCCTCCATGTTTGAGGAAATAGAGAAGGACGGGGATGCCGGAGTGAGAAAATACGTTAAAGCTTACGATGGGGCAGACCTCAGTGCCCTGGAAGTTTCGGATAAAGAGAAGAGAGAGGCTCCCGGAAAATTGACCGCAGAACTGAAGAGCTCCATTGGTCTGGCTCACGAGAACATCGAAAAGTTTCACCGTGTTCAGCGTACCCAAAGAGTCGAGGTTGAGACCTTTCCCGGGGTGCGCTGCTGGCAGGAAAAAAGACCGATTGAAAAAGTCGGACTTTATATTCCCGGGGGCACAGCCCCGTTGTTTTCAACCGTTTTGATGTTGGCGGTTCCGGCCAAAATAGCGGGTTGCAAAGAAGTGGTATTGTGCACACCTTCGGATCAGAATGGAAATATTGACCCGGCGATACTTTATACTGCGGAACTGTGCGGCATTGATCGCATCTTCAAAGTAGGTGGGATACAGGCCATTGCCGCCATGACCTTCGGCACGGAAAGCATTCCGGCCGTCTATAAATTATTCGGCCCGGGAAATCAGTACGTGACCGTGGCCAAGCAAATGGCCCTGAAATACGGGGTGGCCATCGACTTGCCCGCAGGACCCAGTGAATTGCTCGTTTTGGCGGATGAGAGCGCAGATCCTGCTTTTGTGGCATCCGACCTTTTGTCACAAGCCGAGCACGGAGCAGACAGCCAGGTGGTTCTGGTTTCGCTTTCAGAAAGATTGGAGCTGGCCGTGCAGGAGCAAATTGAATTGCAGCTCCAGGCCCTGCCCCGAAAGGATATCGCTTCAAAAGCCATAGAAAACTCCAAGTCCATCGTGATGGATTCCTCCGAGCAGGCCCTGGAGCTTGTGAACGCTTATGCGCCGGAGCACCTGATCGTTTGTTTGAAAGATTCGGATTCCGTTTTGAGCCGGATCGCTAATGCGGGCTCGGTCTTTGTGGGGAACTACACCCCTGAAAGTGCCGGAGATTACGCTTCGGGGACAAATCACACCTTGCCTACCAATGGATTTGCGCGCAATTTCAGCGGGGTCAACCTGGATTCTTTCCAGAAGGCAATTACATTTCAGGAGATTACCAAATCAGGTTTGCAGGGTATCGGTGGAGCCATTGAGCAGATGGCCGAGGCGGAAGGTCTCAGGGCCCACAGAAATGCAGTGACCCTCCGTTTGGAAAAAATGAAACAAGACAAGTCATGAAAGAAGGTGAAATGACGAAAAGTGATCAAAAAAACCGAAGCGTGGAGCAACTGGCCCGTCCCTCTGTTCTGGAGCTCAAACCTTATGCTTCGGCAAAGGACGATTTCAAGGACTTCGAGCGCGACCTTATTTTTATTGACGCCAATGAGAATCCCTACGAAAATGGGATGAACCGCTACCCGGACCCGAATCAGAGCAAGTTGAAAGACAGAATTGCAGAGCTCAAGAAGGTGTCTTCAGAAAGGATACTCCTGGGCAACGGAAGCGATGAGATACTCGATCTGATCTTTCGGGTTTTTATGGAGCCGGGAAAAGACAATATTGTGATCAGTGTTCCTACTTTCGGCATGTTCCGGGTTTTATGCGGAATCAATGACATCGAGTGCAGAACGGCTATGCTCGATCAGGATTTTCAGTTGCAGAATCGAGAAATTGAATCCCTGGTGGATTCAAAGACAAAGGCCATATTCATCTGTTCCCCGAACAATCCCACAGGCAATCTCATGAAGAAAACAGATATCCTGAAATTGCTCGAATTGGGATGTCTTGTCGTGGTGGACGAGGCCTATGCTGATTTTGCCGACGCCGAGAGCATGATCGGGATGATCGACAACTACCCGAACCTGGTAGTGACCCAAACTTTTTCCAAGGCTCTGGGAATGGCAGGCATTCGACTGGGCATGTGCTTTGCACAGAAGGAAGTGATCGATCTTTTGAAAAAGGTAAAGATGCCCTATAACGTGAATGTTCTGACTCAGGAAGTGGCTTTGCGCGAGCTTGAAGACATCAGCTCCATCGAAGAGGGCATCCGCACACTCCGGGAAGGAAGAGCCTGGCTTGAATCGGAGTTGCAATCCTGCAAGCTCGTCAATCGAATATTTCCTTCAGACAGCAACTTTCTGCTGATCCGGGTGGATGATGCCGACCTCAGGTACAAACAATTGATTGAAGCGGGAATCGTGGTCCGGAACCGATCCAAAGAACCCCTTTGTGAGCAATGCTTGCGCGTTACGGTGGGAACCGAGGAAGAGAACAAGAAGCTGATAGACACATTGAAGAGTTTTGAATAACGAAGAGTTTTGAACAACAAGGATTCAAAAGACGACAATGCAGCGAGGAGCATACAAAGACGATTAAAGAAAGACAAGAATCAGGAAGACAAGAATAAGGAATACATGAAAAAAGTACTATTTATAGATCGAGACGGGACGATGATCCGCGAACCGGAAGACGAGCAGATCGACAGTTTTGAGAAGCTTGAGTTTTACCCGGGTGCCTTGTACTACCTCTCCAAGATAGCCCGTGAGCTCGATTATGAGCTGGTGATGGTGACCAACCAGGACGGCTTGGGTACAGACGCTTTCCCGGAAGACACCTTTCACCCGGTGCACAACCTGATCGTCAGGACCTTCGCCAATGAGGGGGTGATTTTTGACAAGCAATTTATCGACCGGAGCTTTCCTCAGGACAATTCACCGAACAGGAAACCTCGAACCGGGTTGCTTCAGGAATATTTCACAGATGCTTACGACCTGGGGAACTCCTTTGTCATCGGAGATCGCCTTACGGATATCGAACTGGCGAAAAACCTGGGCGCCCAGGGGATTTTCATCAGTAATCAACGTGCCCTGGGCGAATCGGAGCTTTCAGCGACACCTGTGGAGTTGGAAGGATCGATCTCTTTGGAGACAGACGACTGGGGAGAGATTTACGAGTTCCTGAAGCTCAGGGAACGATCCGTGGAGCTCAGAAGAACCACTGCAGAAACAGATATCCGGGTTTGGCTCAATGTCGATGGAAGCGGCAGGAACAAGCTGAAAACGGGTCTGAGCTTCTTCGATCACATGCTTGAACAAATTGCAAGGCACGGCAACATGGACCTCGAGGTTGAGGTCAAAGGCGACCTTCACGTGGATGAGCATCACACCATCGAGGACACAGCGATTGTCCTGGGGGATGCATTTGCACAGGTTCTCGCAGACAAACGGGGTATGGAGCGCTATGGCTTCACCCTGCCGATGGACGACTGCCTGGCCCAGGTGGCCATAGATTTCGGCGGACGACCCTGGTTGGTTTGGGAAGTTGAATTCAAAAGAGAGAAAATAGGGGATATGCCGACGGAAATGTTCTATCATTTTTTCAAGTCGTTCAGTGACGGTGCCAGGGCCAATTTGAACATCAAGGCAGAGGGGACCAACGAGCACCACAAGATCGAGTCGATATTCAAGGCCCTGGCCAAAGCGATAAAAGCGGCCGTGAAACGGGATCCGGAAAAAATGATACTGCCCAGCACCAAAGGAATGTTGTAATGAAAATCGTGATCATAGACTACGGGGCCGGAAACGTCAGGTCGGTCCAGTTTGCATTGGAACGCCTGGGATATGAGGCGATTTGCACCAATGATAAGGACAAGATCAGAGATGCAGACAAGGTCATTTTTCCTGGGGTTGGCGAAGCGAGCAGCGCGATGAAGGAACTTCAGAGATATGGCCTGGATGAGTTGATTCCCCGGTTGGAGCAACCGGTACTTGGCATCTGCCTGGGCATGCAGCTCATGTGCAGCCATTCAGCCGAAAACGACACAAAATGCATGGATATCTTTCCTATAGACGTTTTGAAGTTTGACGATCGTCTCAAGGTGCCCCAGATTGGGTGGAACAGAATCACCGATCTGAAGACCGAGCTCTTTGATGGTTTACCCGAGGGTGAATATGTCTATTACGTGCATAGCTATTACGTGCCCGACAATCCCTTTTCGATTGCCAGCACCGACTACGGGCTCGTCTATTCGGGAGCCATTCGAAAAGACAACTTTTACGCGTGCCAGTTTCACCCCGAAAAGAGCTCGAATGCCGGGGAGCGGATATTGAAGAATTTCATTGAAAAAATCGAGATATGAGGATCATACCGGCCATTGACATCATTGACGGGAAATGCGTGCGTCTTTCAAAAGGAGACTACAGCACGAAAAAGATCTACAATGAGGATCCGTTAGAGGTGGCGCTTCAATTCGAAGGGGCCGGGATAGAGCATTTGCACCTGGTGGATCTCGATGGGGCGCGAAGCAGGCACATTGTCAATTACAAGGTGCTGGAGCGCATTGCGTCCGGCACGGATCTGAGCATCGATTTTGGAGGGGGTCTCAAATCGGATGAAGATCTGCACATCGCCTTCGAAAGTGGAGCCGCCCAGATAACAGGAGGGAGCATTGCCGTAAAAGACCCGGAGACCTTTTTGCGCTGGTTGGAAGTCTATGGCCCGGACAAAATCATCCTCGGTGCCGATGCAAGAGAAGGAAAAATAGCGGTGAGCGGCTGGGAAACGGAATCCGATCAGGAGCTGTTGCCTTTTGTCAGGGGTTACCTGGACAAGGGAATCCGTTATGTGATCTCCACGGATATTGAGAAAGACGGGATGCTTCAGGGTCCTTCTGAGGAGCTCTATGCCAGTCTGATTTCCGAACTGCCGGAGATCCGGCTCATTGCCTCCGGAGGTATCTCCGATTTCGAGGAACTTCCGAGGCTCGCTCAAATAGGGTGTGAAGGCGTGATCATTGGCAAGGCAATCTATGAGAATAAGATTTCCCTGAAACAATTGGAGCACTTCATTTTGAATACGAACAGTTTCAACGACAACACTGCAGGCCCATGGTGACAAAAAGAATCATACCCTGTTTGGACATCAAGGACGGAAGAACGGTCAAGGGCGTGAACTTCGTGGAGCTGCGCGATGCGGGCGATCCCGTGGAACTGGCTCAACGATACTCCGAAGAGGGCGCCGACGAACTGGTTTTCCTCGACATTACGGCGACCAAGGAGAAGCGAAAGACCCTGGTCGATCTGGTTGAAAAAGTAGCGCGAAAAGTGAGCATCCCCTTTACGGTCGGCGGAGGCATTTCAAGCGTGGAAGACGTCAATATGCTCCTTCGAGCCGGGGCCGACAAGGTGTCGATCAACTCTTCGGCAGTGAAAAACCCGGCTTTGATCGAAGAGCTGGCCAACAAATTTGGAAGTCAGTGCATCGTGCTTGCGGTCGATGCCAAGCTGATTGAGGGTCAATGGAAGGTGCACCTGGTCGGAGGCAGGGTCGCTACGGAGATAGATCTTTTTGAATGGGTGGAAGAAGCGGTTCGATTGGGAGCGGGAGAGATCCTGTTTACTTCCATGGATCACGATGGGACCAAAAACGGTTTTGCCAATGAAACCCTGAGTGCTCTCTCTGAGCGCGTGAATGTCCCGATCATCGCAAGTGGAGGAGCGGGGAACGTTCAGCATTTCGCGGATACATTCATGGCCGGCAAGGCAGATGCCGCATTGGCCGCCAGCGTATTTCACTATGGGGAGATCGAGATCGGGGACCTGAAAAGAGAATTGAAAGAACAAGGAATAAACATGAGAATATGACATTGACATTTGACGAAAAAACAGGTTTGATACCCGCCATCGTGCAGGACAGTAACACCGGAAAAGTTTTGATGTTGGGCTATATGAACCGGGAAGCCCTTGAAACGACCCGGAAAATCGGTCGCGTGACCTTCTTCAGCCGCAGCAAACAGAGACTGTGGACAAAAGGAGAGGAGAGCGGAAATTTCCTGGAGTTGGTCAGCATCCGTGAAGACTGTGATCAAGATGCCCTTCTCGTGAAAGCGATCCCACATGGCCCCACCTGTCACAAAGGAACGGATACCTGCTGGGGAGAAGAGAACAGCGATCAATTTGGCTTTCTGACTGCCCTGGAAAGCGTCATCCGGGACCGCCGAAAAAATGCTCCCGAGAATTCCTACGTGTCTTCCCTGTTCTCGAAGGGCATCAACAAAATTGCGCAGAAAGTTGGAGAAGAGGCAGTGGAACTGGTCATCGAGTCGAAGGATGACTCGGAGGAACTGTTTCTCAATGAGTCGGCCGATCTGCTCTTTCACTATTTGATCCTGCTGCAAGCCAAGGGCTATGCCTTGTCTGATGTCGTGGACATTCTGAAGCAACGTCACAAATGAGCCTGGAAGACAAAATATCCTATTCGCATAAAATCAGGGTCAGCAAAAGTGATCTCGACCGTCTGAATCATGTGAACAATGTGGTCTATTTGCAATGGGTCAATGACATCTCTGAAAAACATTGGAACCTGCTGGCGGATGAAAACCTGCGAAAGAAGTATTTCTGGGTTGTGCTGCGCCATGAGATCGACTACCTGAGCCAGGCGGTTTTTGGCGATGAGATCACTGTTGTGACCTGGGTAGGGTCCTCAAAGGGTGTTCGATCGGTTCGTCATGTGGAGATGTTCATCGGGGAAAAACCACTCGTTCGAGCCAGTTCCACCTGGTGCCTCATCGATGCCGAAACGCTTCGCCCGACTCGCATTCGAGAGGATGTTCTCAGTCTATTGAGCCGCTGATTGCCGTTTGGCTTCGAGAAGCTGTTCCAATACGAATTCCACTCCCTGCTGGTCATTGCTTTTCGTTGAGAAACGCGCTGCTTTTTTCACATTGGGATGGGCATTTTCCATGGCATAGCTGAAGAAGGCTTCCTGCAGCATTTCCAGGTCGTTGTTGAAGTCGCCGAAAACCATGGTTTCTTCACGGCCGATTCCGTGCCGGCGCTGGAGCAATTTGACCGCGTTGCCCTTATGGGCTCTTGGATCGGAGATGTCGATCCAATTCCGGCCAGAGACTTTGACCTGCAGGTGACTTTCCAGGTGTTTTACGTAAGGGTATACATGTGATTCTGATCCTTCGAAATGATAGACGGCCACTTTGAAGAACTCATCATAGTCCACAACAGAAAGATCATCGACGATGTCAAAATGGGTATAATATTCACCCAGTATGTCTGTGAACTTCTGATCCCGGCTTTCGATGTAGGCCGACTGTTTGCCACAGAACACGGTGTAGAGCCCATCAATTTCCCTCAAAACCGGAAGCATGTCGATTACAAGGCTTCGATCCAGAATCACCGAATCGAGCTCAAGATCACCCTGTTTGACAAAGCCTCCATTCTCAGCGACTATGGCGATCCGTTCATGAATGCGCTGAAGCTTGTCAAATATGCTGCTGTACTGTCGGCCACTGGCGGCGACGAACTTGACCTCATGGGCCTGAAGCTCGTCAAAAAGCTCAAAAAAGCGGCCACTTACCTCGCTTTTTGAGTTGAGAAGCGTCCCGTCCATGTCGGTGACGACCATTTTAACAGCAGAGAGTTCCATGTAGCTTCGAATTTATCGTTGCAAAAATAGCACTCTGCCGGTTATAAACCTCCCTACCCTGGGAAATCATTTTGAGCATTGCCTGATTATCCGCATCGACAAAACAAATTCGCTTAGAATCAAAATAAAGGAGTACTTTTGCATTTTCGTAAAAATAGGATATGCAATCAATTAGAAACATAGCGATTATCGCACACGTTGACCACGGAAAAACGACCCTGGTGGACAAGATCATTGATCAGGCCAAGATCCTGGATGACCGCAAGGAACGAACCGACCTTTTGTTGGACAACAATGACCTGGAAAGGGAGCGTGGGATCACCATTCTTTCCAAGAATGTGTCTGTCAATTACAAGGGCGTCAAGATCAATGTGATCGACACCCCGGGTCACGCCGACTTTGGTGGTGAAGTGGAACGAGTGCTGAAAATGGCGGATGGGGTTCTTTTGCTTGTCGATGCCTTTGAAGGACCGATGCCCCAAACACGCTTCGTATTGAGCAAGGCACTCGAATTGGGCCTGATGCCGATCGTGGTCGTCAACAAGGTCGACAAGGAGAACTGCACCCCTGACCTGGTGCACGAGAAGGTCTTCGACCTGATGTTCGCCCTGGATGCTTCGGAAGAACAGCTGGAGTTCCACACCATTTATGGTTCCGCGAAAAACGGATGGATGAGTGACGACTGGAAGGATGAGACCACCGATATCATTCCGCTGCTTGATGCGATCATCGCGAAGATACCGGAGGCTCCTTACCGCGAAGGGAATCCCCAGATGCAAATCACTTCCCTGGACTATTCTTCTTTTACCGGGAGGATTGCCATTGGGAGAGTCTTTCGTGGGGACCTTGAAGAAGGAAAAGACTACATGCTTTGCAAAGCGGATGGAAGCACCAAAAAGGTTAGGATCAAAGAATTGCACACCTTTGAGGGACTTGGCAAGGCCAAAACCACATCCGTGAGAAGCGGAGATATTTGCGCTATAACTGGCCTGGAAGGCTTTGATATTGGAGATACCATTGCTGACCTCGAGGAACCCGAAGCACTGCCTCGCATCGAGGTGGACAAGCCTACGATGAGCATGCTCTTTACGATCAACAATTCTCCATTTTTTGGTAAAGAGGGAAAATTCGTCACTTCTCGGCACTTGCGTGACCGCCTTTTCAAGGAAACTGAGAAGAACCTAGCACTCAAAGTAGAAGAGACAGATAGTGAGGACAAATTCATCGTCTACGGAAGAGGCATTCTTCATCTTTCCGTTTTGATCGAGACGATGCGAAGAGAAGGTTATGAGCTGCAAGTGGGACGGCCCCAGGTCATTCTCAAGGAAATCGACGGCAGGCAATGCGAACCTTACGAAACCCTGGTTATTGACGTTCCCGAGGAATTGGCAAGCAAGGCGATCAACCTGGTCACACTGCGAAAGGGTGATCTTCACGTGATGGAGCCCAAAGGAGATCTGCAGCACCTGGAATTCGATATTCCTTCCCGCGGTTTGATCGGTCTGAGAAACAAAATACTCACGGCGACCCAGGGAGAGGCGATCATCAACCACCGCCTGAGGGGCTATGACACCTATAAAGGAGAATTCAGTGAGGTAAACAACGGAGCCATTGTATCCGCGGAAGCGGGCAAGGCAACTGCTTATGCGATAGACCGATTGCAGGATCGGGGAAAATTCTTCATCGACCCGAACGATGAGATTTACAAGGGGCAGGTCGTTGGAGAGAACAGTCGTCAGGATGACATGGGTGTGAATTTAATCAAAGGAAAAAAGCTGACCAATATTCGCTCCGCCGGGGCCGATGACAGCGCCCGCATCTTTCCAAAAATCGATTTTTCGCTCGAAGAATGCATGGAATACATTCGTGACGACGAGTACCTGGAAATAACGCCCCTGAACCTCCGTATGCGTAAAATTGAGTTCAGATAGTCAAAGTAATGTTGTAAATTGCGCTCCAAAATTTTGAATATGAAGTGGAAATATGGACTTGTGTTGTTGCTGGGAATTTTGATTTTTGCCTGTAACGATGATGATGACGATGAGAAATTTGATCCGGTGGCACAGGAGGCAATCGATGATGCGCTGCTCATTGAATTCCTGCAGACGCACTACCTGACAGAAGACAAGGCAATTGATACCATAACAGGGAATGAGACTCCGCTTTACAATGACGTTCAGGTGGAGTTGGTGGAGCGTGATGACATCGACTACAAGCTGTACTATTACATTGACAAGCAGGGGGTGGGATCGAATCCGAGCATCAATGATTCGGTGCACGTGCTCTACAGGGGTTTTCTCCTGGACAGCACGCAGTTCGACTCCAACCTGAGCTATACCAGCACAAAATCCTGGTTTCATCTGGCAAGCACCATCACGGGTTTCCGATATGGAGCTTCTAAGTACAAATCAGGAAATCGCGTCATCTACCCTGATGAGTCTTTCGGTTATGAAGACGCAGGTAACGGGATTTTCTTTATGCCTTCCGGCCTGGCTTATGGCAACAACGGGTCATTTAATGTGCCGGTGAATGCACCGATCTATTATTTCTTCGAATGTGGACGCGTGGTGGAGTCAGATCTTGACAACGACCTGGTCAAAGACAATGATGAAGACATAGACGGTGATGGCGATGTTTTGGGAGATGATACGGATGGCGACGGAATCTCGGATTACCGTGACATAGATGATGATGGCGACGGCATCTTTACCCGGGATGAAGACACTGACGGAGACGGAGACCCGAGAAACGACGACTCCGATGGAGACGGAATTCCAAACTACCTGGACGCCGACAGCTGATTCAGATCAGATCTTTTAAGACTTCTATCACCCGATCGATTTCCTGGCGGGTGTTGTGCTTGCTGAAGGAAAAGCGAACCGAGGTCTTCTCGGATTCTTTCTCGTCGAGAATGGCTGACAGCACGTGTGAACCTTTATTGCTGCCGCTCTGACAGGCACTGCCTCCTGAGGCAGAGATCCCGTTGAGGTCGAGATTGAACAGCAGCATGGGGACGTCTTTGGGAAAGCGTACGCTCAAGATGTGAAAGGCGCTTTTTTCAGGATCTGCAGATCGGCCATTGAATTCTATTTCGTTGAAGTTGCTTCTCAGCTGCTCAATAAAATACTGTTTCAGACCACTCACGTACTCACGATCCGTTTCGAAATTGTCAAGGGCCATTTGCAGCGCCTTGCCCATTCCTGCTATGCTATGCGTGTTCTCTGTTCCCGCTCGAGTGCCCATTTCCTGCTCGCCTCCGTGAATAAGGGGCTCAATGTGCCTTCCTTTGGGGACTATGGCAAAGCCCACTCCCTTGGGTCCATGGAATTTATGGGCACTTGCAGCGATAAAGTCAATCGGATTGTCTTCCAGGTTGAACGCCACATGGCCAATGCCCTGTACCGTATCCGAATGGAAAAGAGCGCCGTGCTCCTTGCAGAGCGCACTGACCTCAGAAACATTCAGCAAATTTCCGATTTCATTGTTGACCATCATGAGACTGACCAGGCAGGGAACAGCAGAGCTTTGAAGCAGCTCCTCCAAATGTTCCATATCGACCTCTCCAAAGGCATTTATTCGAACGAATTCGACAGCAATGTCATTGTCTTTTTTTATCGCATCCAGTGCGTGAAGAACAGCGTGATGCTCGATCTCTGAGCTGATAAATCGCTTGATTCCCCAGTGTCGCGCTGCATTTTGCAACACGAGATTGTCTGCCTCGCTTCCTCCCGAAGTGAACAAAACTTGGGAAGGCGAACAACGGAAAGAAGTTGCGATTTGTTTGCGGGTGCTTTCCAGCAGAACCCTCGCTTTTCTACCGTATTCATGTGTCGAGGAAGGGTTGCCAAAATTGTCCCGCAGCTGTTCGCACATCACCTCGATCACCTCAGGATTCAAGGGGGTTGTAGCCGCATTGTCGAGGTATATTTTCTGCATTTCACAAAAGTACTTATTTTTATTCTTGGGATTGATTATTTTCGGATGCAAAAGAATTACTTTTACACTGAAAAAAGAACCGGGAACCCAAATCCAGTTTATGAAGCTCATACGAATCACAAACTATTTTTCTTTTCTTTTTATTCTGCTTTTTCATTCTTGCAGTGATGGAAATCTCGACATAGCGAGTTTTGAATTTGAAGAAACGGTCAATGCATGCGGGAGCTATACACTATATCGTCTGAGCACGGATGGGCAGAAAGAGGCGTTGATTGTCACGTTGACAGCGCAACAAATCCGCCAGGATGAAGAGCCGGTCATTCCGGTTCAGGTTTCTACCAGCGGCCTCTACACCGTGACGGATCGCGTCTTTGACGATCAGGTGACCTCATCTTATTTTTGCTCAACAGTTCCTCCGGTAGAGCCCAAAGTGCTCAAAAACTGGGAAGGCATATCGGGATTCATCCTGGTGGAAAATCGTCCGGTTTATGAGGAAGACGGAATTACGATAGAAGCCTGGGAGCATATTATCGTATTGAACGATGTCGTACTTGAAAGTGGAGAGGAAAAACTCATTTTCAATGACACCTTTCTCTACGGAACTTTCACTACGTCTCCCGAACTCTGATCGAAAATTATTGTTAATTTCAAGTGCTGAAATTTGAAGCATGGGTCTTGTTGATTTTTTAGAGAAAAACATGTTGTCCTGTCAATGGAAGGAACTCGGGCTCGAGTGCACGGGTTGTGGCCTGCAGCGATCCGTCATCCATTTGCTCAGAGGTGAATTCACCGAAGCACTTGTGGTCTATCCGGCGATTTACACCCTGATTCTGATGTTTGCATTTCTCGGTATTCATCTGAAATTTAACTTCGCGAAAGGAGCCCAGGTTTTAAAGTGGCTTTTCGTTCTCAACATTTCGATCATTATTGTCCACTATATATCAAAGTTTATCTGACTATGTATAAAGAAAAACTCCCGCATTCACAAAGTGCACTTGTTCTAGGTATCAGTTCCATCATAACTGCTTGTTGTTGTTGGGGTGTGATTGGCGTGATCGTTGGAGCCATCGGGATTTACGAATCCAACAAGGCCATTGCCATCTACAATGAGCACCCCAATGATTTTGACGGAATCAACAATGCACAAACCGGAAGGACGACTTCCATCATCGGGATCATAATCGGAGTCATTTCCATGCTTTGGATGATCTATTTGTTCAGTACCGGAGATTACGAGATGATCTTTGAGCAATACCAGCAATTCTTAGACGAAAATGCTTAAAGACTCGAACAGACATAAAGGCATGCGGAACCAGCTTGTCGCAACCATTGAGCGCAAGGGCATTACCGACAAGAAAGTTTTGGAGGCGATCTCCAGGATACCCAGGCATCTGTTCATGGACTCGAGTTTCGTGGATTTTGCCTACCAGGACAAACCTTTTCCGATTGGTGCGGATCAGACGATTTCTCAGCCCTTCACCGTAGCATTTCAAACTGAGCTTCTCAAAGTGAAACCGGGCGACAAGATCCTGGAGATCGGCACGGGGTCGGGATACCAGGCGGCAGTTCTCATCGAGTTAAAGGCACAGGTTTACAGCATTGAGCGACAGAAGGAATTGTACACCAGGGTCAAAAAGTTTTTGCCGTCCGTCGGTTATGTGCCCAAAAAGCTCATTTATGGAGACGGCTATCTCGGTATGCCCGAGGAGGCTCCTTTTGATGGGATCATTGTAACGGCAGGAGCGCCTGAGGTACCCAAGGCCCTGCTCAGTCAATTGAAAGTAGGGGGCAGGCTCGTCATTCCTGTCGGAGATGAGGTGCAGGTCATGACACTGTTTATTCGAACCTCTGAAAAGTCTTTTGAAAAGCACGAGTTCGGGGATTTCCGATTTGTGCCCATGCTCAAGGAGAAATCGAACAATCGATGACCTGACAAAAAATAAAGACGATGAGTGATATTGTAGTGAAGAATCCCCTGGTAAGTGCCGAATGGTTGCACGAGAATCTCGATGCTCCGAATCTGATTGTTCTGGACGCTTCATTGCCGAAGGCGGGAATGGGTGAAGATACTTTGAGCCCGTCTCTGATTGAGGGCGCGCGCTACATGGATCTCAAAAACCGCTGGGCACAGAAAGATGCGGAGTTTCCCAATACGATGCTGGATGCGGCAGGTTTCGAGCGAGTGGCTCGAGAATTCGGAATTGACAATTCTTCAGCTCTTGTCTTCTACGACCAGCATGGAATCTATTCCAGTGCTCGTGGATGGTATATGTTCCGTGCCATGGGGCATGACAATGTCGCCGTTTTGGATGGCGGGCTCCCGACCTGGGAGCAAGCGGGCTATCCCTTAATGCCCAAAAAAGACTACTCGGGCCGCCTGGGTAATTTCAAAGCTCATCTTGATTCGAATTATTTCAAGGATCACAAAGAGGTGTTAGCCGAGCTGCAGGACTCTTCCAGGCAGGTTCTGGATGCTCGGGCCCGGGAGAGATTTCAGGGGCTGGTCGCCGAGCCTCGGGAAGGCTTGCGAAGCGGACATATTCCGGGATCAGGAAGCTTGCCATACGCCGAGCTGCAGGAAGGTGGAAAGATGAAAGACAAAAATGCCCTTGAAGCCTTATTCTCAGAAACATCGAAAGCAAACCAAAACCTGGTGTTTTCATGCGGCTCGGGGATCACAGCCTGTGTCCTCGCATTGGGTGCAGAATTGACCGGAAGGTCAGGGTACTCGGTTTACGATGGATCCTGGACGGAATGGGGTTCCTTACAGGAGCTTCCCGTCGAGAAGGGTCAGGGCTAGGTTTTTCAGAAGGCCTTGAGGCTCAGGTCCAAATTACGAACCGAGTGGGTCAGAGCGCCTGAAGAGATATAATCAACACCACATTCCGCGTATCTTCTTGCCGTTTTCAGGGTTATGCCTCCAGAGGATTCGGTCTGGCATTGGTCACCGATGAGCCTTACGGCGCGTTCTGTGTCTTCATAGCTGAAATTGTCGATCAGGATCCTGTGAATTCCATCGTGTTTCAGAATGAGTTCTATTTCCTCCAGGTCACGGGCTTCAACGACGATCTTTAGATCGAGGTCATTTTCTTTCAGGTAAGCCTTCGTTTTTTCGATGGCCTGATCCACTCCGCCAGCGAAGTCTATGTGGTTGTCCTTGAGCATGATCATGTCATAGAGACCAAACCGGTGGTTTACGCCGCCACCTATCTTTACAGCCCATTTCTCAATGGCTCTGATCCCCGGGGTGGTCTTTCGGGTATCGAGGATCCGCGTTTTGGTGCCTTGAAGCTCTTTGACGAATTTGTTTGTTTTTGTCGCAATGGCGCTCATTCGCTGCATGGCATTGAGCACAAGACGTTCCGCCTTGAGGATGGATCGTGAGCGTCCCGTGACATGAAATGCCACATCCCCGTAGTTGACCTTGTCACCATCATAGAGAAAGACCTCAATTTTCAATTCCGGGTCCACTTCATTGAAGATCATTTTGGCCAATTCCACACCGGCCAGCACTCCGTCTTCCTTAACCAACAGCCGGGCCTGCCCGTAAGCGTCAGCCGGGATACAAGCCAAAGAGCTGTGATCCCCTTCACCGATGTCCTCTCGGATACCATTCCTGATAATCAGTTGCAACTCATTGAGCATTTGTTCCTTTGTGATCATTTCGTCAATTTAGTCCTTTAAAAACAGGACAATAGCTTACAAAAATAAGTCTTTATCTTTACCCGAGCAATTGGATATCCCGCCAACAGGTCCGAACTCTATGAAAATAAAAATACTGGCAGTAGGAAAAACTGATGACAAGAACCTTGAGATTCTCATTGACAAATACCTGAACGAGGTTGAAGCATTATCTCAGCGTGAGCCTCGAAATCCTGCCCGATGTCAAAAACGCAAAGAACCTGTCGGAGAAGGAGCAGAAAAGGATCGAAGGGGAAGCCATTCTGAAAAAAGTTCAGAGTAATGACCAGGTCATTCTGTTAGATGAGAAAGGCAAGGAGTTCAGATCCATAGAGTTTTCAAAGTTCCTTCAAATGAAAATGAACGCCGGCACGCGAAACCTGGTACTGGTGATCGGAGGGCCCTATGGCTTTTCTGATGCCGTCTACCAAAGAGCCAATGGGAAATTGTCCCTATCAAAAATGACGCTGTCTCATCAGATGATCCGGCTCTTCCTCGTGGAGCAGGTCTACAGGGCTTTCACTATCCTACGCAATGAGCCGTACCACCACGAATAGATTGAAGATGTTATAATAGGGTGAAGCTGTTATTATTGGATGAATTTGTTATTTCTTGAGAAAACTTCTTTTGCTTCCTCTTGTGGCCGCAGATCCGTGAATATTGCCGCCTCCCCATTTGAGGCCTTGTTTTTGATTTCGAAAGCTCGGGTATTCTTGAATCTTTTTTTCGGAGGACCCGGGTTTCTTGCTGGGTGATTTCCCTTTCGACAATGATTTCGCTTTTGAGCCCTTAATCTGATGATCCCGAATGATTTCATTCATTTTTTGTCGGTATCTGTATCTTTCATATAGGTGCAGCGGCAGGCTAACTCCCAAAAGGAGAAACAAACCCAGGGCAAGAAACAGGTTGTTGTAGGTAAGATCCAAAAACAGTCCGATGAATCTCAGGGTCAAAAAAGTGATCCCCAGAAGGAGCGAAAAATAAAATGAGACTTTCATCTATAACCTTTTTAAATGAAAGCGGCGATCTCAAGAATAAAGTTAAGACTTGACTATGAACTGACAAAAGGAATCAGGCCCAAAAACCGACTATGCGCTCGACCATCCAAAAAGCGGCCAAAGATCCGATGGCATAGGCTGGAATTTTCCTGAGAACCGGTGGCCAGTCTTTTTTCAAATTGATCAGGTAGATCACGCCAAGCATGAAAATCACGAAAATGATCTGCCCCAATTCAACCCCAATATTAAAGAATGCCAAGGCCAGGGGGATCTCCGTCTGAGGAAGCCCGATGTCGGCAAGTGCTCCTGCAAAGCCGAATCCATGCAGGAGTCCAAAAGTAAACGCCACAATCCAGGGCTTTTTACTGGTCATCGTTTGTTTTCCTTCTATATTTTTCATGATCTCCGAAGCCAGGAACACGATGCTCAATGCGATAACGGCCTCGACAGGAGGGCCCGGAAAGTTGACGATGCCCAGGGCCGCGAGGCTCAGGGTGATGCTGTGGGCCAGGGTAAAGGCCGTAATGGTCTTGAGAATTCTCCATTTGCCTTTGGTGATCATGATCAAAGCAAGAACAAATAGCAGGTGGTCAATGCCCAGCAGGATGTGCTCAATGCCTAAAATCGTGTAGGTCCTGATAACTTGCAAAGCGCTTGTTTCCCCCGGTATGATCCCGCGGTCGCGATCAGCTTGCAGCATCAGGGTGGTTTTCTCTCCATTGAGAAAGGACACAGAAACCAGCACGTCGATAAGCGTTTTGTTCAAACCGTTAATGAAGAGCTCCTTGCCTCTTAAGCTTGTATCTGAACTGAGCAGGTAGGTATAGATGGCCGCATCCGGAGTCTGTTTTGGGTCTTTGAGAACTTCCAAATTGAAACCCTCCGGAAAAACGGGCTGAATCCGGGGAACAGCGTCTCCCATGCGTGGCACTTTCCAGTAGATCTCATATTTTAAGGGTGAGGTCTCCACAATTTGAAGATAGGCCGGGCGGATTTCATGACTGCTTGCTGAAAAAGAGATCAAAAACAGACCGAAAACCATTAAGAAAGGTGAGAGAGTCTTGCTATAAAGTGACTTAGTCATTTGAGCCATCCTTAGATTTCAAGTATTCGACAAATGCCTCATCAAATTTTTCAGGATCCAGATCAAATTCAATTTCGTAGCTACGGCGAAGCTCATGGTAGACCTGATCATTTATTCTTCTCTGATTCTCATATTCGAAATCTCGCTTGAGCTCTTTGATGATGGTCTCAAACTCGGGTGCCCTGGTAGGTACTTTCTCAGTCAAATAGACAAGGTGCCAACCGAAGCCCGACCGAACCGGTCCTGTCCAAAGGCCAGTATCCAAACCTTCGAGGGATCGGGCAAAATCCATTCCCATTTGACGATCCAGTTCATTCTTGTCAGTCAATTCGAAATAATACGGAAAAGGCAGGTTGTCTCCCTGGTTTTTGAGCTTCTCGGGATCCTTGTCATCGAGATTTTCCAGGTATTTTTTCGCATCAGCTTGCGGATTATTTCGCGAATCGGACCTGAAGCTTATCTGGTAAAAAGAATAAATCGGGGAAAGCATATACTTTTCCAGGTTATCCTCGTAGTATTTCCTGAGTTCATCTTCCGTGGGCTCCTTCAGGGTGGCCAAATCATTGGAAAGGAAGTTCATTTTTTGGGCCAGGCGCCTTTTGATGATCTCATCGTTGTGATCGAGGTTCATCTTTAATGCTTCCTGATAGAAAACCTCCTGTCGAATGTTTTGTTCAACCAGGCTTTTCAGCTCCTCGTCGGTAGGCAGTCTTTTCCATTGCATTTCCCAGCTTGCGATGATATTGTTCATGTCATAATCATCAAAATAGATGGTTTCCTGGTTGTCACTTCTATCGCTGACCCAGCCGTATAATGCGAAAAGGCCGATACCGATGAGCACAAAGTGAAAAAGGGGCTCTTTGAAAAGTTTCTTCATGAGATAGGAGTTGAATTCAAATATAGGTTGCCCGGGCTGTATTTCCCAAACTTAATTTGAGATGCTGTCTGTTTCCTTTTGCAAAGTGAAATTAATCTTAAAGTGGGGCATGGCACCTGTATTGTCCGGAGATAATGTGTCCTGGTCTTTGAGCTGGATTTTAGTGTCAGAAGACAGGGAGTCCAGGTACTTTCGGATGTTCCTAATTCTCCCTGCGGAATATTTTATTGACAATTCTTCAGAGGCTACCGCGGTGCTGTCTGTTGAACCTTCCTCACTGGAACCGGCCAGCGCCTTTTTCTGCAGGGCGTCATCCACAAAATACTGCAGGTCGATGGACAAGCCTTCTTTCTTTTTTTCCAGTTCCAGGAGCCAATCCAACTGCTGCTGGTGTTCATCCGAAGGAATCGAATCTGTATATTCAAACTCGATCGCCTGCAAATCTTTGGGGTCTGCTCCGACCAGGGGAGCCAGAGATTGAACAGGGTCATTTGCCGTATCCGTTATCTTGTTTCTCAAGGTACTCCAGACCAATTTCCAGACATCGATCTCCGGATCATTGAGGTCACCCCGAACCGGCACATTGAGATTGACATCACCGTTTTCGTCAGACAGAAGCCACAAGGCGAACTTGAGAGGCAGGGAATAGAGTCCTCCCTCAGTATTCGTAACTGTGGGCTGCTTGATCACCAACCTGTTTTCACTTTCGATCTGGCCGTTCACCAGTTTGGAATCCGAATAATAGAACATGTCGCCGTCCACCATGGTATGACCCGAATAATAGTTCGTGTAAATATTCAAGTCGGGAAGCAAGAATTTTTCAACAGAAATATCGAGCCGTCCATCCATATAATCAACAGGATCAAATCCTACCTGCGCTTTTAAGGTACCTCGCTCATTGAGCAACATTTGAGCGTTGATCTCCACCCAATCGGCATCGCTGAAAATGCTGTCCGTTTCGATCTGAATTTCGCTCAGGTAATAATCAAAGGGCTGCCCGGTCAGGTTGTCGGTGTAATCCACCACGCCATTCTGAAGATTCAGTTTATTGATCGCGTAAAACAGGTTGCTTTGCGATGTGGAGTCTGTTTCGGACCCTGCCTTTGCCGTATCCGTTGTATTCGTGCGGGTTGAATCCACATCCGCCGAGCTTTCTTCCATTTTAAAAATGCGAAAGATATTGTTGCTGATGGAATCCAATTGAAAGAAAAGATAAGGATTCGAGAAGGCCAGTGTATCGATATGGTAGGAGTTGTTGTGATAATCTATTTCTTGGAGGGAGCAAACGATTTGCTCCGAAGACAAGAATTTCTTGGAATTGGCATCCGTCATAGAAAATTGATTCAATACCGTTCTTCCGGATAAAGTCGATTTCTCGGCTTCGTTGACGTTGCCATGTATAAGCAGGTCGGTGTTCAGGTAACCTTCTACATTTGTAATCTCCGCATATTCCTGGAATCGCTTTAAAAACGGGTTGAGATAGAGGCGATAGATTTTAATTTGGGCGTCGTATTCCCCGTCCACCGGATTGATGTTCAGGCTAGATTCCAGGTAGCCTTCTTGCTTGAAGTTGAATCGGATGTCTGCATTGCTCTTTTCCTCCTGGTCCCAACTTATCTGTGGGATGAAGAAGGAGAAATCCTGGATGTTGGTGGTATCCGGTAAATTTCTGTCCTCGTAAACAAACTGAGCATCCTTCAGCTCAAGATTGGACAGTATGTATTTAAAAGCCTCTTCCTCTTCGGGTTCCTCGGGTTCTTCCTCAGCCGTATGGAATGCAACGAGATCATCAAAATTGAAAGTTGAATCCTGTTGAATGATATTCACATACAAGCCTTGCAAGTAGAACTGCTCCACCACTTTCTTGTTGAAAATAAACTGGTAGGGCTCTATATTCACATTGAGCGTGTCAAAAGAAACAAAAACAGTTTTCTCATCCGGTTCGTACATTTCAAATCCATTCATGTGCATGTTCCCGGTGAAATAGTTGAATCGAAGCCTCTCAATATCGATCTGTCTCCCGAGCAGCTCCTTACTGTTGTTTATTGCGTAGTTCTTCACGAGCAGGGGTACAAGGTCAAAGCCCATTTCATTGACCTGATTGTTCGATCATAGACGGCAAGGTGAGATCTCGTTCGTTGCTGGACAGTTAATCAAGACTAGGACAACGTTATCGCATTCGGAGGGTGAAAAGTAGATAGAAATTTTTAAGTAAATTAAAGAAGAGAAGTTGTAAGTAATATTGGTTTCAAAAATATTTATCTGTTTTGGATAGGAATTGATGAAATAGAAGTTCTATCCCAGCGATCTGTACCTCCATTCCAAGTACGCGAGAGCCCGTATTGACAGGAGCAGAGTACCTCCGAATAGGATGCATAATAAATTCCACCGGGCGATGGCGAAAGCAATTGAAATCCATTTGATCTTATTCGTTTTCACTGAGGCATTCATTGTACTTTCAATTTTTTATGACAGGGTCATACCAGATGGGGAGCTGGTAGATTTGTGAGTTTTCCTTTAAAAATTAGACCTTTGTCTTTCAGCTTAGTTCTTAGGCCTCCCCAATTACCGGTGAGTGTGTTTCTTTCCTTTAACAAAGGTCGTATCCATTGAGTAATTCACCTGTGTTTCTTCGGACTCTTGGCCCGCAAGGGGCGAGAGAGAGAGTACGAAGAAAAATATTGACAGCAAGGAGATCTTCATGAATAGTCAATTTTTCATTCTAACATCGGTTCATACCAGATAGGGCTCGACCAGGCGCGCTCCTGTTGGAACAGGGGCACTCCTTCGGGCACATCTTTTAGGCCGTATTTAACGATGTCGTAAAGCTGCCAGGTCGGAGATGGGATCTCCAGGACGCGCACGTAATAAAAGGCATTTTCGGTTGGATCGAAATCGGGGTCCTGCCAGACGGCTTTCAATTCAGCAGACCCAATGCTGTTGGTGTAGGTCGCATTTTTTGTGTTTACCGTATTTCCAATGGGGGGCAGATTTCCATCCGGTCCTATCTTTCTATCACCCGACCATTTGACGTCGTAAATTTTTTCTTTGCCCTCGCCGTTCTCGACCCATCCTTTGATCACCTGTATACGATCGAGGTTGGCCCAGTTGGGATCCTTGACGGCGTAGATCATCAATTGTGGTGCTCTTTCTGAAACCTTGAGATCCCCACCCATGGGGACACCTTTTTCATAGCCCGTTTTGGCATAATCACCGCTGAGGTCCTTTTCAGTAAAATCATAGCCCCCGAACACCCGAAGTCGGATACGTGTTCCGGTTGTGCCATAGGTTTCTTTTCGCTTCATGGCATCCCAAATCGAAGCCCGGGTATTTTCATTGGCCCATACCGCGCTGTATCCGCCGGCCAGGTAATGCCAACCATAGCGAATTTCTCCATTGTTCTCCTTTGTAATTTCTCCAACTCGCTCAGGGGATGGCTCCGATGAGGTGTGTTTTCCCCACCAATTGTCCTCGTCTCCTGACACGATCCCCGTATGAGTGTCCGTGCCTGCGACAATCCCGTATTTGAAAGGGTTGGATCCTAGATTCTGCTGATGGATCATTCCGTCAATAAGGGCCTTGCGAGCGTATTGATATTGCCTCTGTTGAGGTGTCGTTAAGACATCCAGGGTGAGGTTGCCCTGATCCCAGCCGGTGATCCCGTAATTGGCAAATTCATCCTTGGTAGAAATCAGAGGATGCGTCTCTCCGGCACCTTTGATCTGCATGATCTCATAGAGGGGTTCCCAACGCTTTCTTTTCGCGACATAATCTGAGTCAATCGGATTGCCGTCATGGTCATTGGGTGAGAACATAAGACCTCCTGAAAGATTTCCATTGTGGGGAATCGCGAGCATTTTTCCTCCGGTAGTCTTTTCATAGTTGTCCATGAATTCCCAGAGTTTTTCAGGATCTTCGCTTTGTAGGGCCGAAAAAGGAATGATCTGATCGGCTTTGTCTTTGCCATCACGAAACATGATATTTCGGTGGAGGTTGTTTCCTCCCGGAACCGAGGTCCATTCATATGCGATTAGTGCCGTGAATTGGCCCGGCTTGTTGTATTTTTCTGCCGTTGCCGTGTATTCCTGCCAACTGTTGCGCAACATCGGAATCGCCTTTTCCGGGTTGGTGATAGGCTCTGGGAGTTTTCCAGAAGCCAAAGCAGCTGGAATGCCTACGGCAAGTTCTTGTTGGGCCTCTTTCGTTCCTTCCTGGAGCAGGTCGTACCAACCTTTGGCAATTGGGTCCTCCAGCATGACCGGGTTTCCTTTCATAATTTCAAAAAAGGCGCCAAATCCCTCAGCGTGATCCGAGATGGCCAAAAAATCCAGGGGCCGAACCAATTGCACATCCTGACCGGTATTCGATTTTATCTTCTCACCGATGGCCAGGCGATAGGAATCCTCAGGTGACAGACGGGTTCCGGCTCCAAAGGCATCGCCTGATATGGCCGTGTGATAATGCGTGTCACCCCAGAAGACCTCTCTATTCTCATAATAAGCAGGAACTTCGGGTGTAGATGACTGAGCTGAAGTAGCTTCAGGTTCAGAATCAATTTCCTGTGTGTTGTCTTTCTTAGCGCATGAAACAAGAATAGAAAAAGTCAAATATGACCAGAAAATTGAGGTGAAAAGGGTTCGATATTTGAGTTGATACGGCATAATAAGGTAAATTTTACGGTTAATTTTCAGGACTGTACCAAATGGGCTCGACCAGGCGCGTTCCACAATCGTTTTAGGAACGGATTCCGGGTATTTGACCCCTTCACGAATCTCATCGTAAAGTGTCCATCGGGCCGTTGGAAGTTGTAGTACCCTGGCATAATAGAAGGCCTTCTGAGAAGAGTCGAAATCCGGATCCGTCCACACGGTCATCAATTCAGAACTTCCTTTGGAGGTGTCAAAATCTCCTGTTTCCAAGTTGACCGGCGCTTCAACGGGTTTAACGGATCCGTCTGGTTGTATGTCACGGTTATCGGAGACAGCCACATTGTAGATGGCTTCTTTCATTTCTCCATTTTCCAACCACCCTTTGATGATCTGTATCCGATCGAGTCCCGGTCCCATTGGGTCTTTAATGGCCCAAACTATGAATTGAGGTGATTTTTCGTTCGCTTCCGGCAGGTCGCCTCCCATAGGAACCCCTTTTGCATAACCCTCTAGTACGAAGGTGGAATTGTTGTAACCGCTTTCGAAGTCATAGCCCCCGAATAATCGGACCTTCATTCGAGGTCCGCTGGTTGCAAAAGTCTCTTTGTTCTTGATGGCATCCCAAATGGATTCCCTTGTATTTGATTCTGCCCAGACGCCTGTCAACGAGCCCGGATTAATGTCATAGGCCGTTGCCCAGCCATCGATCACCTGTTTTAGCCTGTCTTCAGCCGTTCGATCGGCCAAACCATGACTTCCTACTACATAATTGTCCTCCTCGACATTTCCCGGAGTGCCGTTATGACTGTCTGTTCCTCCTACAAAACCATATTTGAATGGATTTATGCCCAGATCTTCTTCGTACTTCAAACCTCTCTCCAGTCCGTAACGTACATAGTTTCTCTTCTCAAATTTTCGCCCGCTGTAATCCTGAATGGAATAGGCCATCTCGAAATCGGCAAACTCATCATTGGGCCAAAAGTCAGGATGCACCTCTGAATTTCCTTTGATCTGCATCATTTCAATGACGGGTTCCATATTTTGACGTATCTCGGCATAGGAGGTAGAAATGGGTTTCCCATCCATGTCGACCTCGGGAAACATCATGCCCTTGCTTCCATTTGAATTATGGGGTATGGCCAGGACCCTAGAACCATTGTCTATCTGCTGCTGCATCCAGGCCCAAAGTTTTTGAGGATCTCTGCTGTCATTTGCGCTGAAAGGCATCTTCGGTACAATAGTATCTCGAAAAATCACGTTCCTGTGCAGGTTTCCTGCATTGGGAGCAGCTGACCACTCAAAGGCGTGCAGCGTCGTGAATTTACCCGGTTCGTAATATTTCTCCGTTGCCTCAAAATTTCTACGCCATCCCGACATGGTAGAAGCGTCACCCTGGTAAAAGGAGGGATGAACAGAACCTCCGGATCTGGCAGGTGTGATGACGTACTTTACAAATAGGGCCATGGCATCTTCATAATTATCAGCCTCTCGCATTTGTTTGGCGATAGGATCATCGTACCCAGGCGTCCCGGGATTCATAAGTGTGTAAGTTTCTCCAAAATACTCGGCATGATCTGAAATGGCACAGAAGTCCAGGGGTCGTTTCAACTTATGCGGACTGCCGTTGGCCACGACTTCTTCCCCCCGAGCGAAGCGGTATGCATCTTCAGGGCTGAGTCGGTTGCCACCGATGAACGCATCCATGGAGGTGCTTGTGTGAACATGGGTTTCTCCAAAATAGGCCTCTTTCAAAGGATTTGCCTTAATCGAAGACGTTTCCTGTTTCTCATCAGCTTCAATCTTTGTTGTTGCGGAATCATTTTTTTTCTGGCTGCACGAAAAAAACATAGCCACCAGGATTGTGGCAGCTATGGCGGGTGTGAATCTAATGTTCATACAAGGGGGAAAGTTACTTTACGTTTTCTTTAAAGAATTTTATTTGATCGTGCAAAATAATCAATAATCTCCCCTTTTTGATTAACAAAAGTTAATTCTCAAGATTCAGTTTTTTCTTTATCCGTGATAGTGAAACAGGAGTAAGTCCGAGGAAGTTGGCGACATACTTGTCATATGATTTTTCGAGAAAAGTCGGATTCATTTTTAACAGGTCCTTGTATCGCTCCTCGCTGCTCATCATGATCATGCTTTCGACCCGATATGTCAATCTCAGGATCGCCTCCTTGAGACTTTTCAAATACAACTGCCCGATAGCACTGTTCTCCGAAGCCAGCTTTTCGAAATCAGCAAAGGAAAGCATAAGCACCTCCGTGGATCCAATGGCCGCAATTTCCAATTTCTGCGGGGCGTCGGTGAAAAGACTTTTGGCTTCACCGACAAAAATTCCCTTTCCGCGAAGCAGAATGGTTTTTTGATTGCCTTCAGAATCCAATAAATACCCTCGGGCCGCTCCTTCGAGGATAAGAAAGACGCTTCTCAATCGACTGCCGGACTTCAGGATTACATCTTTGTCCCTGAAGGATTTCATTTCACCAATGCCCGCCAATAGATCAAGGTCCTTGTTCGACAACCCTGTAAGAATTTCTTTGAGTTTGGATATTAAGCAGACTTCTGACATGCGATCTTCAACTTTTTCACAAAAACACATTATTCCGGACTATACCAGATCGGAGAAGTATAGGCTCTTTCCGTGTTGAAAAGAGGAACCTCATCTGAGAGCTCGGCGCCGTATTGAAGTTTGTCGTAGAGCGTCCACCTTGGGGTGGGAATCTCGATAACCCGAACGTAATAGAAGGCTTCAAGTTTAGGGTCAAACTCAGGATCGGTCCAAACAGCTTTGAGCTCGGCGGATCCAATGGAATTGTCCCAGGTGCCATCTTCCACGTTCACGCTGTTGCCCACATCCGGAACCTTGCCGTCTGTGCCAGGAACCCTGTCGCCGCTCCAGGCCACATCAAATACCTTTTCAGCCGTGGTGCCATCGGATTGCAGCCATCCTTTGACGATCTGAATTCGATCCAGGCTTCCACCGTTAGGATCCATCAGGGCATAAACCATAAAGGTGGGCTTTTTATCTGCTCCCTTGTTCAAATCTCCTCCCATAGGCACTCCTTTTGCATATCCCTGGGCGACGTAATCTCCGTTGAGATCTGTGTCATTATAATCCCAGCCTCCGAAAAATCGCACTGTCATTCTCGATCCGGTGGTTCCATAGGTTTCTTTTCGCTTCATGCCGTCCCATATCGAGGTGCGCGTATTCTCATGCGCCCATACTGCGGCATAACCTGAGGCCAGCGTCTCCCAGGTGTAAATGGTTGCTTTCTCCGATGTCACGAAAGGATGCTCCCATCTTTCCTTGCCAGGCTCGACATTGGAAGCCTTTCCAAAGAAGTTGTTGTCATCAGCCGTAGCGAGGGAAGTGTGTGAATCCGTGCTTCCGATCATGCCGAATTTATAGGGGTTCGTACCCAATTGATTTTTGTATTTTAAACCAATTTTGAGCGCGGAACGCGCATATTCGTACTGCAGCATGTCGTCAGTTTTTACGGCACTCAAGTCGAGGTTGCCTTTGTCCCAGTTCTCGTAATCGGCAAATTCGTCATTCGGTGACAAGAAGGGGTGTGTCTCGCCGTCTCCCTTGATTTGCGTCACTTCATATAGGGGCTCCCACATGGCGCGACGATCTACATAGGCCTTGTCAAAGTCTCGACCATCAACCGTGGTCTCGGCAAACATCATACCGTTGCTCAGGTTCCCGTTGTGCGGAATGGCCAGCACCTTGCCACCTGTGTTCTTCTCATAACTCTCAAGGTTGTCCCAGAGTCTTTCCGGGTCCGAGCTGTCCTCGTTGGTAAAAGGCAGCTGATTGATGGCCTTGTCTCCGTTGTCTCGGTAAATCACGACGCGATGCAGGTTGTTACCTTTGATGAGGGAGGTCCATTCATAACCGATAAAGGCTGTGAACTTCCCGGGGTCATTGTATTTTTCAGCGGCATCAACCACATTCTTCCACACCGGGGTCATCATGCTCACGTCATTGGTCTTAAAAGGCATTTTACCCTGGGAAAATGTTTTGATGATATCCAGGGCGGCCTCACCGCCTTTTCCATCATCGATCATTTTTTTCCACTTTTTCGACTCGTCGTACTTCATAACATGCTCCTTTTCATCCATCAAGTCGGGAAAGAAGCCCATGCCATCGGAGTGGTCAGCTACCACAAGGAAGTCCAGGGGCTGCTGTAGTTTGGTCTTGATGCCTGTGGTCGATGTAATCTCATCTCCTCGGGCAAATTGATAGGCCTCATCCATACCGAGGCGGTTCCCGAAGGCGCCCGCATCCATGGAAAGTGCTGTGTGCAAATGAGTGTCACCAAAATAAACTTGAGTCGGATAACCTGTTGAACTTGCATCCGCCTGTTCCTGTGAAGTTGAAGCTTCCATCGCAGATGTTTCTGATTTTTTGTCTCCGGAACAGGACAGCATGAGTAATGCAAAAAACAGGGGGATCAGGCTTTTCATGGTTAGTTGTTTTTTATGAACTTTAAATATAACTAATATCCGGCAATTCATTTTTGATCATAATCAATCAAATTTTGAATAATTGATCTTCTCCCACACCGGGTTTCGTTATTTTTGTCTAAAACTTTCCATGAAACTCGTTTTTGCAACAAACAACAGGCATAAATTGGAGGAGATAAGGGCCCTGGTCTCTGATTCCATTCATATTGTCGGGCTTCATGACATAGGTTGTCACGATGAAATCGAAGAAACCGAAGCCACCCTTGAAGGCAATGCGAAGATCAAGTCGGACTATGTTCATGATAAATTCGACCTCAATTGCTTTGCAGATGATACCGGGCTTGAAGTTGAAGCTTTAGGAGGAGCGCCCGGGGTTTATTCGGCTAGATATGCCGGCGAAAACGCTTCCTTTCAGGACAATGTGGACAAGCTTCTTGACAACTTAAAGGATGAAGATAATCGAAAAGCCAGGTTCAGGACCGTCATTTCACTTGTATTGGGCGAGCAACAGTACTTTTTCGAAGGGATCTGCGAGGGTGAGATTACCCGGGAAATGCATGGTGAAAAAGGCTTTGGATACGACCCGATCTTCAGGCCCTTGGGAAGTGAGCTGACTTTTGCCGAGATGGACATGGATGAAAAGGGTCGAATTTCGCACAGGGGAAAAGCGACCGAAAAACTAATCGCCTTTTTAAATGAGCGTTCGTGAATTCTGCAGGCCTGTGTTAAAAGAGAGTGATCTGATTCCCGCTGGTTCCCTCGGCTGCATCGTCCGGACCGTCTGAATTTTTATCGCTGCTCTTCGGGGTCTCATCGCTGTCATTCGGAGCTGGATCACTGTCCTTCTCACTTTTCGATTTACCATTGTCAACAATCTCTTCTTCAACGACTTCAACCTCGTTCATTTCTGGTTCCTCATAGGGCAGGGGATCAAGTAAATTGATATCCCTAATTTTATCTTTAGATAATTGATTTCCAAGGGCTTTAATACCCTTTATTGAAATAAACTCTTCAAAATTAAAAATTTCGTTTTCGAGGTCTTTCTTGTAGTATGTGACTTCGGCAACGGGTCGGTAATCCATGGCGACGATCATGAGCTTGGAGTCGTCATGATCCGTTATGAATTTTTCTTCTTTGTCCGGGTGCTCGACCATGAACCGTTTGACATAGTACCTCTCTCTTTCCCCATCGAAATAGACCACGGAAATGGGTTTGTTCGGTATCCACTTTTCCAGAACGATCATATCGTTGTCAAAATGAGTATTGAGGTTGGGAATAATTGTTTTGAGCAGCCCTTTTTGATTGATGATCAAGAGGCGGTCATCCGCGGTGAACTCGCCGATCAGATCCCCTCTGTTGTCCACATTAAGGCGCTGAACAGTCTCGTCGAACCAAATCTTTCGGGGCTTCAGCGTCGAAATTCCCTTTTCCTTGAGTTCGATCTTCTTAACCGGGTGTTTGGTGACAAGATTTCCACGAACACCTCTTCCCTTGATTGCCAATTCTGCCAGGTCGATGTCCCATTTGAGTTTTTTGATACTTCCCACAGCCCTTAGGTTAACTGTGATCACCTCGGCCTCTCCGTTCGGGTTGGCCGTGAAATAGAGTACTTTTGACCCTTTGTGACCCGTGGTCAGGTCATATTCACGATCCCGGGTGATGCTGGTTACGGCAAACCGCTTCATAAAGGATGCACCCGTCTTTCCATCCTTGTAGACCATGTTGTAGATGGTCCGTTTGTCTTTTTTCTTGAAGACGGCTGCGTGAATGATGTTTTTGCCCACAAAGGTTTTGCTGTCCACTTTGGTGACGATCATCTTCCCGTCACTCCGAAAGACGATAACATCATCGATATCGGCACAATCCGATACGTACTCGTCTCTTCTGAGAGAGGTTCCGACAAAGCCTTCCATTCGGTTCATGTAGAGCTTAGAATTTCTAAGGACGACCTTGGTCGCAACAATGTCTTCAAAAAGTTTCAGCTCCGTGCGGCGCGTCTTGTCCTTGCCAAATTTTTCTTTCAGGTTTTTGAAATAGTCAATGGCATATTCGACAAGATTGTCCAGATGCGACTTGACCTCAGCAATTTTTTCCTCGAGGCTTTCGATCAGCTGTTTTGCTTTGTCGATGTCGAATTTGGAGATCTTTTTGATGCGAATCTCAGTCAGTTTGACAATGTCCTCTTCGGTCACAGGTCTTTTAAGATGCTTTATATGAGGTTTCAGGCCCTTGTCAATGGCTTTGATCACGCCTTCCCAGGTTTCTTCTTCTTCAATGTCCCTGTAGATTCGGTTCTCAATGAAGATGCGCTCCAAAGAAGCGAAATGCCATTGCTCCTCCAATTCTCCCAGTTTGATCTCCAGTTCCTGTTTCAGAAGCTCAACCGTGTGATCGGTTGAATAGCGAAGGGCATCTCTGACTCCAATGAATACCGGTTTATGCTCCTGGATGATGCAGCAGATTGGAGATACAGAAACCTCGCAGTTGGTAAAGGCGTATAAGGCATCTATCGTTTTATCCGGGGATACGCCTGAAGGCAGGTGGATCAGGATTTCAACATCCTTGGCTGTGTTGTCCTCGATTTTTTTGATCTTGATCTTGCCTTTGTCATTGGCTTTTAAGACCGAATCGATCAGGGAGGCGGTGGTCGTCCCGTAGGGTATTTCGGTAACCACAAGTGTCGATTTATCCAGCTGTGAGATTTTGGCGCGGATCCTTACTTTTCCACCTCGCTTGCCATCATTGTAATTGCTCACATCGGCAATTCCACCCGTAAGAAAGTCAGGATAAAGCGTAAAGCTCTGACCTTTGAGGATCTTTATGGAAGCCTGAATCAACTCGTTGAAATTGTGTGGCAGGATTTTGGTCGAAAGCCCAACGGCGATTCCTTCTGCTCCCTGTGCCAAAAGAAGTGGGAACTTGACCGGAAGATCAATCGGTTCTTTGCGCCTTCCATCATACGATGCCTGCCATTCTGTAGTTTTCGGGTTGAATACGACCTCGAGGGCGAATTTGGACAGTCTGGCTTCGATATAACGCGAAGCTGCGGCTCGATCCCCGGTCAGGATGTTTCCCCAGTTTCCCTGCATGTCGATGAGAAGCTCCTTTTGTCCGAGCTGAACCATCGCATCAGCAATGCTGGCGTCCCCGTGAGGGTGATACTGCATCGTATGCCCGACCAGATTGGCAACTTTGTTGTAGCGTCCGTCATCAAGGTCCTTCATGGACTGCATGATCCTTCTCTGAACAGGCTTGAAACCGTCATTGATTCCCGGGACGGCACGTTCCAGAATCACATACGAGGCGTAATCCAGAAACCAGTCTTCATACATCCCGGTTATCTTGGTTATCGTATCTCCGTTGCGTTCGTTCTCCGGTGGGAAATGTTGGTCTTCGTGCTCCGCCATAGTCAGCAGTTCGGTTTTGGTCAGGCTGTCGCAGCCGGTTCTTCAATAAGGTCGAGTTCGACCTTCAGGTTATTTATGATAAATTTTTGACGCTCCGGGGTATTTTTTCCCATGTAGAAGTCCAGGAGTTTCTCAATGGAGGTTTCCTTGCTGAGCATCACGGGGTCAAGACGTATGTCATTGCCTATGAAATGGGCGAATTCGTCCGGAGAAATCTCTCCCAGTCCTTTGAACCGGGTGACTTCGGGTTTGCCCTTGAGTTTCTTCATCGCCTTTTGCTTTTCTGTTTCCGAGTAGCAGTAATGGGTGACATTTTTGTCCCGAACCCGGAACAGGGGTGTTTCGAGGATGTAGAGATGCCCTTCTTTGATCACTTCGGGAAAGAATTGAAGGAAGAAGGTAATGAGAAGCAAGCGGATATGCATGCCGTCAACATCCGCGTCCGTTGCGATCACGATATTGTTGTATCTCAAATTCTCGATGCCGTCCTCGATGTTGAGGGCCGCCTGAAGCAAATTGAACTCCTCGTTCTCGTAGACGATCTTTTTCGTGAGCCCATAGGAATTCAAAGGCTTCCCTTTCAGGCTGAACACAGCCTGGGTATTGACATTTCGCGACTTGGTGATCGATCCGCTCGCAGAATCCCCTTCGGTGATGAACAGCGTGCTGTCGAGCCGGTTATTGGCTTTCATGTTGTTCAGGTGAATACGGCAGTCTCGCAGCTTTTTGTTGTGCAAACTTGCCTTTTTTGCCCTTTCCCGTGCAATTTTTCGAATCCCGGACAGCTCCTTTCTTTCCTTTTCGGCCTGAAGGATTTTTCTCTGGATCTTCTCGGCCGTCTCAGGATTGCGGTGCAGGTAATTGTCCAGTCGTGTCTTGACGAAGTCGTTTATAAAGGTTCGTACCGTGGGGAGATCGCCTCCCATTTCAGTGGAACCCAGCTTGGTTTTGGTCTGGCTCTCAAAAACGGGCTCCATCACTTTGATGCTTATGGCAGAAACAATCGATTTCCGAATATCCGAGGCGTCAAAGTTTTTCCCGAAAAATTCCCGAATTGTTTTGACAAGGGCCTCCCGGAAAGCGTTTTGGTGCGTTCCTCCCTGGGTCGTGTTTTGTCCGTTGACAAACGAATGATATTCTTCGCTGTACTGTTGTTTGCTGTAGGTGAGTGCCACCTCGATATCATTATCCATCAGGTGAATAATCGGGAAAAGCTTGGCGTCTTCTGCAATATTCTCGTTGAGCAGGTCTCTGAGACCATTTTCCGAGCGGTATTTTTCTCCGTTGAAGATGATCGTCAGGCCCGTGTTCAGGTAGACGTAGTTCTTGATCATCTTCTCGATGTACTCGTTGCGGAACTTGTAATGTGGAAAGATGCTGGTGTCCGGAACAAAAGTCACCTTGGTCCCTTTGCGATTGCTGCTCTTCTCAGCAGGAGGATCATTCACCAGGTTGCCCTGTTCGAATTCTGCAGTTTTCACCTTTCCGTCGCGTACCGACTGCACTTTGAAATGGGCCGAAAGGGCATTCACGGCTTTTGTGCCCACACCGTTCAGTCCAACTGATTTTTTAAAGGCCTTGGAGTCGTATTTCCCACCGGTGTTCATTTTGGAAACCACATCGACGACCTTGCCCAGCGGGATCCCACGACCGTAATCTCGAATGGTCACCTGGTCCTTTCTCACCGAGACCTCGATGGTCTTGCCGGCTCCCATCACGTACTCATCTATCGAATTGTCAAGGACTTCCTTGATCAGGATGTATATGCCGTCATCGTGTGCAGAACCATCCCCCAGCTTTCCGATATACATGCCGGGTCTCATCCGGATGTGCTCTTTCCAATCGAGCGAGCGGATGTTCTCTTCGGTATATGAAGTCTGGCCTGACATGAAGTATCTGGATTAAGTAGCGTTGCTAATGTAATAATTACGGTCAAAAAATAAAAAACCCTCTGCAATAGTTATTAACACAATAATTAAGAATTGGACTGCAAATGGGAATCGATATCGTTCTGATTTTACTAATTTTACCGAAAGCGAAAATCATTTCATGAAAAAGCACATTCCGAACCTTTTTACACTTCTGAATTTGTTTTCCGGAATGCTGGCGATTTTAATGGCCTGCTCGGATCGTCTGGTTGCTGCGGCAGGTTTTGTTCTCCTGGGAATTTTCTTCGATTTCTTCGATGGTTTTTTTGCTCGTAAACTCAACGTTCAGGGAGAGCTCGGAAAACAACTCGATTCTCTCGCGGATGTGGTGACTTCGGGTGTCGTTCCCGGAATCATCATGTTTCAGCTTTTGCTGCAAACGGCTCGTAACCGTTGGTTCATGGAACTCAGTTGTGAAGAGGGGAGTTGGAGTACCTTTGATGAGACCTTCTATTATTTCATTCCCTTTACAGGGCTTTTGATCACCCTGGCCGCTGCCTACAGGTTGGCAAATTTCAACATAGACGAAAGACAGACGGATTCCTTCATTGGATTGCCCACACCGGCATTCGCAATTTTTGTGATCTCGCTTCCCTTGATACTGGTCTATGATGAAAGCAGTTTTTTAGCGGGATGGATTCAAAACACCTATGTTCTGATAGCAATCACCCTTGCAGGTTGTTACCTGATGAATGCGAATATCCCGTTGTTCTCCCTCAAATTCAAATC
Organism: uncultured Flavobacteriaceae bacterium; assembly: GCA_942492425.1. Taxonomy (GTDB): domain Bacteria; phylum Bacteroidota; class Bacteroidia; order Flavobacteriales; family Flavobacteriaceae; genus Lutimonas. The sequence continues at coordinate 84,100 of CALOEQ010000009.1, forward strand.
CTATGGATGGAAGGGCAATGAGTTTCCCTATGTTTTTCTTGTCTTGTCGGCTGTTCTTTTGACGATTTTCAATCTGGTTGGGGTTCCCCTGATCATCCTGCTCTATGTGTTGATGTCCTTGATTCAGAACCGGGTTGTGAAAAATGGATTGAACTGAGACATTTCAAACGATTTTCGGAGATAAAACAAAAACCGGGACATGAAATCAATCACATCCCGGGTATTTTGAACTATTGTTTTTGTAGAAATTGACCTTTCGGTCGGATTTACATTATTTTTTGGGCTTAAAGGAGAAGTGCTGTCCTCCAATAGATGCCTCAAACATGAGTCCACCACTGGTGTGGGTAAAAACGGCAAGGCCATCCTTAAAAGCCACATCTGCGGATGCACCTTCTGTGATAGCCACGGCTGAGGCCTGCCCGTCGAATTTCACTTTCTTGTTGGTGAATTTCTCATAGGCCGCTGCGTTTTCAAAGAAAATCACTTCCTTGTACTGCTGTCCACCGGCCTGGAAGCCCAATGTCACCTGTGACAATGTTGATTCTCCGGTTGGGACATGATCTTTGTAAACAATTCCTTTTCCTCCTGCGCCACCCACACCAAAGGCACCTTTGGTTACTTTGGGAAATACGGCATAGCCATAGGATTTGTCCTTGAAGGACTGCAATTTCGGTTGTTTCTCGATCATTTCGTCCAGGGCCTTGCCGGAGTCTTCTACCAGGTCGGCCTTCCATCCTCCAATTTGTCCGATCATAGAAAATGATACAAACATAGCTGCGATCAACAGCAAAGATTGGAAGTTTTTCATACTGAGTGCTTTCATATTGTTTCTCTTAAAGTTTTAGGGGTTCATTTATCCTCAAATTTAGTTCATTTTCGACGATTATGGCCCTAATTAACGCTAAAAAAAGACCCGTTCACACAATTTTTTTCCAATTCTCGTGTTATTGGACTGATATATTTAATGATATAAATCCTCTCCCTGTTTAGTCATTATTTACTTAAAGTTTTCGTTTAAATAAATAATTGCCATGAAAACAGACCTTCAAACCAAATTCTTAACACATTTTCTTTTTGTGTTTCTTTTCACCCTGGGGACCTTGTATGCTCAGACTACGACGCCATTCACCCAGCGCTATGAAACACAAGGTATCAACGGAGACCTGACCATTATCGGAAACTCGATACTCGGTGACAGTCCGGACACTCCGTACAATGGAGACACACAGAACAACTTTATCGACATGGTGTTCGTGGATGTGGACAACAATGCGAATACATTCAATTCGAGCAGCGCGCGATTCACAACGAGCAGTTGTAATCGCGTGGTCTATGCCGGCCTTTACTGGGGTGCCGTTTCGGCTCCCGCGGCTCTGGAGCCCGAGACTGTAAAGTTCAAGGTGCCTGGCCGTGGATACCAGGACATCACCGCAGACGAGACCATAGACCTCATTTACTATAAAGACGTTACAGATATCGTTGCCAACAACAGCCCCATTTCAGGGGATTACTGGGTGGCCAACATCAGTACTTCTGAAGGTCGAAGCAGCGCAGCCGGCTGGTCGCTGGTCATCGTGTACGAGGACCCTACAGAAACACGCAAATACATTTCGACTTTTGACGGTTTTTCAGCCGTTAGAGACTCACCCAACAACCAGGTGGATTTCAATTACTCCGGCTTTACAACACCTCCATCAGGACCTGTTGAGGGTCGGGTAGGGGTAGCCGCTTTGGAAGGTGACCTGGGTTGGTATGGTGACCAGATGCTTTTCAAGGCCGATGGAAACCCCAATTTCACAGCTTTATACGATGCTGAAAACGAAGCGAACAACTTTTTTAACAGTAAGATCACCGAGAATGGGGCCCAGGTGGCTGATCGTAACCTGAATAGCACCAATACGTTGGGTTGGGACCAAAAACTCTTGAATTTGACAGATCTGAATCCTGGGAACAGCCTCATCGGCAACGGAGAGACGGGAGCTACCGTACGGGTAACCAATAATGTTGGAGGGGACTGGATTTACACGTTTTTGAACACATTCGCCATCAATATCATCGAACCTACTTTGCAGGTGATCACCAGTGTAGAAGATACCTCTGGAAATGAGATCACGCACCAGTCTCCGGTTCCACTGGGCTCGACAGTATGGTACAATATTGATTTCCGAAACATCGGAACCGACAACGCTCAAAACACTTATATTCTCAATACCCTGCCGATCAATGTCACTCTGGATGAGAGTTCTATTGATCTTCCGGCCGGCGTGAGCTATAATTTCAACCAGGCCTCCAGGGAATTGAGATTTGAAATTCCGAACGACCTTGTAGAAAGAAGAATTTTGTCATCTACGCATACAATTCGCTACCAGGTGACTGCATCTGATCAGTGTTTCGATTACTCGGATGCCTGTACAAATCTGCTGGAGAATAGCATTACCTCTTACTATGACGGGGAAACCTCTGGTCAGAATGTATCCGGTCAACCCGGGCTCAACGGAATCAACGGTTGCGGATTAGGCAGCGTCGGATCCATGGATCTTTTTGTGGACACGAGCTCTTGTAGCTTTGACAGCGAATTGTTCTTCTGCAACAATGAGCTCACTTTTGAAGGAGATGACGGATACGACACCTATATCTGGACGGATGAAGCCGGAAATGTGATCGGAAACACCAAGGAGATCACCGTTACAGGGGCAGGTATTTACACTGCCACGCAGCGAAGAACAGGTTGTACGGAGACTATTCGTGTTGTGACCGTTCTAGGACTCGATGTTACCGTGACACCAAGTGACGCCCTTTGTAAGGACAGCGAAAACGGACGTGTCAATGTAAAGATAAATGAGGACTCCAGTTCTTATACGTTCGATCTCTACCAGGGAAGCAATTTGCTCAGTTCAGTGACGAAAAGCAATTCCGAACATGTTTTCACCAATCTTGACATTGGAAACTACTCTGTGAGATCGACCAATGCAGATGGCTGTTTTGACGTCACTGAATTCTCGATAAGCGAACCGACACTTTTGACCGCCAGCGTAGATAAACTTTACGACGCCTCCATGTGTAACGGAGAAGTCATGCCGGGAAGCTTGAGCGCTTCCGCAGCAGGAGGGACAGCGCCTTATCAGTTCAGCATTGACAATGGCCAGACTTTCCAGGATGAACCGGAATTCGCGACCAATGTCGAGAAAGTCTATGAGGTCCTCGTAAGAGATGCCAATGGTTGTACGGCCCTGGCCCAGGTAGCCATGGGACTCGACAAAGAGATCGAGTTCGAGGTGACCCAGGAGGACGTGATTTGTGTCGGTGACTCTGACGGACGAATCAATATCAACATGGTGAACGACCAGGGATATGATATTTCGTACAGCCTCGACGGAACGACTTATAAGAACAGCCCGACTTTTAACGGACTTACGCTTGGCACCTATGAGCTTTATGTGAAGAAGGAAAATGCCTTTCACTCATGTGTGACCCAAAAAACGGTTGACGTGGAGCAGCTGATCGATCTGGAACTGACAGCGACAACTGATTTCTCTTGTGAAGGAGCCAACAACATGATCATCGCAAGCGTGGACCCGATCTACGAGGACGAAGTGACCTACATTCTGGATGGAAATCTGAGTCAGGACTCGGGCATTTTTGAGAACGTCAGCTCCGGAAAACACACGGTTACAGTACGACACAAGGATTATGGCTGTGGAGACGAACCTGTTGAGGTCAATGTGGAATCATACACGCCGATAAGCTTTGAAGTGATCGAAACGAATATCAACGAATACACGGTTGTGGCCACCGGTGGCAACCCGGGATATGAGTACAGCCTGGATTCGAATGACAACTTCGGAATGAATAATATTTTGAATCTGACCACGACCCGTGAGACGCGCGACTATACGTTTGCCGTACGCGACGAAAGGGGTTGTGTGCTGGAACAAACTGTATTTCTCGAGTTTCTGGACATTGAAATTCCCGACTTCTTTACCCCCCAGGGAGATGGAGTCAATGACACCTGGTACCCGATCAATATTGAGATCTATCCCAGAATATCGGTGAAAATCTTTGACCGGTATCAGCGATTGCTCGCATCCTATGAGGGCAACACCAAGAGCTGGGATGGACACTACAAGGGAAGCCCGCTTCCAAGCGGTGACTATTGGTATGTCATTCGTTTGAACGAAAGTTCGGACAACAGGGTATTTAAAGGGAATTTTAGCCTAGTTAGATAAAAAGCGTCATGAAAAGAATCATAGTTATTATCATATTGATGAGTGCAAGCCTGGGGTATGCACAGGAGTTCAAGCTGACTCCGTATACGCAATACCTGGTCGAGAACCCGTTCCTGATTTCACCGGCCTATGCCGGGGACTCTGAGATGAACAGGCTGCGTCTGACAAGCGCCTTTCAGTGGGTAGGACTGGACAATGCTCCGAATACCCAGGCCTTGTCCTACGACGCGCACATACTGGAGAAGTCAGGTATCGGAGGCGTATTCTATGTCGATAGGAACGGTAATACCTCACAGATCGGGGGGCAACTTTCGTTTGCGCACCACCTGACTCTCAAAAGCAGCAACGAGCAATACCTTTCATTTGGTTTATCGTACAAGTTCACCCAGTTCAAGATTGATTTTTCTGATTTTGACGATCCGAACAACGACCCTCTTTTGGGCTCGGATCTGTCTTCGACGAATCACAATTTTGACGCAGCGGTCTTGTATAAAATCGAGCGATTCTTCTTCAGTTTCAATGCGGCAAACATTCTCAACAAGAGCCTCAAGGTTTTTGATGAATCGGAGCCGAAAAAACTCAGGAATTATTACATCTACACGGGATACAACTTTCAACTGGACGAGGGGATTTGGGAATTGGAGCCTTCGCTGTATTTCAAATATTTTGAAAGTGACCAAAGATCGATCACCGATGTGAATATCAAGGCCAAGAGAATCACCGATGACGGGTACTACTGGGCAGGGTTCAGTGGGCGCTTTATCAATGACCAAAGCTTTGAACCTTTGGCAATTACACCCCTTTTAGGGCTGAAAAAGAAGGATTTTTACGTAGGATATGCGTTTTCATACAATATTAACGAAGCAAATGAGTTAAATCATGGAGGGACTCACATGCTGACACTCGGATACGACTTTGAATCGAGAAGAGGAAGTCCGCGCTGGTAGTCTCTAGTAGAATGAAAAAGAGAATAAAATTTTGGTGCTATGGAAAAGATAAAGATAATCTTGTTATTGATGTTGTTCGTGATTTTGAGTTTTTCAACATTCGGATGATCTGAAGCCACAAGGAAGCAGCTCCCCGTTAAAAAATCCAATTAAAATTTAACAACACACCTATCATGAAAAAATTGAGAATTCTTATTGCCTTGCTCGCTTTCGGAGCTATTACAGCTCAGGGAGTTCAGGCGCAGGAAAAGGATAAAGAGCAGAAAAAGGAAGTTTACAAGACCACCAAGGAGAAAGCCCCGGTGAAAGTAAAAGAATCCCTAAGGGATTATTCCAATTATAAAATAGCTAATGAAGTTACTTACGTTAGAAAGAACGATGTGAATGTCTATAAGTTTCGCGTTGAAAAAGGAAACTGGTCTCACTACCTGCTCATCAGTGAGAAAGGCAAGATCATGGGAATTGAAACAGGTGAACATTAAAGCTTAAAGTCATCTGGAAAAATTTTTAATAAATTTTTCAGATTTGTTTGTATGTATGCCCTGCCACTTGATTGTGGCAGGGTTTTTTTATATATTGAGCTTGCGCTTGCGCTCTTTGAGCTCGAAGGACTCTCCGAGGTAAACCTTTCTCACAAGCTCATCATCGGCGAGCTCTTTTGGGGTTCCCTCTTTTAGAATGCCACCCTCGAACATGAGGTAGGTCTTGTCGGTGATGGCCAGAGTGGCCTGGACATCGTGATCTGTGATGAGTATTCCGATGTTTCGGTCCTTGAGGTGGGCCACAATGCTCTGAATGTCTTCAACGGCAATCGGATCCACACCGGCGAAGGGTTCATCCAGCAGAATGAATTTAGGATCGGAAGCCAGCGCACGGGCGATCTCGGTACGACGTCGCTCTCCACCCGAAAGCAGATCTCCCCGGTTCTTTCTGACGTGCCCCAGGCTGAATTCTTCGATGAGGTCCTCGAGTTTTTGCTTTTGGTCGGCTTTGCTCAGATCGGTGAATTCAAGGATGGACATGATATTGTCTTCCACGGACAGTTTACGAAACACTGATGCCTCCTGGGCCAGGTAACCGATTCCCTTCTGTGCCCTTTTGTACATGGAGTCATTGGTGATCTCCATATCATCCAGGAAAATCTTGCCTTCGTTCGGTTTGATCATGCCCACGATCATATAGAAAGAGGTCGTTTTACCGGCTCCGTTCGGGCCGAGGAGCCCAATGATCTCTCCCTGTTCCACCTGCAGTGAGATACTTTTGACAACAGTTCTGCTGCCGTACATTTTCATGATGTTCTCCGCTCGTAATATCATATGGAAATTCTTTCAGCAATTTTTATATTTATCGTAGAGCCCTCTACCCGCTTTGATAAGAGGAATTGTCGTTTCCAATCTCTTGATGCGCGTGGCTTCTCTTTTAGCCGACCCAACGTGTTCGGCATATTCCCTTTTTTTTCCTGGGCTTAGTGATTCAAAGCAGGCTTGAAGCTCTTTGTCAGCTCTAAATGCCTCCTCGAGCTCAGAAGGCAAGACAATATTGGATTTTTTCTTCTCCACTTTGACAAATAGGCCTTTGTCCTGATTCGAAATGGTTTGTTCAATCAGATTCACAAGTTCCTCTTTGGACATATCGTCTTTCGATTCATAGTTCACCTGCCTCATGGCCTTGGTCTTGCCTTCCTGGGCATTTCGAAGAATTCCATCAGGATCGTCCAGAAGAGCTCCCTGGAAAAAACCAAAGTCCAACGTGGTTCTTAAACGCGCCCATTCCCAGGAGGTTCCGCCCTCCATAAACGTATGTGGGCATGCCCCACTTGATCGTTTCTTGAAAGGGAAAATCCAAAATCACTTCTCTTATTGTACTCAAGGTAACGCTGTGCTTTTTGTTTTTGTCAATGTAAGCGTCAACCTTCTCACTTGGTTTTATCATCTCTTTTTGAGTTCGTCGGAAGTCTCCATCTCCTGTTTGCGAATGATAAATTTAGAGATTTTTATACTCACTTCGTAGAGAATTACCATGGGTATGGCCACAATCACCTGGCTAATGATGTCGGGAGGTGTTATCACAGCTGCCAGGATCAGCACAAGAACCAGGGCGTATTTTCTGTATTCCTTGAGGAACTCAGGAGTAACAAGTCCCATTTTAGTAAGGAAGTAGATGATGATGGGAAGCTCAAAGATAAACCCCGCTGACAGACAGGAGGCTTTTAATAGTCCTGTGTAGGAACTCAGGTCAAAATTGTTTCTCACTTCATCCGCAACGCGATAACTGCCCAGAAAATTAATGGATAACGGGGTGATGACATAATATCCGAACAAAATACCTAAAAAGAAAAGGAAGGAGGTAATGACGATAAAGCTCCTGGCGTGCTTTTTCTCGTTGTCATAGAGGGCCGGTTTGATGAACTTCCAGACTTCCCAAATGATGTAGGGAAAGGCCATTATAAAGCCGAAGGCAATCGAGGTCCAAATATGCGCCGAGAACTGACCAGCCATGGTTCTGCTTTGCACGATGAAAGGTATCTCATCGATACATAGCCCATCGGTTCCCAACCGTTGCGATACGTTGCACAAGAAGCGATACGTGAAGAAAGAAGGGTCCTTGGGGGCAAGAAGAATGTTGTTGAAAATGAAATCCTTCATCACAAAGGCGATCATGCCAAAAGCGATAATAGCCAGGGAAGAACGCACAAGGGTCCATCGAAGTACTTCGAGGTGCCCCAGAAATGACATATCCGCTTGTTTATCAGCCATATTAAATTATGAAAAGGTATTAAATGATCCCTTCTTTAAGCAGATCGTGGAAGTGCACCACGCCAACGTATTTGCCGTTTTCGGTGACCAGGATCTGGGTGATGTTGTTGTCTTCCATAACGTCCAGGGCCTCAACGGCCATGGTCTCGGATTCAACCCGAATCGGATCCGCACTCATGACATCTGCGGCTGTGAGCGATTTGATATCGGCATTCTTCTCGAGCATGCGCCGTATGTCGCCGTCGGTGATGATGCCAATCAGGCGGTCACCTTCCACCACGGCAGTCGTACCGAGCCGTTTTTCGGAAATCTCAACGATCACATCTTTAATGGATGCGTCCGGGCTCACCTGGGGCACCTCATTGTTGACAACCAGGTCACTGACCCTGAGGTAAAGCTTTTTGCCGAGGGTTCCTCCGGGATGATACTTTGCAAAATCACGACTTGTAAAGTCTTTCATATTCAGAAGGCAAACGGCGAGGGCATCACCAACCACCAATTGCGCTGTTGTGCTGGTAGTGGGAGCCAGGTTGTTCGGGCAGGCCTCTTTTTCCACGTAGGAATTCAAAACGTGATCTGCGTTCTTGCCGAGAAATGAATCCGTGTTTCCCGTAATCGCGATTATCTTGTTGCCCGAGTTCTTGATCAGAGGGACCAACACCTTTATCTCAGGGGTATTGCCGCTTTTGGAGATACAGATGACCACATCCGACTGTTGGATGTTCCCCAGGTCTCCGTGAATGGCATCGGCCGCATGCATGAACACGGCAGGCGTACCCGTCGAATTCATCGTAGCTACGATCTTCGTCGCAATATTGGCGCTTTTGCCTATCCCGGTCACAATCACCCGACCTTCGGAATTCAGAATGCAACGCACGGCATTTTCAAAGTTCTTATCCACCAGGTCGGCCAGCTTGGAAATCGCGTCAGCCTCGATAAGAATCGTTTCTTTTGCGGTCTGAATTATGTTCTTTTTTACTCTCCAAATTGTCGATTTTTTGTCAAAATAGTCTCAAAAAAAAATTCTATATTTATGCTATGCATTACAGTTTAAATGAAGGAGCCGAATACTTCAAAAAAAGTTTTGCTGAGTTAGTTTGGTGATGAATTGCAAAATTTGAATTGCAAAAATATTCAAAAATAGGTAAAAAGAGGATGAAACTAGCAAAAATTGACTTGCAGAAGTATTTGAAGAAATATTTCGGTTTCAGTAGTTTCAAAGGGTTGCAAAAGGATGCGATCGAGAGCCTGGTTGAAGGGAATGACATTTTTGTCGTGATGCCAACCGGTGGGGGAAAATCTTTGATTTATCAGCTTCCAGCGCTGATCCTTGAGGGAACTGCCATAGTGGTGTCTCCGTTGATTGCATTGATGAAGAACCAGGTGGATGCCATTCGAGGCATCAATGAAGAGGAAGGTGTGGCTCACGTCTTGAACTCTTCCCTGAACAAAGGAGAAATCGCAAAGGTCAAGAGCGACATTGAGAACGGCATCACAAAGCTGCTCTACGTGGCACCCGAGTCGCTGACCAAAGAGGACAACATTGAGTTTTTGAAGAACCAGAAGATTTCCTTCTTCGCCATTGATGAGGCCCACTGCATTTCTGAGTGGGGTCATGATTTCAGGCCCGAATACCGGAACCTTCGCAAAATCATCAATAAAATTGGAGATTTTCCGATTATCGGCCTGACGGCCACGGCTACGGCCAAAGTGCAGGATGATATTCTCAAGAATTTGGGCATCCCGGACGCAAAGACATTCAAAGCTTCTTTCAACCGTCCCAATTTGTATTACGAGGTCAGGCCCAAAACCAAGGATGTAGAAAAGGACCTTATACGATTCATTAACAATCACAGGAACAAGTCCGGGATCATCTACTGCCTCAGCCGCAAGAAAGTGGAGGACATCGCCCAGTTGCTGCAGGTCAATGGAATCAAAGCGATCCCCTATCACGCAGGACTCGATGCCAAAACACGTGCACGACATCAGGACATGTTTCTCATGGAGGATGTTGATGTTGTCGTAGCTACGATTGCTTTTGGAATGGGAATAGATAAACCCGACGTGCGATTCGTAATTCATCACGACATTCCGAAGAGCCTTGAGAGCTATTACCAGGAGACCGGTCGCGCAGGCAGGGATGGAGGAGAAGGTCATTGCCTGGCCTATTATTCTTACAAAGACATTGAAAAGCTCGAGAAGTTTCTGTCCGGGAAACCCGTGGCCGAACAGGAGATAGGGAATGCGCTGCTCCAGGAAGTGGTTGCCTATGCTGAAACCTCGATGTCGCGACGCAAGTTTCTGCTCTATTATTTCGGAGAGGAGTTTGACGAAGTGAATGGCGAAGGTGCCGATATGGATGACAATGTCAGAAATCCGAAAAAGAGAACCGAAGCCGGAGAAGAGGTGAAAATTCTTTTGGAGGTCGTCAAGGAAACCAATGAAGAGTATCGTTCCAAGGAGATCATAAATACCCTTATCGGCAAGGAAAATGCCCTGCTTTTGTCGCACAAGACCCATCTCGAACCTTTCTTCGGTTCCGGAAAGGCGAAGAGTGACAAGCACTGGATGGCGCTGATCAGACAGGTGATTGTCGCGGGTTTGCTGAAAAAAGAAATTGAGCAATATGGGGTTTTGAAGCTGACTGAGGAAGGAAGAGATTTTATAAAGTCTCCCGGGTCCTTTTTGATGACCGAGGACCATGTTTACGACGATGGAGACGATTCAAACATCATAACCAATGCGCGTGGTTCAGGAGCCGTAGTTGATCAGCAACTTATGGAAATGCTGAAAGAACTGAGAAAAGCGGTGGCCAAGAAAAACGGGGTTCCGCCGTTTGTCGTATTTCAGGATCCCTCTCTGGAGGACATGACCCTGAAGTATCCCATTAATCTGCAGGAATTGTTGAATGTGCATGGGGTAGGCGATGGCAAGGCGAAAAAGTTCGGCAAGGAATTCGTAGAGCTCATAGGGCGTTATGTGAAGGAGAATGACATCACGCGTCCTGATGACCTGATCGTGAAGGGAACCGGTGTGAATTCGGGCCTGAAACTCTATATCATCCAAAATACGGACAAGAAGATTCCACTCGAGGACATTGCGAATTCAAAAGGACTCGAAATGGACGAACTCGTCAAGTCCATGGAGCAGATTGTCTATTCGGGGACCAAGATCAATATTCAGCATTGCATTGATGACTTGCTGGATGAGGAACAACAGGAAGATATCATGGAGTATTTCATGGAGGCCGAAGATGACAAGATTCAAATTGCCCTGGATGAGTTTGACGGTGATTTTGACGAACACGAATTGCGACTGATGAGAATCAAATTCATAAGTGAAGTAGCTAACTGACAAAAGAGTTTAAATATCTAAAAGAGGAGTACATGGACAATTTATCCAGGAGCGTGGAACCGGAGAAAAGGGACACCAAGAAGATCAGCACTGCCTTTTATGAAAAAGAATTGGCGAGGCTTCAGGTCGAATTGGTGAAGCTCCAGGAATGGATCAGGAACAAGGGTTTAAAAGTAGTGGTGATTTTTGAAGGAAGGGATGCGGCCGGCAAGGGAGGTGTCATCAAGCGAATCTCTCAGAGCATGAACCCCAGGGTTTGTAAAATTGTAGCCCTGGGAACTCCTTCGAGCCGCGAGAAAAGCCAGTGGTATTTTCAGCGTTATGTACCCCACCTTCCCAGCGCTGGAGAGATGATTCTCTTTGATCGAAGCTGGTACAATCGTGCGGGGGTCGAAAATGTGATGGGTTTTTGTACACCGGAAGAATACAATGAGTTCATGCGATCCTGTCCGGAGTTTGAACGCATGATCATCCGCTCGGGCATCATCCTTCTCAAATACTGGTTCTCCGTTTCGGATGAGGAGCAGGAGAAGCGCTTCCAGGGACGAATAGATGACCCGACGAAAACCTGGAAACTGAGTCCGATGGACCTCAAGTCAAGAGAACTATGGATCGAATACAGTCGCGCAAAGGATGAAATGTTCAAATACACAGACACCAAGCAGTCACCCTGGTATGTCGTACCTGCCGACAACAAAAAGAGAGCCCGATTGAATTGCATACATCACTTGTTGAGCTCAATTCCCTACGAAGAAATCAAAAGGGAGAAAATCACCTTGCCGCCCAGAAGAGAAGACAAAGCCTATATTCGAACGCCCTTTGCGAACCAAACCTTTGTCCCGGAGGTTTACTAGTGTCCAAGGCTTAAAAGAGCTACACTGAATCCGATGAGTACTGCTATGAACTTTTGCAGATTGAATTTGTGATTTTCAGAGCTTTCGAACAGAATGGCATTTGAAATGTGAAGAAAGACTCCAATCACAACGGCTGTGATCTCATTACTGTGCTTCTGTATTGCCTCCCACGACAGTGTCACCCAGCTTCCCAAAGGACTCATCAAAGCGAAGACAACCATGATCAGCAAGACATAAGTCTGCGGCAGTGAGGAACGAATGAGAAATGTCGCCAGGATAAACGCGATGGGCAGCTTGTGAATGATGATCGCCGCGAGCAATTGGCTATTCTGTTCGATTCCGAGAGGCATCCCTTCTAAAAATGCATGTATGCCCAAACTCAACAGCAACAACCACGGGATGGTTTTCTGGAAGTCGTGGGAGTGAAGGTGGCCGTGTTCGGCTCCTTTTGAGAGATGCTCCAAACCGGTTTGGAACGCGATCCCCAAAAGAATGAACAGTCCTATTTCAGGGTTGCCATCTATAAAAACCTCCGGAATCAAGTGAAGCACAGTCATCGACAACAGATAAGCCCCGCTGAAAGAAAGGAAAAGCTGTAGAGCTTTGGCAGAGGGGGGAGTTATCTTTACTAAAAGATAGCCGAGCAAGACGGGAAGAATCAGCGCGAGATAGGTCATTGCATCACAAGTATGAGTCTATCTGAAATATGCGGGTCGAAATCGTTCAGGGAATAATCACCAAAAATTTTGACGATCTTGAGTCCCGCTTCCCTCGAGTAACGCTCAAACTTTTCGAGGTCCAGAGCCTGCACTTTTTCCTGGAAATTGTATTTGTTTTCGCCATCCCTCACCTCTATTTCCTTTATGATGAACTGATCGGTGATTCTCTTTTTTATTTTGTACTCGACTCCCTGCTTGATTAATTCCTGCCTCGGTACCAGCTCGGCCCTCACTTTGGCAAGATTGAAAAAGTCGATCACAACGTGGCCATTCTTCTGAAGTCCCTGTCTGAAATTCTTGAGCACTCTTGCATTTGTTTCTTCGTTTTCAAAATAGCCGAAACTGGTAAACAAGTTGAAAATTGCATTGAATCGCTCCTTCAGAGGATCTCTCATGTCGTGAATCATGAAACGAAGGCTCTGATTCTCAAAATGACGCGCGTGTGCGATGCTGTTCTCCGAAATATCCGCGCCGACAACCCGATGACCCTGGGCGTTCAAAAACAAAGAGTGCCTCCCTCTCCCACAAGGCAGGTCAAGAATGGTGTCATTAGCCGTGAGATTCAGAAATTTCAGGAGGTTGGACATGAAGTACTCGGCCTCCTCCTCATTCCTGTAGTCGTAGAGAAGGTGGTAATACGTTGTATTGAACCAGTCTTGGAACCATTCTGTTTTATGCTTCATAGGACAAAAATCAAACAAAAATATGAAAATATGGGAACAGGTTCGAGCTTTCAGCTATTTTTGCGACATGGATCAAAATTTTGACATGCTGGCCAAATGCCTCTACGGTTTCGAGGCTGTACTGGCCAAAGAATTGCGGGACCTTGGAGCACAGAATGTCAAAGAAGGTGTTCGAAGCGTTCAATTCAGGGGCGACAAAGGTTTTATGTACAAGGCCAATCTCTCTCTTCGAACAGCGCTGAGAATACTCGTGCCTGTTCTTGAGCTTGAGGTTGTTTCAGATGATGATCTTTACCGCAAGCTTTTGCAGCATAACTGGGATCGTTATCTCGACGTAGATGGCACCTTGGCTGTCAATGCGACGGTTTTTGGGGAAACCTTCAAGCATTCTCATTATGTGGCCCTCAAAACGAAAGATGCCATCGTAGATTTTTTTCGAAAAAAGGAGCACAAAAGGCCCAACGTGGACGTCAGGCATCCCGACATGCGCTTTAATGTGCACATTCACAATCAAAAATGCATCGTGTCTCTGGACAGTTCAGGGGAATCTCTGCACAAACGAGGCTACAGGTTAGAGACCAACATTGCACCGATCAATGAGGTATTGGCCGCAGGATTGATCCTGATGGCAGGATATTCAGGATCGGTTGATTTTATTGACCCCATGTGTGGGAGTGGAACCATTCTTATCGAGGCCGCCATGATCGCCTGCAATATACCCGCTGGGATACACCGATCGGAATTCGGATTTGAAAAATGGAAGGATTTTGATGCGGATCTTTTTGAGCTGATACATAGTTCCATGTTAAAAAGGGTTCGAAACGCGAGTCACCAGATCATCGGATTTGACAAGGCTCCTTCGGCGATTCGCAAGTCAACGGAGAATATCAAGAACGCATCATTGGAAGAATTCATCCGGGTGGAGCGAAAGAATTTTTTTCACGAGAAGAAGCCGGTTGAAGGAGATGCCCTTGTACTTTTCAATCCACCATACGGAGAAAGACTCAATGTCGACGTCGAAGAATTGTATCGAAATATTGGAGACACATTGAAGAGCGAGTATTTGCGGACCACGGCTTGGATCATTACCTCTGATTTTGAACAGGGAATAAAAAGCATAGGACTGCGATCTTCGCGAAAGGTAAAGGTCTTCAACGGGAAACTGGAATGCCGATTCGTCAAATACGAAATATACGAAGGAAGTAAGAAGAAATGATTGAGATTCGCTCAATAAAGGCCGGGCAAACCCATCAGATCCGTAAGCAGGAGTTGCGAAAGAATGTGTCGCTGAGCCACGAGATGGCAGGCGATGAGGAGCCAGATACGCTGCATTTAGGAATTTTCTTCGCGGGTGAATTGGTAGGAATTGTAAGCTTGATGAGAGCTTCTATTCCCTTCTTCAAAGACAGCCCCCAGTATCAAATTCGGGGCATGGCGACTTCTGGGATGCACCAGGGAAAGGGATTTGGCAAAAGGCTGCTGAAAGAAGCAGAAAATCGTTTGAAGGACATGGGTGTGGAAATGGTTTGGTGCAACGCCCGCGTGGTTGCCCTGGATTTTTACCTCAAAATGGGTTATGTGATTCACGGGACAATTTTCGAGCTTCCTGAAATCGGTCCGCACTACAAGATGTACAAAAGGCTCTGAACGAAAAAACCCCGACATTGGTTTGTCAGGGTTCCTGCTTCAAGTAGCGAGGAGCAGAATCGAACTGCCGACCTCCGGGTTATGAATCCGACGCTCTAACCATCTGAGCTACCTCGCCGCGACCTTTTGAAAAACCTGCAAAAACAGCATCTCAATTTAAGGTTTGCAAATATAAAAACAAATTTATTTTCAACAAGTAAACACGCCCAAATATTTGAATAAAAATATTTTTTTTCCTATTATTAAATCTCTATATTGCCTTCGTCTAAAAAAATCAGAATGCCAGAGAAAGTAAGAATTGATTTGGAATTTCCCATTCACGCATCTCCGAATTTCCTGTTTCAATACCTTTCCACGCCAGATTCACTTGGTGAGTGGTTTGCCGACAATGTGAACTCAAGGGGTAAGAATTTTACCTTCATTTGGAATGATACCGAGGAGGTTGCAGAACGTCTTGCTTATAAGTCGGATGTGTTTGTGAGATTCAAATGGGAGGAAGATGATGACGAAGACACCTATTTCGAGTTTCGCATTGAAGTGGATGACCTGACTAAGGACGTGTCTCTGCTTGTTGTTGATTTTGCTGAGGAGGATGAAGTGGAAGAGTCCAAGATGTTTTGGGAAAACCAGATCGCTGAGCTCAAGCATGTTATAGGTGGATAATCACCATACATTACTCCTTTAAATGTTTTGAAATAAAGTAAAGCCTTGTTCGTAAGGCTTTTTTTTATTTTTGCATGTTTAAAAGAAGGACTGGATGACTTATATAAACAGAAATGGAACCCTGGAAGAATCGAGTGGTAAGGCGAGCCGGATGCAGAATCGTGGATTCACCTATGGGGATGCCCTTTTTGACGTGATGAAATTTGAGGCCGGAAACGTGACTTTTCTCGAGGATCACTATTTCAGACTCATGTCTTCCATGAGGATGCTGCGCATGAAGATACCCAGTCACTTCACCCTAGAAGGTTATGAAAAAGAGTTGTTGAAAACGCTTGAAGCCAGCGGCTTAAAGGATTCGGCTCGCCTGCGGGTGAGTGTTTTCAGAACGGGAGGAGGGTATTACTTACCGGAGTCCAATCAGTCGGAATACCTCGTTGAGGCAGAAAAAATCCCAGACGCTGCCGATTCTCCCTACGAGATAGAATTGTTCAAGGACTACCACGTGTCCTCGGGCCTGTTGTCAACGGTGAAGACGAATAATCGCATGGTGAACATCCTTGGGTCCATTTTTGCACAGGAAAACGACTTTCAAAATGCCATTCTCATCAATGAGCGAAAAGAGTTGGTGGGAGCTACCGACTCCAATCTGTTTTTGATCAAAGGGAATAAGATAATTACGCCATTCCTTGATAGTGGTTGTATAAATGGCATAGTTCGAAAAAAGGTGCTCGAACACCTGAGGAAGAGTGAAGGCAAGGTCGTGGAAGAGACAGCTGTCTCGCCATTTGAATTGCTCAAGGTAGATGAAGTATTCCTAACGAATTCAATTTCAGGAATTCAATCCGTAGACAGATACCGCAAAAAAAACTTTACGGATTCAGTGGCACGTGAAGTGCGCTTGGAACTCGGCATGTAGGATTTTAGTTCAAACTGGGATCTTTGGGTGCGTTTGCCCAAAGCTTGTAAATTCCCCCGAACTTCATAAGCTCATTTTTCCAGAAAGTCAGGTGGCTTATACGGAACAGGTTCTTGAATTTGTTTTCAATAATCAGCCAGGACGTCGTAGACAGCTCCTCTTCCAGCTGTTGTTCGCTCCACCCCGAATACCCCAGAAAAAATCTTATCTCATTATTTGACAGGGTTTCTTCTTTCAGGAGGTGTTGAATCGTTTCAAAATCCCCGCCCCAATAAATGCCATTTCCGATTTCAATGCTATCGGGGATCAATTCGGGCACCTTGTGAACGAAATACAAATTGTCTTCAGATACGGGACCTCCGAAATAGACTTTCAGATCAGATTCGATTTCGGGGATAAGGTCCCCGATTGTGTATGGAGATGGTTTATTCATGATAAAGCCCACAGAACCCTTGTCATTGTGCTCGGTCAGATAAACCACCGAACGGTTGAATGAACTGTCGCTCAAAATCGAAGGTTCGGCGATCAGCAGTTTTCCTTTTGTCGGCTTTAACGTTGTCATAATAAATTGGTTGGAATTAAATGTACAAAAAATAAGGGAATAAAAAAACCCTCTTGAAAAAGAGGGTTTTCTTTAATTTTTGAAGGGTTTGGACTAGTTAACCGCTTCTTTCAATTCTGATCCAGCTTTGAATTTAATCACTTTTCTGGCAGGTATTTTTATTGTAGCCCCAGTCTGAGGATTTCTACCGTCTCTGGCTGCTCTTTGAGATACTGAGAAAGAACCGAAGCCTACCAATGACACTCTTCCACCTGTCATTAATTCTCCTGTGATGCTTTTCATCATTGCGTCTAGTGCTTTTCCAGCAGCAGCTTTAGAAACTCCTGCGTTCGTAGCCATTGCTTCAATCAAATCTGATTTGTTCATAATCTAAAAATTTAAAATTGGTTAAATATTCATTTTTTTGCCTTTCAATAGCAGAACAAATATAGATTTTATAAGGGTTCGCGCAAGTTTTGCCCTGCAAAATGCCTCAGATTGTTAATAATTCTCTTCAATTTGTTGATAAACACGGCAAAAACAAGCTCTATCCCATAAATAACGTGGGTTTGGGCCAATTAAATGAACCTATCCTCCTCTGAAAATGTGAAGCCGTTTAAGAAGCTGACCGCATCCATTTTTCGTTTACCGGAAAGTTGAAGGCTTTCAATTTGGACATACCCTTTCTCAACGGCAACTCGAATCTCCTTTTTGGTGGCCAGGATGCAGCCTGGTTTCAGATCGTGTTCTTCCTGCACGATTGATGCTTCCAGTATTTTGCACTCTGTTTGTCCCTTATCCGTTGAGAGCAGGGTCCAGGCTGCAGGATAAGGACTCAAACCACGAATCTGATTGTAGACGGATTCCAGAGGCTGGGTCCAGTCGATGCGACAATTCTCTTTGTTGAGCTTCGGTGCCGGTTTGAACTCGTCACCTGTTTGCTCCATAGGGAGGACAGACCCTTCCGAGATGAGCTTTACCGTTTCAAGTACCAGGAGACTACCCTGCGTCATCAGTTTGTCGTGAAGATCGCCAGCCGTGTCGCTTTTTGAAATTTCAACCTCTTTTTGCCGTATGATGGCCCCCGTGTCAATGTCCTCATTGATAAAGAAGGTTGTCACTCCCGTTCGTGTTTCACCGTTTATAATGGCCCAATTGATCGGCGCCGCTCCACGGTATTCCGGCAACAGGGAAGCGTGAAGATTAAAGGTTCCCAAAGGAGGCATTTGCCAAACTACCTTCGGTAACATTCTGAAGGCTACCACAATTTGAAGGTCAGGTTGCAAGGATTCAAGTTCGCTTAGGAAAGTTTGATCCTTCAGGTTGGTGGGTTGAAGCAGTGTGAGCCCTTGCTCCAGGGCATATTGCTTGACGGCTGAGGTTCGAATTTTACGACCTCTGCCCGCGGGTTTGTCAGGAGCTGTGATCACCCCGACTATATTATGGTTGTTTTCGACAAGGGCCCTCAGGGTGGCAACCGCAAAATCTGGTGTTCCCATGAACACAATTCTCAGACTTTCACTCATTGGATCAGTTCAAACTTGTTTTGCAAATTTAACTTAATCCATTTCTTTTCCACCATCATTTCAAGTGTTTTTGAAAGCTGTTCCCGGTCGAGTTCCAAGTGCTGTTGAAGCACAGCAAAATCCAGTTCACGCTGGGAATGGAGCAAGTTTTTAACCTGATTGGCCATCTGTTCATAGCCCGGCCAATCGGATGCATTTTTCTTCTTCCGACAAATATCGCAACGTCCGCAATCTTCCCGGTCCTCTTCACCAAAGTAAACCACAAGTTGACGATTCCTGCAAACACGGTCATTTTCGAGATAGCTCTGCATGGATTTGAGCTGGATCAATTTGTTCCTGTTTCGCGCCTCAATGTTCTTAGCGGTTGACCGATGCACAAAGTTGTCTTCCCGGGGAGCCAGGAACCTCAGCTCGGAAAGCCCTTCAGATCTGTCATAGGTCAATACCCCGTTCTTTTGCAGAATTTCCAGTTGTTGACTGACCTCGTTTCTCGAGACTCCCGCTTTTGAAGCGATAAACGACTCCTGAATGCTGATTTTTTGCTCGTGCACCCCTCCGTAACTTCTCAACAGTATTTGCAGGACCTCACTTGTCAAACTCTTCAAAGAAGTTCTTTCCAGCAAAGCATCGGATCTTTCTAAAATTCTTACTCGTGAGGTTCTTCGAGGGCTCCCCTCAAAGATCAGAATATCCTCTCGCTCAAAATGCCCCAAAGCTGAAAAGGTTTTTCCGATCGGAAGCTCGTAGGTTTTGCAAAAGTCAAACAAGTCAAAACCAAGAATCGACTCCCTGAACTCGCCCTGTGCGATTTGAAAATAGTCATTGAGATGTTTGTACACACGTTTGCAGAAAGAGGGATCTGCCATCGAGTTTGAAACTATTTCTTCGGCTTCTGTCATACTCTGTTCGTGATAGAGCAAATAGGCATAAGCGGGTTTTTCATCCCGTCCGGCTCGCCCGATTTCCTGGATATACGCCTCGATGCTCAAGGGAACATGGCAATGGACAACGCAGCGCACATTGGCTTTGTCAATGCCCATTCCGAATGCATTGGTCGCCACCATGACCTTTTTCGATTCATTCAGCCAATCTTCAAGGGCCAGGGCTCTTTCTCGAGAATCTAGTCCGCCGTGATAACTTCCTGCAGGAATGCCTCTGTCTCTTAAATATTGCGCATAGACGATACTGTCTTTTCGGGTTCCTACATATACGATTGCGGGTTCTGTCTTGTCCCTCAGAATCTGGACCAATCTTCCCAAATTGTTTTGGGTCTTCACCAGCCCCACGCTCAAATTGTCCCTGTACAGCGAGCTCCTGAAGGCAATGGCTTTTTCCAGTCCAAGCTGGATCAGAATGTCTTTTTCCACCCGTTCGGTGGCCGTGGCGGTCAACGCTATTCTCGGAATTTCTGGAAACAATTCATGCAAAAACCCTAGCTTGAGGTAGGAGGGTCTGAAATCATGACCCCACTGGGAGATGCAATGAGCCTCATCAATGGCGATGAGTTTTAAGGGGAGCTGCCGAAGCTTCTCCTGAACCAGTTCGGATTGAAGTTTCTCCGGTGAGGCATAGACGAGCTTGTATTTGCCAAAGAGCAGGTTGTCAAAAGCCGTGACTGTTTCATCCCTGCTCATGCCACCTCCCAGGTGCAGGGCCCGGATGCCTCTTTTTTCCAGGCCTTTGACCTGGTCTTCCATCAGGGCGACCAAGGGGCTCACAACCAGGCATATTCCATCCCCAATGACAGCCGGGACCTGGTAGCACAAGGATTTGCCGGAACCGGTGGGAAGGACGGCAAGAACATCCCTGCCTTTGAGCAGCTCAAGAATAATTTCTTCCTGCATGGGTCTGAACCGGGGAAATCCCCAGAACTTCTTCAGATAGGTCCTTGCCTTTTCGATACTAGCTTTCAATGGCGTTCAATATATATTCTATCCTGCTGTCCACCGAGGCTTCGGGAATGATCTCGAAAGAATACCCCAGTCCGGAGTAAGTGCTCTTCAGCTTTTCGAAAATCAGCAATGCCTGATCAAAACTCTCGTAGCGTTCGGAATCCGTCTGGTAGATCTTTTTCCAGGGCGGCATCATGAAAATCAGGTCATAACGCCTTTCGAAGCTTTCCCTGCGATATTGTTCCGGATATTCGACCCCGAGATAGTCAAGATAGCCCATCACATCGGGAATCCCCCTGTCAAAGAAAATGGTCTCGTCGGCAAATTCTTCCGCTTGCTGATACTGTTTGATCCTCTCGTTGAGCAAAAGTTCACTGAATATCAGAGGATCGTGCAAAAAAAGCTGATCGATGCCCCTGTTTTGCGCGTCACGGGTAACCGATCGGGAGACCTCCGGCATACATGTGTACTGATTTTGCAAGGCAGCGATCACCGTTGATTTTCCGGTGCCCGGACCCCCCGTGATTACTACTTTCTGGTGCATGAAATGATGGAGAAGGATTAATGATTGAATTCCAAAAATAAGAAAATAATAATTGTACCTTTGCCGTGTATGCACCTATAAATCGAATGACATGAGCAAAGAGTCTGAGTTCTATGAAAAATTACGACAAAGTCTCTTGGAAACCACCGAGTTTCCAACCAAATACATGTTCAAGTTCATCATCCCCACAGATAAGGACAAATCCAAAATGATCGAAGAGATTTTTGACAATCTCGGAGCGGTTATCGATTCTAAGCCTTCAAAAAACGGAAAATACACCAGTTTGACTGTTCTGGTCAATATGAAGGATCCCGAAGAAATCATCAAAAAATACAAGGAGGTTTCCAAAGTGGAAGGCGTCATTTCTTTGTGATATCTTTAACAAGAAGATCAGAAAATATAGAATAATTTTGACCGTTTGAAAAAGAGGAAACTGCATATGAGAATCCCAGCTCTTTTTTTCTCCATCTTCTTGTTGTGTTTCGTATGGACTTTCGGCCAGCGAGGTGAAGAGGTGCTTTTCACCATTGAAGGTGAGGAAGTGTACACCAGTGAGTTCATGCGGGTTTATGAAAAGAACAAGGAAATCGTGGTTGAAGAAGAAGGAAAGGGATTTGATGACTACTTCGATCTCTTTCTCGATTTTAAACTCAAGCTAAAGCAGGCCCAGGATCAGGATCTCGACACATCTTCTACGTATCAAAGTGATCTTGCCAAGTACAGGGAACAGCTGGTACAACCTTATTTGCAGAACCCTGAGGCCCTGGATGAATTGACCAAAGAGGCTTACGATCGTTCGGCAATGGAAGTCAATGCGAGCCACATTTTGATTCGCGTTTCTCCGGATGCCGCGCCTGCAGACAGTCTGGCAGCCTTCGAGAAAATAAGTGCCGCACGCAATGAAATTTTGGCGGGGAAAGATTTCGAGACGGTTGCCCGGGCTTACTCGGAGGATCCGTCGGTTGAACAGAACGGCGGGAATCTGGGTTACTTCAGTGCTTTTGCCATGGTATATGCTTTTGAGAACGCAGCATACGACACTCCCGTTGGAGAGGTCTCTGAACCTTTCAGGACCCAATTTGGATACCACCTGGTCAAAGTGCTCGACCGAAGAAAGTCCCCAGGAGAAATCGAGGTTTCTCATATTATGGTAAAGAAAGATTCGGCCCAACCCGGAAAATCGCGTGAAAAGATCGATGAGATTTACAGATCCCTCGAGCAGGGGGATGATTTTGCCAGGATCGCGCAGGAGCATTCTGACGACCTGAGTTCCGCCAAAAAAGGGGGCAAGCTGCCCAAGTTTGGAACGGGAAGGATGATCAGGGAATTCGAGGAAGTGGCCTTTTCATTGGAAAATGAGGGGGACTACTCGGAACCGTTCAGCACTCAATTCGGCTGGCACATTCTCAAGCTGGACAAGAAATACCCCATACCTTCCTACGAGGACCTGAAACCCAGACTCGAGGCCAAGGTCAAAAACGGAAGTCGGGCCGGATATGTGGAGAGATCTCTTGCCGGAAAGGTCGGGAAAGACTACGAGTTGGTCATCAACATGAGGCTATTGAGCTCCACCCGGGATCTCGAAAAATTCAAGGGTATGACCGATACGATACTGCAGGTCCAGGAAAGGGTGTTTTCGGCCGATGACTTTTATCAATATGCAAAAACCGGCAGGAACAAAACCAATGGAGAGCTGTTTGATACGTTTAAAAACAAACAGATCATAGAGTACTACAAAGATCACCTCGAAGACACCAATCCGGAGTTTGCGGCAACCTTCAAAGAATACAAAGACGGGCTCCTCCTTTTCGAACTCCTGCAGAAACAGATTTGGGATCGTTCAGAGCAGGATTCTGTTGAATTGGAGAAATATTTCAAGGAGCACAGGGATCAATACAACTGGCGGAAAAGAGCTGATGTCCTGATAGGCAGTTGTACCCAGAAAGAAAAGGCGGAACAGGTGAGAAGACTTTTGCTCAATGGAAGAAGCCCGGAATCCATCAAGGAGGCCATCAATGAGGGTGCTACAATTCACGTGCTCTTCAGTCAGGGAAAGCTGGAAGAGGGAAGCAGCAAGCTGCCGCAGGGATACCACTTTAAATTAGGGGTCTCAGAGATTTATGAGGAAGATGAGAATCAATACACCCTCATGCGTGTGGACCGTATCTATCCCGAAACCCGCAAGGAATTGAATGAGGCGAGAGGAGAGGTTTTGAATGATTACCAGAATTATCTTGAAGAACAATGGGTCATGGACCTGAGACAGACCTATGCGGTCAAAATCAATAAGAGAAGCTATAAGGAACTCAAATCGAGGCTGGAGAACTGATGCGTGATTTCGTTTTCATAGGGGTATTAATTGCACTGATTTTACAGTCGTGTTCAGATAAAGAACAAGTCGAAGGAGCAGTCGCAAGGGTCAATGACCGCTACCTCATGGAGGAAGACCTCCAAAGCGTTATGCCAAAGAATCAGACGCCACAGGACAGTGTGTTGTTCAGAAACAATTACATTAAAACCTGGGCGACCAGGGAGTTGCTGTATGACAAAGCGCTGATCAATGTGCGAAGTGAA
Organism: uncultured Flavobacteriaceae bacterium; assembly: GCA_942492425.1. Lineage (GTDB taxonomy): Bacteria > Bacteroidota > Bacteroidia > Flavobacteriales > Flavobacteriaceae > Lutimonas. Next base: position 107,942 of record CALOEQ010000009.1, read on the forward strand.
GATGACGAAATCAATAATTTGGTAGAGGATTATCGCCGGGAGCTCCTGATCGAAAGGTACAAGAGGGCCGTTCTTCAACAGGATTTGGATACAGTTGTAACGGAAGAGAATCTGGACGAATACTACGAGAACAACAAAAACGTGTACAGACTCAACGAAGACCTTCTTCAGTTGAAACTGATTCATTTTGCTTCAGATCTCAATGAGAGAAAAGAAATCGAGAAGCTTTTCAGGTCGAATGACCCGGAAGACGCTGAGGTGTTGGAGGAGCGGGAGCTCGAATTCTTTGCCCTGTCTCTCAATGACAGCATGTGGGTCAGCAAGACCCGGGTAGAGTCCAGGCTGCCTTTGCTGAAAGAAGAGAATAGTTTAAAAAAGGGCCAATTTATTAAGAAAGAAGACAGTTTAGGAGTATATTTGGTGGCGATAAAAGACGTATTGCATCGCAATGATGTCGCTCCGAAAAGCTATGTGATTCCGACCATCCGTCAGATGATCCTTCACAACAGGAAACTGGAGCTGATGAATGAGATTGAAAAAACTTTGGTGATGGATGCGATAAATAACAAACAATTTGAACAGTACGAAAATGAAGATTAGAATTGCCTTGTTGACCCTTTTGATCGGGATGGGCTTGTATGCACAGGAAAAGGTTAAGGTAGATGGTGTGGCCACCGTAGTTGGAGACAATATCGTCCTAAATTCGGAGATCGACGCTTTCAAGCAGGAGCTCATTCAACAGAGTGGTGGACAGATCGAGATCAGTGATTGTGAGATGCTCGAACAGATAATGAACAGGAAGCTCCTGGCGCATCACGCCGTGATCGACAGTATTGTCGTTAACGAGGGTGAAATTCAGCAGCAGGTTCAACGGAAGACGGATTATTTCACACAACAGCTTGGCTCCCCTGAAAAAATGCTGGAGCTCTATGGCTTTGACAATATGAAAGACCTCAGGGATGAGTTGTATCGAGTGGAAAAGGAAGGGTTGCTGATTCAGAAGATGCAGCAGGAACTGACCTCCGATATCGACATCACCCCGGAAGAAGTAAAAAGATACTACAATAGCTTGAAGGCAGAGGGAAACCTTCCTGAGATCGGAGCGGAAATTGAACTTTCTCAGATTGTCCTGAACGTCGAGCCTACTGAGGTAGAGATACAGAGAACACTTGACCGTTTGAAAGAGATTAAAAAGGAAGTGGAAGAAGGAGCGAGTTTCAAAATGAAGGCGATTCTCTATTCGGATGATCCGGGAGTGACTCAGAACAACGGTTTCTATACCATTGAGAGGAACAGTCCGTTTGTCAAGGAGTTCAAAGAAGCGGCTTTCAGTCTTGAAGAGGGTGAGATCTCTCAGCCATTTGAGTCGGATTTCGGATACCATATACTATTGGTGGAAAAAATCAGAGGAAAGCAGCGTGACGTCTATCACATATTGATGCAGCCCAAAGCCGATGATGAGGCGGTCGAGCGTGTTAGAGACTCGCTTACTCTTTACAGGGAGAAGATCCTGAAAATGGAACTGACTTTTGATGAGGCCGTGCTCAAGTACTCTGACGACAAAGACACCCGTTTGAACAAAGGGGTTCTGATGAACCCTGTAAGTGGAGACACCAAGTTCGAACAGACGCGGATGGACCCTGAATTGTATTCGAAGATAAGCAGCCTGGAAGCTGGTGAGCTTAGCCGGGTATTTTTGGATGAGACCCGCCAGGGAGGCAAGATGTTCAAAGTATTGCTGCTAAAAAGCAAAACGGAGGCCCATGAGGCAGACCTGGGCAAAGACTATGAGAAGATCATGGACCTTGCACTTCAGAAAAAGAAGACCGAAACCATCGAAAAATGGTCAGAAGAAAAGATCAAGGATACCTATGTCAAGATCAACGATTCCTATCTGAGCTGCGAATTCAAGAGTGACTGGAGTAAAAAAAACCTATAGACCATGTCTGATGTTGAGTTGATCAAGGGGCTGGTTGAAAATTACAAGCGGCTAAAGCAAGAGATAGGGAAAGTCATTGTCGGTCAGCACGAGGCGGTGGATCACGTTCTGCTCTCGGTCCTTTGCGGCGGGCATTCGCTTCTTATTGGTGTTCCCGGTCTGGCCAAGACCTTGCTGGTGAACACGGTCGCAACGGCATTGGGACTCAACTTCAAAAGAATTCAATTCACGCCTGACCTGATGCCCTCTGACATCCTGGGAAGTGAGATCCTGGATGAGACCAGAAAATTCAAATTCATCAAAGGACCCATATTTGCCAATATCATACTGGCCGACGAGATCAATCGCACACCACCTAAAACGCAGGCGGCTTTGCTTGAGGCCATGCAGGAGAAAGCCGTGACCGTCGCGGGCCATCATTTTAAACTGGATCTGCCTTTCTTCGTATTGGCCACTCAGAATCCCATTGAGCAGGAAGGGACCTATCCTTTGCCGGAGGCGCAGTTGGATCGATTCATGTTTTCTATTTATCTCAATTACCCGAGTTTCGCCGAAGAGGTTTTCGTCGCAAAGAACACGACCAATGACGACGAGGCGAAGGTCAATGCAGTGGTGTCGGCCGAAGACATTCTCAGTTATCAGCATTTGATTCGTCGCATACCCATTGCTGACAATGTAGTGGAGTACGCCGTGCGGCTGGCGACGAAAACACGTCCCGGGCAGGAGGAATCCCCTGACCTGGTAAAAAATTACCTCGACTGGGGCGCCGGTCCGAGAGCTTCTCAGAACCTGGTGCTGGCAGCCAAGGCTTATGCCGCGATTCGAGGCAAATTCTCGCCTGACATCGAAGATGTGCAGGCCGTTGCCTATGCCATTCTGAATCACAGGATCGTAAGAAATTACAAAGCCGAGGCAGAGGGCATCACCGAAAGGGACATCATCAAAACTTTACTTTAATTTTATTTTTGCACGATCTATATTTAGTTCGTATATTTGCACGCCTTTTGAACGATAGCGGATTTGAAAAAGGTGCAAAAATCGAATGTTGAAAGCCTCTTGTTGCTTTGATCGTATAATAATCTGCAAAACAACAGGATACAAAGTAAAAGACGCATGTCTAAATTACAAGAAAAAATAGATCTCTACACGAGTGAAGCAGAAAAGCTCGATATAGCGATCGACGCAGATCTTTTCAAAAATGTGGCCAAAGGATTGGGCCCATCCATCTACAAAGAAGACGCCGAGCTGGTATCTTCATCCAACAAAGCAGAGTTGGAAACCATCAAAAAGAATTTCCTGATTAATAAACTGGGTCAAGAAGACAATGAGAAGCTTGACGAAGCGATCCAAAAAGTGATTGACACTTTGGGATCGAGCAACCGCAGAAAGTACAGAGCCCTGTTCTACTATCTGTTGGTGAAAGAATTGGGAGCAGAATCTGCTTATGAGGTGGTTGAAGATGACAAGGAAGAAGAAAAGCCCGCTGCAAAAGAAGAAACAAAAGAGGTGAAGGCCGAAAAGGCTGAGCCAAAAGAAGAAATTAAGCCTAAGAAAGAAAAAGTGGTAGAAGAAAAAGTTGCAGAAGAAAAAGCTGTTGAAAAACCTGTGGTGGAAGCACCGGTGGTTGAAGCTGATGTTGTTGAAGAGACCGAGGAGCAAGTGGATCCCGAGACGTTTTTGAAAGAATTCGATTGGGAGAAGTACGAGGAAGGAATCGAAGCAGTAGAAGAAGAAAAATTGAAGGAGTTTGACAAAGCTCTGGAAAATACAGTTGGTTTTGTAGAAGAGCGTCAGGTGATCGATGGTACAGTGGTGCGAATTACCGACCGTGAGGCCATCATCGACATCAACTCCAAATCGGAGGGCGTGATTTCTCTGAATGAATTCCGTTACAATCCGCATTTGAAAGTAGGGGATACGGTTGAGGTGAAAGTTGACAAGCTGGAAGACAGTACAGGTCAGTTGGTTCTTTCTCACAGGAAAGCCCGTGTGATCAAGGCCTGGGACCGCATCAACGCCGCCCACGAGAACGACGAGATCGTCACAGGGTATGTAAAGTGCAGAACCAAAGGTGGAATGATTGTCGATGTATTTGGAATTGAGGCCTTCCTGCCAGGTTCCCAAATCGATGTCAAACCAATCCGTGACTACGATCAGTATGTCGACAAGAACATGGAATTCAAAGTTGTCAAGATCAACCAGGAATTCAAGAATATTGTTGTTTCTCACAAAGCGCTTATCGAAGCCGATCTTGCTGAGCAGAAGAAAGAGATCATCGGGCAGCTTGAAAAAGGTCAGGTTCTCGAAGGTGTTGTCAAGAACATCACTTCCTATGGTGTCTTTGTTGACCTTGGAGGCGTTGACGGTCTGGTGCACATCACTGACCTGTCCTGGAGCCGAATCAATCACCCGAGTGAGATCGTTGAACTCGATCAGAAGCTCAATGTGGTTATCCTCGACTTCGATGATGAGAAGACGCGAATCCAACTTGGTTTGAAACAGTTGAGCAAGCATCCTTGGGAGGCCCTTGACGAAAACCTTAAAATTGGAGACAAAGTCAAAGGTCGTGTTGCGATCATAGCAGATTACGGAGCCTTTGTGGAAGTCAGTGAAGGTGTAGAGGGGTTGATCCATGTCTCAGAGATGTCCTGGTCGACTCACCTCAGATCAGCTCAGGACTTTGTGAAAGTTGGAGATGAAGTGGAAGCTGTGATCCTTACCCTGGATAGAGAGGAGCGAAAAATGTCATTGGGAATCAAGCAATTGCAGCCTGACCCTTGGACAGACATCACGACAAAATATCCTGTAGGTTCTAAACACACCGGAACAGTTCGAAACTATACGAATTTTGGTGTCTTCGTTGAATTGGAGGAAGGCATTGACGGTTTGGTCTACATATCTGATCTCTCCTGGACGAAGAAGATCAAGCATCCTTCAGATTTCGTCAAGGTGGGCGACAAGCTGGACGTAGAAGTTCTGGAACTTGATGTCGAAGGACGCAAGCTGAACCTGGGTCACAAGCAGACCACTGAGAATCCTTGGGACAAGCATGAAGAAACCTACACGATTGATTCCGTTCACACGGGAACCATCAAAGAGGTCAATGACAAAGGTGCGATCGTGTCTTTCCCTGACGGGGTAGAGGCTTTTGTTCCGGGTCGTCACATGTCGAAAGAAGACGGATCGAAGCTGGCCAAAGGTGAAACAGCTGAGTTCAAGGTGCTCGAGTTCAACAAGGAATACAGAAGGCTTGTAGTATCGCATTCTGCTGTTTTCAGAGCTCAGGAAGAACGAAATATCAAAGCTGTTAACAAGAGCGCTGAGTCTGCTGAGAAAACCACTTTAGGTGATATCAGTGACCTGGCTGACTTGAAGAAAAAGATGGAGAGCGGCAAGTAGTCGTTTGATCCTTTCATACAAAACCGCTCATCTCAGCACTGGCAAAGATGAGCGGTTTTTTTATTGCCTTGTTTTTTTGAAAAGGTATATTTGCATAACGCAAAAACATCACGTTCATGACCCTGATCAAATCCATCTCCGGAATCCGTGGCACAATAGGAGGACCCGTCAACGAAAACCTGACTCCGCTCGACTCCGTGCGGTTTGCTTCTGCCTATGGGGCCTGGTTGCAGCAGAGAAACCCGAATCGAACTGACCTTCGAGTAGTTATCGGAAGGGATGCCAGAATCTCTGGAAAAATGATCAGCAGCCTGGTGGCCAATACCCTGGTGGGTCTTGGCATTGACGTCATTGACCTGGGCTTGTCTACCACACCGACAGTTGAAGTGATGGTCCCTTCGGAGAATGCCGATGGAGGAATCATAGTCACGGCCTCCCACAATCCGAAGCAATGGAACGCCTTGAAGCTTCTGAACGAAAAAGGAGAGTTTCTCAATGCCGAAGAGGGGAGCAAGATCCTCCAATGGGCTGAAGGAGACAAGTACAACTATGCTGAGGTTACAGAACTGGGGCGTTATTCAAAGATGAAGGATGCCATAGACAGGCATATTGAACACGTCCTGAGCCTTGAGTTGGTCGATGTGGACGCCATCAGGAATGCCGGATTCAAGGTTGTCGTGGACGCCGTGAATTCCACCGGAGGCATAGCCATTCCCAAGTTATTGAATGCCCTGGGAGTCGAGTGCGTCAAACTTTATTGTGAGCCGACAGGGGATTTTCCCCACAACCCGGAGCCGCTTCCGGCTCATTTGAAAGAGATTTCCGAATTGGTGGTGAAAGAAAAAGCCGATCTGGGCATTGTGGTGGATCCCGACGTAGATCGTTTGGCCCTCGTCAATGAAGACGGCAGCATGTTCGGCGAGGAATACACTCTTGTAGCCTGTGCCGATTATGTCCTGTCGCAAACTCCCGGGGATACGGTTTCCAACCTTTCGTCTTCACGTGCGCTCCGGGATGTGACCAGGAACCGGGGTGGTCAGTATGAAGCCAGCGCAGTGGGTGAGGTCAACGTGGTTGAAATGATGAAAGCCAATAAGGCGATTATCGGGGGGGAAGGCAATGGAGGAATCATTTATCCGGCCTCTCATTATGGTCGCGATGCATTGGTCGGAGTTGCCCTGTTTTTGACTCATCTGGCCCGGGAGAAAGTATCGTGCAAAACCCTGCGCGATGGATATCCGTCCTACTTCATGAGTAAGAATAAAATTCAACTAACACCTGAGTTGGATGTTGATAAAATATTGAAAGACATGTCTTTGAAATTTGAAAAAGAAGACGTGAGTACTGTTGATGGGGTCAAGATAGACTTTGAGAATGAATGGGTGCATCTTCGGAAATCCAATACCGAGCCCATTATCCGAATCTACACCGAGAGTGGTTCACAGGTAGCGGCAGATGAACTTGCAGAAAGAATCATTCAGGAGATAAAATCCATCGCTGGCCTTTAGTGGATTGAGGTAAGAATCAAGTAGGTAAAAAATCAAGCCGTATTAGCTCATGAGTCTAGAAAAGTATTTTGACCGGTTTAGAAAAGAAATCATCGGGATCGATGAGAGCTTTGATACACCCTATGGAAAGAAGAAGATGATCTATGCCGACTGGACGGCAAGCGGAAGACTTTACCGCTCGATCGAAGAGAGAATGATCCGTGATTTCGGTCCGTTTGTAGCGAATACACATACGGAAACAACTTTTTCCGGCTCGGCTATGACCCTGGCCTATCACGAAGCCCGGGAGATCATCAAGAAGCATGTCAATGCGGGTCCGGATTGTGCGCTGATCACAGAGGGAACGGGCATGACAGGCGTTGTGAACAAATTTCAGCGCATCCTCGGAATCAAGGTCAGTGAGAATCTCAAAGAGCTCAACGAGCAAATACCGGAAGAAAAGAAACCGGTTGTTTTCATAACCCATATGGAGCATCATTCCAATCAGACTTCCTGGTTGGAGACCATAGCTGATGTGGAGATCATTCCCTGTGACGAAGATGGTCTGGTTGACTACGACCGTTTGCTTCCCTTATTGAAGAAGTACGAGCACAAGAAGATGAAGATCGCCTCGATAACCGGATGCTCCAATGTGACCGGTTTGCTGACGGATTATCACAGGATCGCTAAAATGATGCACCAGAACGGAGGGTATTGTTTCGTGGACTTTGCCTGTTCCGCGCCTTATGTGGCGATAGACATGAACCCGGAAGATCCCGAAGAACGTTTGGATGCCGTGTTCTTTTCTCCTCACAAGTTTTTGGGAGGCCCGGGCACGTCAGGGGTTCTAATATTTCATAAAAGCCTGTATCACAATATGATACCCGATAATCCGGGTGGAGGAACGGTAAACTGGACCAATCCATGGGGAGAACATCGATATCTGGATGACATCGAAACGCGTGAGGATGGGGGCACACCCGGCTTTCTTCAGACGATCCGCATAGCCCTTGCCGTTCAGCTCAAGGAGGAGATGGGCGTGGATAACATTCACAAACGCGAAGAAGAGATTGTGGGCCAGGTTTTCGAAAAGCTGGAGGGCATCGAGAATCTCACCCTGTTAGCCGGCCAGCACAAAAACCGGCTCGGTGTCTTTTCTTTCTATATTGACGGTCTGCATTACAACCTCGGTGTCAAGTTGCTCAATGACCGTTACGGAATTCAAACCCGCGGAGGATGCTCCTGTGCCGGAACCTATGGGCACTTTCTTTTGCACGTCGACCAGCAGGCGTCACATGCTATGATCGACCTGATCGATCAGGGTTGCCACATTGAGCGTCCCGGATGGATTCGCATGTCCATACACCCAACTACCACAGACCAGGAAGTCGATTTCATATGCAAAAGCATTCGGTCGATGGCTGAGAATTTCGAGGAATGGTCCAAAGATTACGAGTACAATTCGGAAAACGGAGAGTATCGACACAAATCCTTCGAGCCCGCTGAGTACAAAATGGTCCGCTCCTGGTTTCAGACCTGACCTGGGGGCGAGCTGAAGTTCGCGCTCAATGTTTACGCATGTGTTTGAAACGTTTGTGGGTCCAGAAGTAGAATTCCGGTTTTTTTCGGATCTGATCTTCCAGGGCTTTCAAATAGCTTTTGGTAATTGAGTGAGGCTCTGCTTTTTTGGGTTCCTCTTCCAGAAGCAGGAAGGTTGACTTGTAGACTCCTCGCTTTACCTGTTCGGTCTGAAAATAGAAGACCGGATAATTCATCTTGCGGGCAATGGTCTCCGGGCCGATCTCAACCGGGACTTCAACATTTAAAAAAGTGTCCCAGTATTTGGCCGTTTTGAGTTTGGGTGACTGATCCGACAGAAAGCCATAGGCCTGGATGACACCCTCCTTTTTATTCTTCAGGATCTCCGGATAGAAGTTGCGCTTTTCCACGAACCGAACCCCGAATTTGTTTCGGGTTTTCTTCATCAGGTTGTCAAAATACTTGTTTTTGAGTTTCTTGTAGACCACGCTCATGTGGTAGTTCAGACTTTTTTCAACGATGAACGAAACCCATTCCCAGTTGGCGTAGTGTCCGGAAGTAAATATCACACTCTGGCCTTTTTCATAATAAGGGTCCAGCAGCTCGGGGTTTGTGATCGAAAGGCGTTTGGAGATTTCCTTTTCGCTGATGGTAAAGGATTTGATCATCTCAAAGAAAACATCGACAAAGTGCCTGTAGGAGCGCTTCTCAATTTCTTGCAGCTCATCCGGATCCATGTCTGGAAAGGCCAATTTTAGGTTGCTGCGCACGACCTTTTTTCGATAGCCCAGCACATAGTAAAGCAGGTAGAACACCAGATCCGAAAACACAAACAGAATGCGCATGGGGAGGTTGGAAAACAACCATAGAAGAGGGTAGGCGATTGCGTAAACCAGGAGTTGCATACAAGACTTTTACACGGCAAATATCGCATATATATTTCTTTTCGGTCATATAAAAAGAACAGTGGAGTTAACTTTCTCAGGGATAATTAATAAATTCGTGCCGGACATGGACTGGGGCAAAACCCGGCCCTGTGGCCATGAATGCACAAATTTTATGAATACAACGGTTTTACTGATAATAATCGCCAATGTCGCAGTATCCTATAAGGGGTTCAAAGACCGAATTTTCTTTGAGAAGTATAAATTCCAGATAGGTCCGATCGTAAGAGGGGAGAAAATCAGACTTCTTTCTTCTGGTTTTTTGCACGTGGATCAGGCGCATTTGTTCTTCAACATGCTGACCCTGTATTTTTTTGCTGATCCGGTAATGCGATACATCGGAACCCCCCGCTTCCTGGCCATCTATTTCGGTTCCCTTTTGGCGGGTAGCTTGTTCGGTCTCAGTTTTCACAAAAAAGAACCCTATTACAGCGCGGTCGGAGCTTCCGGCGCGGTGATGGGCGTGGTTTATTCAGCCATCATGCTGAATCCGGGAATGAATCTTTATCTCTTCTTCATTCCGATTCCAATTCCGGCCTACGTCTTTGGGGTTGGGTATCTGCTCTATTCGATGTTCGGGATGAAAAAACAATGGGGCAATATCGGTCACAGTGCTCATATTGGCGGCGCTATTGGCGGATTTGTCCTCACGATTCTTCTGTATCCCAGTGTTTTGATGAACAATCGACTCATCGTGATCGTTCTTGCGGTTCCCATTATCCTGATGTTCATTTTCAAGGACAAGCTCGAGCGAAACTGAGTCTAGCTTTTTGTGGGATTCATGCTCAATTAATACCCTGTTTTTAGTACATTTGCCGCAGGTTTGAAAAAGCAGTCGCTCGGGGCTGTTCCAATGACACGAACTAAACATGGAAGAAAAAAAATTTGATCTCAATTCCCTGATAGGATTTGTTCTGCTGGGTGCCATAATGATCTGGTACTTTTACATGAACCAGCCAACCCCGGAAGAACTTGAGAAGCAGAAGTCCGAACAAATACAACAAGCCTCTGAGGCTGACTCATCCGAATCAGAAAACACAAGACCAGCAGGCCAAACTCAAATGGATCCGGTGACCCAGGTCGCTTCGGATTCCCTTGCTCTGGTCAATGCCAAGAACCGACTGGGTATTTTCGCTTACAGCAACAGTCTGCCTTCGGCCGCAGACAATGAGACCATCATCGAGAATGATCTTGTCCGAATCAAAGTTGCCAATAAGGGAGGGCAAATTACCGAGGTTCTGCTGAAGAATTACAAGACCTATGATCAGAAGCCTCTTTTTGTGATCAAGGATCAGAATGCCCTTTTCAATCTGTCTTTCGCTACCCTGGACAACAGGAACTTGCAGACCAAGGATCTCTATTTCGAGCCCGAATTGACGCAGAACGGAGATAACCAGGTATTGTCGATGAGATTAAAGGTTTCCGAAAGTCAGTTCCTGGAATACCGATATGAGCTTAAACCTGATGACTATATGCTGGATTTTGGCATTCGCACACAGGGCATGGACCGAGCGATAAACACATCGGAATCATTGAGGCTCGACTGGAAACTGAGGAGTTTTCGAACGGAGAAAAGCATCAAGTATGAGAACCAATACACGGATTTGCGCTACCTGCAGGACGGGGAGTTCGAGTACATGAACGCCATGAGTGATGAAGATGAGGAGGAGGCCAAAGAGGTGGATTGGATTGCCTTCAAACAACAATTCTTCACCTCGGTTCTTTTGACCGACGAACCCTTTTCGACCGCCAATCTCAAATCCGTGAATCTGGTTGAGGATGAATACATCGATACGGTATTCACCAAACAGTATTCGGCTTCCATCCCGCTGGAGGCGAAGAACGGAGAGCTGGACTACAGCATGAACATGTTCTACGGGCCGGTCGACTACGCGGTGCTCAGCAAATATGAAGGGCGGCAGCTGGATCGAATAGTAAGTTTGGGCTGGGGCATCTTCAGATGGATCAACAAATACGTATTCATCCCGGTTTTCAGCGTTCTGAGCTCGATCATTGGAAACTATGGAATCGTGATCATCCTGATGACCATTGTGGTGAGGATCATCATGTCTCCGGTAGTGTACAAATCCTACTTGTCAAGTGCGAAAATGAAGGTGCTCAGACCGGAAATGGTGGAGATCAATGAGAAGCTTCCCGGAAAGGAGAATGCGATGAAGAGACAGCAGGAAACAATGGCTCTGCAGCGCAAAGCCGGAGTGAACCCATTATCCGGATGTATACCGGCTTTGATACAGATGCCCGTTTTCTTTGCCTTATTCCGATTTTTCCCGGCGAACATTGACATACGTCAGCACGGGTTTCTTTGGGCGGATGACCTTTCGGCCTATGATGAAGTGTTACAGTTGCCTTTCAAGATCCCATTTTACGGAGATCACGTAAGTCTGTTTCCGATCCTTGCGTCTGTAGCCATCTTTTTCTACATGCAGATGACCCAGAGCCAGCAGATGAACATGCAGCAGCCTCAACAGGAAGGAATGCCTGACATGCAGAAGATGATGAAAATGATGATGTGGTTCTCACCCATCATGATGATGTTCTTCTTCAACAGTTATGCGAGCAGCTTGAGTTTGTACTATTTTGTATCGAACTTGCTTACCATCGGAATCATGCTTGTCATCAAGAATTTCATCATTGATGAAGACAAGATCCACGCCCAGATTCAGGAGAACAAGAAGAAGCCTCAGAAAAAGAAAAGTGCCTTCCGCCAGCGGCTGGATGACGCCATGAAGCAGGCCCAGGAGCAACAGGCAAAACAGAAAAAAATAAAGTAATAAGCGGGTTTCGACCTGCCTGAATAAGCAAGTTCTCAGTCGGTCGACGAGTAGATCATCTTTTTTAGGAAAATATAAAAGACATTCGTTCCGGACTCCAACTCTGACAAAGGAATGCGCTCGTCAATACCGTGAATGCTTTCGACTTCGGATTTCGTCAACTGTATGGGGATAGAGCCGTAAGCAGGGACATTCAGGGCCCTGAAATAACCCATGTCATTGATGTTGGGCATGAGGACATCGATCGTTTTGGCATCCGGGTATTGCTCCAGAATTGCACTTTTAAGATTTTTGTAGAAAATGTTCGAATTCGAACTCGGTTGGTTGCGTGGAGTCGATTTGATGACTTTTAGCTTGATCTTTTCGTTTTTCAGTCTTTTCTTGATCTCTGCTTCAAATTCTTTTTCATCCGTTTCAGGAAGCAATCTGCAGTCCAGGCCCGCTTTTGCCGTGATGGAATTCGTATTTATGGTCTGACTGCTCGAATTGATGTTGGTCAGGGTCATCGTGTTGGAAAATATGGAGAACAGTTCGGGCGTCTTTCTCAACTGAGGCACCAAAATCGGCTTGAACAGCCTTGGGTGCTTCAGGACAAATCGCTGGATTCCTTTTCTGTATTGAGCCATCCCTTTGAGAAACTCCGTATTGATATCGTTGAAAACAGCCTTCTGTTTTTTCTTTGTCAAATTCTGCAAAGCGGTCACCATTTCCTTATTCGCATACGAGTCGGGGGTTACCGAACCATGACCAAATCCTTCTATTTCGATTTCGAGTTCCATCCAATAAGCGCGCTTATGCGCCCTGGAGATCCCATATATGGAGTTGGGGAATTCGCCGTCCATCAAAGTTGAAAGATCCGAGGGGCCTTCTCCGATCACAACTGCGGCATTGATTTCTTCCACAAAACTGGACATTACGTGTTGCATCCCCCCGGGGCACTGTGCCTCCTCACACGAAACGGTGAGCATGCTTATGTTGAACGGACTGTCCTGATAATTTTCATTCGCCTTGATACGGGATATGGCCCCGAAGTGCATTACAGCTACTCCTTTGTTGTCGATCGCACCCCTTCCATACAAATACCCCTCATCGATGACACCGGAGTAAGGCCCGTGTGTGTTTCCCTCATTGTCAGGTACGACATCAATGTGATTCATCAGCACCACATTGGGTTTTTTCTCCTCGAGGGGAAAGAGCGAAGCCATAAAATTGAATTGACCGTCTTCCTGTCCCATGGGTGTGATGTGCAGACCGCTATCGCGGCAGAGTTCCATGAAAAATTGCCCGGCATCAGCTTCCTGTCCGCTTTCAGAGGGAATTTGAACGTACTGGCTCAGAAGCTCCGCGGGAGATATAAGTGCCGAATCAGTTCCCAGGTGCTTCGCCTGTTGAGCGAATCCGGAAAACGAGCATAAGAGCACCAGCAATTGTAGGGGTCTGATCATACAAGATGCAATATAAAAAAATGGAGGGAAAAAGATCATGACTCCCGGGGATTCCTGGGAGAAAATAAATGGGAAAATGAATAATTTTCGGATATTTGCCCTTGACCCGGAGCAACCGTCCGATATGCATCGGAATAATTTTTTACCGACCCTATGAAACCCAGCATACCTAAAGGCACTCGCGACTTTTCATCTTCAGAAATTGCAAAGAGGAGTTTTATTTTTGAGACCATTCAAAAAGTCTTTGAATGCTATGGATTTGAGCCTATTGAGACGCCTTCCTTTGAAAACTCCAGCACACTGATGGGAAAGTACGGTGAGGAAGGAGACCGGTTGATCTTTAAGATTCTCAATTCGGGCAATTACCTGCAGAAAGTCACCGATGAAGCTTTGGACAAAAAGGACCTGAACCAGATAACTCCGAAAATTAGCGAGAAGGCACTGCGCTACGATCTGACGGTTCCATTTGCCCGCTATGTGGTCCAGCATCAAAACGAACTCGTGTTTCCATTCAAACGCTATCAGATTCAGCCCGTATGGAGAGCCGATCGACCTCAAAAAGGCAGGTTCCGGGAATTCTATCAGTGCGACGCTGATGTCGTGGGAAGCGACAGCCTTTGGCAGGAAGTGGAGTTTGTCTCTTTGTATGATGCTGTGTTCAGCAAACTACGACTTGACGGCGTTGTCATTCGCATCAACAACCGAAAGATTCTGACAGGCATCGCTGAATTGATCGGTGCCGAAGACAAATTGATCGATTTCACCGTTGCCCTGGACAAACTCGACAAGATCGGTCGTGAGGGTGTTTTGAACGAGATGAGAAGCAAAGGATTGTCAGAAGAGGCATTGACTGAATTGGAACCCGTTTTTGATCTCAAGGGAACCAATCTTGAGCAGCTGCAGGCCATGCAATCGATGCTCCAGGACTCTGAGACCGGAATGAAAGGCGTCGAGGAATTGCGTTTTGTCGTTGAGAAGCTGGAAGAGCTTGAACTCGATTCAGCCCGACTGGAGCTCGACATCACTCTGGCCCGCGGACTGAATTACTACACGGGTGCCATTTTTGAGGTGCAGACCGATAAGATGGAGCTGGGCTCAATAGGGGGTGGAGGCCGATACGACGACTTGACGGGGATATTCGGCCTAAAAGGCATGAGTGGCATCGGGATCTCCTTTGGATTGGATCGGATTTACATGGTCCTGGAAGAGCTGGGTCTCTTTGATGAAGACGTTGTAAAAAAACCAAAAGCCTTATTCGTCAACTTTGGAGAGAAGGAGGCGCTTTATGCTTTGAAAACGATTCAGGCCCTCAGGCGAATCGGGATAAGAGCTGAGCTCTATCCCTCCTCGGCCAAGATGAAGAAGCAGATGAATTACGCCGACAAACGTGAGATACCTTTTGTAGTGCTCACCGGAGAGGAAGAAATGAATACCGGAAAATTCGGGGTTAAGAACATGCGAACTGGAGATCAACAGAACTGCAATCAGGAGGAATTAATGCGACTATTGGGTTCTAAAGACTGAAATTTGACACCAATGTTGTATTTTTGCAGACTAAAACCTTTGGAGCATGTTTGAAGGACAAAACGGGAAATTGAACCAAATCATAGACGAAATGGGTGACGACCACATTTCAGGATCTGCGGAGAATCCAATCCGGAAGGATGCATTCGAATTGTCGGAAAACGATAAAATCGCGAGCATTGAAAAGGATGTGGCAAATATTCTTCACACCCTGGGCATGGATCTGGGAGACGACAGTCTCAGTGGTACTCCGCTGCGCGTGGCCAAGATGTTCGTCAAGGAGATCTTTGGCGGTTTGAATCCGGAGCGCAAACCCAAGCTTTCAACTTTTGAAAACAGCTACAAGTACGGAGAGATGCTTGTCGAGAAGAATATCACTCTTTATTCGACTTGCGAGCACCATCTTCTGCCGATCGTAGGACGTGCCCATGTGGCCTATATTTCCAATGGCAAGGTCATTGGTTTGTCCAAAATGAACCGGATCGTTGAGTACTATGCCAAGCGTCCCCAGGTGCAGGAAAGATTGAACATGCAGATCGTTCAGGCACTTCAGGAGGCCCTGGGTACCCAGGATGTCGCCTGTATCATCGATGCGAAGCACCTCTGCGTGAACTCTCGTGGAGTTGGTGACATTGCAAGCAGTACGGTAACGGCAGAATACGGAGGTCGCTTCAAGGAGGAATCCGTCAAACGGGAACTGCTCGACTACGTTCAACTCGAGACCAACTTCGAATAACTCAGAGCTTCACCAGGAATTCAAAGGTGTCCACCCCATCCGCATAATCGTCCAGCTGCGGCTTTTGGGTCTTTCCGAAAGGTACATATTCAGAATCGCTTCCGTTTCCAACAATGCATTGGATGAGCTCGGAATCCGCTTCAAGCTTGTTCCTCAAAGCATCCCTATCCTCGTAATACTCGTAGAACAGGGTTGCAATAGGTGAGGCATAGCTAGGGTCTTCCTTCAGCATCACAAATCCGTTTTCAAGCAATTCGAATTTGCTCATCAGGTAAACAGCCTTGTTGTAGTCGTAGTTGTTCCTGTATTTATCGTAGTCAATCAGGCCCTTGAAGCTGTATAAAGCACCGAACAGAAGGTCAAAATCGTAACCCTTGGGAACCATCAGTTTTGATACGCTCCGGCAACCCAGTCCGAAATAGCGAAAGATGTCTTCTCCCAGGCCATCGAGCTCCTCTGGCGATTCTTCACCAGTCAGAACGGCCACCGAGTTTCGATTTCTTCGGATGACATGCGGGTATTGACCAAAATAGTACTCAAAATGACGGGCGGTATTGTTGCTCCCCGTGGCTATGATCGCGTCAAAGTCGGAGAGGTGTTCATCTGCAAAGACAATCCTGCCTTTGAAGCCGGGTTCAACGTGCTCCAGAAACCTGGCAATCAAAGGAAGAAAAAAGGCGTCAGAGGACGATTGTTTGATTTGTATGGAATGCCCTGACATGAGCACGGTCAGAAAGTCATGAAAACCCACAAGAGGGATGTTGCCCGCCATGATCACACCAACATTCTTCTCCGATTTCTCATTTAAATTGTAAATAGAGGTCCAATTAGTTAAATTATTGCTATTTAGTAGTTTGCCCCAATCATTAAAGGCAGAATTTACATTCTGATTCGTAAACCACCCATTGCTTTCAAAAGCCCGCTTTACCTGTATGCGAAACGGCTCCAAAAACAGCTCATTCGTCGAAAGCTCTTTATTGATTTCTACTCCTGACGGGTGAAATTGAGAGAGAAAATCTCCGAGTTGAGAGAAGGCATCAATTCGTTGGTCTAGGGTCATGCTCGATAGGAATATAGATGTGGAAACCTTATATTTGATCGCAAATTTAGGCAAAAAACAAATGGCGATAATAATAACAGACGAATGTATCAATTGCGGTGCCTGTGAGCCGGAATGCCCCAACACAGCTATTTATGAAGCAGCAGAGGAGTGGAAGTATTCGGATGGCACCGAACTGAGCGGTGATGTCGTTCTTCCTGGCGGAAAAGCGGTTAATGCCGATCAGGAACAGGATCCTGTAAGTGACGAATACTATTATATTGTTCCGGACAAATGCACCGAATGCAAAGGTTTCCATGACGAGCCCCAGTGTGCCGCGGTATGCCCTGTGGATTGCTGTGTTCCCGATGAGGAGCATGTGGAGTCCGAAGAGGAGTTACTGGCCAAACAATCCTTTTTGCACCGTGAATAGAAATTGTGACATAGGGTGTAAGAGTCTGACAGTTTTCTTCTTCATGTGTTTTTTGACTGTTTCGTTGACTTCCAGAGCTCAGTTCAATGAGGTGGAGTCCATGGGAAACTGGTATGTCAAGAAAAACAAACTGGTTTGGCAAAAGACCTATCCGTTGACCGATAAGGACGAACTCGACGAGAAGCTCAAATCCAATGATTTCACCTCCGAGCTTGACATTCTGCGCTTTATCACCGATGTCCAGACCAAGCCTTACAAATTGGCGGGTCAGAACTTGCCCGAGTACGCGCGTCATGCGTACACGGCGTTTCTGGTCATTGATTTTTTTGGGGATACGTATCGGGTCACCCTGCAACAGGTCAATTTCCCGGACTTTGAGGAAAAGATTTACTGGAACGGCATGAGACAGCACGATGCCCGGGGAACCCTGGAAAAGTACATTTTGGGCCAGGACGGGCGGATCAAAAGGAACAGTGCCAATGTCAATGTCCTGGAGACCTTTGATTCTGCGTTTTCAGGTGTATTTGATCCGATGGCGGATATCTGGACGGAATAACGGGTTTGCAAATGAAAATAAAGGGTTTATGAGGATAGCAATTGTTGGTGCCGGTGGCGTCGGTGGATATTTTGGTGGCAAGCTGTGTCAGGCCGGGAATGATGTGGTTTTCCTGACGCGGGGCAAAGCATTGGTGGCCATCCGTGAAAACGGGCTGAAAGTCAAGAGTTTCATGGGAGACTTTACTGTTCACCCTGAAGTCTCCGATCGTCCGGATTGTGTCAGGGAGGCCGACCTGGTGATGCTCTGCACAAAATCCTGGCAAATCGATGAGGTAGGAGCTGCCATCAAACCCCATCTCGAGGGTGATGCCATAGTTTTACCCTTGCAAAATGGAGCAGACAATGCCGAACGACTCCTGAAGATTCTACCCCCGGAAAACGTGATCGGAGGACTGTGTAAGATTGTGAGTAAAATTGAAAGTCCTGGGGTCATCAACCATTTCACTTTTGTTCCTGAGGTCATTTTCGGGGAGCTCAGCCAGGAGGTTAGCCCTCGCTGCCAAAAGCTCAAGGCCGTCTTTGACAAGGCCGGTTTCAAGAACAAGCTGTCTGAGAATATTCACCGTGACATTTGGCTGAAGTTTCTCTTCATCACTTCGATCAGCGCCCTGGGAGCCCTGACCAGAAGCGTGTTGGGAATCCTGCGTGAAGACCCTTTTCTTCGTGAAAAGATAGCGGAAACGGCTGCTGAAATTATCGAGGTAGGGAAGAGGCAGGGCGTCGATATTGAAAAAAAGGACATTCAAATTGCCCTTGAGATGATTGACAATGGCGACTTTGGCACGACCATGTCTTTGCAACGAGACATGATGGAGGGTCGTCCCAGCGAGTTGGAAAACTTCAACGGTTACATCGTCCGCAAAGGAGACGATCTGGGCATTGACACTCCGGTCAACGACTTCATTTTTTACAGCCTGCTCCCTATGGAGAAGAAATCCAGGGGTTTGTCCTGACTTAGCGCGAGGCTTTCGGCACGATAAGGAAAGAGTAGCTGTATGAGCTGTCTTCCAACCTGTACTCTTTGTGGGTCCTTGCACCCCAGGCATTGTCTCCTCCAACACCCATTTGACGATAGTCAATATTCAGAGATGTAAGATCCCTTTGGATCACATCGGTCGTGTGCCGATTTTTCACAATGTCACCATCACGATGTCTCCCATCCGTCCTTTCCAGGGACTCAAAATCTTCCATTCGTTGGTGATGCGCGCTGAAATCGATGGTGGGCAGGCCTTTTATCAAAATGCCGTGTTTTTTTTCTTTGCTGTATAGTGCCAGCCAGCGCACGTCAGTGCGGTTCCCATTTTCCTGGGGTCTCAGATAGGGCCAGTACAGGTCCCCAACCGTGCTGGTGTAGATCCCGATTTTTGCCCCGGTTTTCCTGTCCCAGTAAGACTCAAAAGGGCCACGACCGTACCAACTGACCTGCTCCATGTCTTTTGTTAGCTCAACGGTCAATCCCACCCTGGGCGTCTCTGAAAGATCTTTTTTCAATCTGTTGAACGTACTCTCAACCAAGATCTGGCCCTCGCCATTGAACGTGTAGGCTATGTCGAAATCAGCTAAGAGTTCCTGATCCTCGTTTTCCAGTTCATAGGCGACAAGAACCTTTACAAGGCCATCAGTGGCCTCGGCCCGAATGCTTTTCAATTTCCTGTGCTTGCTGGCGAATCTCCACTCAGCGCATCTTTTGTGCATGTCGTTCCCAAAATCATTGTCAATGGGTGCCCTCCAGAAATTAGGAACGAATCCCTTTTCATCTTTGAGGATATTCTCCTTGAGGATGCTGAATTCTTTCATGATGCCGGTGGTGCGATCGAAGGATACGGTGCTAATCTCCGTTTCAACGACAAAGCTTTCCTCGTTTTTCTCAAGAAGCGCCGGTTGCTCTGAAACCCCGAATGAAACCGGTGCTCCCGGATTCAGAATAAACTGTTCCCAGGCGACCTCGTGACCTTCGGGAACCAGGGACTTCGCACTTTTGGTGTATGCCGAGACGGTTAGAATGAGCTCCGTTGCCTGTCGCTCGGGAGGCAGATTCCATTGGATTGGAGCCGTAATCACATCGCCTGGGCCAACTGAACCCAAGTCCAAGTCACCAGAGGCCATTTTTTGTCCGGCGCTGCTCAGGTTCCATGAGAAGTTGAATTGGTCGAGATTCGTGAAATCATAGTTATTGCTGATTTCAATCTCAACGCCCGCATGGCTTTGGCCCGAATTTTCCTTTTGGTGGAGATCAAACGAAATGAATTGATGCACTTTTTTGACCTCCTCAAGGGCAGGTTTGGGGCGCCTGTCAGGCTCCACGAGTCCATTGAGGCAGAAATTTCCGTCTGATGGAACATCCGGAGGACCGAAATCACCCCCATAAGCCCAGAATTCTACTCCATCACTGTTGGTTTTGACCAGTCCCTGATCCACCCAATCCCAGATGAACCCACCTTGAAGCACCTTATGCTTTTCGATAACATCCCAGTAATCTTGGAAGTTGCCCACGCTGTTGCCCATGGCATGGGCGTATTCACAGAGCACCAGGGGGCGATCCGAATGGTTCCGGGCATAGCTCTCCAGTTGGTCTATTCTGTCGTACATGGGGCTCACAATGTCTGTGTTCTCCTCCATATCGGCCTGCTCAAACTGAACGAACCGGGAAGGATCTCTTTTTTTGATCCATGTGTAGGCTTCATGGAACACAGGTCCGTTCCCACATTCATTTCCCATGGACCAGATGACGATGCTGGGGTGATTTTTGTCACGCTCCACCATCCTTTTGATTCTTTCCATATGAGCGGCTTTCCACTCCGGGCGATAAGCAATGTGCTGAATGGTGTCAAACGGCCCCTGCTTGGTGGCTCCAAATCCATGCGACTCAATATTGGCCTCATCGACGACGTACAAACCGTATTGATCACATAGCTCATAAAACTTTTCGGGTTGCGGGTAATGCGAGGTGCGTACAGCATTGATGTTGTGCATTTTCATGGTTTGGATGTCTTTGCGCATGGTCTCCTCATCGACGACATGCCCTTTGCGATCATGGTGCTCATGCAGGTTGACGCCTTTGAAATAAATGGCTTTGCCGTTTACAAGGAACTGCCCACCTTTGATTTCCAGCCTTCTGAAACCTACCTTTTGCCCAATGATCTCAATTGTTTTTCCTTCTTCACCTTTTAGGGCAGCTGTCATTGTATAGAGATTCGGGTTCTCGGCACTCCAGGGTCTTACTTCTTCCAATTCTGAGGTTATAGAAGCTTCAAAATCTTCTTCAGATTCGTTCAGTTCCATTGTTTTCTCCAGGACTTTTCGGCCCTCAGGATCAGAGAGTGTCAATACCCAACTAAGATCTCGTTTGCCGGACTTATGAATTTTGAGGATGACCTCTAACTTTCCCTGTTTGTTGCCAGGCACAAGGTCTGATTTGATCCATAGGTCCCGGATCTGATCCTTTTCGCGAGCCAGCAAGAATACATCACGAGTAATACCACCCAAACGCCAGAAATCCTGGTCCTCGAGATAGCTCCCATCTGACCATTTGAAAACTTCAACGGCGAGAAGGTTTTCTCCTTCCTGAACATGGTCGTTGATCCTAAACTCGGCAGGGGTCTTGCTACCCTGGCTGTATCCCACTTTCTTTCCGTTCACCCAGAGATTCATGGCTGAGCTCACTGCACCAAAATGAAGCACCAGATCCTTTTCGAGCATGCCGGGAGTTACCTTGAAGCTCATCCGGTAGGAACCCACCGGGTTGTAATGCTCCTGTATACGCGGTGGTGTTTTCTCATGCGGGTATTTGATATTCGTGTAAATGGGATAGCCATACCCTTCCATTTCCCAGTTCGAAGGGACCGTGGTCAGGGCCCACTTGGAATCATCAAAATCGGTTCTGAAAAAATTCTCGGGTCGATCCCCCGGTTTATCTGAAAACCTGAACTTCCAGAGTCCATTCAGGGAGATGTAGAAAGAAGAAGCTTCCGGGTTCGATGTTTTCAACTCTTCCATGCTCGCGAAGGGCACAAAGCTCGCCCTGGGCGGCAACTTGTTTCTCTCAAAAACATTTTGATTCTCCCAGTCGTTCTGTCTATCTTCGGAACGATCTGAGCTGTCGGGTCCCTGGGCGATCGAAGCTGTCGATAAAAGCAGTAGTATCCAGAATGTGGCCAGGGTAAATGGGGCTTGATTTTTCATGCCCTAAAGGTAGCATTTTACTAAAACTTAATCTGGAATACACAGTCAGGTAACATAGGAACCTGACTTTTGACACGTATCTTCTAATTTATTTTTTGAATTAGTATAAGTTTTGTTTCACGATGCCGGCGCGTTCAGTGCTGGCATTTTTTTGTATTTTTAGTCGAAATATGATCTTCGCCGGGCTCATTCATTCGGCGCAGGCAGTTGAACCCAAAATGAAAAAAGCAAACTTATGAGAACTCTCGATCGAAGGAACTGGTTGAAAACCGCAGGCCTGTCCAGCGGATTTATATTTCTTGGCGGGCTAGATGCCGTCGCAAATCGGGTCAATACGCGAAGCATCCCTTCTGCGGGCCCTGTCATGTTAAATGCCAATGAAAACCCATTCAGTCCTTCTGTAAACATGCAAAAGGTCCTTACAGACAATTTTGACATGGCGTGCCGATATCCTTTTCGCATTCTTTCATCTCTGGTAAATGATATTGCTGAAAAAGAAGGGGTTACCAAAGATCACGTGGTTGTCACCGGTGGTTCAACAGAAGGATTGAAAGCCTCAGGTCTTCTCTTCGGCAGTGATGGGGGAGAGATAATAGCGGCGGATCCGACTTTTCAGGCTTTGCTGCGCTATGCCGAAACATTTGGGGCCTATGTGCATCGGGTTCCGGTAAACGAAAAGATGGAGCACGATCTCGATGCCATGTCTCGACGCGTGACGAGTAAGACGAGGCTCATTTTTATCTGCAACCCCAACAATCCGACAGGAACCCTTCTCGACAAGAACAAACTGAGAGACTTCATCACGAGTCATGACGATAAAGCAGTCATTTTCAGCGATGAGGCTTACTATGACTTTATTACCGAACCCGACTATCCCTCGATGGTCGAACTGGTCAAAGAAGGCAGAAATGTCATTGTTTCCAAGACTTTTTCCAAAGTATACGGTTTGGCCGGCCTCCGCGTCGGATACCTGATCGCACGGCCAGATCTGGCAAGGCGATTGAAATCCGCAGTCATGGCCAATACCAATGTGCTGGCCATTGCCGGGGCACAGGGAGCACTTAAAGATGATGAATTCTACAAATTCAGCATTGCAAAAAACGCTGAAGCGAAAAAGCATATCTGCGACTCACTGGATCAAATGGGACTCGAATACATTCCGTCCCACACGAATTTTGTCTTTTTCAAGACAGGCAGACCGATCCAGGAGGTCATGGAAGAAATGAAGCAGGAGAATGTCCTGGTAGGAAGGCCTTTTCCTCCCATGCTTGACTGGTGTCGGATCAGCACCGGAACCATGGACGAAATGAAAATCTTCACCGATGCGCTGGGAAAAGTGATGGGGCTTTAGAGTTGGCCAAACCCCTGATTGAAGTATTTGCTGTATTCGTCGTAGACCTCGGTTTTTTCATCGTGCAGATAAGCATTCAAATTGCCCTCATAAAATCTTGGATGATATTCAAGGCCCAGGGCATCTTTCTCAATGGAATCCTCCCACACCAACTCCAGACCAATTTGTTTGTTCAATTCAAAGGTGTCGTAGCGTGAGGTATAACTGCAGAAGACATAATCTTCTGTGGGTAGATCCACAAAGAACTTTAAAATTTGATGGGCAAGAAAAAAGATGTTGTCATTGCAGTCTGCCGTCACACTAAAGTTCAAAAAAACAGGCCGTTCCCTATTTTTGTAGTTTACCAGGTCCTCTACCTGGATCTGATCCGCACGGATCTCCCGACGTAAAAGCTTTCTATGACAAAGCGCGCTGATCGGAAAAAAGATGCTGTGCCCGGAATAATTTTCGAACCGGTCCATAATGATCAGGTTCAGTTCAGGAAGAAGCTCCTGGGCACGTTTCAAAAGATTGAGCTTCAAAGTGCTTTCTCCTAACTTTTGAGTCTTGAGGTCTCGCCTCAAAACAACAATGTCATTGTCCGGCTGTATGGGTCTGATTTGCTGAGAAAATTCTTCAATTCTTTCCTTCAGCCAGTCAGCGTCGGGCAAATCGTTGTTCAAACTTGTCAGCGAGTATTTTCGCACGCGAAAGTCGTAAAAGGTCGGGATGGGAGAGATGGCATTGAGATTTCGGATCAGCTGATAGGGCAGAAGCGTATCATTGGCAAGGGCTTTTTCTTTCTCCGGTTTGATGAGGGTTTCGTCTTTTTCCCAACGTTGAACCGTCCTGACATCTACATTCATCTGAGCAGCAAAGTCAGTCTGCGACAAATCGTTCTCTTTTCTGAAATCGACGAGTAATTCGCCTAAACTGTTGTATTTCTTCATGGCTCCTGAAATGCTTGAGCAAAAATGGCTCATGTAAATTTAAGGATTCTTGGCCATATTTTTATCCGAGCTCGAAATGTTGACAAATTTTTTCCATTGTGTCTTTCTTACAAATTGATTTTTGTTTAACTTCGCGTAGTGTTTCAAAATACTCGGGGGAAAGTTTTGAAACTGACCGAACCTGATAGATCTTTCTATCAGGTTTTTTTTATTCCTTTCCGTATTTTTACCACACCTTGCCAGGTAATCGCATTCTCATCTTGAATCGCATTTTTAAATATCCCAGTTAATCATGAAAAGAAGAGTCTATAATTTCATCGAGTTCAACCCAGGGTTTATCAAATTCATATACACTCTAATCATACTCAACGTGGTGTCCCTGATTATAGGGTCGTACAAGGAGATCAGGGAAATGAATACACGGTACCTGGATGCATTTGAATTGTTCTCAGTTTTTGTGTTCACAGTCGAATACCTGCTGCGCCTCTGGACCGCCGATTTGAATGAGAACTACAGCGGTGGATCTTTTCGAAAGCGACTCAAATTCATGTTTTCGACATTCGGACTAATCGATCTGATTGCCATTCTTCCGTTTTACCTTCCCCTTTTATTCCCGATAGACCTGCGGGTCGTGCGGATTTTAAGAATCATGCGACTCATTCGAATTTTTAAACTGGGCCGTTATTCCAAATCTCTCAAAACGATCAATAGCGTCCTCCGAGAAACCCGTTCCGACCTGGGGATCACCATATTCATTGCATTTATCATGCTGGTTCTGGCCTCGACACTCATGTACTATGTTGAAGGTGATGTTCAACCTGACAAGTTTGCCAGTATCGGGCATTCTTTCTGGTGGGCCGTCGCGACCTTGACAACTGTCGGATATGGAGACGTATACCCCGTAACGGGGATGGGCAAGCTGTTGAGTGGAATAATCGCACTGATAGGAATCGGGATCGTGGCGCTTCCAACGGGCATTATCAGCTCTGCTTTCATTGAGAAGATCCACCAGGACAATAAAACCTGCACATGCCCGAACTGCGGAGCTAACTTCACTCCAGAAAAGTAACTTTTTTGACCGCCAGGTTCAGAGCCATTTTTTCCTTCTGAAGTAAAAAATCATGCCCAGGATCAGCGAAGCCATGGCCCCGAGCAAGATGAAGTATCCGTATTTGTAATGCAGCTCGGGCATGTTCTCAAAGTTCATTCCATAGATTCCGGCGAAGAATGACAAGGGAATGAATATGGTTGCTATGATCGTCAGCATTTTCATGACCTCATTCATCTTGTTGCTTATCAGCGTCATGTGCATGTCCATGAGTCCCCAAATCATTTCCCGGTTCATTTCCAGGGATTCATTCACCTGTGAAACATGATCCTGAAGATCTTTGAAGAATACCTTCGTCTGATCCGAAATCAGATCGCCTTCGGTCCGAACGAAGCGACCTGTGATCTCATTCAGGGGCTGAATGGCTCTTCGAATTCTGAGCACCTCCTTTTTCAGTTGTTGAATATCATTGGCCAGGAATTCCTCTGCAATTCCCCGAAAGATTCGATCTTCAAGGATTTCAACTTTATCCGTAAGTGATTCCAATACCTGAAAATAATGATCGACGATGTAATCGATGAGCGCAAACATCAGGTAATCCGCACCTCGGTTACGTATACGGCCATTAGCTTTTCCAATTCTATCTTTTACCAGGCCAAAATCCTCCGTATCACTTTCGTGAAACATCAAAAGGGAATCCTCAAAGAGGACCATGCTCAGGTGCTCACTTTTCAGCTCCATATCTTTGTTGAAAGAAAGAAGCTTCAGGATTGTTTTGAGATACTTGTCGCCGACAGTCATAGTCGATCTTTGTGCGGTGCTCACAAGGTCCTCAATGTCAATGGGTGTCATCCCAAATTGCAATCCGATCGCTTCAATCTCTTTCACATGATTCAGGCCGTTAATTGTAAGCCAATTGACCTTACCCGGCTTTATTGATGAATAACAGTCGGAGCTGCTTTTCAACGAATTCTCCGACATGGAATCTGAGTCGTACTGTAGGAGGTTGATGCTGAGAACCCGATCAGATTTGAATCCTGTATAGACCACCGATCCGGGTGCCAGGCCAATTTTTTTGGCGCGACTGATTCGTTTTTCGTAGGGCTTGACCGTTTTTCTTCTTTTCATTTTTGTCTTTGATCAGGGAATATTCAAATAAAGGTAAGAATTTCAGCAAGGATTGAAAGGATTGCAATTATTTGGGACTAAAGCATCATGTTTAACACCTATCGCAAAACTTTAAAAGACCGAAGCCATGTTCAAGACTAAAATTACAATAGCTTTTTTCCTTCTATTATTCACTCATCTTGCAGCTTTTAGTCAGGGGTGCAGTGACGCCGGATTCTGTACCGTTGAGAGTTTCGTGCCGCATCCGCACGACGAAGAGCCTGCCGACAAAAACCGTTTCAAAGCTGGTATTTCAGCAGGTGCGGCCGATTATGATATTAATGTGTTTGGCACCTATTTCGAATACAGCCGTTTCTTCAATGAAAAATTCTCCCTGGATGCGAAGTTGACTACGCTCAGCCAATCTGGAAATGATATCTCCACCTTCGGCCTGTCCGACATATTTGTAAATGGAAACTACAAAATAGGTCAGAAGGGCATTTTCACGCTGGGAGCAAAAATCCCCTTGATGGATGCAAACAAGATGAAGGATGGGCTATCCCTGCCTATGGACTATCAATCAAGTCTAGGGACCTTTGACCTGGTTGCAGGATTCGGATATACAGTTGGAAGAGTGCAACTTGTGGCCGCCATTCAGCAACCCCTGACCCAAAACAACAATGGCTTTCTCGCAGAGGAGTATCCCCTGGACTCCCGCTTGAGGGACTTCCAGTCGACGAACGAGTTTCAAAGAAGTGGTGACGTGCTATTGAGGGCTTCGTATCCGTTCAATCTCGGACAAAAGCTAAAGGTTATTCCCAGTTTGCTGCCGATTTACCATCTTTCCAATGACAAATTCACCGACATTGATGGTATTGAGCAGGAAATTGAAGGTTCGGAAGGGTTGACCTTGAACTGGAATATCTACCTGGATTACCCTTTGAATGACACGCAAAATCTTCAGTTGATACTCGGAGCCCCATTTATCGTTCGTGATGCCCGACCTGACGGTCTTACCCGAAGCTTCATCGCCAGCCTTGACTACCGCATCAGCTTTTAAATAATTTCAAAATTGGGTTTTTCTCATTATCTTTTCGGTAAGATTTGTTAAAACGAAAAGAAAGTAAAAGAGAAGCCCCTTTATGAAAGAATTTACCCCCGAGACCTTTCAGGTAAATGCGCCGATGCATCTGAAAGAGCTGCCTACCCGATTTGAGCTGGATGCGGATGAGGAGAAAATTGAGAAAAGACTAAAAAAAATCCGAAAAAAACTGGGGAAACTCCAGGATACACAGTATGCTCATGGCAAATACGGAGTGCTGATCTGCCTCCAGGGCATGGACACTTCCGGCAAGGACAGCCTGATTCGGGAAGTCTTCAAAGACTTCAATTCCCGAGGTGTTGTGGTTCACAGTTTCAAAGTGCCCACAGAAAAGGAGCTTAAACACGATTACTTGTGGCGCCACTACCTGGCCCTGCCTGAAAGGGGAAAGTTCAGCATCTTTAATCGGACCCACTATGAGAATGTGCTGGTGACCCGAGTGCACCCGGAGTATCTGTTGGGTGAAAACCTTCCTGATGTGAACGCCGTTGAGGATGTTACTCCTGAATTTTGGGACAGGAGATTCGAACAGATTCGCAACTTTGAGAAGCACCTCACTGAAAACGGCACGCTCATCTTCAAATTCTACCTTCATTTGTCGAAAGAAGAGCAAAGGAATCGTCTTTTGCGCCGCCTTGAAAAGGAAAACAAACACTGGAAATTCTCTCCGGGTGATCTCAAGGAAAGGGCACTTTGGCCGAAGTATCAGGAATGTTACGAAGAAGCCCTCAACAAGACATCACTGCCTAATGCACCATGGTTCGTGGTGCCTGCCGACGATAAGCCGACGGCCCGTTATATCGTGGCGAAAATCATTTATGATGCTCTGTCATCCTACTCGGATATCCAGGAGCCCGATCTCGATCCGGAAGTGAAGGCCAATTTGCAAGAATATATTAAACTCTTGAAGCGGGAATGAACACCAGGAATACGACTGTATTTTTGAATTAATCAGTGACTCGCTTTAAATCCAAATGTTGAAAGTCAAAACTGAAATCAATGTTCGGTGAAATCCCCTTCATCTTGATAGCGACAGCCTCGCCTTTTTCATCGAGCTCGAACATCGCAAAAGCATCACAAGGCATATCCTGGTACTCCCATTTGATGGCAAAGGTGTTCGCCTGGTAATAAAACATCTGACCATTCAACTTAGGTGATCGAAGAGAGGTGAACCAAAGTTTGTCCCCCTTCATTTCGATCTTGATGTCTCCAAACCAGTTATCTCGGTAGGTTCCCAGGTAATTGTCAACATCTATCTCCCCAGGCTTGTTTTTCAAAGCTATGTCCCAAACCGCATCAACAATCGAATCTCCTTTGGTTTCCCGGTTCTCAATTTGACTCTTCATCATACTGATCCAGTCGGTGGGTTCGGCTCCGATGAGCGCATCCGTGATACTCGCGCGCAAGGTCCAGAAATTATATCCTCCAGGATCTGAATTCGTTAAAACAACAGCTCCAGCATTCAGCTCAGGAATCAATAGCGTGCTGGAAAGCATACCAGGCAATCCGCCAGTGTGTTCTAGTGTAACATAGCCATTTTTATCCTGAATGAACCAACCCAGACCATAGGACGAAAAATGAGATTTTACATTGCCTTGGGGCCTGGGGTTGAAACTCATACTGGTATACGGCTGCCACATTGTGCTCTGACTCTGTTCATTGAAGATCTGTTTCGAAAGATCCTGTCCATATTTTCCCTGGTTCAATTGAAGTAAAAGCCATTGACTCATATCGTTGACACTGGAGTAGATGCCTCCTGCCGCGGCCGCTGAAGGGTCCATATCGACCATGTGATCAATCACCTTCAGCTCCCCATCATCAATAGCATGCGGTTCGGCGAGATTGTCTTTTGATTCAAGTCTCTGGAAATTGCCCACCGATGAGCTCATACCAATGGGATTCATGATCCGCGACTCTACAAATTCGGGCCAGCTCACACCGGATTTTCGGGCGATCAATTCCCCTGCGACGATATACATAAGTTGTCATAATCGTTTGGTTCTAAAGGCGGAAGTGGGCCCTGATCTTGAAAACTTTACATCACGTCCAAGGCTGTAAAGTCAGCCCCATCAGGAAAGAACATCAAATCGCCTGCCCCGAGGTCCAGCCCGCTGCGATGCGTCAGCAAATCAATGATATTGAAATTTGCTGTTACATAAGGGTCGTACATTTTAAATTCTGGAAGGTGATCAACTACCTTGTCGTTCCAATCGAGCTTGCCCTCCTCAACCAGTATGGCAAGCGCAGCTCCTGTGAAGGATTTGCTGTTTGATCCTATGGCAAATAGGGTATTTGCATCTACTTTCTTTTTGTATACACTATTTTCCCATTTTCTATGACAGCTACGGCAACCCCGGCCTGTGGCATCATTTCAATGGAAGCCATGACGAGGGAATCGATTAGGGCAGGAGTTATTTTTTGGGCATTTATTGAAAAAAATGGGGACTGAAGGCCAACAACAATAAATAGTACTAGAAGACTTTGTTTCATAAGAAGTTGATTGAACAGGTTGGTTTGCATAAATGTACTAAAATCCATCGATGCTAGTTTGCGGATTAGTTTGTAAATTTGAAAGACCAGCTAACTCTTATCTGGAGTATTGATCATTAAAGAAGCTCGAATTGGAATTCAAAGACTATTATAAAATTCTCGGAGTCGGCAAAAAGGCGGACGACAATGAGATAAAGAAAGCGTATCGAAAGCTTGCCAGAAAATACCATCCGGACGTCAATAAAGAGGGCGATGCCGAGAAGAAATTCAAGGAGGTTGCGGAGGCTTATGAAGTGTTGAAGGACCCTGAAAAGCGAAAAGCTTACGATGAATTTGGAGCCGATTGGAAGGCCGGTAAGGAACAAAAAGAGCACCAAAAGCAGTATTACAAGAAGTATCAGGGTGCTCCCGGTCAGGGAGGATTTGGTGGCGGATTTGATGCAGGTCAGTTTGATTTCGATGATGTCGGTGGAGGTGATTTCAGCGATTTCTTTGAAAACCTGTTTGGCCAGCAAAGAACCCGACGTTCTGCTCCGGGGGGCGGAACCTCATTCTCGCGGAAGGGTCAGGACCTGAACGCTTCGATTACCATTCCTTTGGAAGATGCCTACAAAGGAGCCACTCGCACCATCTCCTTTCAACTTCCCAAAATAGATGACAGCGGTGCGATAAACTATGTTCCAGAGACATTGAAGGTCAAAATACCCAAAGGGGTTCACCATGGGAAAAAGATTAGGTTGGCGGGAAAAGGCGGACCCGGATCCGGAGGTGGCAAGCCCGGGGATCTTTATATTACCGTAGAATACGAATCGAACTCCAGTTATCATGTGGAGGGAGGGGATGTGTACATTACCATTCCTGTTGCGCCATGGGAAGCCGCTCTGGGTGAATCCATTTCCGTCCCGCTTCCGAGCGGAGGACTCAAACTCAAAATTCCAAAAGGCTCCTCTTCGGGTAAAAAGCTGCGCCTGAAAGGAAAAGGAATTCCTTCGAAAACCCCGGGAGATCTCTATGTAGTGATAAAAATTGTTCTTCCGCCTGCCAATGACGAAAAATCCAAAAAACTCTACGAGGAGATGAAGAGCCTGAACTTCGATCCGCGCTCAAATTTCAAAATCTAAGATCATGAAAAGAAACATCGTTAAAGTCTATGAAGGAATTCTTATTGAAGAAGACAAACCTTTAAGCATCAGTAAGCTCAGCGAACGATGCATGATCTCGAAAGTTGAGATTGAGGAGTTGGTGTATGAGGGGGTGATCGAACCGTTGAAGGTTCAGGAGGAATCGTGGAGCTTTGCGTCTGAAACCCTGTGGCGCGTAAGAAAGGTCCAGCGTCTGAGGCGGGATCTTGATCTGAACATTCCGGGAGCGGCCCTGACCATCCAACTGCTTGATCGGATCGAGGAGCTCGAAAATATGATCAAACGCAGTACGGAGTGAATCTTGGGAAAACAACCAATCATCAATGTAGTTGCGGGTATAATCATACACGACGGGAAAATACTCCTGGCCCGACGAGCTCCTCATAAGGCCATGCCCGGGAAATGGGAGTTTCCGGGTGGAAAGGTTGAAGACGGAGAAAACCCGGGAAAAGCCCTGGAAAGAGAGATTTATGAGGAGTTTGGAGTGCACATAGAGGTGGGCGACTTTTTTTGTCAGAACATTCATGACTACGGAGAATTCAAGATCAAATTAGATGCTTATTTTGGAGATTGGATAGACGGAGAGTTCAGTCTCAAAGACCATGACATCATAGAGTGGGTCAGGAGGGAGGACCTGAAGAATTTTGATTTGACTGAAGCCGATATTCCATTTGTGAGACTTCTTGAAGAGATCTGACAATTCTCCGTTGAGAAATTGACGATAGTCAACTCAAAGAAATGCGACAATGGCAAATCCGATATACGTTCCGAGGGCCGTGCCCAAAGATCCCACGAGAATCGCCGGCAGGATCAGTTCGTTTCGATGAAAAGTCTCGGCAAGAGCCATGGCCGTGGTTCCTCCACCGACATTGGCCTGGCTTGCGATGGCAATCATCTCCCAGTCTCTGAAAAAAAGGCTGCCCAGGCCGACAATAAGAACACCGTGCACAAATACACTGGTTGAGGCAAAGACGAGCAGGGTAGTGCCGATGGATTTAAGCTCGATGACAGAGGCAATCTCGCAATAGGCACCTATGACAGCCAGGAAGATGTAAACCAGGTAAAGCCCCAGAAAATGACTACCCTGCAATTGATTCACAAATCGAAATTGCGCCAGGACGACTCCCAATGTGGAAAGGGTCAGGATGGATGGGATTTGAGGAAAAAAATCACTGAGTTTTTCCGAGACAAAATAAGCGAGCACCCCCATGAATGTCAACCAAATCAGGGAACGAAAATCAAAACGCTCATCTTCAGCGATAGGGGCTTCCAGGGTGTTTTGAGAAACCTTACGAGTTTTCCAGAATTTCTGCATGACTGTGGGAATAGCCAGCGTGACGATGATCCACAGAGTGGTCACCACATTGTCAACCGCAATGGTTCCGGCATACAGAATTCCCTTTTCCTGCATTTTATATTGCAGAGCCACCGCATTGAAATTGGCACTTCCCCCGGTATAGGTACCCGCCAGCATTCCTGCTATGACCCGGGCATCTTCGCCAAGAGCCTTTTCAGGAGAGACAACGTACCAGGCGACCAAAACACCAAGGGCCGTGGCCAGAGATCCCAAGACGAACAATATGATCATGGGGGCACCGGCTTTTTTGATGCTGTTCAAATTCACTCCAAGCAACAAATAGAAGATCGAAAGAGGGGCGAGGTAGGTAAAGATGCCGTCATAAAGCGGAATGCTGTCAGATGCTGAAGGAATCAACCCCAAATTGGCTACAACAGCCGTAAAAACGATGACCAGCAGAGCCGCTCCGAATTTACTTCCCGTTTTTGTTTTACCTGCGTATACGGCAAGAATGACCATCAGGCACAACATGGCTAGAACATAAATGGGGTTGTTCAGATCACTCATTGTGGGTCAGTCGTATTGTGAAGATTCTTGAAGAATGTCTTCAATGAGCTCCCTGAGTTCATTCAAAGACAGTTGAAAGTCATTCAGACGGTACATATTGTCGTCGATCAGATTTTCGAATTCCAATTCACCGAGTATCAGAGTCTTATCAGAATCCAGCCGAGATCCTTCTTTCCAGGCAAGAGGTCCGAAGCGATCCATGTCTTTCAAAGGATACTTTTTGGTCAGATAGGGCAGAATATCGTATTCCACCTTTTGATCAACTCCCGTAAATAGCTCCTTCGAGTTGTCGAGAGCACTCGACCATTGATATAAAAGAGACTTTAGCCTGTCATTTTTGAGGTATTGCATTTTTCCTGACTGGATGAGTTCGTTCAGGGAGTGTTGTGAAGGAAAATAGTTTTGATGCTCAAAGCTATAAAAGAGCAATTGATCAAAATTCACTGAACCGAATTCCCTCTCAGTGTCCTCTGTTTGGGATTCCGCGATGAGCCTCATGATTTTTTTCATGCTCAAAAAGGCATTTTGGTTAGTGGCAATGCAAGTGTCAAGCAAAATGCGATTCTTCTCAAATTCCTGATAAAGATTGGTAAGGATCCGTTTTTCTTCTAAGCGTGCCAGTCGATCCTCGTTCCAACTATTGATCTGCAATGCAATAAGAATTCCTATGACAACCAATACTATCTCTCCCAGGGCGTATCGGCTGTATTTTAAAAATTGATTGTCATCTGCCATTTTACGGCGTTTTTTGCGAAAGAAGTTGATCACGAGAATGAAAGTTGGCAGCTCAAGATACCAAAAAAAGTTTTTCCATATTTTTGGTGCATGGAACAACTAACCCTAACGACCCCGGCTTTACTATTTTCTGCCATTTCGCTCATCATGCTGGCTTATACCAATCGATTTCTGGCCTACGCTTCGGTGGTGCGGAATCTCAAGGATCAATTCCTGAAGGAAAAAGATCAGGCATTGATTCGGCAAATTGAAAACCTGCGAAAACGACTTTACCTGACGCGATCCATGCAGATTTTTGGGATCACCAGCTTGCTTCTTTGTGTGCTAACCATGTTCTTGATCTATATCGAACAGCACATCATCGCCGTGTGGGTCTTCGGGTTGGCACTGGTTCTGCTGATTCTGTCTTTGGCACTTCTCATTCGAGAGATTCAGATATCAGTCGAAGCCCTGGAGCATCATTTGGGAGACATTGAATCGGGTAGGAGCAAAAAGAAGAAATAAAGTAAGTCTTTATGGCGTCTTTTTGGTTCAGGATTCGTTTGATTATTTTCTCAACCGATCCAATTCCAGCTGAATCAATTTTTTCAATTCTTCCATTTTAAGGATGAGGTTTTCCAAACTTCGTATGTTCCAACTGCGATTTGAGATGATTTCGGTATTGATGTTTAAGAAATAGGGGTCTTCCTGTAATTCTGAATAATTGACAGGCCGGGCGTACTCGTAATTTTCAGAAGCTTTATCCTCGGGAAAATACTTCCTGAAATGTTTTACGTGATATGGGTAGGATATGTTCTGCTGAAAACTGTTGCTCCAGAATTCGTTCTCTTCTTTGAGAATGGTGAATTCACTTTCAAAGAGGAAGCTAATACTTTGTCTGAGTGTGTCACTTTCAATCAGATCCAATCCTTTCTCCTTGAGGTGTTCGTAGGCTCCCGTAACCGGATTTGTCGAGATCGTCCAGAAGTAGGTTCCAAAGGCCTTATCCAGAGCCGGATCATAAGGCAACCTCTCTTCGAAGTGTTCCAGGATCTTTATATTGAAGTCGAGGTAATCCTTTTCCGTTTGAATGGTCCTTTCAAACGCCTGAATGCTTCCATCCAGGTTTGAAATGATCTCATTCAGGACCTTGACCTGATCCTGACGGATATTATTCTGTTCATTAAGATTGTTCAGATAAAGGGCCAGAAGGATACCGATGACGATAAGCAGGATCTCACCAATCGCGTAGCGGGCATACTGAAAAAACTTTCCTTCATTTGAGAGTTTATGCCGAATAGTTTTAAAAGCAGAGATCATAGTGCCGAGTCAGGTGAACCTTAAAATTAATGAAAAGATGTCATTGTTTGAAGATCTAATTTTTTTCTGATGGATCAAGCATGGACGGATATCAAAAAAAACATCCCGGAAAATATATCCGGGATGTCTTGTTTTATTGAAAATGGGATAAGTTATGTGCTAAGCACCATTTCTTACTTGAACATTTTCTTGTAATATTCATCTGCCATGCGCGCACTGGTGAATTCCGGAATCACATCATCCATACCCTTGAATACGATCTGTTGCCATTCTTCGGGCTTGTCGTAATAGGTCGGAATGACTTCATTTTCCAGCATTTCATAAAGGTTCTCAGCGTCCTGCTGATCCTGCTCCCAGTAGGGAAGGTTCGGATCCACTTCAGGAAGAACGAAGCAGTTCCTGCCATTCTTTCCAAACTCTGGGATCCATCCGTCATTGATCGAAACATTGACCGATCCGTTCATCGCAGCAGTCATTCCACTGGTACCAGAGGCCTCACGCGTGATTCTCGGGGTATTGAGCCAAACGTCTGAACCACATTTGAGTTGTCTCGAGAGATCGATCTCATATCCGACAAGAACTGCCAGGTTCGGATATTGCTTGGAGAAATTCACAAGGTGATTGAAGATGTCGATCGCGTAGTAATCCATGGGATAAGGTTTTCCAGCCCAAATGATCTGAACCGGGTACTTTGCGTTGGTCAGCATCTTCTCGAAACGCTCCAGGTCATGGAGCAACAAGTCGGCTCGCTTGTACCCTGCAAAGCGTCGTGCCCAAACAAAGGTCAGCACCTCCGGATCGAACAGTTTTTCTGTCTGATTGACGACCTCGCTGAACAGATCCTTTTTCAGTTCCTGTTTTCTCTTCTGATACGTCTTTGCGTTCTTTTTCTTCCAGGCCTTTTCAACGGTTGAATCCATCCAGAACTTTTGATTCTGAGAATTCGTAATGGGCACGATGGAGCAGGTTCTGTCATACTCCTTCCACATGACTTTTGAAACTTTGGCGTGCAATTTAGACACTGCGTTGGCCTTTTTAGCCATTCGCAAGGCTGCCACCGTATAATTGATCATACCATTGTTGACCATCTCCCTGCCCAATTCTTGTTCCGAATAGGTGCGACCAAAGAAGCCGCATCGATTCAGATGACGAGCATCGCGCTCTTCATTCCCTGCTTTTTCAGGGGTGTGGGTGGTGAAAACCAATTGGTTCTTCTTGACTCCATGGTCCTTGAGGTAGTAGAAGGCTGGCAACGCGTGACCTTCATTGAGATGATAGACGTCTGCACCGCCGAGAGCTTCAATCACCTTGGCACCTCCAATACCGAGCACAATGCTCTGTGACACACGGGTCACTTCATTGGCATCATAAAGGTGATTCGTAATGGTTCTCGATAAGAAGTCATTGCCTTCAACGTCGGTGCTGAGCAGGTAAATTGGAACGGTTCCGAAAATTTCTGGTTTAAGCACATAGGCCCTTACCTTGACATGTGGGTTGTCATGGAGTTTCACTTCCACTTCAATGCCTGTGTCTTCCAGGAAGTTGTAAGTCTTTTCCACAAAATCCGTTCTGAGGGTCTGGTCCTCATTTCGGGCCTGGTCGTAGTAACCGTATTTCCACAACATCCCGATTCCAATCATATTCTGCTTCAATTCATAGCCCGATCGCATATGGGATCCGGCCAGGAAGCCCAGACCTCCAGAATATATTTTAAGGGCCTGGTCGATACCGAACTCCATGCTGAAGTAAGCCACTTTCTTGTTGTACTCAGCTGCTGGCTTATATGGGTGATGCCAGGTACTGTATTTTGATTCTATCATTTCTTTGATTTCCATAGTATTTCTTAGTTTTTGAACAAAGCCACAAATGTAAATAGATTTGTGGAGTTTAGAAAGGGTTGAAGGTTTTGTTGCCTGAATTTAACATTGCGTATATTTAACGATCCAATCTTGAAAAAAATATCTTCATTATGAAAAAAATTATCTTATTTCTGGCACTTATGGTTTCGATTGTTTCCTGCGACAAATTCAAAAAGGACCAATCGGGTCAGGAGAGCCCTGACAATGTGTCGGAACAAGAAATGATTGATGAGACGGATGAGATAAAAGACCTGACAGGAGAGAGCGAGGATGAAATTGAAATACCGGATACCGAGTTGGGCTTCATGGTGACGTACAAAGGCAAGTACGCAGGACAGGAAAAGTTATTTGAAAACGAAGTTTTGGCGGCACGTCTCAAAAAGCTGGACCGGTTCAATTACGACGCCATGCTGCAGCGCTGGAACACGGAAACCCCTATCGTCATTGAAGAAGGAATCCTGCATATGAGCGGTTGCAAGCAGCACGACTGCCCGAGCAGTGCCTATGATTTCTTTCTGGACATTGAGAACGACAACATTAATATCTATAATTTCAGATCCAACATGCTGCGCCTCTACCAGGAGAAGGGCATGATTGATTTGCCCCCCGGCTTTGCCAACGAAATGGAGATCAAGAAGTCAAATGCCAAGATAGGCGAGATAGACGACACGGAGTCGACTTACAGTCTGACCACGGAATAATTTTTTTCAGGATTTAATCTCCTTTTGAGTCTGGATCTTCAAATCCGCACTTTTCAGTCTTTTGTTGAGTTCGGGAATGTCATGTTCGAACAGGGCGTCAAAACTCTTTTTGACCTTTTTGAGTCGATCGTTTAGGATGACTCCCACCTCTCTTTGCTGATCGGTAGGTTGGAAATCGACCCCATGCCCCGTCAGATCGCTGGCCAGCGCGCTCAGCCGTCCGTAAAGTTGCATCGGGGATCGAAAAGCGTCCTCACGCGCCCCGGTCAAATGAATGTCGTAAAGCGATCCTGAAATGTTGCGGGCCTTTCGACTCAAGTCTTGAGCCTGGACCCGATCCGACTCGTTTCTCAACTGCGGAATAAGGCTGTCAAGCTCACTTCGTACATCTTCGACGGCATTGATCATGCTGACAGCCAGGTTCATGGCGTCTCGAAGCTCCAGGGAGACCTCGACTTGCTGGCGAATCTGCTCCAGGGTTCCTTCTGATCGGGGATCCTTTAACACAGTGACCTCCCTTGTGAATTCCATATCGTCGACAATCAATTTGACTTTATACGAATCGGGCACGACTTTCGGACCGTACTGACCACGCATCAGATCCAGGTCCCAGGTGACCAGGGGGCGCCAACCCTCTCCGCCGAGTTGCACCCAGGGTCTTCCCGGGGGAGTTGTCTTAAGTTTGGGCTTGAAGGTGGGTTCGTACCGGAGATCCCAGATGACCCGGTTGACTCCTGTTTTGTTGCTTCCCTTCAAGGTGCGAATGATCTCATCTTGCTGTGATAGAATCTGAATCTCAACTTTTTGTTGTGCTGTATCCTTGAGGAAATAGTTGATCTCGGCCCCATAAGCCGGGTTCTTTCCAGAATTCAGGCTTGGGGCATCGGTTTTTATGCTTTGTTGTTCATGGAAACGGTAGGCCTTTCTCAGGCTGAATAGGTGGGCCCGGGGCTGAGGATTACTTACGGCCACATCCTGAGCGTATTCCCTTAAGGGTGAAATGTTATCCAGAATGTAGTAGCCACGCCCGTAGGTGCCAACAACCAGGTCGTCAAAACGTTCCTGGATCTCCAGCCAATAAACCGGCGCAGGAGGCAGGTTGTTTCGGAGCTGCATCCATTTTTGACCGTCATCGAAGCTCACATAAAGTCCGTTGTCAACCCCGAGATAGAGCATGCCCTCCAGTTTGGGGTCTTCCTTGATCACATGGGCAAAGCTGTGTACGGATGAAGGAATTCCGTCACTGATCTTTTTCCAGGACTTTCCGTAATCCTCTGTTTTAAAAGCGTAAGGGTCAAAATCACCCATGTGGTGCAAGTCGACCGAGATATAAGCGCTTCCTTTTTTATGACTTGAGATCTCAATGTTGGATATAGTGCCCCATTCGGGAAGATTGGGAATATTATCCGAGACGTTCTCCCAGTTCTTCCCTCCATCACGGGTAATGTGAACCTGACCATCGTTGCTTCCGGTCATGATGAGTCCAGCCTCCAACTTAGATTCTTCGATAGAGATCAAAACGGAGCCGTCCCAGGTCATGAGGTTGTCAATGGCTATGCCCCCAGAGTTTTGTTGATGGGATTTGTCATTCAGGGTCAGATCCGGGCTGATGACCTGCCAGCTTTGCCCGTCATCATCCGTCTTGTGAACAAACTGACTGCCCACATAGACGCGGTGTTTGACATGAGGCGAAAAGGCCAGCGGAAAGCTCCAGTACCAACGGTACTTCATGTCTGCGGGTGCCCAGCCATAGCCTGCTTCGGGCCACACGCGAACGTCACGGGCATGGCCCGTTCTCTGGTCATATCGCTCAAGCCCTCCGTCATAGCATCCTGACCATACGATGTTGTTGTCGAAGGGGTCGGGTTGGGCAAAGCCACTTTCGCATCCCCCAACTCCTTTCCAGAGTCCCAGTGGGATGTATCCCTGCAGGCTGTTGCTCGGGCCTTTGTAGGAATACCCGTCCTGCCGATTGCCATAGACATTGTAAGGCACCTGATCATCAAGTGCCACGTGATACATCTGGGCCACTGGGAGCACCACGCGTTGATAGGTTTTACCCCGGTTCAGACTGATGCTGGCACATCCGTCGTGGGCCACCATGATCCTGTCGGCATTCAGTGGATCGACCCATATGTCATGATTGTCTCCTCCGGCTTCATAGCCTCCTTTCAAGGTCTTGCCTGCATCTTGGGAAACGCTGAATTTTACATTGGCGAAATAGATTTCATCCGGATTGTCTGTAGAAACCGCCATACGCGTATAATAAGGAGCGCGCTCATTGATATCGTGGTTCCTTGTGACTAGGCTCCAGGTATTTCCGAAATCTTCGGAACGATACAGCGCCGGGCTGTCGATCTCGAACAGGGCATAAACGATGTCCGGTTCGGAATGCGAAATGGCCACTCCTGTTTTGCCAACCGGGTTGTCAGCTCCACCGGGCAGGCCCCTGTCCTTCATGGCTTCCCAGGATTCTCCACCGTCCAGGGAGCGATAAATTCCACCCCCGGGACCACCGCTGCGCAAGCCCCAGGTATTGATGTGTATGCTCCACATGCCTACCAGCAGTCTCTCAGGATTTTTCGGATCCAGGGCAATATCTGCCGCGCCAGTATTCTCGTCGATAAACAGGATGCGCTTCCAATTCTTTCCGCCATCTGTCGTTTTGTAGACCCCACGATCCTCCTGGGGTCCGAAGGTATGACCGAGGGCCGCAGCATATACTATGTCAGGATTGGTCGGGTGGATCACAACCCGTCCGATGCGTCCTGTTTTTTCGAGGCCCATATGGGTCCAGGTCTTGCCGGCATCCCCAGACTTGTAAATCCCGTCTCCCATGGCGTGAGCCGGTCGGATGATGAAGGTTTCCCCGGTGCCGACCCAGACATCATCCGGTCGTGAGGGTGCAATCGCAACAGAGCCAATGGAAGAGGCGCTTTGCTCATCAAAGATGGGTTTCCACGTCACGCCGCCGTCTATGGTCTTCCAA
Organism: uncultured Flavobacteriaceae bacterium; assembly: GCA_942492425.1. Classification (GTDB taxonomy): domain Bacteria; phylum Bacteroidota; class Bacteroidia; order Flavobacteriales; family Flavobacteriaceae; genus Lutimonas. The sequence continues at coordinate 148,575 of CALOEQ010000009.1, forward strand.
AGGCCTCCAGAGGCGGCTCCCACATAGTTGATCATCGGATCCCCGGGAACTCCAGCTATGGCGATGGTTCGGTTTCCCTCGGGCCCGATGAATCTGAATTCCATTTGACTGAAAACTTGGGGGTCAATTTGGGCGGATAGATCGAAGCTGGTCAAAAGATAGAGGACAATAGCCCCAGCAAGAAATCTCTTCTTGAGGTATTTCATGGTGATTAGTTGTTTATAGGTAAAGATAGGAATTTAGGTCAAGGTCCTGACAGACAGGAGTGCCAGGAAATAGGCGAGAGCAGAAAGAAGCAAGACAACGACAAAGCCCAATTCCACCGAAAAGATAACGGCCAGCGAAACACTGATCACAGAAGCAAACCCATTGACGCCCCAGGCCCAGGGTACTGCCTTCTTTTTGGTCGCATCGAGCTTTTTCAGGCCCAATGGAAAGGGCATTCCCATGAAGAAAGCAGGTATGCCTATAACAAGAAGAGTAATCGCGAGTTTTGCTCCCAGCCCCAGTCCCACGGTTCCCGAAAGCAGAGGACCCAGAACCAGCGAATATATCACGGCGAAGACGCTAACCATTGCCAGGATGCGAATATGAGGCTTGTCATGCAACCCAAGCTTCTCAGAGTACATGCTGCCCAAGCCCGAGCTGATCAACATAACCGTGATGACAGCTGAAACCGAATAGATGGGATGGCCCAGGTAGAGTGCAAAGTATTTGATCAGTACCATCTCCAGGAACATGTATCCGACACCCAGGCAAGAGAAATAGATGAGTACGGGGCCCTTGCCGCTTTCAGCTTTCTTCAGTTTAAACAGGGGCAGAAGAACAAGTGCAAAGGCAAAAACAAGCAGCTGCAAAAACGTGATCACAAGGAGAAAGTATCCCAATTCCAAAAGGGCGGTTCGAGACTCTCCCCAACGCGTCTTCTGTTCTTGCCACCGACTTAATTTGAGAAATTGAAAGAAGTAGGGCTTGTTGTCGGTAGGTAATTTGACATGGAATGGAAAATGGGTCAGCAGCGAATCTCGCTTCGGGCCAATTGACTTTTTAAGGTTGCTTTCAAAATAAGGGTCCTGAATCAGGTTGAAAGGTTCTGAGCTTGGGTCTGCATCCGCAGACACCTGATCAAATTGCTGCTTCCTGCAGAATTCATCCAAGTTTGACAATTCCGATTCGGTCCAGGGGTTTTTCGAAAGAAGGAACGTGATTGTACCCCAACTCCGGATGACCAGGAGTTGATTCCACGGATCGGAAACCTGGTTTTGTTGAAGCAGATCCGAAAGCAGGGCTCCCAGGCGGATGGACATCTTCTGAGGCATATCGACCCAGCAGGAAACGGCCAGCATGCCGTTTTCATGCAGCCGATTCCATAGGGTCTGAAATCCTTCCCGGGTAAGCACCCAGTCTTCTTCCAGGGCATTGAGGCCCACGGAGCCGCCGAAAGTTCCCAGCAAAGGCAATTGTACGAGATCGTATTCGGCCTCAGTTTGCTCTAAAAAGGAACGGGAGGATAGGGAATGCCAGCGAACCCTCGGATCATTGTAAACAGAGTCGGTTTGAGATGCAAATGTTTCGGACAAAAGATCGATCAGAACCGCATGAGGCTCCACGGCATCGAGTTGGTTCACGCCCTTGCGAAGCGCATACCGAACTTCAAATCCGGCTCCGGCACCGAGTTGGAGCATGCTTCTGATTTCACGTATCCGGAAAGGTGCTCCCATGGTGGAGTGATCCAGAACCTGAAGTGCCTTGTCAGAAACCGGAATGGGTGCATACCAGTTCCCATTGTTGAAAACCACCGGGGAAGCAGGGACCTCAATTTGGCTGCCCAGGCTCAATCCGGGTGCGAATCGCTGAACCGGGGAACTCACCACCTGAAGATAGCCATAGGGGCTGTGTTTTTCTCCTTCGATGCGAGCGTCAGGCAGGTCGAGCGCATAGCTGATGCTTTTGTAAGGTGACGCCTTGAGTGACAAGGGTTGATTCCATAAGAAAATCAAGAAGAACAGGCATCCGGCACTGTAGCTCAATAGCACAATGTATTCCTTTCTACGCGTGATTTTGAGGTTAAGAAGACCGGCGCAAAGTGGCAGTATGCTAACAATCAACGAGATGGTTCCCAATTGCACCAACCACATAAGGAGGATCGCCAACAGTCCTCCAAATCCGGCACCCATGAGATCCGCAAAATAATAGTACCCGATCTTTGAAGCCTTTTTGACAAAGACGAGTCCAATGGACAACGCTGCGAACAAGAAAGGCAGAAAGAAAAGAAGGTAATTCAGGGTCAGCTTCACAAGCTGCGATGAGTCCGTAAAAAGCGTAAACGTATCCAGTCGAAAAAACTCGAGGCGAGACAGGGGCAGGGCAACCATCATAAGCAGACCCGAAGTCATCATGAAAAATGGAATCAACAGCGAGCTGCGTTCCAGCATTTTTTCCCGAAAGAGGGATAGCAGGGTTCCACTGGTTCCAAAGCCGAGCAGGGCGATCGAGATGACCATGGATGCAAAATGTTGCCATTGAACAATGCTGAAAAAATGCATCAGGTGAATCTCAAAGGCTACGACCGAAAGGGACATGACAAACAGTGAGATCCAGACGCTTGTGTTTACCGGCTCGGATCGATTCGTTTTCATGACTTAATTATTCTTCCTTGGATCTCGTAAATGGCACAAAGCGGACAAACATGAGATTTCTGCTCCTGACCTCTCCCTTGTCCTTTGTTACTTCCAGTAACTGTTGGGTCGAAAAGGGATTGCCCACAGGAATGATCATCCGGCCGTCCTCTTTTAGTTGATCGATGAGCGGGGGCGGAACAAATTCTGCAGCCGCCGTCACAATGATCGCATCAAAGGGGCCCTTTTCGGGCCAGCCGTGATATCCGTCTCCGAACCTGACCCGGACGTTCCCATAGTTCATCCCTTGTAGTCTCTTTTTGGAACTTTTGTAGAGCTCTTCCACAATTTCTATAGTAAACACCGAGTCGACAATTTCTCCCAGGATGGCAGCCTGGTAGCCTGAACCCGTTCCGATTTCAAGAACGCGAAAATCCTTCCTGGGACGTATGCGCTGGGTCATAAAGGCTACGATGTAGGGTTGTGAGATGGTTTGCCCGTATCCGATGGGCAAGGGGCTGTCGTTGTAGGCTGAGCCGGCGAGACCCGATGGAACGAATAAATGACGGGGAACGGTGCTCATCGCCTGGATGGTATAGTTGTTGGTAATGCCCCGAGCTTTGATCTGACCCAAAACCATTCTCTGGCGCGACCCGTCATACTCATCTTTCTGGTCTTGCTGGGCGGTGATGCTGAAGACGAACAATAAAGCGATCAAGGTAAAAATCCTGTTCATGATTTCGATAAAAAAAGGCGATTTTTAAAGTTACGAAAAGAGACGGATTCAGGCAACCTAAGAATGATTTTTGTCATAGAATATAACGTCGAGTTGGCCTATATTGGTTTCATTCTTAATTCTAACTTTTCATCACTAATATAACCGGTATGGGAGTGAACGAAGATCACAAATATGTAGGGAAACGGAGTGAAACCACACAGTCTTCACCGCTTTTGGATGACATGAGTCTATTAAACAAAATCCTGAGGGAACAAACCCGTGAAAATCTGTTTTTGGGTACGCGCCTCTTTGACTGAATGATAATTTTATTTTCTGAGCAGGTCGATAGCGACCGGAAGCATGGCCTCGGTCCATTGGGTGTACTGTGCTCCACTGGGATGCAATCGGTCGGCTGCCAATGCGCCTTCACTTGCCCCCAGTTCTCTTGAAATGCCTGTGATATCTATAAAAGGAATTTCCATGGATTCACAGATAGTCGCGATATGGGCGTTATACCTGTCAATTTCTTTGCCTATTCCTTCCGGATCTCCTGATCCGAAAGGAGTGACGCCATAATCGGGGATAGAAACCACAAACACTTTTTCTTTGCCTCCTGCCAGTTCTACTGCCTGATTCAAAAGTATGCTGAACTCTTTTTCAAATTGTTCAAACGGGCGCTTCTGGTACTGGTTGTTCACCCCGATCAAAAGAGACACCAAATCGTGCTTTCCGGGAGAACGGGCCTCGATTCCGTTGAGCAGATCACGAGTTGTCCAACCCGTTTTGGCAATGATTTCAATTTTTTTCAATTCAATGTTGACGCCTTCCAGCTTGTTCGCAAGTTGATTGGGCCATCTAAGTGCTTCATCCACGCCTTCACCAATCGTGTAGGAATCCCCAAGGGCGAGGTATTCGAGATTTTCCAATTGAGTGGGTTCGTTGTCTTCCATGGTTGATTGATTTTGAGAGGTCATTGACGCATCCGACTCCGTTTCATTTTTCGAGCACGACACCAGGATCAGGGCCAGGCAGCTTAAAAATAGGCATCCGAACGATTTAAAATATTTTGGGTTATTCATACATCGCAATTCATGAAGGAATCGAATCTACAAAAAACTGGGAAGAGAGTCAAAAGTCTGCTACATTTGTGATTCAAACCTGTGGGTAAAATTTGGTGTCATGACAATTAAAACGTTGATCACTCTCGTCTATTTCTCAATTCTCTGCTGGTCGGCGGATGTTGCACAAGCACAAGTGAAATCCATGGAGCCCTTTTATTCTCAAGTGAGCTGCAAGGGCAGGCACGATCTTCTGGAGGATAGAAGTGTAGCTCTTATTGGTTCTGCCGCTTCGGTTGAGTTCGAGGTCAAAACCGACAGCGTCATCCTGTACCTGCAGTCGGAATTCAATCATGGAAACAGTTTTGTGATCACAATAAATGACCTGTACCAGGGACGCTTTCTGTTGAGTGATGATCAAGTTCAAGATATCCGAATCGGGCTGCCAACGGGTCAAACCAGCAAAATTGGAATTTTCAAGGCCACGGAGGCTGCAACCGGCAATCTCCTTGTTCGGGCCATTGAATCGAAGGCGCTGCTTTCAAAAGTACCAAAACGATCCAAAACAATCGAGTTCATTGGAAATTCGATTACTTGCGGGGCTGCAGCCGATACCCGGACCATTCCTTGCGGAACCGCCTACTATCACGATCAACACAATGCCTATCTCGCTTACGGCCCCCGAATTGCCAGGGCCCTGGACACAGACTATTTTTTGAGTTCGGTATCCGGGATCGGGATCTACAGAAACTGGAACGACGAACACGAGAAGGAACCCATCATGCCAGAAGTGTATGAGAATCTCTATCTCAACGGACCTGCAAAGAAACCCTATTCATTTCAATTGCAACCGGATTTGGTCAGTATTTGTTTGGGAACCAATGATTTGTCAGCGGGAGATGGGATAAAAGAAAGATTGCCTTTCAACCGAGCTGCATTCGTTTCAAACTATGTGGCCTTTGTGAAGACAGTGCGGGGCCATTATCCGAATGCGCAGATCCTTTTGTTGTCAAGCCCGACAGTTCATGGAGAAAATCACAAAATTCTTGTTGAATGCCTGAAAGAGATCAAAAATATTCTTGAACCTGACATTGAGGTTGATCTATTTGATCTCGAACCCTTTACAGCCTCAGGATGCACCGGTCATCCTTCGATCGAAGATCATCAGAGAATTGCAGAGGCGTTGATTCCCACTTTCGAATCAATGTTGGCAAATACCCGGGCCGAATAATAAACTTCCTATTAAAATGAATTCATCTTTCAAACTTATCCTGACCTGCTCCCTGGCGTTATATTTTGTTTCGGGATGGAGCAACATTACCCTTCCGTCACTGGTTTCGAGTGACATGGTTCTGCAACAGAATTCGGAAATCCGTCTGTGGGGTTGGGGTGAGCCCCTGGAAAAAGTTGAGATACTGACAAGTTGGAACGGTGAGGTTATGAGCACAATCACTGACAGCCATGCCAATTGGAGCATACAGGTGATGACACCCGAAGCGGGTGGTCCTTATGAAATTAAAATATCGGGTTACAATCAGATCCTGCTGAAAAACGTCATGATCGGTGAAGTTTGGATCTGCTCGGGGCAGTCGAACATGCAATGGCCCCTGTCTGGGGGCGTAAATCGGGGAGAGGAGGAGATTGCCTCAGCAGACCTCCCTGACATACGACTTTTTCAGGTGGTCAGAAAAAGTTCAGAAGCCGAACAGATTGATCTGCGTGGCAAATGGCAGGTTTGCCGTCCCGAAACCGCAAAGGATTTCAGCGCGGTTGGATACTTTTTTGCCAAACAGCTGCAACAAAATTTGAAAGTTCCGGTGGGTATCATCAATTCGAGTTGGGGAGGCACTCCTGCAGAGGCGTGGATACCTGCTAAGTACTTCATCGAAAGTGATTCACTTCGTGAGGCGAGCGAGAAACTGGAGCCTCAGCCGTGGGGGCCACAGAAACCGGCCTTGGTTTATAATACCATGATTCACCCTCTTCGCAGCTTTCAGATCGCGGGAGTCATTTGGTACCAGGGAGAAGCCAATGTAATCAATGCGAATGATTATGAACATGTTTTTTCGCAGCTCATAGCTTCCTGGAGGGACATTTGGAAACAAGAACTTCCTTTCTACTATGTTCAGATCGCTCCATTTGCATACGGCCAACCGGAAGAAGGCGTGTTGGTCCGTGAAGCACAAAGGCGCGTTATGCAACAGGTCCGCAATACGGGTATGGTGGTGATCAGTGACATCGCTGATTTGGAGGATATTCATCCCAAAGAAAAGCTGGAAGTCGGCAATCGACTCGCCCGAATGGTCCTGAAGAAGCATTACAAGACATTGGATGAGCTTGTCGAAAGCCCTATGCTTTCAAGGGTAGAAATTCAGAAGAATAAAGTTTATGTTGAGTTCGACCATTGTGAAGGACTTTATTTCGAACCCAATTCTGAATCCCTCTTTGAATTGGCCGGTGCAGATGGCATCTTTTTCCCTGCCGAAGCCAGGATCAGGAATGAGCGTGTTCTGTTGGTTTCCGCAGAGGTAAAGGCGCCCGTCTATGTTCGTTTTGCCTGGGGAAACACAAGCGTTTCGAATTTGTTCAACGAGGCCGGCCTCCCAGCCTCGAGCTTCAGCACTTGGCGCCCCTAACTACTTCCCTGTGCAACATTTGTTACCGAGTGACTTTTGTCATCTTCCTTTCACTGGAGGTGGGATAATTTTACTCGATATTAAAAATTTTATTCCGATGGGGACTTTTACACCAACACACGATTCTAAAGAGAGTACAACAGACAAATTTGAAAAACTGATCCAGGGAAAGGGGTATCTGGAATTAATGATGTATTTTATCGGCATATCCGCCAGCCTGGTGATACTGTTCGGTTGAAATAATTCAATATTCTGGGCGAACGGTTCAGTCGTCAAAGTATTGGCGTCTTGGTGTTGTAATGAATTCAAGCTGCACTTCGAAGGATAAAATTCGAAAGTTCACCTTTCGAGAATTGTAGCTTTATAATGAAACAATTGATGAATAATGATTAGAAGCACCGCCAGCGCTATTGTTGGCACAGGAAGCTATATTCCTTCCAGACGCATAAAAAATGAGGATTTTCTGACCCATCAGTTTTACGATTCCAACGGGAAGAAACTCGATAAATCAAACCGGGAGATCATTGAAAAATTCCTGGAGATAACCGCCATTGAAGAGAGAAGGTATGTCACAGATGACTTGGTAACTTCCGACATCGCCTACTACGCAGCACTCAAAGCGATCGAGTCGTCAAAAACCAATGCTGAAGAGCTCGATTATATCATTGTGGCCCACAATTTTGGAGATGTTAAAGAGGATGTGAGGTCATTGGACATCGTTCCATCCTTAGCGGCCCGTGTCAAACACAAACTGGGAATTAAAAACCCGCGCACCATCGCATATGACCTTCCTTTCGGTTGCCCGGGATGGCTTCAGGGAATCATCCAGGCAGATTACTATATCAGATCAGGTGATGCAAAAAAAATCCTGGTGATCGGGGCAGATGTGTTGTCACGAGTATGTGATCCTCATGATCGGGACAGCTTGCTTTATGCAGACGGAGCGGGAGCAACAATTTTGGAGGCTCGTAAGAATGACAATTTCCCTTTCGGGATTCTGGCTCATAACACCCGATCCGACACCGTACTGCATTCTGAGATGCTCTACATGGGAAAGTCTTACAATCCTGATCTCGAAAATCACGGAGACATCTACCTGAAAATGAAGGGGCGGAAGCTGTATCAATATGCTCTGGAGCATGTGCCCCAGGCGATCAAGGAATGCCTCGACAAATGCAATGTGCACGTGCGGGACGTCAAAAAAGTCCTCATCCACCAGGCCAATGGCAAAATGGACGATGCGATCATTGAGCGACTTTATCAATTGTACGGCCTCGATGAGATCCCTGAATTCACCCTGCCAATGACCATTTCATGGCTCGGTAATGCTTCTGTCGCGACCATACCTACCTTGCTTGACCTTATTCTCAAGGATAAAATGGACAATCACGATCTCAAAGCCGGAGATCTCGTTGTATTCGCCTCTGTAGGCGCCGGGATGAACATCAATGCCTTGGTTTACAGGCTTTAATGAGAGGTTTGAGTCATGTGATACGCAGACCAATTACATGTCACTTGAATACATAAAAAAAGGTTAGCGAAAATTTCGCTAACCTTTTTTCTGTTGCAGGTGAATCACCCCCACCTTGTTTTTCCCACTTACTCTTGGGTTATGTCATCGATATAATACGTTTCTCCTCCTGCGGGATCCGTATCCCAGTCGGTGTTGAGCACCAGTCGGGTATATACAAATGTGTCTTGTGCCGGAGTCGTCGAGAAGTCAAACGTCAGTGTGACCCATTCATTTGCCGTGTCAACCGTTTGGAACAGTTCATAAGCCGGTGGATCAATGACCCCGGGTTCCTGTTCCAGTCGCATGCGAACATTAATTCCTGCCTTGGGTGACCAAACTTTAACCTTGAAGATGAAACCATTGGCAAGGTCTATCGATGGGCCATTCAACGTTTGATCGGAATTGATTCCGGCAAAGAATCTCACGCCTGCGGGTTTGACCAATTCCAGAACTTTCGACGAAGGGTTTCCATTGGCGTCCGGATTATCGATCACGGCCGCTGTTGCACCTTCAAATGCCGTAAAGAAAAGAACGCCATCTTCAAAGTCTAGAGGGAATTTCGCCAATTCTCCTCCGCCACCGCCGTCACCGTAGAGTCGGAAGTCATCGATGTAGTAGGTCTCCACTACGCCGGAGTTCAGTTCGAAGAACAGGATGATCTTGTCGTGCTTGCCGCTTTCACCCGGAGCGAAGTCGAAGGTGAGCTCTTCCCAGGCATTGGCCGTGGTGGTCACCTGGGCCACTTCTACGTTGATTCCGGGATCTGCTTTGTCTTCGAGCTTGACCAGCACGTTGGTGCCGGCTACCGGTGACCAGACTTTGAGTTTGAACCCGGAGTTGTTGTTGAAGTCGAACTTGGAGTCAAACTCGATCTGGGTATTGGCGAACTGCTCGCCGTTGCGATCGATCTGACCGACTTTGCAGGATGGGTTCACCGCATTGTCAAAGTCAGGGTTGTCGATGTAGCTGTAATTGCCGCCAAAGGAGCCAATGGCATCACCCGGATCGGTCTGGAAGGTCAGGTCAAAGTCAGCTGCATCCAACGACTGGCTGGTCTCAGGCGCACATTCGGGACCACCGCCACCGCCGTCACCGTAGAGTCGGAAGTCATCGATGTAGTAGGTCTCTACTACGCCGGAGTTCAGTTCGAAGAACAGGATGATCTTGTCGTGCTTGCCGCTTTCACCCGGAGCGAAGTCGAAGGTGAGCTCTTCCCAGGCATTGGCCGTGGTGGTCACCTGGGCCACCTCTACGTTGATTCCAGGATCGGCTTTGTCTTCGAGCTTGACCAGCACATTGGTGCCGGCTACCGGTGACCAAACTTTGAGTTTGAACCCGGAGTTGTTGTTGAAGTCGAATTTGGAGTCAAACTCGATCTGGGTATTGGCGAACTGCTCGCCGTTGCGATCGATCTGACCGACTTTGCACGAAGCGTTCACCGCATTGTCAAAGTCAGGATTGTCGATGTAGCTGTAATTGCCTCCGAAAGAGCCTATGGCATCTCCCGGATCGGTCTGGAAGGTCAGGTCAAAGTCAGCTGCATCCAACGACTGGCTGGTTTCCGGAGCACATTCGGGTCCTCCGCCACCGCCGTCACCGTAGAGTCGGAAGTCATCGATGTAGTAGGTCTCCACTACGCCTGGTTCGAGCTTCGAAGAACAGGATGATCTTGTCGTGCTTGCCGCTTTCCCACCCGGAGCAAAGTCGAAGGTGAGCTCTTCCCAGGCATTGGCCGTAGTGGTCACCTGGGCGACTTCTACGTTGATTCCGGGATCTGCTTTGTCTTCGAGCTTGACCAGCACGTTGGTGCCGGCTGCGGGTGACCACACTTTGAGTTTGAACCCGGAGTTGTTGTTGAAGTCGAACTTGGAGTCAAACTCGATCTGGGTATTGGCGAACTGCTCGCCGTTTCGATCGATCTGACCGACCTTGCACGATGGGTTCACCGCATTGTCAAAGTCCGGGTTGTCGATATAGCTGTAGTTCCCTCCGAATGAGCCTATGAAAGTCTCCCGGATCGGTCTGGAAGGTCAAATCAAAGTCAGCTGCATCCAGCGACTGGCTGGTCTCTGCGACGCATTCGGGTCCACCGCCACCGTCTCCTTCAACTTGCTCTATGTCGTCAAAGTAGAATGTACCTTCGGTTTTACCCGGACCATCCGCAAAGAGAGTCAGACGAGAATAAGACTCTGAAGAGTCATAGGTAAATGAGATCTCTTCCCATCCGGCACCCGTATGGGTGGCTGTGGTCTCAATGGCAGCTCCTGTTCCTTCTTCCAGTTTCAACAATACATCTATGGCTACTTCCGACCAGAAATTCATGGTTATGGTTTTCTCGTCTGACAGGTCGATCGGCTCACCCAAATCGACAAAAATACCCTCAAACTCATTGCCGCCATTGGTGATTTCACCTACATTGCCTTCTTTGTCATTGGAGCCGGAAACATCCGGATTCTCAACGATCTGGAAGGAAGCTCCTCCAAAGGTCTCCACGTCATAAATCACATTCGCATCATCAAAGGTGATCGGAAGGGAAGCCACTTTTTTAATTACCAGGGAGATTTCATCCTCGAAGGTGTTTGAGGCTCCCGCTTGATTGGATGCCACCAGGGTCACTTTGTAGGTGCCACTGCTCGCGTAGGTTTTTATCGGATCCTTCTCTCTCGAAGTGGTGCCATCTCCAAAATCCCATATGTAACTTGTTGCCTCCTTGGATACATTGAAAAACGTAACCGTTCCGGAATCCTCGTTGATCGAGTAGGTGAATGAGGATTCAACCTGCGGCAAGTCTTCAAAATTTTGGTCGGTGCATCCCGCAAGGAAAATTACAAGGATCCAAACCGATAGCTTACTGGATATTTTGAGTAATTGTTTCATAGTCTTTTGTGATTAATTGCTTCCATTATATTTATAGGCCCGCACATAGTCCACGAGCATGGTCTGCGGGAATACGGTTTCTTCATTGGGTGGTCCGACAAAGCTGCCGCCTACCGCTAAATTGATGATGATGTAGAAGGGTTGATCAAAGACCCAATTCTCCGGGTCGGGAAGGTCACTCGGCCTTATCTGATTGTACAGCACATCGTCGACGTAGAAATTCACATAATTGGGTCCCCATTCAATTCCGTAGACGTGAAAATCGGAGTCAACGCGCTCATTGACCAGATCGTACCTTTTCGTTATCGCCTGGCCGGCCGAGTATCCGGGGCCATGAACACTTCCGAAAAGGATCGTGGGTTCCTGACCGCGAACCTCCATGATGTCAATTTCACCGCATCCGGGCCAGATGACTTCATCGGAGTTGGCACCGAGCATCCAAAAAGCAGGCCACATGCCCTGGCCATAAGGCGTCTTGATACGTGCCTCGAATCGACCGTACTGCTGTTCGAACTTGTCTTGCGTCAATATTCGGGCAGAAGTATAGGAAGATCCTTCAAAATTCTCCTTCCGGGCTGTTATTAGCAGGTAGCCATTTTGAACCACAATATTTTCGGGACGATCCGTATAGTATTGCAATTCGTTGTTTCCCCAACCGTCTCCACGCGTTCCAATGTTGTAATCCCAAATTGCACTATTTGGTGGGCCATCCGTGTCGAATTCATCCTGCATTGTAATCTGGTTAAAATTTGTCACCGTTTGTTCCTCACTGAAGGAACATCCAACAGTCGCAACTAGAACCGCAAGGAGAAGGGTAAACTTGGCAAACCCCTCACCACATATGATTCAATTTCAAATGTGATGGTCGCCGTGTTTGCATTCTCATTTTTATCTGATTTATCTTAATCATTGTCATTTGTTTTTTCTGAACTACTCGGAATAGAAATACATATTATCCACAAACAAGGTTGAAATTCCTCCTGAGGCAAATACAATCTGAGCGACGTTGGCTTTGGCACCATTGACAAAACCGCTCAATCCACCTCCCGTTGTTTCTGAGAAGTCGGTTAATGGGATGTCAAAACTTATCCAATTGCCAGTTTCCAGTTGCCCACTGGCATAAGTTATGGCTCCACCCGTATCATCGCCCCCTCCAAATGCGCCATCGGGTCCGAAATCAATCAGTTCAAAACGCACCGTATCTCCCGGATCAATGGATTCATCAATTCGGATATCTACGTGAAAAAATGTCTTTTGAGACACATTAACCGTAGGGTTTGTAAAACTTGTGGCCACAAAATTCAGGTTTTCGTACAAAATGATATTATTATCCTCATCTATTCTTACCGATCCACCGGTTGTGGTTTGTCCGTCAAAGAATCCATTGTAAAAATCTACCGGCACATTGGTATAGGCGTCGCTGAAAATAGAGATCACATCGTCTGGGTTGCGCTCCGGTGGGACCGGCGCAAAGTCAAATGCTCCCTGAACTTCCAAAGTCGCAGAACCTTGGGCTTTGACAGCTCCAAGAGTAGCTGTAATGGTTGCGATACCTGTGGAAACAGGTGTAATTACACCCAACTCGCTCACCTGGATCACATCTACATCAGAAGAAAGGAATGAGAAATATGAAGGGGCAGCGATTACTGTTTGGTTGGCGCCATTTGAAAGATTGAAGGTTTGTGTGAGACCTTCGCGTGGAATCAACCCCTGGATATCCAGGAAAGCATCCGCCTGCAAATCCTGACCATTGAAGATAGCCGGTTGTGGCTGGGCCAAGGTTCCCAGCTTTTCAAATTTCAGCTCATCGATCCAAAAGGTGTAACCATCTCCGTTTTCCGGACCTTCGGCATACCAGAACATGCCTTTTTCAACTACCAGCTTCGATGGGTCCGGAATCGGGATGACATATTTCTCCCATCCGGTTCCGATGCGCAAATTGGTCTTGGTGACCAGATATCTGTTTTCTTCAAAGTCGTTTCCAAATCCGATTTCATTGATGGAAGCCGCCTTAGTTGCTTTGGCCCAAAAGGTGAGGGCATCATAGCCGGATAAATCCCGTCCTCCGTAATCGGGGAAAATAGCCCCGGCAAAAGAGCCCGAGGGGATCGCCAACGTTAGGCACATCGAAACGCATCGAAGCATCTCCGCTATATTTTACGTCCGTGTCAACGGTAAATGCATCGAGTTTCGATCCGTCAAAAGGAAAATATTCCAGCCCTCCGCTGAATCCATCGATAAATATCTCGGGACTATTTGGATAAGTTGCAAATTCGACCTGGTCTGAATATTCTCTTTCACAACTGGTAAATAGAGAAAAATAGCACCCGTGATCAACGTATTCTTGAAATAAAGAAATGTTCTGTTTTTCATTGTATCCATTTTTTTATTTTCCAATGTTTATGTGAATGTAGGTTCTGATTTCCCACTCTGTTCCATTCTCAAATCCTACAGGACTAATGATCGGCTCATCTGCAAATTCGGCCGCCTCATTTGGGAGGTATCGATTCGAGTATTGATCAAGTGTACGCCAGGTACCTCGAATGCCAATCATCGTATTGGGCAAAATGAACCAGTCCGGTTTACCCAGGGAGGTTGAAATATCAAGCATCAACTGAGTGGGAAATGTTAGGTTGAAATCACGATGGTAGTCATAGGGCCCCCAGTCGTTGAATTTGATCTCACTGATTACTCTCATTTTTTTGTAAATGAGCCTGATGTCGCCTCCCACGCGATTTATCACTCTCGGATCATCACCACGGGCCTGTCCGTTGCCAAAATAAACATTGGCCACCAGGCCGAGATCCTGACTCGCCTTGGAGACCATTCGGATATTGCTCTCCCAGAGGTCCTGGGCGGGTGCCGAGTTTGGAAAGGCAAATGGAGTTCTGTCACTTAGGAAACCAATCGCGGCATCCATAGCAGTGGGATGATGCCTGAAAACAAAACCTGCACTCATGGCAAAAGGAGCGTCTTCCGCCCGATCATTGTCCCATTCGTACATCCATGTTGCAGGGGTGGGGTCGAAAGTGAGCAATAATTCACCACCGACGGTTTCTCTGCTGCCCGTGCGGACAGCAAACGGATCGTCCTGAATGTTTCTCAGTCTGCCCGGGGCCTGCACATCGTTTGGAATCGCCCCGACGATAGGCTTTCTCCAAAGGAAGTTCGGCGCTATTTGCCAATTGTCGATACCGACAGTAAAACCGGTCAAGAAGTAGGTCTGGTTTCCGTCTCCCGAATCCTTGAGTCTCCAACCGGTGAAAGTTCTGGTGAGGTCTGCACCCCCTCGGGCCACGATCCCCTGGGCACCCCCCTGTGCGTACCAGTTGAAGGCTCCGCCCGTGTAAGTTATTTTCGCTTTGGCTCCCCAATTGTCATCCGAATTCACCTCATCGGTGTAAATGACGTACTTCGGAAAGTCTTCCGGGTTGGTCGGATCGTAATTCGGGTTTTCTTCGGTGAATTGAAACTCACGGCCGTTTCAGAGGATCTCCTGCCCATAATCCACCCACTTCCAAGCCAAATTTCCCAACTTCCCTTTTTACGTGTAAGGAAACCCTACGTGTTTTGGGCAGCGGGATGAAAAAGCTGGTCTGGGCCGTACCCGCTTCATCGACGTCCTGATGGTAAATGGCCGTGACATCGAATTTTCCGAAGGTTCTTCCGTATTTCAAAAGAAACGCCGGGTTCGCTCCCCCACCAGAGTTGGGGGCGAAAGCGGCTTTCAAACCCTTCATCGACTCCTTTTCCATCGAACTCAATGCCGCTGATCTCACCATTGTAGAAGATCCAGGTTTGGCCCGTAATTGGCCTCAGGGTACAGGCCGAAGAAATCACCTTCATAGCCCCAGTGATAATGCCCGGTCCTGTAAAAACCGTGAACCTTGATATCCTTGGCGTCCCATTCAAAGTCTGCATCATATACGTCAACATTGTTGACGTTGGTCATGTCTACATCCACGTTCTCACATTTATGGATGTCGTTCGACCTCGTGTTTCATAAAAGATCTCATCAATCGGGTTATCGGCTACGTTCCCCAGGATATTCACCGTGACATTGGCCCGCAAGTTTGAAGTGGGGCGTCCTTCGACACCGATAAAATAAGACTGCATGTGGTCAAATCCCAATTCTCTCGGGAACGTTGTGCTCTCCGGATCCGGGTCATCAGGGGTTGTAAGGAGTGTGCCCCCGGTACTGAATGTCGTAAACTTGGCTTCCAACCTGCTAAAACGTATCTTGCTGATACTTTCAACTCCACGGGCTGCCCTGTCACCTCTAGCTCTCAACATGGCATCCATCAAATCGATGTTTTCAAAATGCTCTTGTATCGTTTCATAAGTTACTCCAGGTGCATAGGGATTGAGCTCATGTGCCTGTTTTAGGGCATAGTAAGCCGCCCTGGGGTAGAGATCGTATAAGCCTCTTTCGTTAGTCGGGCCCTTGGCACAAATGCCAAACCATTCTTCGTTCATGTTATTCTCACCGGGTTCAAGGTCGATGGAATATCCACCATTGGCCCAGGAAGCATTCGTGTCGTGCACATCGGCATTTTCCCTGTCATCAAAACCGTATTTCCACCATCCGTCACTGAATTGAAAAGTGAATCCCCCGATGGAGTTTCCGACTTTTCCCATTCCAGCAGCATTCTCATAGATTTCTTTCCAGTTGCCTACCATATAATATGCCTGGGACTTTTGATCTTCTTTCAGCTCTATGGCGTTGAAGGCATCCGCTCCGAATTCTGTGAACATCACCGGCATATCGAGCTTTTCCTTCACTACATCGAACATGTCACCAAATGAGACACCGCGATAGACATTCGTTCCGTAGATGTCCACATCTTTACATTCCTCAGCAATGATGTCGATAAACAGAACGTCACCATTACATAGGGCAACCGGGTGCGAGGTGTCGATGGCCTTCATTCTTAAGGATGCCTGATTCATCAGGCGATACATGGGTCTTCCGCGTTTTTCTCCGACAAATTGCTTCTCTTGCTCATCATCCGGGAAATCCTCGGTTTCGGCACCTGCCCAAAACAAGCCGTAGTTGTTCTCATTACCCAAAAGGTACATCAGAAGGCCAGGGGTGTCTTTGTAGTCGGCTGCCAATTGTTCAATTTCGGATATGAGCAATTTCTGGGTCGCCGGATCAGAGTAATCGGTAACCGGTGTCCAAATGCCATTCAAGGTGAGTCCATAGCGACCGAAAGAGTGGTTGAGCATGGTGTAAATTCCATATTCTTCATAGATGTATTTGATCCATTTTGCAGGAACACCCGTGTATTGTCGGATGACATTGACATTCATGTTTTTAAGCAAAGACATTTCAGTGTCCAGCCCGGCTTTGATGACGTCATCCGGGTTTTTCCAGAAATTCGCATTCACCGTGTTCTTTCCAATTGGGATGTAGTCCCAATTCATACCATTGATCATGAAGTCTTCGCCATTTACCACCAGTTTCATTCCGTCGGAATTCTTGACGACTGAGACCTTGTCGACTTGTGAGAATCCGGCAAGGGTAAAGCAGAAAAGAAGAAGGAGTACAATTGTGTTCTTCATTAGATTACTTTTTAGTTATGATAAACTCCAATATGTCCCATATTCATTAAGCAGAGACATACTTATAACAGATCAGCCCTTAGCTCAATGGCTGAAAGTTCGATTGATTTTGAAAGGATAGGCAATCCTTGAAATGTGGAATTCAAAAATGATGAATCCGAAATTTTTACCCAGTATTTATATCATTTCAAGAATTGGATAGTACTAAAATACGAAATAATGGGTGTACGAATGAAAGAAAATTAGATTTATTGAAAATTATAAACCCGTGAATCACAATTGTTTAATTAAGAGAACAGTAAGGCTGGGAGAAACTTGAACAAAAAAATTAGAAAATGAGATATTCTCAATAAACTACACTTTCGGTCAGTTTTTGCCGGATTCTAAATCAAGATTACTGTCGTGATCCTTTCGATCCCTTTCAGGATTACTGTCGTGATTCGATCCTGATTACTGGCGTGATCCTTTCGATCCCATTTCGAGAATAGAAAAGCCCTGAATCTGCCTGGCGACAGATTCGTCTTTATTTTTTGTCGCTCCCTTACGAAACTGAAGTTTCTACGGTCGCTCCAAAAAAATAATGCCCGGCACATGCCGGGCTTTTTTCATTCATCTGTGATCGCGACAGGATTCGAACCTGTGACCGTCTGCTTAGAAGGCAGATGCTCTATCCAGCTGAGCTACGCGACCTGCTCTTGTGCACACGACTGGAGTCGAACCAGCACGTTCTAAATCGAACACTAGGCCCTCAACCTAGCGCGTCTACCAATTCCGCCACGTGTGCTTAAACGTGTTTGCAAAGCTAAAAAAAATCCGCCATTGAGACGGATTCAACCTTGAAATTTTTGTGACCTGGCTGGGTCTCGAACCCAGGACCCTCTCCTTAAAAGGGAGATGCTCTACCAACTGAGCTACCAGGTCATTTAAGTCGGATGCAAAGATACTATCAATTATTAATAAAACAAGGCTTTTTAAAAAAAAAATAAAGATATTTGCAGTCATTATATTGAACTATGAATCAAGGAATTACAAAGATTACTCTCATGGGATACATGGGCAGTGGGAAGTCTACTGTCGGTCAAATTTTAGGTGAGAAACTAGACTTGCCATTTATCGACCTGGATGATTACATATCAGAGAAAGAAGGTCTTGGCATTCCGGAAATCTTCGAGACCAAAGGTGAGATCTATTTTCGTAAACGAGAAAATGCGTATCTGCTCGAGTTACTCAATTCGAATGAGCATTTTGTGCTCGCCCTGGGTGGAGGAACGCCCTGCTATGCAAACAACATGGATGCCATCCTTGAACACTCGGATTCCTATTATCTCAAAGCCAGCATAGGCACACTTTCAGAAAGACTTGATTAAAGAAAAGGATCACCGACCGCTTATAGCCAGCTTGAGTGAAGAACAGCTCACCGAATTCATCGCCAAGCATCTGTTCGAGAGAAGAAATTTTTATGAACAGGCTGAAAACATCATTGCTATCGATGGTAAAAAACCGGAGCTGATCGCCTCCGAGATCTATCAGTCCAGATAGGCAACAGAATCCGCTTTGTTAAACTCTACGTATATATGTTCCTGCATCGAGGTGGAAAGGGATATGCCTTTGAAGTCTGCCTTGATCGGATACTTTTTATGGTTGCGGTTCACCAGGACCACGGTCTTGAAACGTTTCAGGGGAACGTCCAAAAAATGACGTGCGGCGTAGATCAGGGTGGTGCCTGAATTCAGAACGTCGTCAACAAGGATAAGAGATTTATTCTTGTAGGCTGACGCTTCCAGGCTCGTGGAAACTTCGCTCCTCGGGTTTTTCTTGTCGATCAGAACCTCACAGAGCTTTACTTCAATAGGGGAAATGTCACTGAGCATTTTGGCAATTCGCTGGGCCAAAATATAACCGTTTTGCTGAATGCCAGCCAGGATGATTTCCTTCTCCTTGGTGTTGGATTCATAGATCTGATAGGCAATCCTTCGGATCTTATCTTGGATCTGCTGGTCGTTCAGTATGATTGATCTGCTCATCGAGGTGAATTTTCTTCTCAAAAATAAGAAAAAGTTCATTGCCCGAGCGCGGTTTGATCGAATTATAACAGCGCTCCAGAACCCGGATGTCAAACCATTTTTCAAAGGTGTTGAAGTATTCCTGGTAACTGCCTCCAAATGGCGGTCCGGCTTCCGTCAATGGGAAGTCGAAAAACAAACCGACCAGCTTTCCTTTCGGATTCAGAAGCTCATGCATCTTTTGGGCGTAAGCATTTCGGAGCCTGGGTTCGATGGCGCAAAAGAAGGTCTGCTCCAGGATGAGGTCATAACTCTTCTCCCATTTGAAGAAATCCGATCTGATCAGCCGCTCCGCAGGAAAATCCGGAACCCGGGATTGAAAGTTTTCTAGCGGTGCCGTTGAGATGTCAAGGACATCAACGTTTGAGAAACCGATGGCATGCAAATATTCGGCCTCATGGGAATTTCCTGCACCCGGAATCAGGATGGAAATGTCTTTGTCGTCCAGTTGATCGGCGTATTGTTTCAAGGGAGGGGAAACCGAACCCATGTCCCAGCCAAGCTGCTTGGTCTCGTATTTTGCCGTCCAGTATTGGGAATCAAACTTCGTGTTCATCATCAGCATAAGAGTCTAAGTCGCGCCGATCCTTTTTTGTGGGCCTGCCGGTTCCTTTCTTTCGATAAAAATCCCGGGAGTATCTCAGTATTTCCTGGTTCTCGAAGGCTTCCGGCGGCGTAATGTCCTTGCGGTAAAGATCAACCAGTTTCGCTCCAACCCGGTTTGCCGGAATGTCGAGAATCAAAAGCTCGTAATTGATCTGGTTTTTTCGAATCACCAATTGGTCACCGGGGAATACATCCCGAGAAGGCTTTACGCTATCACCACCGGATTTGACATGTCCCTTTTTACAAGCATCCGTGGCCAGACTTCGGGTCTTGAAGTAGCGCGTGCACCAGAGATACTTATCGATTCGCATATCCCGATTATTTGTCTTTCTTTCGCAGGCCCTTTAAAGCTTCTTGAAATTCTGGTTTGTCAATAATCAGTCTATCCGCCATGGGCGTGAACAGCTTGCTATTGGAGATTAATTCAAAAACAGGAATCTTCGAATCTTGAAATTTGGCAGCCGCTCCGGTAATATTGTCAATGGCTGTGCTCAACAGAGGTTCATTACGATCTCCCAAAACACCCAGATCTGTAATATTCTCTCTGAAGCTCTATATCCGGATCATAGCCATCCTTGCCATTTTGACCTATACTGTTCGTATATTCAAGAACAATGGGTTGCATGGCATAAAAATGATCGGGGTTGACATTTTCTTTTGTATAATTTTCAGAATCATAAAGGGTGACCGATCCTGTATACTTGCCATAGGTCTTGGTCCCAATCGTCGTTACTCCAATGTAAGGTTCCAGAGCTGCTATGATCAATTCACTTGCCGAGGCGGAACTACCTGTGACAATGATGTGAACTTGATTCAAATTCAAACCCACAATATCATCACCATTTCTTAATTTTCCGGGAAATCTCTCTACGAGCAATTCCTCATCGAAGGCTTCGAATTCGGCCTGGATTTTCGGGTTCCATCTGTCTTTTGAGAAAATTTCGCCTGTGAACTGACCTGTAACCATGCTCCCGAGATATTCAGCTACGTATCCAAACCCTCCACCATTATATCTCAGGTCCAAAATCAGGTCGGTGATACCTTCGTTCTTGAAGTCTGAAAATGCAGCATTCAACTCCGTATCGTAACCTCCTGAAAATGAATTATACAACAAATACCCAATCCTTTTGCCACCTTCGTTGAAGGTTTTACGAATCAGAATCGGGTTTTCATTGTACTCAAATTTTGTCAGCTCCACGCTGCGACCATTGGGGACCAGAGCGCCATTCTCAATCGAGGCCAGGCTCAGTGTGTAGGTGTCATTCTCCGAAAACAACAAATCACGGTAGTTGTCAATGGTCAGTTGCGTTCCATTCACCTGGGTAAAGAAGTCACCTCGACGGATGTCTTTGTCCGAAGCATCCGAATTCGGCATAATGTATCGCACATATCCCAGGATGTCATTTGACGCGTCAGAAATGCGGGCAAGTCCGAAGTCAACACCATTGCTTTTTGAGATTCCCACAAAACTGTTTTCGAGTTCCACATAATCGTCAACGATCCAGCTGTCTCGATCGATCACCCCCCTTTGGAAAAGCAGACTTTCAAAAAAGTCTTCCGGAACCGGTTCGGAGCGCAAAAATTCGACATATTCACTTTCAGAATTAAATCGGTTATCCGCCAGATTGGCAACATTCGGCTGCCACAGATAATATAAATTCAATCCTCCCCAAATGAAGTCTTGAATCTCAAGGTTCTCAAGGCTGGGATCTACAATTTCAGTGATATCATCATCGTCGTTGCAGCTCCAAACAAAAACCAGGCTGAGAACGATAAATAGCGAGTAAAGCGGGTTTAAATTTATTTTCACGTTATTATTCTTTAAACTTTTTCTGCTCATCGGGTAAGAGGTACATATCCGTTTCAAAAGGTTTGAAATCATAGGTTTTGAAAAGCTCCTTTCTAAATACGTTTTTGGATTTCAATTCATTGTATTTTGACATATCACCGGCAATTATCCCCAATGTGGCCTGGAGCAAAGGTTCCTCAGGATCACCGAAAGCTCTCATTTCCGAAACAAACTCTATGACCTCGTAATCGGGAGTAAAACCCTGGGTGTAATCACTTTCATCGTTTTTATTGAAAATCTTAAAGGTGATGGGTTGAATGGCCACCGTATGATTTGGATTCACGTTTTGCGGACCAAAACTTGGCGAGTCATATAAGGTGAAGGAGCCAACATTTTTACCAAATGTCGTTGTGCCTACTTGAACAATGTCCAAAAAGGGCGACAGGCCATTCATGACAAGCTCACTCGAGGATGCCGTTTCCTCAGTTGTGATAACATATAACTTAGACAGTCCGGTAAGCCGGTTCATGGGGATTTCACTTAAATACTCCCCGGTGTCCTTATCATATAAAAATACCTCATTGAAAAACGGATAGGCAAAATTCTCATCTGCGATTTTACTGTTGTGTATGACCTTGGAAAAAATTTCATTGGGACCCGCCTCGCCGTAAATCATACTGGCCAGGAATGCTGCCGTAATGGTGGTTCCTCCCGGATTGTAGCGCATGTCCAAAATAAGATCCTGTATGCCCTGGCTTTTGAAAAATCCAAATACGTCATTGAGTTCCTCATGGAAGGTGTACCTGAATCTCTTGTACATCAGATATCCTACTTTTCTGCCTTGTCCATCCTCAAAGACCTGAGCTGAAAAAATCGGGTTTTCAATGACCGGACGAATCACCAGCAGTCTTTCCTCTCCGTCAGGCTGTTTGGCTCCACCTTCAATGGTAGCAAGTCCCAAAGAAATCTGGTCATCGGTAAAAAATGCATTGACCACACGGAAATTGTTCACATCGAGCTCAACACCGTTAAAAACCGAAAACAGATCCCCTCTCTTCAAACCTGCATCCGAGGCGGGGGAATCCGGAACAACATATTTGATGTATCCAATTACCTCTGTACAATCTTCACAGAGCAAAACTAAGCCGAAATCAAATCCAAAAGAATCTCCCACGCCTCGTCTGCTTTCTTCAAAATCTTGATAATCGTTAATGTAAAATGAAAATCTATCGGATACACCGGGCTGATAGATCAACGATTCGTAAAATTCCTGAGGATCTGCGAACGAATTCAAAAAATTGGCATAATTCTCGAAATTGTCATCTTTTTCATCGCGAAGATCAGCTACATCAGCCTGCCAATAATAATTCTCATTCATTCCTTTCCAAATGAAATCCGTGATTTCATTATTTATGACCAATTCCTCTTCAACAATTTCTTCGGCAACTTCGTCCGGCAGGTCGTCGCTGCAACCCCAACCGAATGCAAGCAGGAGTGCCATAAGTGAAAATTGAATTTTGCGGGTTGTGGGTAAAATGTTTTGTGTGATCATAATGTCTTTTTCAGTGCTGAAGAGAAATATTGGATTCTTTCGAGCAAGTTATTGCACAAAAATAAATAATGTTTAACTTTTAATCAAATAAGTTAAACATTTAATTGAAAGTCAATGTCCTCTTCACCTACCACGTTCATATTCGATGCAATAATAAGAATAATCTTAATTTTTCAATTAGCTTGTAACAAAATTCATGCCGACTCGTCGTAAGGGTGTAATCGATATTTGAAAAGCGATTCGGATTTATAAGAATCAATGAACCAGAAAGAATTTCTAGAAACTGTTCTTCCTTTTAAAGACAAGGTTTATCGCCTGGCCAAGCGACTTCTTGTGTCATCCGATGAAGCCGAAGATGCGACCCAAGAATTGTATTTTAAACTGTGGAAGAACAAGGGGAAAATAGAGAAATACGATAACGTTGAGGCCTATGCGATGATGATGACCAAGAATTATTGTCTCGACCAGTTGAAATCAAAGAGGGCATCGAATCTGACCCTGGTGCACAGCAACTACAGGGACGAAAATGCCACGCTTCAATCGGACGTCGAATACCGTGACGGGGCGAGCATCATCAAACGAATGATGAATGACCTGCCTGAGAAGCAGAGAATGATCGTTCAGCTGAGGGATGTTGAGAATTATGAATACCATGAGATCGCTGAGATCATGGGCATGGAACCCACAGCAATACGGGTTGCGCTTTCAAGAGCGAGAAAGGCATTGCGAGAACAATTCACAAAAAAACAGAATTATGGAATCAGCTAGGATTGAAAAATTATTGGAGAAGTATTACGAGGCAGAGACCACGCTGAAAGAGGAAAAGGAGTTGAAAGACTATTTTGCCCAATCAGATGTTCCCACTCATCTAGCTGAGCATAAGAATATGTTCAACTACTTCAATGAAAGTTCATTAGAGACTTCCAATAGAAGTATAAAATTAAGTAGTAAAACCATTGCTTTACGATGGCTTTCAGTGGCTGCAATGCTCGTGTTCTTTGTAAGCGTGTTCAGCTTGTATCAACAAAACGAAGCCGAAAAAGAAGAGGCAAGATTGGCTTACCAGGAAACGCAAAAGGCCCTGGAATTGATCTCAAAAAGTTTGAACAAAGGCACCGGTGCCATTGCTCAGCTGGATAATTTCAACAAAGGCACAAGTGCCATGGCAGAGCTTCAGACCTTTGAGAATACGCAAAGTAAAGTCTTCGTCTTAGAATAACGGGCAACAGATAGAAAATTGAAATTAACACACAGAATAACAAATCATTAAATAATTAGATCCATGAAAATAAATAGAATCATTTTAGCAGCAGTTTTGGTCATGTCGGTTTGGATGGCAAAAGCTCAATCACAATTCGACAAGTTCGAAGACATTGAAGGGGTGACCTCGGTCATCGTCAACCAAAAGGCCTTTTCGCTCATGAGCAAGATAGGTTCGGAGTCTGACGAGGAGTATCTCTCCCTGATCCAGAATATTGAATCACTCAAGGTTTTCGCCACGGAAAGTGCGGAGGTAGCCAAGCAGATGGAGGCCGAGGTTAAAAAATACCTGGCCTCGGGTAATCTCGAAGAGCTAATGCGCGTCAAAGACGGGGGAAGCAATGTGATCATTTATGTCAAAGAAGGGAAATCGGAAGACTTTGTCAAGGAGCTGTTCATGTTTGTCAAAGACGGTGGCGAAAATTCCGACAAGGAGTCGGTGATCATCTCACTTACGGGTGACATTGACCTGAAACAGATCTCTAAGCTGACCCAGAAAATGGACCTTCCCGGCGGAGAGCACCTTGAGAAAGCAAACGAAAAAAAATCCTGAGATCATGAGAAAACCAATCAAAGTATTTGGTGTAGCGATTCTTGGACTGCTTCTGTTGGCATCCTGCAACAACCAGAAAACGATCCAGGAGTACTACGTGGAAAAACAAGAGAGCAATGACTTTATTGCCATTGACCTTCCGGCAAGCATCGTAGACGTGAGTGAGAGCGCTTCTGAGGAAACAAAGGAGACAATGAAGACGATCAAGAAATTGAATGTGTTGGCCTTCAAGCTCGATGAGGGAAATCGAGAGGAGTTTGAAAAGCAGAGGGCGGAGGTCAAGCAGATCCTGAAGAGTGACGAATACAATGAGTTGATGCGAATGAAGCACGAAGGGATGAACATTGTGATCAATTACCAGGGTAGCGACGAGGCTGTCGATGAGTTCATTCTCTTTGCCTCGGATGATTCCAAGGGTTTTGCACTGGCTCGCGTATTGGGTGACAAGATGGAACCGGCCAAGATCATGAAAATGGCGGAGGACATGAAAAACCTGGATGCAGATGGGTCCGCTTTGGCAGAGCTCAGTGACATATTCTCCGACATCGGAGTCGACTAAAGCAAGAAAAAAAAATGAAAAATCAGAAAAGGCCCCATCGCGGGCCTTTTTTGTTTTAACCTTCCTTTAACGGGTGGTTTTCAGCAGATTCACATATATTTGCGCTCGTTAAACATTTTCGAACATTTCATGAGATTCACTTTACTACTAGTGTTGGCCCTTGCCGCTTTTGGCATGCGGGCCCAGGAGAACAACGACGCGCCAACCATCAATCCGGAGTACCGCGCAGAGAGAGAAAAAATCAATGACCTGGTGCACACAAAACTCAAGGTCAGCTTTGATTTCAGCAAACAGCACCTGCTTGGAGAGGCCTGGATAACCTTGAAACCCCATTTTTACGACGTTAAAGAGGTGGAGCTGGATGCAAAGGCGATGTTGATTCACAAGGTGACGAAAGACGGCAAAGATCTGAAGTACGAATATGACGGCAACCTTTTGCGAATCGATCTGGACAAAACCTATACTCGAGAAGATTCCTATACGATCTATATTGACTATACCGCGAGACCCGAAGAGGTGACCCAACAGGGCAGTGCAGCCATAACTTCGGCCAAGGGACTTTACTTTGTCGATCCGGATGGGACCAACCCAAACAAGCCTACCCAGGTCTGGACACAGGGTGAGACCGAGGCCAGCAGCTGTTGGTTTCCGACCATTGACAGCCCGAACCAGAAGACTTCTCAAGAAATTTACATGACGGTTCCCGCTAAATACGTGACCCTGTCAAATGGCCTTTTAAAGGAGCAGAAGAACAATTCCGACGGAACCCGCACAGATTATTGGAAGTTTGACAAAAAGCATGCGCCGTACCTCTTTTTCATGGGCGTAGGAGAGTACAGTATCGTCAAGGACAAGTGGAGAGATATCGACGTCGACTATTACGTTGAGAAGGAATATGAGCCCTATGCCCGGGGAATTTTTGGATTGACCCCAGAAATGCTCGATTTTTTCTCGGATTATACCGGAGTGGACTACGTTTGGTCGAAATACGCCCAGCTGGTGGGTCGTGACTATGTCAGCGGCGCCATGGAGAACACAACGGCCGTCATCCACGGGGAAATGGCCTATCAGACAGGCAGTGAGCTCGTGGATCAGAACACCTGGGAAGGCACGATCGCGCATGAGCTTTTTCATCATTGGTTCGGAGATCTCGTCACAACAGAAAGCTGGAGCAATCTTACCGTCAATGAGTCATTTGCCAATTACAGCGAATACCTTTGGTTCGAGCACAAATACGGGAGAGACCGCGCCGATGCTCACAGGCAGAAGGAAATTAGGGGGTATATGAACCCGGAGAACGAGCTGAAAGACCTGGTTCGTTTCCATTACAACAGCCGTGAGGACATGTTCGACGCGGTTTCTTACAACAAAGGCGGTACAATCCTGCACATGCTGAGGAGTTACCTTGGGGATGAAGCCTTTCGAGAAGGAATCAAGCTCTATTTGAATGAGAACATGTATGGCACGGGTGAGGCCCATCAGTTGAGGCTGGCTTTGGAGGAGGTCAGTGGCAAGGACCTGAACTGGTTCTTTAACCAGTGGTACTTCAACAACGGTCATCCGAAGATCGAGGTCAAATACGCCTATGACGAGCAGGCCAAAACGGTAACTGTGGATCTTGTGCAAACCCAGGCAGAGCTCTTCCAGTTTCCGCTGGCCATTGAGGTTTTTGAGGGAGACAAGAAGAAACGCCATGAAGTTTGGGTAAAACAGAAGCAGCAACAATTCACCTTCGAATACGATAAGACTCCAAGCCTGGTCAACGTGGATGCAGATCGCACTCTGCTGGCCGAATGGACCGATGACAAGACAACTGAGAACCTGGTGCACCTTTACACCCACGGAGGGACATACGAAGCACGTTATGAGGCTATTGAAAAGCTCTCTTTGGTTCAGGATGACCCTGAGGCCTATGCGGTCATGGTTGCGGCATTGGATGATCCGTATTTCGGATTGAGAAAAATGGCGATCGAAAACATC
Source organism: uncultured Flavobacteriaceae bacterium (assembly GCA_942492425.1). Lineage (GTDB taxonomy): Bacteria > Bacteroidota > Bacteroidia > Flavobacteriales > Flavobacteriaceae > Lutimonas. The sequence goes on from CALOEQ010000009.1 coordinate 175,922, forward strand.
GATCTGGCTCAGCCTGATGGCAAAAAAATGCTGAAGAAAATTGAAAAAATGGCTACTGGCGACCCCGAGACACTGGTTCGCGCCGAAGCCATTAAAAAACTGTTTGATTTCGATGGGGATAGTTACATTCCGCTGTTTAAGGAGGCTTTGGCATCTAAATCCAGCGCAATGCGCGTCAATGCATTGAAAGCATTGTATTGGACCGATGAGCAGGCGGCCCTGGATTATGCTGCGGGCGTACAGGATGAAATGGAGAAAGAAAGTATGAAAGACGCTTTGATTCCTGTCTATATTATGAGTGAGAATGAGTCAGAGACGCCTTTCGTGGCCGACAACCTGGTACAGGGGATGTTCTTTACCGAAGACAGGGAGAAGATGGACATCTATAAGGAAGGTTTTCAGTGGGTGGCCGGAAGTGACAATGAGGAGGCAACCCAGATTCTCGTGGATTCCTTTGTGCAGCTTGGAATTCAGTATAAGCAGTATGGGGCCGATCAGATCGCAAAACAGGTTCTTTACCAGGTGCTGGAAGCCAAAAAAACCTCTACGTACGAAAACAAGGAAAGCCTTGTCAAAATCGTTGAGGACGGTCTGACTAAACTGCAGTAAATTCTAAAAATGGTCAATCAGGGCAGGTAGGACTTGAAGCTGCCATCACTGTAGAAAACCACGATACGTTCAATTTCTTTTTTGTCCGCAGCAGCAGCAGGAGCAGGGCTGTTGGTGAGCTTTGCTTCTGGAACCTCCTGGGCAGGAGCCTTGTCAGCCTCAATTGAGTTGTCAGGGAAATTCCCTTTTCCATTTAAAAGCCAATAGAGCTCTACTTCGTCGAATTCCTTGACTACCCGCATCACAAAATCAAGACTGGGCTTATTTCTTCCTGACAGCAAATGAGAGATGGACGATCGCTGCACTTGTATGCGTTCGGCAAATGCGGAGCCGGAAAGCTGATAATGATCCATGATTCTTCTCAGGCGATCGGCAAATTCAGTGTTGTTTATCATTGTAACAGGTAAACTTGTTTACAAATGTAATTAAAACAAATTAAACCCTGGACAAAAGACAGTCAAAGTAATCATCGCGTAGATAAGTAGTTTAATATACTATTTAGGTAAGTTAAATTAAAAATCAGAAAAACAATGTTTTAATACATTAAAGTATAAACCTATAAAATTTGGTTATTAACCCGAGCTCCCAGGCTCTTATGAAAGCAAAGGAATGTTTACAAATGTTAATCACGGGTACGAAGTAACTGTTTACAATTGTAAAAGATTGAATGTTTACATTTGTGAAATGAACAAAGAAGAACTTTCCAATCTAGCTGCCTGGCACGATTCTGGTTGCATTTCAAATCTAGAAGACCGAAGATTGATTCTTTCCGAATTGGAACCTCTTTTGAGAAATCTTGGGCCCTTGTTCGAATTATCTACTTTGGGGCATTCCTATGAATCTCGGCCCATCTTTAAAGTGGTTTTGGGTTCCGGAACAAGAAAGATTCTGATCTGGACCCAGATGCATGGAAATGAATCGACCGGCACAAAAGCGGTCCTGGACTTTTTCAACTGGTTCGAGAATCCGGGGAGCCAAAAAAGCCTGAGGGATGAATTGCTCAATAGTTGCACGGTATGCGTGGTTCCCATGCTTAATCCGGATGGTGCTGAGCGCTACTCGAGACTCGATTCCCGGGGTATAGATCTGAATCGGGACGTTTTGGAAAAGAAAGCCCCGGAGAGCCTTCTTCTTCAAGAAGTTTTGAAGGCTTTTGACCCTCACTATTGTTTTAATATGCACGATCAGCGCACCATTTTCAGCGTTGGATCGCCTCCCAAACCGGCAACGCTTTCTTTTTTGGCCCCGTCAGAGGATGAGGAACGATCCCTCACTCCGGGACGGATCAAAACTATGGAGGTCATCGCTGCCATGTTCGATTCTTTAAAGGATGTACTAAACATTGGTATTGGAAGGTATACAGATGAGTTCTATCCTGCGGCCACAGGAGACAACTTTCAAAGAATGGGCTATTCCACGATACTTGTGGAGTCAGGACACTTTCGGGGTGATTACCAACGAAAAGAAACCCGGAAATACACCTTTTTAGCGCTGGTGAGTGGTCTGGTGCACATTGCGCGAGACCTAAAAGCAAATTTCGAAACCTATTTTGAGATTCCGAACAATGAAAAATTATACCTGGATCGCATCGTAAAAAATGCTAGAATCGGCAAGGAAAGAGGAGATTTGGGCGTTTATCTCAAAGAGAGTCTTGTCGATGGGCAACTACAATTTAAGCCAACACTTGATCGCTTTGGAGATCTGTCGAGGTATGGGGCCGATCAGATTGTTTCAGGAGATCATTTGACTTTTTCTTCTCGCGAGGATGCCGAGAATTGGCTAGCTATTGAATTTATTTAGATTTTGTATACTAAAACTTGAATATTTTTGTTGAATAATGTAATTATTTATCAAATATTTATCATATTTGCAAAATCCATAAACAACTACTTATGTCAAAATTTAAATTGGATGAGCTTGATCATCAAATTTTAGAGGCTTTGATCGAGAACGCGAGAACACCTTTTACGGATATCGCCAAGAATTTACTGGTTTCTGCGGGTACAATTCATGTTAGGGTGAAGAAGATGGAGGAAGAAGGTGTGATCAAAGGATCAACTTTGAGTGTGGACTACAATAAAATGGGTTATACTTTTATTGCATATGTCGGTTTGTTTCTTGAGAACTCATCTGAAACGCAGCAGGTTATAGAATCGGTCCGTGAAATCCCGGAGGTTACAGTAGCGCACCTGACAACAGGTAAATTCTCTATCTTCTGCAAGATTAGAGCGAAAGACACCATGCATGCCAAAGAAATTATTTTCAGGTTGGATAAGATTCAGGGAATCAAAAGGACGGAAACGTCCATTTCGCTGGAGGAGGTGATCAATGACAAAAAACGGCTGATGCACCAGATTTTCAAGGAAATTTCCTTTTAATTGTGAATAAACCGTAACAAATTACAAAGGCCCTTTTGTTGATCAAAAGGGTCTTTTTTCGTTTTTTGCACTTACATTTACACCATTCATTTCTTTTTGAAAAAAGGTTGAAGCTTATGCATTTTGATTTTACCCGATATCCCCTGGATGCAGAACGTTTGTTGGATCTTTACAGGGCGATGTTAAAGTCGAGGCTAATCGAGGAGAAGATGTTGATCCTGCTCAGGCAGGGTAAAATATCAAAGTGGTTCTCCGGCATGGGGCAGGAGGCGATCGCCTCTGGTGTGACCCTGGCCATGAACAGCGATGAATACATTTTGCCCTTACATCGAAATCTAAGTGTTTTCACTTCCCGCAATATTCCTTTGAGACGTCTTTTTTCCCAGTGGCAGGGAAAGGCCGGTGGCTTTACAAAAGGCAGGGACCGTTCCTTCCATTTCGGAACTCAGGAGTTCAAGATAGTAGGCATGATTTCGCATTTGGGACCTCAGTTGGGTGTAGCCAATGGAATCGCTCTGGCGGACAAACTCCGAAAAGAAAAAAAAGTGACTGCTGTGTTTACCGGCGAAGGTGGGACAAGCGAAGGTGATTTTCATGAGGCTTTGAACCTGGCTGCCGTTTGGAAGCTTCCCGTCTTATTTTGCGTCGAGAACAACGGTTACGGGCTGTCAACCCCGAGCTCTGAGCAATTTGCCTGCGAAAACATTGCGGATAAAGGCATCGGATACGGAATGGAAAGTCATATCATCGAAGGAAACAATGTCGTGGAGGTCTATGGTAAGGTTTCGGAGCTTGTAGAAAACATGCGAAAGAACCCGAGGCCGGTGCTGCTGGAGTTCAAAACGTTTCGAATGCGCGGACACGAAGAGGCAAGTGGGACCAAGTACGTCCCCCGGGAGCTGATGGAGCGTTGGGCTGAGCTCGATCCGATAGAGAACTATCAGGAATTCCTCAGAAATCAAAAGGTGCTTTCGGAGGAAGAAGAGGTTGAGATAAAGACGGCTTTTGCGCAGGAAATCAATGACAATCTTCAACTTGTCTTTGATGAGGAAGAGGTTTCCTCCACTTTGAGTGAAGAGTTAAATGATGTCTATAAAAAGTTTGATTTTAAATTAATTGAATCAAATTCAAAATACAAAAATATTCGATTGGTTGACGCCGTTTCTCAAGGGCTCAAACAATCCATGACCCGAAATTCTGATCTCGTGATCATGGGTCAGGATATTGCCGAATACGGGGGTGTATTTAAAATCACTGAGGGTTTCGTCGAAGAATTCGGGAGAGACAGGGTCAGGAATACCCCCATCAGCGAGTCGGGCGTGATCGAGGCAGCCTACGGACTCTCTGTCAATGGAAAAAAAGCTATTGTAGAGCTTCAATTCGGCGATTTCATTACCTCGGGCTTCAATCCTGTGATCAATCTTTTGGCCAAGTCCCATTATCGATGGGGTCAGCCCGCGGATGTGGTCCTCAGAATGCCCTGCGGAGCGGGTGTGGGAGCAGGCCCCTTTCACAGCCAAACCAATGAGGCATGGTTCACAAAAACCCCGGGATTGAAGGTGGTTTACCCGGCTTTTCCGATCGACGCCAAAGGTCTGCTCTGTACCGCGATTGAGGATCCGAACCCGGTGCTCTTTTTTGAGCACAAGCTTTTGTATCGATCCGTTTACCAGGATGTGCCTGAAGATTATTACACGCTTCCCTTCGGAAAGGCTTCTCTTGTCAGGGAGGGTGAAGATCTGACCGTCGTCTCTTATGGAGCGGGAGTTCACTGGGCTCTGGAGGTCCTTGAAAAGCACGAGCTAAGCGCAGATCTGATTGACCTGAGAACCCTTCAGCCGCTTGACGAAGAGGCGATTTTTGAATCCGTCAAAAAAACAGGCAAACTCATTATCCTTCATGAAGACACCTTGTTTGGTGGGATTGCGTCCGATATTTCGGCATTGGTAACCGAAAATTGCTTTGAGTCGCTTGACGCTCCCATTAAAAGAGTGGGTTCCGCGCTCACGCCGGTTCCTTTTGCCAAGAACCTGGAACAGATATTTTTGCCCAAGGAGCGGTTTGAAATGGAGGTTTTGTCACTTCTCCGATATTGAAGGTCTACAGGTAATGTATTTTTTCAGTAAATTTGAGAGAAATTAACCTAATACAACCTGATGATGAAAAAATTACTCTTTCTTTCCCTCATTTCATTTCTTTTGATCTCATGCGGGGCAACAAAAACCGACTCTGCAGCCAAACCCAGTAAAAAAACACTCAAAGGCACCTGGGAGGTGACAAACCTCCGATTTGTCGGTGAACAGGGTCTGTATAAGGCGACAATGTTCGACCTGGCAGACTCCCCTTGCTTCAAAGGAAGCGAATGGGTGTTTATCCCAAACAATGGCTCCGGAAAATTCTCCCTGACGGGCGAGGGTGGGTCCCAATGCGAACCTGCAACTTCAAGGATCCACTGGTCTTTTTACGAACCGGGTGACGGCAGTTACCAGTTCCAGTTCAAATATGTGGACGAAAAGAACAAGCCCCTGGATCCTGCAAATCGAGGATATCGATGCAATATTGACAGTCTGGATGCCAATGCTATGGAGATGCGCGTCGAGGTTATCTATGACGGCAAACCTTTTGACGTCGTGATGAGCTTTACCAAGGTCTCTGAAGATTTCGCACTGTAGACAAGCCTATTTAACCAATAACAATTTCTCATAGAAAACTCTTAAATGAACTTATCATGTTAAAAAGAATATCAATTTACGGACTTAGCCTTGTGCTGATCTTATCCCTGAACCTGGGATGCACGGCTATTCAGAATTCAAATAAAACCCAGAAAGGAGCAGTAGCTGGTGCGGCCGGTGGGGCTCTGATTGGAGGGCTGATCGGAGGTAACCTGACAGGTGCTCTCATTGGAGCGGTAGTTGGTGGTGGGGCTGGAGCGCTGATTGGCAATAAAATGGATAAACAAGCCGATCGCATCGAGGAGGCCGTTCCCGGGGCGGAAGTGAAGCGCGTCGGAGAAGGAATTCAAATCATATTTGACGACAAAAGTGGTGTTAGTTTTGCATTTGACAGTGCCGATTTGACAAATACCGCCAAGGATAATCTGGATGCTGTAGCCGAGGTCTTCCTTGAGTTTCCGGATACCGACCTCATGATCGAAGGGCACACCGACAGTGTGGGGGATGAAAACTACAATATGAAATTGTCCAAAAGGCGTGCAGACGCGGTAGTGACCTACCTCAAATCAAGAGGTGTGGCAGGAAATCGTTTTTCGGTTGAGGCCTTTGGCGAAACCCGCCCTCGATTTGACAATAGCACCAAGGAAGGACAGGCCAAGAACAGGCGTGTTGAAATTGGCGTTGCAGCGAATGAGGATATGATTGAGGATGCCAAAGCCCAGGCGAATTGATAGCGAAACCGACAAATAAAAGATAGATACAACCCATATTCATGACACACGAGTTCAAAAATCTTATTCAGGGCTATTTGAACGCACGGCACATTGGTTTGAAGTGCGTTGTCGCTACTGTTGTTGCATTGGATGGGTCTTCCTACCGAAGACCCGGAGTCAGGATGTTGATCAATGAAAATGGCCACATGACCGGAGCCGTCAGTGGCGGGTGTGTCGAAAAAGAGATCTTTAGGCAGTCTCAAAGTGTGTTCAAGACCGGACGGCCGAAGATGATGAGTTATGACGGCAGGTACAGGTTGGGCTGCGAGGGTGTATTGCATATCCTGATTGAGAAGTTCGAACCTTCCGGGGAGATGTTGAAGCGCTTTGAGGAGCAGCTCGGAATTCGCAAGGATTTCGAGATTCAAACAACTTACGTGAAGAACCACGGGGAATATGACAGACTGGGCTCTAAAATCATTTTTGACAGAGGTTGTGCATTTTCCTTCAACCAGGGGATGGAAGAGGTTCACAAGAGTGAGCAGAGCCCTGAAATCAAGGTTTTCGTGCAGACGCTCAAACCTTGTTTCCGCTTGACCATTATCGGAGGGGAGCACGATGCCGCTCAATTGTCACTTGTGGCGTCTCATTTAGGTTGGGAAGTCACCGTGATTGTGGGATCATCAAGTCGAACCGAGCTTTCCGATTTTCCAGGAAGCCAGGAATTGATTAAACGTGATCCCGAAGATCTGGAATTGGAGACTGCTGACGAGCAAATGGCAATGGTCCTGATGACGCATAGCTATGCGAAAGATCTGAAATACCTGATGGCTCTGAAAGAAGCAAAACCTGCTTACATAGGGCTTTTAGGTCCATCCAATCGAAGGGAGCGTATTTTGAATGACCTGATTGAGCGATGTCCCGATGTGAACGAGGAGATATTTGATGACATCTACGGTCCAGCCGGACTGAATATCGGAGCAGAGACTCCGGCTGAAATCGCTATGTCTATCTGCTCGGAAATTCTTTCCGTAGTTCGGAGACAGAAGCCCAAGTCTCTCAAGGATAAGTCTGGGCCAATTCACAAAGGAGTTCAATTTTGAAATGACGCAGTTTCGAACGAAACATGCTTTAGGCGCAATCCTGCTGGCAGCAGGGGCCTCCACGCGGATGGGTTGCGTAAAGCTTCTTCTTCCCTGGAAGAATTCAACCCTTCTCGAGCATTCGATCGAGCAATTGAAGGAGTCTGAAATAGATTTTTTTGTCGTGGTTCTCGGGGCAAACCAGGATATCATACGTGAAAAGGTCAATTTTGACGGCATTGATGTGGTTGTGAATTCTCAATGGCAGAAGGGCATGGCAACTTCGATCGCATCAGGAGTTCGTTTTTTATTGAAGAAAAGGCCGGAAATTCAGTCTATCCTTGTCGCTCTTGCGGATCAACCATTACTTGATTATAAATACTATAATAATCTCATTGATAATATTTTAATATCAAAAAATAAAATTGTTGCCTCATCTTATTCCAATGAATTGGGAGTGCCTGCCATTTTTGACAGAGACTACTTTGACGACCTTCTTAATTTGGAAGGGAGCCAAGGTGCTCGGGCTCTTCTTAGAGGGAGTAGCGTCAAAGTGACCCCGGTGAATGCCGGTGAGCTTGCTTTGGACCTGGATACAAGGGAGGCATATAACTGCGTATACGAGCAACATGGACGTCTATGATTGGTTGCTCGCCCTACTTGGAACCTTTCTTCTCGGAATGGGCAAATCCGGACTTAAAGGCCTTGGAGCCGTTATCGTTACGCTCATGGCCATTGTTTTTGGAGGAAAGGAGTCCACGGGTGTGCTGATCCCGATGATGATAGCTGCCGATGTTTTTGCCGTAATCTACTATCACCGGCATACCCAATGGTATTTTCTGAAAAAACTTCTGCCGATGATGGTCCTTGGGGTGCTTATCGGGGTTTGGTGGGGTGGTTCGATCTCTGAGCTCCTGTTTAAGCGTATTATGGCCATTATAATTTTGATCTCTGTTTTGGCGATGATCTGGATGGACAGGAGCCGATCCATAAAAATCCCTAAAAATCCCTTGTTCTCATCATCAATGGGTCTTCTTGCGGGGGTAACTTCGATGATTGGGAATCTGGCCGGCGCTTTTACGAGCGTTTATCTGCTGGCCATGCGACTTCCGAAAAACGAATTCATCGGGACGGCTGCCTGGCTTTTCTTCATCATCAACGTTTTCAAGCTTCCTTTTCACATCTTTTCCTGGGAAACCGTAACCTCTGAAACTCTCAAAATCAACTTGCTGCTGTCGCCTGCCATCGCCCTGGGATTCTTTTCTGGAGTTCGGGTGGTCAAATTGATAAACAATAATCTCTATCGCAAGTTTATTCTTGTGGTTACGGGTGTTGGAGCCGTATTCATTCTGTTGAATTAGAAGGTCATCGAAGATCATTCATTTGCATTGATGGTGCTTGTTATGACATTTGTACAACTTCTCGTGCCGTAGAGCGAAAATTGTTTTAAACACCCCCGCTATTTATTACATTTATTACTTCAATCGAACATTTTATAAACATGAACAAAGATCATCTCTCAGGGAAGGATCAGGCCGGTCGTCGAGACTTCGTGAAAAAATCGATTCTTGCCGCAACCGGGATCAGCATTATTCCCAGGCATGTCATGGGAGGACAAAATTTCCTCGCCCCCAGCGACACTCTGACCAAAGCCGTCATCGGAGTCGGTGGGATGGGTCAATATCATCTAAACTATGAAGGGACCAAGCTTGTGGCCATTTGTGATGCAGATGCAAATCATCTGGCGAGCACCATGCAAAAAGTTGGGCAGTTTGTCAAGGGTCACCGAGATTTTCGGGAGGTGCTCGACCGAAAGGATGTCGACATAGTGCACATCGCAACTCCTCCGCACTGGCATGGCCTGATGAGCATCATGGCGGCCCAGGCGGGCAAGGATGTGTGGTGTGAAAAGCCCATGACCCGAACCATTGGTGAAGGAAAGCGTGTTGTTGAAGCCATGGAAGCGCACGGAAGTATGTTCCGGCTAAACACCTGGTTCCGATTCAAGGACAATTTCTACGGGATGGGAATTCCTGTGAAAAAGATCAAAAAGGTGGTCGACAGCGGTGCTTTGGGATGGCCCTTGAAAGTGACTATCAGCGGGGTCACCGGTTTCAATTGGAAATTCTACTGGGTAGGCAAGGAGAACCTGGTTCCGCAACCTGTCCCGGATCATTTGGATTACGACATGTGGTTGGGCCCTGCGCCGGAGAAGCCGTACAATCCACATCGGGTTCATTCCACGTTTCGCGGGTATTGGGACTACGATGGAGGAGGATTGGGAGACATGGGACAGCATTACATTGACCCGGTTCAATACTTTTTGGGTAAAGATGACACAAGCCCGATCCGGGTGGAAGTGGACTCGCCACAGCAGCATTACGACGCCGTGGGAACCTGGAGGAAAATAACCTATACCTATGCGGATGGTTGTCAGATCATCCTCGACGGGGAGAATAAAGACAAGAATGCCGCTTACATAGAGGGCCCCGATGGAAAGATCTTCAAGGGATTCAAATCAACGATTCAGAATCTTGATGGTCTCATCGACAGTTTGCCCGATCCCGAAGAGCAGATCGGCACCTTTTCCGAATCCGTTAGAACACGACAAAAATTTGCGCTCAACGAGGTTAACGGGCATCGCTCGGCAACCGTTGTGAATATGGGAATAATCGCATTGAGGCTGGGACGCACACTGCGTTTCGACCCGGTCAAGCAGGAATTCATCGATGATGAACAGGCGAACAGGCTCATCAATCAGCCCATGCGAGAATCGTGGGCCCAATAACTCAAAACGGAATCAAAATGAATATGAGTTTTAAAAACATTGTTTCTTATGTCTTTTTGTTGATCCTGTCTCTAGGCCTGGCCCAGGCGCAGGTCAACAGAACCCTGGAAACCAAGGTAGTGGACGTATTGGCTCAGTTGCCTACTGAAGATCTTCAGCATTCGGACCGTCTCATGCGCGAAGTCATAGCGCTCGGTGAGACGGGAATTCTCGAATTCACATCAAGACTTGTGCCTGCAGGGGAGGGGAATGATATTGAGGCCCGATACCTCGTGCACAGTCTCGCAGTATATGCAGGTCGAGAAGTGACCCCGGAAGAGCGTCATTTCGTGGAAAGCGCTTATCAGAAGGCAATAGCCAACGAATCACAGCCGGAGGTCAAAAAGTTTCTCCTCGAAAGATTGACTTTCGTTGCCACGGACCGAAGCGTAGGGTTTGTCAGTGACTATCTGGGGGATTCGGAGTATTATCAATCAGCGCTGTCTGTTCTCGAGTCGATTGGTTCGCAGACAGCCGCATCGGCGGTTTTCAAAGAGCTTTCAACTGCCGAGGGCGAAAGGCGATATGCCATTGTCGAGAGCCTCGGCAGGCTTAGGTATTTGCCCGCGAATGAATCCCTTGTCGCGATCAGTGACACGCCGGATTGGACTTCTGATAAATATGTGCTTTGGGCACTGTCTGAGATCGCATCGGAGGATTCCTACAAAACCCTGGTCAAAGCGGCTTCGACCGGAAAATACAGGATGGATACCAAAGAGGGTGTCAGCGCCCTGGCAAATTATGGTATAAGGCTCCGTGAATCTGGAAATAAGAGTTTGAGCCAGGATGTTGGGAAGAACCTTCTGAAGAATTGCAAGGATCAGGATCAGCTTCATTTTCGGGCTGCCGGACTGGAGCTTCAGAGGGATATGAACCCTTCTTCTTTGAACAATTTGCTTCTTAAAGAAGTGGCCAGTTCAGACCCGAAATACAGAGGAGCTGTTCTGGATTTGGCTGAGGAGACCGTTTTGGAACAAAATTATCCTTCTTGGATTAAATATTTCAATAAAGCATCAGATGAGATTAAGGTACAGGTGCTTAGGAAAATTGGAAAAATAAAAAATCCTGATATTTTCAATTCGTGTATCGCTCCGTCAATGAACAGTAAGAATGAGGATTTAAGAATTGCCGCAATCAAATCTCTGGCCTTCCAGGAAAAGACATTGGGAATGCCGGTTTTGATGGAAAAGCTGGAGAAGAGAAACAGCCCGAAAGAGCTGGCGGCCATCGAGGAAACCTTGCTGAGACTCGTAGATGCATCCGACGCTCAAACCCTGGCGATGCATCTCAATAAAGTAGATGAACAGGGAAAGATTGTTTTGATCCATGTGTTGGGAGCGCGACATATGAAAATAAGTTTTGAATCTATTGCCAATCTTTATGGGACAGGATCGGAAGAGCTTGATCTGGCGGTCGCCGGTGCCCTGGGCACTGTGGCTTCGGGCTCAGATCTTGAAATACTCCTTAAGTTGCTGGATCAGGAGGATTCGGAAAAACAGGTCAAAAGCTTGCAGCATTCTGTCATTCAGGTTCTTGATGCCTCAGACGGCACCATGGATTCGGTAGTTTTAGCCAAGTTTAAAAATGCAGAGCGTAAATCCAATTGGTTCCCGGTCCTGACGGCTTTAGAAGATCCTCAGGCGCTAAACCAACTTGAAGACTATCTCTTAAAAGGTTCTGAAGCAGAAAAGCAAAGCGCTGTTTCAGCATTGTCAAACTGGAGAGACGGCGGCTCTATTCCGCTGCTTTACAACGCGGCTACCTCAAAGCAGAGTGAAGAGGTCAGAAGCGCAGCCTTCCGAGCTTATTTGAAACAAGTCGTGGATTCCGATCACACGGAGGACCAAAAGCTTTTGCTGATCAAACGCATTGTTCCTTATCATAAAGGCATCGATGAAAAAAAGATGGTTATCCGTTCAGCGGGAACCTTGCACACGTTCCTGGCCCTGGTCTTTGTATCTGAATTCATCGATGAGGAAGGGCTGGTGAATACCGCCTCGAACACGGCTATCCGAATTGCGCTTCCCACACCAACGTTCGCGGGATTGAGTGGTGATGTTGTAAGGGATGTCGTATCAAGAAGCATTAATAATCTGACAGGGCAGGACAGTCAATACCTCAAAATTGACGTTAGGGAATTTTTGGAGAACATGTCATCGGAAAAAGGTTATTTGCCATTGTTTAACGGTGAGGATTTAACCGGTTGGCAAGGGCTCGTTGAAGACCCGATCAAAAGATCTCGCATGACCCAGTCACAGCTTGAAAGCAAGCAAAAGGCAGCAGATCAGGAAATGAGACAGGATTGGCTCGTTGAGAATGGAAACCTGAAATTCGTCGGTGAAGGATTCAAGAACATCTGCACGATTGAAAAGTATGGAGATTTTGAAATGCTTGTCGATTGGAAAATCGGGGAGGGGGGAGACAGCGGTGTCTATCTTCGAGGCACGCCCCAGGTTCAGATTTGGGATACGGCCCTGACCGAAGTAGGCGCCCAAGTTGGCTCCGGCGGTCTCTATAACAACGAAAAATACGAAAGCAAGCCATTGCTTGTTGCTGACAACCCTGTGAATCAATGGAATACCTTTAGGATCAGGATAGTAGGTGATGTGGTTACCGTGCATCTCAACGGAATCCTGGTTGTCGATCAGGTCAGAATGGAGAACTACTGGGACAGGAACCAGGGACTCTTCCCAAAAGAATCCATCGAGCTTCAGGCACACGGAGAGAATGTGGAGTTTAGAAACGTTTACGTCAGGGAAATGGGCTCCGTCCAGAGCGAATGAAAAGAGAATAGAAAAAATTGAAATTATTAATACATTACAAAATACAGTTTATGAAATCAAAGAATCTCCTGATACTCACCACAATGGTTTTGGTATCTTCAATGCTTACCGCGCAAATCAGTTTGTTCAACGGAAAGGACCTTGCGGGATGGAAAACCTATGGTACCGAAAAATGGTATGTCGAAGACGGACTTCTCATCTGTGAAAGCGGTCCAGACAAGGCTTACGGGTATCTCGCGACAGAAAAGCATTACAAGGATTTTGAATTGAACCTGGAATTCAAGCAGGAGGCCAATGGCAACAGCGGCGTATTCATTCGCTCGACAATTGAGGGCACCAAAATAACCGGTTGGCAAGTGGAAGTGGCCCAGAAGAGAACTTCCCTTGAAGGGGATGCAACGGGCGGCATCTACGAATCTTATGGAAGAGGATGGCTGATCAAACCCGACATGGAGAAAGACAAGAACCTGAAGGCAGGTGAGTGGAACAAGATGAAAATAAGGGTTGTTGGCGACAAGGTCACAACCTGGCTCAACGGCGTGGAAATGGTCACTCTGACCGATGAAAAAATAGGCCAGGGGGAGGGCTCGATTGCTCTTCAAATCCATGATGGAGGTGGCATCAAGGTGAAATGGAGAAACCTTGTGTTAAAAGAACTTTGATCTGATCCTGCCGATCATAGATCGCGCTTCAAATATTTCTTTTCTAAAATCTACAGTGAGGGGAACTCCCGGTCCTTTGTGGCCGGGTTTTTTGTTTAGAAGAGCCTTGTTTGCTGATACAGCTCGGGGATGGTCGTGAATTTGTAGTCGGGATCAGGGAAATCCCCCGACAACCAGGCATCCATGCTCTTCTTGTCTTTCATGGCAAAAGGCATCCTGAGTTTGGTATTGTGAATCTCTCGCATGACGCCCTTTGCCTCGGTGGTCACGATAGTATATGTGCTTCCGGTCTCGCAATGGTCATAGAGACCTCCCAGGGCAAAAAGCTCGTCGTTAAAGCCGATCTCATACTTGATCTTGTTCTTGTCGATGTGTTGCCATTCATAGAACCCGTTGACGATCACCAGGCAACGATTTTCAATGACATTCTTGAAGGATCTTTTCTGATCGAGCGTCTCTATGCGGGCGTTTAGGGTATAGTTTCGATTCCAGTCGGAACCTGCCCAATTTGGAATCAGGCCCCATTGATAAAGCTGAATGAGCTCCGGATCGTCTTTTGTGATTACGGGTGTTTTTGGAAAATCAAAGGCCTTGAACACCGGTCCGGGCACAAAATCATCCATTCCGGTGATTTTAGCTTGAAAAGAGCGTTCCAACTCCTGTTTCTGTTTGGTGATTTTCGTCTGATAGCACATAGGTGATCTTGTCCTTGTTTTTGTTCATAAAGCCTCGCAAGATGCGCTGAACATCGCGATTGTCCTGCTGCAGGATCAATTTCTTTCTGTAAAAGTTCAGATTGGTCGTGTCTGCAGTCAGCTCAGTGTAGCCAAACCCCAGGTAGACCCCGTTTTCGATCAGCACGAAAGACTGCTCGTTTTCATGACGCCCGGGTTCTTGTATGATGCAGCTGTCGGATTCTCCGCGAATTTCTTCAATGGCTAATTTTACTCTTCGATTGTAACTCTCGGGTCGCTCCTTTTCGCGACATATGCCTTTGCAAATTTTAATCTGGTAGTGAAAACAGGCACTTACATTGGTCTGGAGATGACAGTATTTGGGACAGAGCTCGAACTCCTCGCAGATTCGTTCGACAAAGAGGCGACACTCCGTCGTGTTGTAGAATTTGGCCAACGGGTTCGAAATCTGCCGAAGCTTGTCCCAGGCCAGGTGCATGACACCCGAACGATCGGTATAGCAAAAGATCCCGTATCCTTCGTTGGAACGTCTCTGCGCGCGGTTGAAAGTGGGGTAGTGCTTCTTGATCTCTGAGGATTCCAGGAGCAAAGCTAACAGTTCGCTGCCTGTGACCTCCCAGGTAATGTTTGACGTCTGCTGGCACATGGTGATTTCCCTGTTCTTTCGGTCGTAGAAGTGGCTCAGCACACGTTTTTTTATGTTCAGGGCCTTGCCCACGTAAATGATCTCATCTTCTTCGTTGCGAAAATAGTATACGCCTGTGCTTTCAGGCAAATTGTCAAACACCTTTTTAGGGAGCTTTGGGGGTAAGGTCGCTTCGCGGGATCGCGGTTTCATAAAGGAATCAAAAATCGAATCATCACTGTCCAAATCCATTAGCCTTTCAAACAAGACCACGGTTGCCTCGGCATCACCCATGGCCCGATGTCGGTCGTGGATCTCGATACCCAATTGGGTGCACATCTTTCCCAGGCTGTAGGAGGGGAGTCCGGGTATAAGCTTGCGGGCCAGCCGAATCGTACAAAGTTTCTTGCGCGAGTAAGAAAACCCAAGATCCTGGAACTCCTTTCGAATCACGTTGTAGTCAAAATTCACATTGTGAGCAACAAAGACGCAATCTTCAGTGATTTCAACCACTTTTTTGGCGATTTCATAAAACTTTGGTGCGTTTTCGACCATGTGGTCATAAATACCGGTCAAACGGCTGATAGAGTAAGGGATGCTGCTCTGCGGATTCACAAGAGTCTGGAATCTTTCCAGGACTTTGTTCCCATCATGCACAAGGATCGCGATCTCGGTGATCTTGTTCCCCTGAACCCCCATTCCGGTAGTTTCTACGTCAATAATCGCGTATTTCATTGGCATGTTCTAAATTAGTAAAAATCTTTGCTCCAAACCGGGGTGAAAATGAACAACGATGATTGAGCATTTTTTTCAATGTCCGTACTGCTGGATGGAAATTTCAATGCTTCTCGATTCCTCTGTTTACCAACAGGTTTACGTGGAGGACTGCGAGAATTGCTGCAATCCCATAGAAGTGCAGTGCACTTTTAGCGATGCTGAACTGATCGATTTTGAAGCGCGGAGTTTGGAACAGTAAACGCTTTTTTTAAGACAGATTTCGGAGAATCTTCCTTTCCCTGTTTTTACGATCCAGGCGAAGATAGATGATGATGAGTATCGACAGAAAGGAGCAGATCACGAAACCGATGAACAGGGGCAGGGCTCTCTGATCCACAAACTTCCCTATGTAAACACTTATGGGCACGGCCATCATAGTTGAGATGAACCCGGTTATGGCCGCTCCGATACCTGCAATGTGCCCGATGGGTTCCATGGCCATGGCCCGGACGTTGCCAAACAGAAATCCAATAGCGAAAAACTGCATGGCAAAGAAGGCCAGCAGGACAAAGACAGGCGGATTTTGAGTATTGTAAAACAAAACGATATAGGTCAACGAGATAAAGAAATAGCTGATCACCGAGGTGTTTATAATCCGTTCCATTCCGAATCGCAGCACAAGCGTTCCGTTTAAAAATGTGGCGGACCCGATCGAAATGGCCAGACCGGCAAAAATGAAAGGGAACTCCTCCTGCAAGCTGTACTGGTTGTGAAAGATCTGCTGTGCCGAACTCAGGTATACCATGAAGGATCCCGTGATAAAGCCAGAAATAAAAGTGTAGCCGATGGTTTTTTGATATTTCACGAGTTCCTTCAGACCATCCGCAAAAATATGAGAGGTAAACCGAACTCTCTTGTTTTCAGCAAGCGTTTCGGGTTGTCGTTTCCAAAACCACCAGGAGACCAGAACACAGAAAACCAACTGAAGGTAGAAGATGGCCTGCCAATTGTAATTGTCGAGAACGAATTTTCCAAGTGCCGGTGCGATAATAGGCACAAGAATAAAAACAACGGTAATAAAAGACATGATCCTTGCCATGTAATCACCTGAATAGCTATCCCTTACCATAGCAATGCTAATGGTTCGCGGAGCTGAAAGTCCAACGCCCTGCAAAATTCGCCCAAACACCATCATCCAAAGGCTCTCCGAATAGATGCAGATCAAACTGGCTATGATAAAAATGGCAAAGCCCATGTAAACAATGGGTTTACGGCCCAAGCTGTCTGAAATCGGCCCAAATATGAGTGGGCCGCTGCCCAGACCCAAAAAGATCATGGTGATCAGGAGCTGCGTGTCACTCGTTTTAGTGGTTCCGATGGAGAATCCGATGTAATCCAAAGCAGGCAACAGGGCGTCTATCGCCAATGCGACGATCGACATGAGCGAGGCCATCAGTGCCACGAATTCAAACTGAGATCTGCTCTGTTTTTGCATCCGGCAAAAATACGCCAAATAATAGAAACCCCTGTTTGAAAAGCCTTCTAATTGCCGCTTGATTCGAGTTGATTCAGCCACTTCAGCATTTCACTCCGATAGCCCGGATGAAGTGCGGGCCAATAGGGAAAATCGCTCTCTCCCTGAAACATCATGGAATGGTCAGCATTCTTGAGCTCGACATAGCGGTTCTCGGGATTATTGTTTTCTGTAAGACCTTGGATCGTCTTCAAGCTGTGACTGGGGATGACCTCATCCGAGGAGCCCTGTATGACCAGGATGGGCTGCTTCAGCTGCTTAAAAAAGGGCATTGGCGTATAGTTCAGCTTCTGGTCGATTCTAACTGAATCGAGTTCGGGAACCCAAACCTTAGACATCCAGGTTTCATTTCTGACCCTCTCAATTCGATCGCTAAGCTCTTCTCTGGGAATCTCTCCGGCGATGAAAAGGAATACCGAGCGCTGTATCTCTGCAGCCTGGTTCAGTTCATCTTCCGACAGTTCCTTTCGGGTTCTGTTTTTCCAATAATTCAGGTCACTGTCAAGCAGAGTGGAGGCCGGACAGCTTACAACAATTCCGAAACCCAATTCGGGCATTTTTGACAATATATAGGGAACTTTAGAAGCTCCCTGACTACTTCCTTTAATACCTATATTGCTGTAATCTAAACCATTAGTCTCTGAAAGATAGGTAATTGCCTGAATGTCGTCCATACAGAGCACCGGGATGCCGGCTTCTTGCCAATTTCCGTCGGACAGCCCTGTGCCACGTTTGTCCGAATGAAGCGTAATATAGCCCTGACGCGCCAGAAACTGAGCTTCGGCTCGCGAAGCGCTTCGATCCTGATTACCTGATGAAGTAACCAGGTAGATGGCTTTTCCATTGGGTTTTTCAGGCAAATATAAGGTTCCGTACAGGAGTAGATTACCGGAACGGAATCGAATGTCTCTAGAGGAGATCGGTTCATCTTGATATGCTGAACTTCTTATCAGGGTAAAAGGATAGTCGTTCTTTTCAATGGAGAGGTTCATGTTTAATGAATCCCCTCGAAACTCGCCCTTGAATTCGTATCTGAAAAAATCACTTTGCAGAACAAATTCAATGGAATCTGATTCAATAGCAATTTCACGAGCAGGAATTCCATATGCATTTTGCTCCGGGCTTGAAAAGAATACCTGGCTTAAGTCATTCGTTTGATTGATGTCGATTGTGATTTCGGTTGAAAAGTTTCCATGGCGAAAGAGGCCAGAATATTTATTCTCAAAACTACTTTGAGATTCTGCTGTAAGGAAACACAAAACCAGGAAAGAAAATAAAAGTCTGTCGGCCATAAATTGGGTTGAGGATTATTGTTTCAATAGGACGAGCAGGAGGAAGCCTTTGTTACAGATATTCGAGCAAAAGGACATATTCAAATTTTCTATTTAACATAATATTAATTATAGGACAATAGTATATAAATCCTGGAATACGAGCCTGCGAGTATTTAACATAGTTTCAGATATAAGATCTTCAGTCTTATATCGTCAGAAATTATGTTAAAGGATTTATGAACCTGGAACTCTCGAAGTTCCAAGCCAAACGAAATTTCCCATCCATCGTATCCTTTATTTTTTTAATTTCGAACCAAAGTTGAGTCGAACACATAATTCCAAAATAATCTGAAATGAAATCAAAGTCTATCTCTTTAAGCTTATTCGTTATCGTTTTTTCCCTTTTTCTGTTCACGTCCTGCGCGGACAAAAAAAATGAAGCTGTGCCAGCGGCTCAGGAAAAAGAATCTGTTTCGCATGATCACGATGAGGATTCTCACGATGCCGATTCTGCTGACAAAGCTGCTTCAGCTGACTATCAATGTCCTATGGATTGTGAAGACGGAAAAACCTATGCAGAAGCCGGTAGCTGTCCGGTTTGTAAAATGGACCTGAAAGCCCAAAACACAGCTGAAGTGATGACCACCTGTAAAAAAGGTAAAGACGGCAATTGCAGTTGTGAGAAAGAGAAATGCAAGTGCAAGAACTGTCCGAACCGGTCTTAGAGCATCTGTTAACTAAATCTCGGCAAAACGCTTTCTATAGCTGCTCGGACTTATTCCTTTCATTCTCTTGAAGATTCGATTGAAATAACTTCGATTGGTGAAACCACAGGCCAAAAATGCTTCTGTGAGATTGCACAATGGGTTTTCAAGAAGCTGAACCGCTTTTTTGATTCGTTCCGAATTGATGAAATCCGTGGTTGACATGCCCATTTCTTGTTTGAACACCTTGTAAAAATGGCTTTCACTCATGCAGGCTTTCTCACTGAGCTCCTTGACAGTCAAAGGATTTCGCAGATTTTCACGTATGTACTCGACAATAAACGCCAGTCGATGATTCCCCGACATTTCTTTTGTATTCTTCTGGTAGTTTTGACGAACATTCGACTGTAAAATCCTGATTATGAGTTCCTGTACGGCGTTGGAGACAAAGAAATCCTTGGATGGATGGTTCTCTGTATACAGATAAACAAGGCGCTGAAGTATCCGGTAGATACCGTGATCATTGGTAAAATGAAAGTTGTAATCCAACAGGGTCCATTCTTCTCCATCGATCCGGGTCATTTTTTCGTTCATGAGTCGAACCACATGAAGGAGACGCTCTTCACTGATTTCCATGGCCAGGCAACGCGTTGGATTGTCTTCCCTGGCTTCCGGAAAATCTATGCACATCATTTCTTTGGACGGCAGAATCAAGGACTCGCCCGGTAAAAAATCAAAGGGTGACCTTTCATTGAGGTGCATTACCTTTTTTCCGTGGAACATGCTCGCCAACACCGGAGCGTTGAATTGAAGCTCTACCCTCTCAGCCCGGGCATGAGTCTCAAAGATGTGCATGGCTGAATCCTCCAACTCATAGGAAGTCTGATTCTCAATCAAATCGACGAGTTTTCTTGTCTTGTAAAAGGAATCTGACAGCCTCATGACCTTTTTCATAAATCAGCAAAAAAATGTAATTAAATCTTGTTTTTGATGAGAAAGTTACGTATTTTTTTAGGAATGCGTAAATATTGATAGAATTGTTCACGGGATTGATAGTTTTGTACAAGGTAGTTCAGGAACAACACATTACCTTGGGGATCAAATAATTAATCCAATAATCATCATTTTTCAAAACAAAAGCAAATATTATGAGCGAAGTAAGCACTACCGAAAGAACGGCTCTGGTAAAGCCGCAATTTAAGAACAAGTATGACAATTTTATTGGCGGTAAATGGGTAGCACCGGTCAAGGGTCAGTATTTTGACAACATCTCCCCTGTTGATGGAAACACATTTACGCAAGTTGCCCGATCCACTGCAGAAGACATCGATCTGGCTTTGGATGCAGCGTGGGCCGCGGCTCCTTCCTGGAACAACAGCTCAGCGGCGGAGCGGAGCAATTTGCTCCTCAAAATAGCGGATGTAATGGAGCAGAACCTCGAGTCACTGGCAAGAGCCGAGACCTGGGACAATGGAAAAGCCATTCGCGAGACTATGGCTGCCGACCTGCCATTGGCCGTTGATCATTTCCGTTATTTTGCCGGTGTCATACGGGCCGAAGAAGGCACGGTCAGTGAATTGGATGCCAATACGATCTCAATGAATGTAAAAGAACCCCTGGGTGTGGTGGGTCAGATCATACCCTGGAACTTTCCCCTTTTGATGGCCGCCTGGAAGGTGGCACCCGCTTTGGCTGCAGGAAACTGTGTTGTCCTGAAGCCGGCAGAGCAAACGCCTGTGGGTATAATGATCCTCATGGAACTCATAGAAGGCATTTTGCCGGCAGGTGTTCTCAATGTAGTCAATGGATTTGGCGTGGAGGCCGGGAAACCCCTCGCTTCCAGTCCGCGAATCAACAAGGTCGCATTTACCGGCGAAACCACTACGGGCCAACTGATCATGCAATATGCCAGCAAGAATATTATTCCTGTGACACTTGAGCTCGGGGGCAAGAGCCCAAATATTTTCTTCGAAAGCATCATGGATGCTGATGACGAGTTCTTTGACAAATGCCTTGAGGGCGCCGCGATGTTTGCATTGAACCAGGGTGAAGTTTGCACTTGTCCGTCCAGAATCCTTATACAGGAGAGCATCTACGAGAAATTTATCGAACGGGTAATTGAGAGGGTCAATGCCATCAAGCTTGGTCATCCCCTTGACCCTGACACCATGATGGGTGCTCAAGCCTCAAACGATCAGTACGAGAAGATTCTAAACTACATTTCGATAGGCAAAGATGAAGGATGCGAAGTCCTGGCCGGTGGTGACAAAGCTTTTAATGAAGGATTGAGCGGAGGCTACTACATTCAACCCACCCTTCTGAAGGGCAACAATAAAATGCGCGTGTTCCAGGAAGAAATCTTTGGCCCTGTTGCCTGCGTAACCACTTTCAAGGACGAGGCGGAAGCGATTGAGATCGCGAATGACACTCTATATGGTCTCGGAGCTGGCGTTTGGACCCGGGATACCCACCAGGCCTATCAGATTTCAAGAGCCGTGCAGGCCGGTCGCGTCTGGGTCAACTGCTATCACCTCTATCCTGCCCATGCACCTTTCGGAGGTTACAAGAAGTCGGGGATCGGAAGAGAGACGCATAAGATGATGTTGAACCATTACAGGCAAACCAAGAACATGCTCATTTCGCATGATAAAAATGCCCTTGGATTCTTTTAGGATGGTAGAACGAGTTCTGGTAACAAATGAAGCTGAGCGGGTCATAGATTCCCTTCGAGAGGAGCATGGCCCGCTCATGTTTCACCAAAGTGGTGGATGCTGTGACGGGTCCTCTCCCATGTGCTTTCCTGCAGGAGAGCTCATGCTCAATGATACCGACATGCATCTGGGCAAGATTCACGGATGTGATTTCTACATGTCCAAAGATCAGTTCGAATATTGGAAACACACCCAGTTGACAATTGATGTCGTTCAGGGAAGGGGATCGAGTTTCTCCCTGGAAATACCTTTAGGCGTGAGGTTTGTTGTAAAATCACGTATTTTCTCCCCCGAAGAATTGGAGAGTCTTGAATCTCAGGAAATTAATGGGAGTTCATCCTGATATTTGATTTAAGGGTCGCCTTACTTTTCGGCCAAACGATTGAGATCTTTGTTCTCCAGGTATTTTTTATTTTGAGGAAAGAACATCGTATTGATCATAGCCTGGCCAAAGGCCGTGGTTGATATGAAATTGCTCGATTTTTTGAGAAGCGGAAATAAGGGTCTCAAAATCACATACAAGGCGTTGTACCATCCTGTTTTGGATTTTATGCCCTTCTCCGGAAGTATGGCTCCCAGCCTGATCATGTTGGCGTCACCGAAGCCTTTGTTCAGAATGTAGTTCTCCGTTTTGCCTTTGACGCGTGCCCACATGGAACTACCTTTTTCGGAGCTGTCGGTTCCTATGCCTGAAACATAATTGAAAACCATATCGGGATTGAGCTCAAACATCAGATCTGTCAACTTTTTGGTCAGGGTAAACGTAATGTGGGTATAGTTTTCTTTGCTCATTCCAAGCGCAGATACGCCCATGCAGTGAAAGCAGGCATCAAAGCTGCCTAGGTCGGGGCGAATCGTCTCAATCTGTGAGAAGTCGTTGAGTAGAATTTCTTTGATTTTCGGATGCTCGAACCCTATTGTGCCGCGGTTTATGATCGTAATCTTATCGACCTTGTCGCTCTCCATGCATTCCAGGAGAACAGATCTGCCCACCATACCCGTGGATCCGGTTATCAGTACTTCTTTCATCCCTGGTCTGTTTTACATTTATTTCAAATATACAATTCCCAGGTGGCAAGCTGAAAGATAGATGTTAAACAATCGAACCGCCAGTCAATATTACCCATGCATTAAGTCTATTATGATTCAATTAACTTTTAATGGACGCTTTCAGAGCTTCTGATTTTTTACTTATTTAGCTAAAACTAGTAAAATGACCATATTCATTGACATGGATGATGTGCTTGCAGACACCTATGGCAAACATATCGAGCTCTACAACCGAGAATTTGCTCAGAACCTGACCCTCGCTAAGGTAAATGGTGGCGAAGTCTGGCAAAACGTCCCCGAAACTCACCAGGAAAGCATTCACAGACACGTTCATCAAAAAGGTTTCTTCAGGGAATTGGAACCCATACCTGATTCCATAGAGGTGGTCCAGGCCTTATCTGAAAGGCACGAGGTTTATATCGCCTCGGCGGCCATGCAGTTTCCAAACTCTTTGATTGAAAAAAGTGAATGGCTGGATGAGCATATGCCTTTTATAGATTGGCAGCATCGAATTCTTTGCGGTCACAAATTCATTCTGCGGGGAGACCTTCTCATCGATGATCGAATTTACAATTTAGAGAAATTCGTTGGTGACACACTGTTGTTTTCGTCTCCTCACAATGAACATGTGATCGGGTTCGATCGCGTAAATGACTGGAAAACCATTGCCGACAGATTGCTTTAGCTCTTGCTAAGTTTTTAATAAGGAAGCTTATTTCGGGATGCTATTGTAGTATTCCTGCAAGGTGTAAAAGGCCTTTTTGCGCTGTCCCTGTTCCGAGATGAGCCCCTTTCGGTTGAAATCCTTTTGAATCTTCTTGAGGTGTCTGCGTGGAGACCTGAAATCCATAAGGATCCAGGGCGATGTCCCGGCCAGGAAGTCTATTTTCTTTAACATTTCAATGTTGTATCGATAAACGGCCTCCTGGTATTCTTCTGTCCAGCGCTCATTTGCATCTCCGTGATAGCCTTGCAATGCTCCTCCTCCGAACTCACTCATGATCATGGGCTTGTCAAAGGTGTTTTTCCAGCTAACATCGCCGCAATTCTCAGGATCCTGGTAATACCATCCACAATAGTTGTTGATCCCGATCACATCGACTACTTCTCCCATTGGTTCGTCGATTACTCTTTCTCCAAAACTTCCCGAATGCGTGTCCAGGGCAGCGGTCAGCAATCGGCTGTCATCCAGGGATCGGGCTTTCTTCGCCAGTCTCCCCAGGAAACTGTTGCGCGCATCGCTCAAAGGTGTCTCGTTTGCGATTGACCAGAGCACTACCCCTGCCCTGTTCTTATCGCGCTGAATCATGGTTGTAAGTTGTTTTTCAGCATTTTGATAGGTTTCCGGGTTCTCATAGAGGATCGTCCAGTAAACAGGAATCTCCGACCAAACCATAAGCCCCATTTTTTCAGCTTCGCGAACCATATCTTCACTGTGCGGATAGTGAGCGAGCCGAACGAAATTGCACCCGAGGTCTTTGGCCCAGTTCAAGAGGATCCGGCACTCCTCCGCAGAAGTTACCCGACCTGTTTTAAAGGGCGCTTCTTCATGTATGCTGATCCCTTTCAGGAAAACACTTTCTCCGTTGAGAAGAATCTCAGTCCCACGCGTTTCAATCGTTCGAAACCCAATTTCGTCCTTAATTGTCTCATCTCCGGCACTCAAGGATACATCGTATAGTTTGGGGTCAGAAGGTGCCCAGAGCTTCGGTTTTGCGGAAATCCTGAATTGAGCCCTACCCTGCTCATCCGTCTCCGTGACTTCATTCAACTTGAGTTCAGGAATAGAGAGGGTTATTTTTTCACCTGACCGCTTAGATGACAATGACACCCAGCCTTCGATATGCTTTCTGTCGGAAGAGAGCCGAATGCTGTAGTCCTCAATATGTGTTTCAGGAACATTGACCAGGTGAACCGAACGTGTGATTCCCCCGTAGTTCCACCAGTCGGTGTTCACCGTGGGCACAGCTTCTCTTTTTCGCTTGTTGTCCACTTTTACTACAAGGAAATTGTCTTCCGCTTTGAGAAGGTGCGTGATGTCGAATTGAAAGGGAGTGAACCCTCCTGTGTGCTCGCCTACCAGGGTGCCATTCAGATATACTTTGGCCTCATAGTTTACCGCCTCGAAATAGACAAAAGTAGACATGCCTTGTTGTTTCTCGAAATCAAACGAGCGTTTGTACCATACCGTTCCCTCATAGTAATAGAGCTTTTCATCCTGCGTATTCCAGTCTCCGGGTACCATGAGCTCCAGATCGGAATCAAAATCGTATTCGATCAGGTCTGAGGGTGATTCCATTTTCCTGTTTTGAAAATAGCCATTGTCCTTGGGTTGGTAGCGATGATTGTAGTATCCGTTTTCGAGGGGGTCGACAATGACCTGCCACAGTCCGTCAAGGGTCTGAACATTTCGCGATTTGATGTTTTGCAGAAGTTTGACCTGCTGATCCTGGGCCAGGCCCACGAAAAATAATTGACAAAGTGCCAGTGTAATCAGTATTCTCATGTCTTAAGGAGTAAGGAATCCTAAACGATTCATATTATTCATCATTAAATGTAGTCAAATCTACCTATTGAACCAATAAACCAGTTTCAATGTAAGGGTGTGTGTTCGCTCGTCAAAGGGAGGCTGGAAGTAATTATTGGTATAAACCAGAAATAGATCCGAAGCAGGTCTGTAGCGCCATTGAAATCGTGAATTCAAATTGAAGTTTTGAGTTTGCTCATTGTATTGGACCAGGGTTGCAAAAAAGATCTTATTGGTAAAGGTGATGTCCGCCTTGGCTCCAACCAGCCAAAACTCCGTGGTATTCCAGGGTGCTGGCATGCGGATGTTGTTGTAGCTGATCACGGAGCTCAGGCTGACATAGGGCTGAAACCTGTATCCGAGCTCGTTGTTCATGCTGAACCAGGACCCGTCCTGGTAATAGCCCCCTACCCGCGTGCCTATGCTGTAGGTGAACACGCTTTGAGGTTTGGAGCTGTAGTTCATTCTGACTGCGTTCCAATAGTGTCTCGAGCCGGCTGGCAATTCAGGTTTGCCTGTCCCTGTCGGATCAAAGGGGGCCTGAAGCTCGACGAACTCATCGATAAGGGTCAGCCGAAAGGAACTCCGATTCCTGAAATTCAGATAATACTGAAGCAGGTTCAGATAGTCGGTCTTTTCAAAGTCTTCATTGAAAAAATAAAAGCTGCTCCATTTGGGGCCATGACTGATGATCTTGCCTTTTTTCGGATAGAAGAGGTATCCGAGGAACGGGCTTATCTTGATGTATCCATTTCTTGGAACATAACCTACTTCCGCTCGAAAATCATCACTTACGGATTCTTCCTTGAAACCGTAGTTCCATTTTTGACTCTTGTACTCCAAGTTGAAAGCCTGGGTGAACCCATTTCCAGCATCATCGGGAGAGAAAGACTTGAAGATGAACGCCTTGCCCGTCCACAGATTGTCCTGGGAAGCCAAATTGTACTCAAGCCCGAGGTTCCTGTTGTATTCCGGATAAAGCTCATAATACTCGTCTGACTCTATCGGATAGTCAATCGATTGCTTGTTGATGAAAAGCAGTCCGAGACTCGAGCGACTGAACATCTTGCGCTGCAGCGAAAAGGCAGCGAAGTTCTGGCTGGGCAGACCCACTTCCTCATCACTGGCTGTTTGCATGTCCATGATACCGATCCGCCAGTTCTCGTTCAGGTTGCCACTCACCCTTATTCCTGCATGTATGGGTACTTCCAAACCTATGCGCCTGGAAAAGAAAGGTCGAATATTGTCATAACCAAAGTTGGCAAAGAGATCGGCGTTTTCCAGGAAGAATTGACGCTTTTCAGGATAAAACAATTCAAAGCGATCCAAATTTGCGATCTGGTCGTCAACCTCCACCTGTGAAAAATCGGGGTTAATGGTCAGGTCCAGATTAAGTGATGAGGTCAGGGCAAATTTGATGTCACCTCCCGCCTTGATTTCATTTTCCGTGCTTCCGCCGTCTATATTGTCATCCGTCACACTGCCCAGAACATATGGGATCAACGAGTAATTGACACCGGGATGAGGCGGGGCCTCGTCCCAGACCAGGATGCCGGTATAGGCCAGCGCAGCTGTAGGGAATTGTCTCGGTATCGGGGTCCAGCTTGATTTTTCACTTGATTTCAGATCCAGGCGGCTGAAATTGATCCCCCATTCTTTGACTCCTTTCTTATATCGTATGGATTTGAACGGAACTGCCATTTCCAATACCCACTTGTCTTCGTAGGGGATTACCTCGGAGACCCATTTACTGTCCCAGTTCAGATCGACCTTGCTTCCGTTGTTCATGGTTCCATCCCATTGCGCACCCGCGGCATTGGCGCCAAAAGAGAATCCGGTCGTCTGATTGTTGAAAGGGTCAATAAAGATTAGGACATTGTCGTTTTTGCCAAATACGAAATCACGCCTGAGAGATTCCACCGTATAGGGTCCGGGGATCGTGCTGTAAAAAGTAGCGGACAGGTAAATATTCTTTTCGTCATAGGTCATCCTGACCTCGGAGGGCTGCGTTGCCAGGCTCGTATCGGCAGGAAGAACCATAAAAAAATCCCGGGCCACGTCGGTATTTTCATCATTCCAGACCTGTTCGCTGAGAATTCCGTCGATCTCAATGGTTTCAGTTGTCTTTTTGATATGGAGGCGATACCCGGCGTTCTTTGTTTGGGCCTCTGCCGGGTTCAAAAAGGTCATCCCGATCAAAAGAAACAGGATCCCCAAGGTCCTTGTGAACTCTGTAGTGCCGGCTGTGTGAATCAAAGCCATACGCGAGTCAGAATTTCATGGAAGAGTATTGCGTGGGGGATTCAAAAACAAGCGCTCAAGCCTTCTGTTCCTTCAAAGATAGAAACATTTTAAAAGGTTGTTACAGGTCTTGGTACATTTGTTGGGGCCAATGTAACTTATGACACATAAAATTACCTTTAAGACATGATAAATCATCGTCACTATATGATCTTCAAACCTTTCGGTATGCTCTGCCAGATGCATTCAAGAGATCCCAAAGAAAAAAACAAGCGTTTTTTGGGAGAACTGTTCCGGTTTCCTAATGAAGTAATGCCCATTGGACGACTCGACGAGAAATCAGAAGGTTTGCTTTTGCTGACTACGGATGGAAAATTAAGTGACAGGGTCAATCGTTCGGGTATAGAAAAGCAATATCTCGTCCAGTTGGATGGGGCCATTGACAATCGGGCCATTGAGAGGCTTGAACATGGAGTTGAAATTGGGATTTCCGGGACCCGATATCAAACCCTTCCCTGCCAGGCAAAGATATTGGATGAGGTCCCGGAGCTCCCCCACCCGATAAAAAACTTCGAATCGATCGCCATCGTCCCTCCTCCTGGCTGTCTCTGACCATCCGGGAAGGCAAGTATCGCCAGGTAAGGAAAATGACGGCTGCTGTTGGTTTTCCAACCTTGAGACTCATCCGTGTGAGGATAGGCAGCATCGATCTGTCGGGTCTGCAGCCGGGGGATGTCAAAGAGTTGAAATCACTGGATTTTTAGTTGAACTCATTCTGGATCCAGATCGTACCATTCAATGTTCTTGAGGTTCTCTCTCCTGCCCTTTTCGGTTGGCGGGTAATTCTTGACCAGGTAGTTCACGATTATTTCCTGGTTGTCACCCAGGTCCCAGAGGTTTTGAGTTTCCTGCATCCAGCGAATAGTGGCGTTCCATCGTTCCTCGTTCATGCGGTTCTGTGTGACAAGCTGGGCCGAATGGCAAGCGGTGCAATTCGCAACTACGATCATCAAGCCCTCGTCATCAACGAGACCCGTTCGCACGTGAATTCCGTTTTCGATCCGGTTTGGATCCCCATTCAGGTCAGTCTTCTTCTCATTTGAGGCCGTTTCTTCCGGTAGCAACCGAATCAGCCAAAACCCGGCAATCAGAAAGAGCACGATTGCAAAGCCCATTTGTACCAGGCGTCCAGAGACTCTTCCTCTACGTTTTTTTCTACCCATCCTTCTGCTCATCTCAAGTGACCTTAACGGCGATTCTATGACAGGCATTGTTTAGGTAGCCCTTTGGATTCCAGCCTGGAACGAGCATGGGTTGGGATTTCCCATTTGTATCCGTTGCTCGGGCCCAAATCTCGTAGTAGCCTGTTTCAGGAAACTCAATGCTCGCCCGAAAGTGTTGCCAGGCCAATCGATTCGCCGGTTTCTCTAACGTGCATGCCGACCAGGTCGACCCAAAATCGATGGAGTATTCCATTTTTGCCACCGCTTGCTCTCCGGCCCAGGC
The DNA here is from genome assembly GCA_942492425.1 of uncultured Flavobacteriaceae bacterium. Lineage (GTDB taxonomy): Bacteria > Bacteroidota > Bacteroidia > Flavobacteriales > Flavobacteriaceae > Lutimonas. The sequence goes on from CALOEQ010000009.1 coordinate 205,232, forward strand.
ATGGCCCCGGATGTCAAGAGTTCGGCCCAATTCGAAAACAGCCCCCGACTTTGGATGTGTTATCAGGGATTTCACAGGCATGGATTCAATTACCTCCATGTCTTTTTCATCAACTTTTTCACCGGGTGCCACCGGGTTTTTGGGAACCCTGTAGGATGAGCCCTGCATTTTAGAGCCATCGTGCTCCTTGTTCCGGATGCTGATCCTGTCGATCCATTTACCTGAGGCTGAGGCGGGCCACCCCCCTGCGACGAGCCGAAGTGGGAATCCATGAGCCAGTGGAATCGGACCGCCATTCATTTCAAAGGCGATCAGGGTTTCGTCCTGCAGTGCCTTCGCAATCGGCACGCCTCTCGAGATGGGTTCCTTGGATGAATCTCCACTAAGATGGACATCCCGTGCATGATAACCGATATAGACAGCGTCTTCCAGGATTCCAACCTCGTTGAGTACATCCTTGAGGCGCACTCCTGTCCATTTTGCACAATGCACTGCCCCCACTGTCCATTGGTTTCCCTTGGCGGGAGGATCGAATTCACTCCTGCCATTTCCGCCACACTCCAGGGTGAGTTGATACGAGTGGGTTTTGAACTTGCTTTTGAGTTCTTCCAAAGTGAATGATCGGGCCTCCTTAACCGATTCCCCGTCAATGGTCAGTGTCCAGTTTTTTTCGTCGATTTCTTTTGGGATCAAACCGTTGTTTCTGATGAACATCCGGCTGTTCGGCGTAACCTTGTCATCCAGCAGATGCGCCTGCGCCTCTATGTTCCAGGGCCTGTTGTTGAGCACAAGCATGGATGAATCCAATTCAAACATTTTAAAGGGATCCGGATCCTGTAATCCCAAAAGGGTGTAGTTCTCAGGCATTGAAGATCCGTAAACGATGTTCATTCCCAGAACTGAAGCCAGGGAGCCCATCATCGATTTCTTGACAAACTGTCTCCTTTTCATTCGTGGTGGTGATTAAAACGACTTGGTGATTCTAAAATCAGCTATAAATATATCAATTCTGCACAAGTTCCCCTCTTGCGTGTCAGTTCCAGCTCAACTGCTTTCGCTCCAGCCAATAGGCGTCCGCTTCAATGTAAAATTTTTTCAGTAAAGCTATTTCCTCAGGACTCAATTGAATGTTCAGGGCTTTGAGGTTGGCGTCGAGTTGCTGTTTCGTAGCTGCACCACTCAAAACAAGAGAGGGTTTTAAATGGTCCATGACAAAGCGAAGAGCAATTGCATCGGTACCGACCCCATAACCGTATGCAATCTCGTCCAAAATTTTGTAGAGAGGTTCATAGCGGGGATAATTCCTGTTACGAAGGAGCCTTCCGTTTGCCAGGGCTTCCTTTATGATGATCGTTTTTCCTTTCTCGAGAAGCCCGCTCAGAACCTTGTGCGTGGAAGTGTCCAAAATGTTATACGTCACCTGGAAGCTGTCAAACAGGTCCTTCCCTCCTACCTTTATTTTTGCCGCTGCTGAAATGACGTCCTTTTGATTGGCTCCGCTCACTGAAATCCCAATCTGGATTCCCGTGGTCCGTTTAATTCGGTGCAGCTCTTCAAGGACCTCCTTGTTTTTGAGAACCCCGCTTTCAAAGGTCGCTGAGTGAATTTGATAGGTTTTCAACCCGGGTAGCAGTTCTGCAGCATTTGACCACTGCTCTTGAAGTTTGTCAAGACTGTGCTCTTTTACCTCGTGAGGTCCATTATACCCGATCTCCCAGTTGGCCTTATAGGTGTATCCCCACTTTGAGCTGAGTCGCACATCCGGGTGTCTTTTCTCCTGATACCAATCTTTCAGGAACTGCTCGCCCTTGCCGTATGATGCGGCGGTGTCGAAATCGCGAACGCCCTTTTGATATGCAAATTCGAGAAGACTTATTGCACGTTGTCTGTAGGATGATTCAGCTTTATCCTCATCCGGATGCTCCCTGATGTTTATATACTCGGGCCTTCCGATAGCGGCAAGCCCGAGTCCGAGTCTAGACTCTTGAAGATCTGTATTTTCAGGTGTTTCTTTCTCCACTGCCTAAAGATATAGAAATTCATTCAGGGCGCAGGAGAGGTAAATCCAAGCTTGGAAATATTCAACGGAGTATCATTGAGCTGCGGTATGGAGTCAGGCACCTGATAATCGAGGTCCAGGTCCTTGAAAATTTTCTCCATGTCAAACGGTTCGCCGTCGACGATGTGACGATTGAAGAAGGGTTCGAAGTCTTCTTTCAAATAGGGGTTGACCGTTTTAATAAAATAGGGATGAGAAAGCTTCGTGTCAGAATTCTCATGCAATTGTTTCATGACATCATCCAGGCTCTTTCGGCCATGGGAGTCCCGCTGTATTTGCTGGTCCAGGATAAAGGCGAAAACGGCACCGCGCAAATAAGGAAGATCGCTGTAATGCCTGTCCTTCCAGAAATTATCGTAATTGATTTCGGAATTTGGAGCTGCCACAACCGGGGATTTGTATAGATTCTTCAATTTGGAATTGAACTCCTGGATAAAAAATTTTTCATCCAAATCGTAAATCCGGTTGATCGCAATGTTCTTCATGGTATAATAGTCGGTAAAACCTTCACTGAACCAGTACTGTTCTTCTTCATTGTCATTTTTGATCGTCAATCCGATCCAGTTGTGCTGCAATTCGTGATTCAAAAGGTAAACAAGTCCCTGAACTTCCAGGTATTCGTTGTTGGAAGCGGCCAGAGCAAAAGAATTCGTCAGTCCTGTTCCCTGCCAACTGCTTCCGTTTGGTTCGAATATGGGAATCATCGTTACTGAAAAATAAGGCTGGGAATGGTCATTCCAAAACTTTCTTTGGGCCATGAGTGTGTTTTTCAGGAGTTCCACCATGGTCGAGTCATCAAATGCTTCCCAGCTATCGCGAATGGCGAATGCCACCTGATTTCCCTCAAGATCCATGTCATGGATCCTGAAGTCTCCTCCAACGAAAACCGAAGAGTATAGCTCGTCTAGCGTAACGTCGCTAATAATTTGGTTCCTTTGGTGATTTCCGAAACTGCTTTGCAGAGAAAAGTCCTTTTCCGGGACGTTCCAGGCAATCGAAAGGTCAAAGGCTTCATTATTTGTCTCACTTTCGGGCAGTATCAACAGATTCTGTCCAAAGACTTGAAAATACTCAGGCTGAATGATGGGTCGATATACCTTTCTGGATGTTGTAGGACCCTTGTAGTCTTGTTCCAGGGTATAGCTGATTTTGAGCCTTTCCATTGACGGATCGTGCTCCACAACTATTTTATTGCTATCTCTTTCAATTTTGAGTTTGCCCTCCGACAAGAGCCTAATATCGCGTATGGAATTGAAGAGACTGTCTTGTCCCCAGGCTTTATCTTGGTAGATCAAAGTCGTCGTTCCATCCTCACTTGCCTCAAAATTCATGTCAACCTGAAGAAGTGCATCGTTCGATATTTTCTTATGTGAAATTTCATAGGATAGATTCTTCTCATCCGAAGCGTCCCGGCATGAAGTCATAATAAGAAGAATGAAACAGGCCAGGAACAAATGTAATTTATAACTCATATATCGATTCAATATTATTTGCAATATACGACGAAGCATAACAGGTTTTGTTTCAAATTATCTGTGTCAAATCTCACAAACCGAATAACGAAGGCAGAAAGAGCGAGATCTCTGGTACATATAAAACCACAAGGAGCACAAGCAGCATGATGCCAATGAATGCCAGCAAGGGTTTTATGACTTTCGACACGGATACTTGAGCGACTCCGCTACCGACAAACAGTATCGTCCCAACAGGTGGTGTACAGAGTCCGATGCAGAGATTGAGCACCATGACAATCCCAAAATGAACCGGATCCATGCCGAGCTCCATGACTACGGGAAGAAAAATTGGAGTAAAAATGAGAACGGCCGGGGTTATGTCCATAAAGGTGCCAATAACAAGTAGAACCAGGTTAATCACCAGAAAAATAATGATCTTATCGCTGAATTGTTCCAACAGAAATCCACTGATCATTTGGGGTATTCCCTGAAACGAGAATAACCAGGACATCGCCATGGATGTACTGATAAGGAACATTACTACGGCGGTGGTCTTGGACGCGCTCAATAGAATATCGGGGAAATCCCTGGTTGAAATATCGCCATAGATCAAAGAAAGCAAAGCAGCGTAAAGAACTGCGATGGCTGAGGCTTCGGTTGCCGTGAAAAGACCGGCTACGATGCCCCCGACCACAATCACGAGCAAAAGCAGGCTGAAGAAGGCACTTCTGAAATATTTCCATATTTCTCCTATAGTCGCTCTTCTTCCTCGTTTAAAATTCTTGTTTGTCGCGACGAACGCGATGTATCCCATGAGGGTCATTCCAACCAAAATGCCCGGTAGATAACCGGCAACAAAGAGCGCAGCAACCGATGCGGCCCCGCCGCTCGCCAGGGCATAAACGATCAGGATGTTGCTTGGCGGAATCAATAAACCGGTAGTTGACGAAGTGATATTGACTGAAGCGCTGAACTCACGTGGGTAACCCTCCTCTTCCATTTTATCTGTCATGATGCTCCCGATGGCCGAAGTTGCAGCAATAGCGGACCCTGAAATGGCTCCAAAAAGCATGGAGGCTAGTACGTTTACATAAGCAAGTCCCCCGGGGAGTGAGGCCACAAGTGAATTGGCAAATCGGATGAGTCGATTTGCGATTCCTCCTCTTTTCATAATTTCCCCCGCCAGCACAAAGAAAGGAATCGCAAGCAAAGCAAAACTGTCAAGACCTGAAGTCATTCGTTGCGCTATGGTTGTAAGTCCGGGCAGATGATCAAGATTCAACAAAAGACTTAAAAGGGTAGAAACACCGATGGCATAGGCCACTGGAACTTTGAGAAACAACAGAATCGCAAAACTGACAAACAACACCAATATGCTCAGAACTTCCACGCTCATAAAACCTTTTTTTTATGCTCTATGAAAAAGCCATGGATATGATAAACGGAAAAACACATGATCAGGAAACCGCTGAGCGGCAGAATGCTGTAAACATAACCCAGAGGAATCTGTAGCGTGCCCGACAATTGCTCCAGGCGCATCGTGGTATAGACCAGATTAGACCCACCCACCAGCATCACCAGGAAGGCAAATAGGAAAATGACCGCTTCACCAAAGACAGAAAGGTAGAACTGCTTCCTCTTTGAAAGCTTGTCATAAATGAAATCCATGGAAAGATGTTCCCTCCTGGCATTCAAATAGGCGGCGCCCAAGACGGAAAGCCAGATCAGCAGAAAGCGGGCGAGTTCCTCGGTGAAGGAATAAGAACCCTTCAGGAAGTAGCGCGAAAGGACTTGCCACAAAACATCGATGACCAGGAGCCCGAATAAAATGACAAGAAAAGCTTCCATCAGGAATTTAACTCTCTCGTAAAGGCGTTTTGTCTTTGTCATGTCTACTTCGACTCAATTTGATTGACCAAATCCACGAGTTCCGGATAGTCCCTCTTAAAATCTTCCTTTACCGCCATGGCCTGCTTTGCGAAAAGGGACTTGTCGGGCACGATTACTTCTACACCATTGTCAATGGCCACTTTCATCGATCGCTCAACTGATTTCTTCCAGTACTTCTTTTGGGCTTCGGCTGATTCCACCGATGCCTCCAGGAGCCATTCTTTCTCCTTTTCAGAAAGGCGATTCCAATACTTCGTACTGATGACCAGGACATCCGGCACACCCGAGTGTTCGTCCAGGGTATAGTATTTGCAGACCTCATAATGATTGGATTCCACAAAGGAAGGCGGATTGTTCTCGGCTCCATCTACCACTCCTTGCTGCAAGGCGGTGTATAGTTCTGAAAAGGCCATTGGAGTTCCGGATCCCCCCATGGCCTTGACCATGTTGATCGACATTTGATTGTTCATCACGCGTATTTTCATGCCTTTCAGGTCCTCCGGGCTTCTTATGGCCTTGGCGCTGGTATAGAAACTGCGGCTCCCCGCATCGTAAAAACAAAGTCCGCGAAGCCAGTACTTATTGCCTTTTTCAAGGATGGATTTCCCGATTTCTCCTTCGAGCACCTCGAATTTGTGTCGTTCATCCCGAAATAGAAAAGGAATGCCGAGAACGTGATACTCGGGCACAAAGTTGGACAGAGTTGCAGCGCTTACTTTGGTTATGGCGATACTTCCGATTTGGAGCAGTTCCAGCACCTCCCTTTCTGACCCCAGCTGGCCGTCGGAGAAAACCTTTATCCTAAGACTGCCTCCTGATTTCCTTTCGAGCGATTGCTGCATCTCGAGAATCCCTTTATGGACTGGATGTGACTGGGGCATGTTATGAGCCAGATAGAGCAGCTGAGGTTTGCTGTCACTGGCGCAAGCCTGGTTCAAAATCAGGATCAACAAGAGTAAGAAAGTCTTTCCCATCATTGCTTTCGATCATATTCAAAATATCGCCTTGCATTTGAATAGCAGATATTTTCGACAACTTGCTTCAACAAGCCCTGGTCCTCGGGTATCAAGCCCTGATTCACATCCCGGGCAAGTACATTGCACAGAATCCTTCTGAAGTATTCGTGACGCGGAAAGGAAAGAAAACTTCGGCTATCGGTTATCATTCCGACAAAACGAGACAAAAGACCCATGTTTGAAACTGCATCGAGGTGTTTCTCTATGCCGTCCTTCTGATCTAGGAACCACCAGGCTGCTCCCCATTGCATTTTCCCCGGTACCGTTCCATCATTGAAATTTCCCAACATCGTTGCAAAAACCTCATTTTGAGAAGGATTGAGATTGTAAGTGATGGTTTTTGCCAATTGATTGTCACGATCCAGCGCATCAAAAAAACCTGAGAGGAAGTTCGAGAGGGAATAGTCCCCGATGGAATCACACCCTGCGTCATTCCCCACCCGTTTTTTCAAACGGCTGTTGTTGTTGCGGATAGCACCTAGGTGATACTGTTGCGTCCAGGATTTCTCATGGTACTTTCTTCCCAGATAAAGGAACATGAAGGATCTGTATTTGTCAAGTTCGAACTGTCCGATGGATTCTCCCTTGAGCATCCTTGAAAAGATGAGGTCGACTTCATTATCCGTGAAATCTACAAATGACAACTGCCCGCCCATTCCGAAATCGGAGAGCCGACAGCCCTGCTCATGAAAAAAATCGATCCTTCTGTCAATCGCAGCGGTCAAGTCGGCAAGCGATTGAATCTTAAAAGAAACTACCTGAGCCAGTCTGTCAAGAAAAACATTAAATGTGTCTGGGTCAGCGTTGAACAACTCATCCGATCGGAAAGTGGGAAGAACATCAAAATCGAAATTAGCCGTTGCAATCTGGATATGGGAGGAGAGATCTTCCAAAGGACCGTTGGTCGTGCACAAAACCTCGACTTTCATTTTATGAAGCAACTGCGCCGGGGTTGTCTTTGCCAGTATGGCATTGGTTTCCCTGTAGATCTCACTTGCAGATTCCTTGTTGAGGGTCCTGTCAATGTCAAAATACCGTTTTAGTTCAAGATGTGTCCAATGAAACAGGGGATTTCGTAATGTATGGGGTACCGTCTCAGCCCATTTTTCAAATTTCTCCTGATCCCCAGCTTTTCCTGTGATGAATTCTTCGGAGATTCCGTTGGCTCGCATGGCTCTCCATTTATAGTGATCTCCACTCAGCCATGCCTGCGCAATATTCTTTAAAGGTTTGTTTTCTGCAATATCGGCTGCCGAAAGATGATTGTGATAGTCAATGATGGGCAGCTCTTTGGCAAAGTCATGGTAGAGACGGCTCGCCAGACTTGATTCGAGCAGGAAATCATCATGTATAAATTCGCCTGATTTAGAATGACTCATAAACTTATGCTTTTCGATATTCCCAGTTCCAATCCCCTCAACTCGGCCAGTCCCCGGAGCCTTCCAATTCCGGAATAACCTGGATTGGTGACCTTCTTCAGGTCGTCCAGCATCTGGTGCCCGTGATCGGGACGCATCGGGATCGACGCGTCATTCCTTCCCTCCTCCCTCCTTCTGTTCTGTTCTGCAATAATTTCTTTGACGATTTCCACCATATCCACGTCACCTTCTAAGTGATTCGCTTCGAAGAAATTTCCATAGTCGTCTCGTTTGGTGCTTCTCAAGTGTAAAAAATGGACCCGGTTGGCAAATCGCTTAAACATCTGAACCAAGTTATTGTCTTGACGGACACCCAGAGATCCGGTGCAAAAAGTAATCCCGTTGGACAAATCCGGAACACTTTTAAAGATAAGGGCATAGTCCTCTTCGGTACTAACCACCCGCGGAAGCCCGAGGATAGGAAAAGGAGGGTCATCCGGATGAATGCACATCAATTGTCTATTTCTGGCGGCGACAGGAATGATTTCTTCAAGGAAGCTTATCAGATTTTGACGCAGTGTCTCCTGGTCGATTCGATCATAGGCCAGCAATGCGTTACGGAATTGTTCCAGAGAATACCCTTCCTCTGAACCTGGAAGGCCTGCGATTATGGTGTTAATTAGCTTTTGTCTCTCCTTACCAGTGAGTTCATTGAGGTAGTTTCTTGCATTTTCCCTTTCCTCTTTAGAATAAGATTCTTCGGCTCCCTCTCGCTTGAGAATGAACATGTCAAATGCAGCAAGAGCATCCCTGTCAAATCTGAGAGCTCTTGATCCGTCTTGGGTGACATAATCAAGGGAAGTTCTTGTCCAATCCAGTACGGGCATGAAATTATAACACACAATCGAAATACCATTTTCGGCGAGATTGTCAAGGGTTTTTTTATAATTGCTGATATAAGAAATGAAGTTTCCAGTTCTGGTTTTTATATTCTCGTGAATGGGGACGCTTTCGACCACCTTCCAATCAAGGCCCTTAGATTGGATCATCTCTTTTCGGGTTAAGATTTCCTTTTTGGTCCAGACCTCCCCATTCGGGACGTGATGCAAGGCGGTCACAATGCCGGTGGCACCCGCTTGTTTAATGTCATCCAAGGTTACCGGATCCTCGGGCCCGAACCATCTCCATGCGTAAAGCATACTCATTTTTTATCCTTGTTTTAATTTATTCAGACCCATATTAACCTTCAGGTTCTCCATCAAACCCCACTGAATGCGCTGAAGCCTCCGTCCACAGGCAGGATTGCGCCCGTAACAAAAGAAGAGGCATCGCTGATCAGCCAATGCAGTGCACCGTTCAACTCTTCAGGTGCTCCGAAGCGATTCATGGGTGTCTTGTCTATTACGGCTTGTCCGCGTTCGGTATAGCTTCCATCTTCCTCGACCAGGAGCTTTCTGTTCTGGTTTGCGATGAAAAAGCCGGGCGCGATCGCATTGACTCGTATGTTTTGACTGAACTTCCTCGCCATTTCAACAGCCATCCATCGGGTGAAATTGTCAATCGCAGCCTTCGAAGCTGAATAGCCCACAACGCGCGTAACAGCCTGGGTCGCCGTCATGGATGAGATGTTGATGATACTTCCCGTTTTTTGATCCGCCATGGCCTTACCAAAGACGATTGATGGAATCACCGTTCCATCCAGGTTCAACCTCGTCACTTGTTTAAAGTCTTCAAGATTGAGATCAAAGATAGTCTCCTCCTTTCCAATAGTGGCCCCGGGCCTGTTCCCTCCAGCAGCGTTTACCAGGGCATCGATTCGTCCCCATTTCGTCAAGACTTTGCTTTTTATCTGTTCCAGATGGCTTCTGTCCAGTACGCTTCCGGCAAATCCAAGAATATCCGGAGTGGTTTTGAGAAGATTCTTCTTTACCTTCTCAACTCTGGAAGGAGTAGAGCCCAGAATCACAATTTTTGCACCTGCACCGGCAAGGTGGCGTGCCCAACTTGAACCAAGCGTTCCCGAACCCCCCGTCAGGACGACTACCTTTCCGGAAATGTCAAATGTTGTATCCATCATAGCCTGGGTTCCCATCCTTTTTCGTATTCACGTTTCCAATTTTTCATAGCGTCCTCATTGCCTATGACCTTTCCTGAGGAGGTGTCAATTCTGATCGTTTCGCCCACATCCTGTGCGATGTTTCCCAAATGGCACAACATAGTAGAGATACTTGCGTCTTGAATGTCAGCGTTGAGGGAGGCGTTTTTCCGAATTCCGTCAAAGAAGTTTCCGACATGGGATAAGTCAAGAAGCCCTTCTCCACGGGTGTCCGTGGTCGCCGAACTCGCCTTCTCAAACTCAAATTTTATGGGCTGACCATCCAGGCCAAACAACTTGTAGAAATTGCGATCCAGCTGAATCGTACCCTTGCTTCCGTAGATAGTGACTCCTCTGCCGGGCCGTTCCGGTTTCAGAAGGCCCCTGCTATGACCGGTCCAGGTAATGAATTTGTCATTGGCAAATTGATATGTGACCTGCTGGTTATCCGGAAACTCCCAGTCGTCATCGAAAGTGTACCTACCTCCAAATGAGGTGACTGTTTCAGGAAGGTCCACATTCAAAGCCCAACGGCAAATATCAATTTCATGTGTTCCATTATTGTGGATCTCACCCGTGCCCCAATTCCTGAACCAATGCCAGTTATAGGGATGCACATTGTCTTTGTAGGTGGTTCTCGGAGCAGGCCCTTGCCACAGTTCCCAGTCAAGCGACCCGGGGACAGGAATCTCTTTTCCAATGCCGATTGATCCCCTATTGTTTGAATAATAGGCTTCACCTTTGTAAACTTCACCGATGATACCGGCTTTGATGTCGGCAATGGCATGCTGAGATGAAACAGCCGATCGCTGCTGGTTTCCCATTTGTACTTTCATGCCATATTTCTTTTGTGCCTCTTTGATCAGGTCATTTTCATAAGGGTTATGACTGCAAGGCTTTTCGACGTAAACATGCTTGCCGGCCTGCATGGCCAAAATCGACATGGGTGTGTGCCAGTGCTCTGGTGTAGCTATAAAAACAGCGTCAACATCTTTGTTATCCAATATTTTTCTAAAATCTTTTTCAGCTTTAGGGACATACCCGATTTTTTTCTCGCACCATTCTCCGTGCTCCTTGAGAATAGCATCGTCCACGTCGCAGTTATAGAGTACTCGTGCGTTCGGATCGTTGTGTATGGCAGCGACATGAGCCTTTCCTCTGCTTCTCACACCCACCACGGCACAATTGATTCTTTCATTGGATCCTTTGATTTGCGAAAAACTGTACGCGGGCATTGTCAATCCTCCCAGGGTTAAAGCCACTGATCCCAGTGAGCTGTTACGGATAAATTTGCGTCTGGAGCTCATACGAATTTCTTTAGTTGGTTTTTTCTAATGGCCGTATCTTAATGTTCTTGAACGAAACCTGATCTCCGTGATCCTGCAATAGGATTCTTCCTTGTTCCAGTTCTCCAAAATCGGTCCATTTTGCATATTTGCTTTCGGCAACCAATTTTCTGAATTCCGGGCTTCCTCGTTCGTATTCCAGGACCTTGACTCCGTTTATCCAGTGCTCCACATGATTGTTTTTTGAAACAATGTGGGCTGAATTCCATTGCCCGATCGGATTGACCGGTTTGTCCGGGTCAGCCCGAATCAGGTCATACAAGGAGGCCATGGTACGTATCCCTTCGATCCTTCCGAGCCTGGCGTCCGGATGAACGGCATCGTCAAGAATCTGATATTCGAGTCCGATAGCCGATCCTCCTCCTTTGTTCAACTCTGTGTCCACGTAGTATTTGATTCCGCTATTTGCTCCCTGTGTGATCCTGAAGTCCACTTTTAGCTCGAAGTCACCGTACAATTCTTCGGTCACGATGTCTCCTCCTCCTTGAGATTCCCCTCCGCCACTTGGCAGTACCGTCAGGATACCTTGTTCAATCAGCCATCCTTTTTCCGGAAAGCGATCCAGTCTGGCACCGCGCCACCCTGCTGTGGTGGATCCGTCCCAAAGCATTTTCCAACCATCCATTTTTTCCTTCGATGTAAGCCTGTTTTTCGTAAACCGAGGTTCAACGGTCGACTCTTTCAAGTGTTGATCCAGGTTCTTTGTTAGTATTTTCAAATTCTTCCAAATCACCTTTTTCCCCGGTTCCTCATCATCTCCAATGCTGTGCACCTGAAGACCTATGAATCCTGATCTCGTTTTCTCATCCACCAAATAAGCCGCTGATTTTTCGTTGACCCAGGTTTTCAATGTGTCACCTATAGCTTCAATTCTGTAATGATTCCAATCATTGGGTCTGAATGCGCCCTGTGCATCCGGGTTCGCGCTGAGATCATAAAGCCAGCCTCGTCGACCCTCGTCATAAATGCCTCCGCTCCAAGCGCGATCAGAAGGATCAATTTCAACCTGGTACCCATGAACCCTGCCTTTCTGATAGTGTTCGAAGCTGTTACTTCGTATCTGTATGCCTGAGTTCATAGACGGGTGCACTTTTACGTCTAATTCAAGAATGAAGTCGGCATACCTCTTTGTCGTCACTAAAAATGAATTTGGAGTATTCGATACAGTTTTTCCGACTATTGCACCATCTTTTACCTCATATATGGCCTGCCCCCCTTTTTGCTCCCAACCGCTCAGGGTTTTTCCGTCAAAAAGGTCATCCCAGGGAACATTCTCGGTCGGTGTGTTCTTACATCCAGTCAGGTAAAATAGAGTAAAAACGACCAGAAAGGTCAAAATTGACGACGAGACTTTGGTTTGAGTTGATATCATAACGGCTGCGAGGTGTCTGGGTTTGGCACGTTAAGATAATGTGAAGCGCGCGATTGACAAAATAAAAAGCCCTGCATTTCTGCCAGGGCTTTTTCAAAAGTGACGGGTTAATACCGCACTGGGGCTCGAAGGGACTAGTAGCCATAATTCCTGTGATTCGACCAATGAATTCGCTTGCAGTCTCTAAAGCTGGAAAAAATAGTGCTTCTCGACGAATCTTTACTGTGGATGTTGTGTATTGCTTTCATGATAAATTGTTTTAATTGGTTTACATGAGCAAATATCCGTCAGAGCTGCCATCCCTGAAATTCTTTCTGACTGAGTTGCCGATTTTCAGGGATGAATTGTTGGAAATGGCAAATTTGAGGCATAAAAAAAAGCCATTTCCGAAGAAATGGCTTTCTATGTTTTTTTTCAACCCAGAGGTTAGATCAACTCAACATTGATAGCGTTGATTCCTTTTTTTCCTCTTTCTGTTTCAAATTTTACTTTGTCATCTTCTCTGATCTGATCGATAAGTCCACTTTGGTGAACGAATACGTCTTCACTTGAATCTGTTGGCTGGATAAATCCAAATCCTTTGGCCTGGTTGAAAAATTTTACTGTACCTTCTTTCATTATTTCTACTTTGTTATTAATTATTTTATTTATGAAATTCTTGATCATTGTATCGATTTAAATGTAATGATGCACGAGAAACACTTTGTTTCTGTTAAAACCGGTGAGAAAACTATTAACTTATTATAAATCCGGACGGATTAAAAAAGAGAAGGGCTGTCTTACTGTTCTTGGCGGCAAAGATACACTAATTAAATTAAGAAATCGCTAAAAATCAGTAAAATAAAAAAAGGCCGCCTGAGCGACCTTTTAAAATTCAACTTTTCAAACCTTAGGAGATCTTGATTGTTCTTGCCGGTTTGGGCTTGGCTTCTTCCTTCTTGGGAAGAACCACATTCAAGATACCGTCTTTGTAGCTTGCCTTGATCTTGTCTCCGTCAACTGTGTCAGGAAGGACAAAGCTTCTTCTGAAAGAAGCGTATCCAAACTCTTTTCGAGTGAACTCATCATTTGTTTCCTCCTTGTTTTCTTCAATTTCGGCAGAGATTAACAACTCTTCGTTTTCAATGCTGATGTTAAAGTTGTCTTTTTTGAATCCGGGAACAGCCATGTGAACCTCAAAATTCTCAGCGGATTCTTTGATGTTCACTTTCGGAAGCGTCATTCCATCGTTGAAGTTCGATCTGAAGACTGAAGACATGTCTTCGCTCCAAATATCATTCAAAAAGGTTCCCAAGCTTGGAAACTGATCAACTGTGGGTCTGCTTTTTCTTCTGATTCTTCCGTTAGGTGTTAAAACTAAATTGCTCATGATCTTATTATTTTTAGGGTTAACCAAATTTCATTAATTCACCTTGTGCATTGCAAACGCAATACCAAACCCCTGAATGACCGATTCAGGGGTTTGAAAGCGACAATCTGTCGCGCATATAGATAAAATTATGACAATATGTCTGGCCAGCTAGCGGAAGAAGACTTTCTGGCCTTGAAGGGCCTATTTGACCCAGGAAGAGAACATCCAGTGCCTTTTCTCAAGGTTCAGAATGAAGTCTGCTATCAGATTTTCGGTGCCGATGTCTCCTGTTTCCAGGGCCGCATTTATTACATCCAGCATGAGTTCATGTAGAGCATCATAATCGTAGAGTACGTCTTTGACCATTTCGAACGAGGTCATTTTGTCTTTAGACTCGTTAATTTGAGATACCTTGAGCACTTCTCTCAGGGTCATATCGGGTAGGACCCCAAAGACCCTTATGCGTTCGGCTATAAGATCAATGTTCTTCTTCGCATCGTTGTATTCGTTTTCAAATTCCTGATGGAGTTCAAAGAAATCTGTGCCTTCAATATTCCAGTGCTTGTTTCTCATTTTGTGATAGTAAGCCTGATAATTGGCCATCAGTTTCTTGAGCGCAATGACGATTTCTGCTGTTTCCATTGCCGTGAAACCGAGTTTTTTAAAGGGTTTTCTGGGGGAACTTTTAATTTGCTTTTCTATTTTATTTGTATTGGTTATTGTATTAGTATCCGCTAAAGCGTTCATGTTTTGGAGTTTTAATGTTTAACTTTGATTGATTGCAATTGCAACAGGACCTATTTCTAAGTCTCAGCTTTAATCTTGGAAATTTAATTGTGAAGTGATTGAATGGATCGCAAGGTCATTACAACCTAGAAGATATTTATGCGAATTGTGTTTTTGGATCTAATCATATATTTAATATACACATATTTATGGGAAATTCAAAAATTTAACAGTATTTAACGATTCTAGGCAAGTAAATTGTTCAATTTTGAACTGTTTTACGTGCAACATAAATAAAATCTATCCGTTACATGTAAATAATAATAGTATAGCTTTATATATTAATAGTAATACTATTATATTTGCACTAATTAACAAAGAATCAATCATATGAATTCAAAATTCACTCCCTGGGAAAGGTTGGTGCGGCTGTTGGAGCTCGAAAAGAAGGACCTGCTCCAAATCCTTTATTATGCCATATTTTCTGGTATTGTAGCACTATCTCTCCCACTGGGTATTCAGGCAATCATCAATTTGATACAGGGGGCGCAGATCTCCAGTTCGTGGATCGTGCTTGTGCTCCTTGTGACCTTGGGTGTAATTTTTGCAGGTGCCCTTCAGATTATGCAGTTGAGAATAATCGAAACGGTTCAGCAAAGAATATTTACCCGTACCTCCTTTGAATACAGCTATCGTTTTCCGAAGATCAAACTGAAAGAACTGCGCAACGTATATCCCCCGGAGCTGGCAAATCGTTTTTTTGACACTTTGTCGGTTCAGAAAGGTCTTTCCAAATTGCTGATTGACGTTCCTACGGCCATACTGCAAATTGTTTTCGCTCTGTTGCTTCTTTCTTTTTATCACCCCTTTTTCATCATATTCGGGATTCTGTTGTTGTTGCTCATCTTTGTGGTTTTCAAATACACAGCGGTCAGAGGGCTGCAAACGAGTCTCGATGAGTCCAAGAACAAATACAAAGTAGCTCACTGGATCCAGGAAATTGCCCGATCTGTAGTGAGTTTCAAGCTGTCAGGAAATACAGACCTGGCATTGAGAAAGACAGATGGATTGGTTATGGGCTATCTGGGTGCCCGGGAGAGTCATTTCCGGATTCTCGTGATACAGGTCATTCAGATGATCACCTTTAAAGTGTTTGTTACTGCCGGGCTACTTATCATTGGTGGTGCATTGGTACTCACCCAGGAGATGAACATAGGACAGTTTGTGGCGGCAGAAATCATCATCCTGCTTGTAATCGCTTCTGTTGAAAAGCTAATAATAGGTCTCGAATCTTTTTACGACGTATTGACATCGCTAGAAAAACTGGGTCAGGTAGTTGACAAAGAGCTCGAGCCCCAGGAAGGAGAAAGACCTGATTTCAGCGGAGACCTGACCGTTGAACTGGAAAATGTATCTTACGAAGTGTCAGACAGGAACCTCCCCATTTTAAACGATATATCAATGCGCATAGAGCCGGGAAGCCGTTTGATGATCCAGGGGGAGTCCGGTTCTGGCAAGTCAAGTCTTTTGCGAATGATTGCAGGACTGTTGGAGCCGAGTTCAGGCCATATGTATGCCAATCAGTTTTCGGTGGAGAGTCTCTATTTGAATCACTACCGACAGCACCTGGGTCTTTCCCTGGCTATGGAGGCGCCTTTCGAAGGAACAATTCGCGAGAATATAACGTTTGGGAATCCTGATATTTCCGATCGTGACATTCTCGAGGCTCTTGATCAGGTTGGTCTCACCGGTTTTATCCAAGAGCAGCCAAAAGGACTCAGCACCATTCTCCATCCTGAAGGCAAGCAGATCTCTTACACGGTTTCGAAAAAGCTCGTTTTGGCCCGTGCAATCGCCAAACACCCAAAGCTCCTGATCCTTGAAGATCCGCTTGATCATTTCAGTCCAAAGGAGTCCAGGCGCCTGATTGATTTCCTGACCCACAAGGATCGGCCCTGGGCACTGATTGTAGTCAGTGACAACCTGTATTGGGAGGAGCACTGTCATCAGGCGATCGTGCTTGAAAAAGGAAAAATCGTGGAATCCAAATCGCAAGGATCATGTTAAACATAACACATAACCAGGTAAATAAGAAAGTTTCTCTCGATTCCTTTGAATCGGGAAAACGTGTTTCCGGTAGAATCTATTACAAATATATCAACCGGTTCCTGCTGGCTTTTGCCATTATATTGCTCATTGTGCTTTTTCTCCCCTGGACCCAAAATATCAGCGGCCAGGGCCAGGTCACCACCCTAAAGCCCGATCAAAGACCACAGACCATACAATCTCAGATACCGGGAAGGATCGAGCAATGGTATGTGAGAGAGGGGGATTTTGTGAAAAAAGGAGATACAATCCTGCGCATTTCGGAGGTTAAAAGTGAGTACTTCGATGATCGACTCCTCGAAAGAACAAATGACCAAATTATCGCCAAATCTTCATCTGTTCTTGCCTACGATGGAAAAATCAAGGCTCTTAACAGTCAGATTGAAGCACTGAAAAAGGAGAAAGTGATCAAGTTGAATCAGGCGCGCAATAAAATACGCCAGGCTGTGCTCAAGGTGAAAAGTGACAGCATCGATTTTGAGGCAGCCAAGACCAACAGGTTCATCGCCCAAAAGCAGTTTGAGCGTACTGCGACACTCGAAGAAGAAGGATTGAAAGCCGTCATCGATGTTGAAGAGAAGCGTCTGAAGCTGCAGGAAACCGAAGCCAAGCTGATCTCTCAGGAGAACAAATACCTTTCAAGTCAAAATGAACTGTTAAACGTACAGGTAGAGATTTCCAGAATAAACACGACTTATGACGAGAAAATTTCCAAGGCTGAAGGAGAGATGTACACGGCCCGCTCAAGTCAGTACGATACGGAGGCCCAGGTGACCAAATTGGAAAATTCCTACACGAACTATGAAAGAAGGAACAGTCTTCTTTTTATTGCTGCGCCTCAGGACGGCTACATCAATAAGGCCATTCGAGCAGGAATTGGGGAGACTTTTAAAGAAGGTGAGCGGCTCGTGGGTATCATGCCTGCAAATTATGAGTTAGCTGTTGAAACCTATGTTAGGCCCTTGGATCTGCCACTGATTCATATCGGTGAAAAGGTGCGAATACAATTTGATGGCTGGCCCGCTTTTGTATTCAGCGGTTGGCCCAATGTGTCCTACGGCACGTATGGCGCCCGAATCGTGGCGGTGGAGAACTTCATCAGTGACAACGGAAAATACAGGGTTCTGTTGGCACCTGATCCGGAGGATCATGAATGGCCCGAGGCGATACGCGTGGGTTCCGGGGCCCGAACTATGGCTCTGTTGGAAGACGTGCCCATCTGGTACGAGCTCTGGCGTCAGCTGAATGGTTTTCCAACCAATTACTATCAGCCTGCAACGGCGGTGAACAAAGGAGAAAAAGCGCAAAAATGAAACGTGTAATACTAATCACAATCTTATTGTTGGGCGCGTTTACAAGCGCCCAGGCACCTATTGAGCAGCCTGACCAGGATTTGAGCCAGGAGCTCAACCCCGAAGTTCTCAGCCTGGCTGAATATCTGGGCTACGTCAAAAGCTTCCACCCGGTTGTCAAGCAGGCCAATCTTGTTATCAATGAGGGGGAGGCTAAGCTTTTGAAGGCGCGAGGCGCTTTTGACCCGAAGCTGGAGGTCGATATGGACCGCAAAGAGTTCAAAAATACCGATTACTATGACAAACTCAATGCAGCCTTTAAGATTCCTACCTGGTACGGCGTGGAATTCAAAGCCAAATACGAAGAGAATTCAGGTGTCTTTCTGAACCCTGAAAGCACCGTTCCCGAAGACGGCCTGTACAGTGTGGGGGTTTCGGTCTCCCTGGCACAGGGTCTTTTGACCAACAGAAGAATGGCGATGTTGAAGCAGGCACGCCTCTTCAACAAACAGGTGCAAGCAGACCGGCAGCTGATGGTCAACGACATTTTGTTCGATGCGGCCCAGACCTATTTTAACTGGCTCAAAACTTACAATGACAAACAGGTTTACGATTCTTTCCTTTACAATGCACAATTCAGATTGGAAGGAATCAAAAAAAGCTACGAAGCAGGCGAATATCCAGCAGTAGACACCCTGGAGGCCGGAATCATTGTCCAGACCCGAAAGCTGGCCTATGAAAATGCGCGAATGACTCATGTCAAGGCTTCCTTGGAGCTTTCCACGTTTTTATGGCTCGACGACAATACGCCGGTTGAACTGCAGGACAACGTTGTTCCTGATACGGATACCGAAGTGAGTATTGACCAGGCCCTGAATACCTCCGGGATCAATGTTGGAATCCTTGACCTGGAGGATCATCCAAAACTGAGATCACTGGGCTATAAGTATGAGGGGCTCATGGTGGAGAAGCGTTTGAAGGCCAACAATCTTTTGCCCAGGATCGACCTGGAGTACAACTTGTATTCAGAGACTCCCGGTTACATTGATTCTTACAATACCTCGAATTACATGGCCGGGTTGAATGTGAATTTTCCGCTCTTTCTCAGAAAAGAAAGGGGAGATTTGAAATTGGCCAAAGCCAAAGTTCAATCGGCTGAATTTGAAATTGCCGCCACGCGGGTGAGCTTGAGGAACAAGATAGATGCCATTTCTCAGGAAATGGAATCCTATCTGCTGCAAAACGCAATGACCGAGAACATGGTAAGGGACTATGAGACCTTGCTAAGGGCCGAAGAGAGAAAATTCTTTTTGGGAGAGAGTTTCCTTTTTCTTATCAATTCTCGTGAATCCAAGCTCATTGAGGCAAGGTTGAAGGCCAACGAAACCGAAAACAAGTATTTCAATTCTAAGGCACGCCTTTTCAATACCCTGGGGTATTTGGGTGTGTCGTCATAATTCCCACCAGGGCTCAGAGGGTTCTTTGCCAATGGTGACGATCTGACCAAGGCGCGGGTAGCATCCTGACAATTTTTTCTCAGATGCTTCCCCGCTGAAACGGACAATGGGGTCTGTCCAATCGTGAAGGGCAAGGGAGAACGCACCCCAATGCACGGGCACTGCAGTTTTTACGAGTGCCTCCTGGCTCGCCAAAACCGCTTCCTCAGGATACATATGGATCTGGTGCCATTTTTCATTGTACTGTCCGCACTCCATGAATCCCCAGTCAAACGGACCATACTTCGCCCCGATTTCACTGAAATGAGAGTCATACCCTCCGTCTCCGCTCCAGTATATCTTTCGGTTTTCAGATATAATGACCCAGCCTCCCCAGAGTGATTTGGACCTGTCGAAGGGTCCTCTTCCAGAAAAATGCCGGGAGGGAGTGAAAACAATCCGAAGCGCTCCCAATTGACTTTCTTCCCACCAGTCAAGCTCTTTGATCTGGTCTTTCGGAACGCCCCATTTGTCAAGATGACGTTTCAGTCCAAGGGCTACCCAAAATTCGCTGGTTTTATTCTTCAGTTTTTGCATGCTCGCATAGTCCAGGTGATCATAATGGTCATGGGTGAGCAGAATCAAATCCAATTGGGGAAGATCATCGATCAGATCAAGGCTGTTTTTAGAAAATCTTGGGGTTCTCAAAGGTCCTATTGGAGAGGCATCCGGACCAAACATCGGGTCGACCAGAATATTTTTCCCTGAAACCCTGAAGAGCACTGTCGAATGACCATACCAGATAAATTTGTCCTTTCCGTCATGAAATTGATCGGTGTCGAGTCTCTCAATAATCAGAGGTTCCGGAGGCTGCCTGTTTTTACGACCCGAGAGAAATTCTTTTAAAAGACCGGGCATGGACGACAAGCTCACATCCATAGTAGTCAGGATCCGGTTGAGAAAGACCCCGTCCTTCCATTGAGGGGATCGTGAGTACCTGACCAGGTCCTCAGAACTGGGGCGGCCACCAAATTGAGGATTTTTACGTGTGTATAATATGCCAGCCGGCACGGTCAGTGCCAGGAGAATGAGAATCGAAGTGATCATGATCCGAGGATGAGATTCAAAGGATTCCTGTTACAGATTCGATAAGTAGGCCCCGTAGTTGTCTTTGAATTCAAATCCTGTTTCGATTCGTTTTCGGTTTAACTTTTTGTACTCGACCAGGGCCCAAAGAACCAGTTCCTCGACGAATGGCAGGTCCTTGTCCGACAATTCAGGCATGTGATCCCGAACCAGCTCAGCCAGCGGCACAATCTGCTTCAGAGCCTGTTTGTACTCTTCCTCAGACCCGTTGTCCATGAGCTCAAAGGAGCTCTGCTCGAAGAACCATTGGAGCACGCCGTCATAGGGATCTTTGTCTTGCTCGTGTTTTAGTTTTTTGATGGCCGGGAAGTATTGGTCGAAGAGACTCTTAGCTGCGGAACCGATAAGTCGCTCGGCAACAAAGGCGGCTCCCTCCTGCTCTCCCTCGTAAACGAGTTCCACTTTTCCTGTGATGGACGGAATCATCCCGAGAATATCTGAGAAACGAATCGAGGTGCTGCTTGAGTCCATGGCTATGGCCCTGTGTTCAGCAGTGCTTAAAAGGTTTTCAAAAGACGTGATGCCCATGCGTGCGCTGATTCCGCTTTTGCTGTCGACGTATTCATTCTCCCGAGCCTCAAACCCGATTTGTTCTACGAGGTCCCTGGCAATTTCAGGAATGTGTATCTCACAAACCCTGTCATTTTGAAGACGGGCTTCCTGGGCGGTGATCCTTTTGGCGATCTCAAGACTCTTCGGGTAATGCGTAAGAATCTGCGAGCCGATCCTGTCCTTCAGGGGAGTTACGATGCTTCCCCGATTGGTGTAGTCCTCCGGGTTTGCCGTAAAGACAAATTGCAGGTCCAGGGGCATGCGCAATTGAAAACCTCTTATTTGTATGTCACCTTCTTCCAATATGTTAAATAAAGCTACCTGAATTCTTGATTGAAGATCAGGCAATTCGTTTATAACGAAAATACTTCGGTTGGCACGAGGTATCATCCCGAAATGAATGACTCTTTCATCGGCGTAGCTCAATCTCATATTTGCCGCTTTGATCGGGTCAATGTCACCGATCAGATCTGAGATCGTCACGTCCGGAGTTGCCAATTTTTCAAAGAACCGATCCTCCCTGTGGATCCAGGTGATCGGCGTATCATCTCCATGCTCGGCGATAAGGTCCCGTGCGAATTTGCTGATCGGTGCCATCGGGTCATCATTGATTTCCGAATCCTTGACAGCAGGGATGTACTCATCGAGAAGCTGAACCATTAGCCTTGCCAAACGGGTTTTGGCCTGACCCCGAAGTCCTAGAAGGTTGATGTTGTGCTGAGAGAGAATGGCTCGTTCCAATTGGGGGATAACCGACTGATCATAACCGTGTATTCCGGTAAAAGAAGGTTTGCCCTGTTTTATATTCGAAATCAGGTTCGAACGCAATTCTTCTTTGATGCTTTTTGCCTGGTATCCCTGAGCCTTGAGTTCTCCAAGCGTGGTGATGGAATTATTATTTGTCATCGTATTCTTTTTTTTCTGTTGCTTTCGTAATCGTGAAAAATCATTTCTCCAAGATCGTCAAGCCCGGTGTAGAACGCCTTGCCCCTGTTGGATTGGGTAAAGGTGTCAACGAAAGTTTGAAGGTATGCATCCCTGGCGATCATGAAGGTGGTTATGGGTATGTGCAATTTGCGGGCCTGGGCAGCCATGGTGTAGCACTTGTCTGTGATAAAAGGATCCAGGCCATTGCTGTTTTTATAATAAGTTCCGTCCGGCATTCGGAGGCAACTGGGTTTTCCGTCTGTGATCATGAAGATCTGCTTGTTGGTATTTCTCTTCCTTCGGAGCAGATCCATGGCCAGTTGAAGGCCTGCCACCGTGTTGGTGTGATAGGGCCCAACCTGCAGATAGGGAAGTTCCTTGAGCTGAATGGGCCAGGCGTCATTTCCAAATACAAGAATGTCGAGGGTGTCTTTGGGATAGCGCGTTGTGATCAATTCCGCCAGGGCCATGGCCACTTTCTTGGCCGGCGTGATCCGATCCTCTCCGTAAAGGATCATGCTGTGACTGATGTCGATCATCAGGGCCGTGCTCATCTGGGCTTTGTGATGGGTATCCTCCACCACGAGGTCATCCTCAGTGAGGGAGAAATCTCCGAACCCATGATTGACCTGAGCATTCTTGAGACTTTCGGTCACATTTATGTTTTCAAGTCGGTCGCCGAATTGAAAACTTCTCAGGTCTCCTGTGTGCTCATCCCCTGCACCACTGCTCTTGGTCTTGTGGCTGCCCGTTCCTTTTTTTCGGATTTTTCCAAAGATCTGGTTCAGGGCGTTTTTGCGGATGGCGCGCTCCGTCTTTGCGGTAATGGCCTGACCCAGTGAGCCGTCTGGTTTTATTTCTTCACGGATGTAGCCCCTTTTCTTGAGATCCTCGACAAAATCGTCCAGCGTGTAATCTTCATTGGTGAGATTGTATTCCTGATCGAGCTGTTCCAACCAGTCGAGTGCCTCGTCAAGATCCCCGGAAGTATGCGTGATTAATTCCTTGAAGATGTCGAACAGCTTGTCAAAAGGGGTCTTGGACTCCTCCTGATAAAGCGTGAATTGAAAGCCTCCACGGGCTTTGTGGCTCTTTTGGTTCATGATAAGATATTCTCAGATAGCTTGATCGGATGACCGAAGAAGATCTTTTGCCTAATTTTTCCCAGTTGCAAAAAGATTCCCTGGTCCCAGGATTGGATACAACAAAGATAAGGATTATTCCAATGAAGATTCTTCCCCAAAAATCCTTATCGAATAAAATGTCTACTTGAGGTTGTTCAGGATAAAGTCAACGGTTTCATCCCGATTGGAATTTGAGGCATATGCATCCGTGATAAACCGGGAAGGCTTGGCAAAGCCTTTATCAGTAAGTGTTTGAATGACGTCCAGGTATTCCAGACTTACCTTCCCCGTGAGAAGTGGCGAGAGATCCACTCCCCTTTTGTAACGATCATAAATTTTCTTGAGACCGGTCAAATAGAGATAGTCTTTTGTGAATCCGCCGCCGCGATGCACCCGCAATGAGATATAAAAGGCCTGCTCCCTCTCCAGGTCGAACTGGTTGTGCAAAAGTCTGAAGGTTTTGGAAAAGTCATATCCCTTGGCCAGGCTATCGACGGCGATTACGCGATAGGCGAGCTCTTTCAACCGGGTGACCGTCAGATTGTTGCTCATGTACTCCGCAAAGACCGCCAACCCTTCCTGGGTTTCCTCGTAGTTCGGGAAGCCGTGAGAAAAGATCTTCAAGGGATGCTCGAGTCCGTTCATTGTGGTCACCATGTGAACTCCTATCTCATGGTTGTTCAGCACATTGAGCTCATGCTCAGAAAAAAGGTGATTCTCGTTCAGGACCAGGGTTCTTTTGTTGTTGAGCACCATGGCTGAGGCCGAAATTTTACTGGAATGCTCGATGCGATAATTGAAGTCGTATTGCTTCGAATAAGCCTCGAAGAAGGGTTCAGTTTCAACCGAAGTATACTTAGGTATGAAACGCTCCTGTTTGAGGTCTCTGTCATCAAAATGCAGGATGAACTTAGCATTCTCAACATCCGTCTCGGTCGGTGTTCCGAAACAGTGAAGACAGTTGTAGTAAAATTTCCTGCCGGATCCGATGGTTTCTATGCATTGAATGAGCCCCGAATAGGTATAGATGATATCCTCGTAAAGCTGCCGGGTCTCAGCATCTTCGATAAGCTCCAGGGGTTGGGTGAAGAGCTCACGGTGCAGCCTGAAACGATCAAAATCGATTTGGGGGTAAATGAACTCCGGGTCGGTCAAATATTTGGATCGGAAAAAACGTTCTTTCGCCTCTTTGATGTTTACAGGATTGACATAGCTCAATAACTCAATTTCCTTGACCAGTTGATCAATGTTCCTGTCTATTTCCAACAAAGTCCTGACGGACAAATCGGCATTTTTTATCGTCATCGATGCTGCTGTTATTTGTGATTTACGCGAAACGATTCAGCGTGAGCCGGTATCTTTGACTCCAGGCCCAGTTCTATGGCCCGCACCACTTCAGGATAGATGCGCTGATCGAGCTCATCGCAATAGATCTTGGCTACTTCGGTCGCCAAAACTAAGGTATTTTCGAAGTTTTTGGAAATGAATTTCAGAAAATATCCATTGCCAAAAAAAGTGTCGTTGACAAGGGCCGTGGTTGGAATCTCGTCAGGTAGCGGAATTTCTGAAAGGGCCTGCCTCCAGGAATCTATTTCTTCGCGAAATCTATCCTGGTCGATATTGGCGGTTCCGATGTTCCATGTTGGCACAACCCGGGTCCACCGCTTCCAGTTGTAGCTGTGCATATCGTAAACGATGCAATGTGGGTGCAGCGCTTCCAGTTTTTCAATCAGAGCCCGGACGACCCGGTAGAAATTGTTGTGCTTTTTCATGCTTGCGCTGCGATCGTTGTCTGAAAGAGGTTCCTTCCAAAGCCGTTTTCCCCACGCATCCTCATAAATGGCTATTTCAGGCTCGCGGTTGAGATCGTATTCGAATCTCGAGTCACAGCCGGCGATTACGATGGGATGATTTCGAACCATTTCCGCTGTAGACGGATCCTCCTCGTACCATCTTTCGTATTCCGAATGAGCACAATTATCCCAGAGATCTTTTCTGAAATGATGCCCGTCGTGAACCGCACCACAAACGTAATGCGCGTACTCCTCAATCTTCAGTGTGAAAGAATAATCTTCTGCAACGGCTTCGAAGGGAATGCCTGCGTGAATATTCTGAAGGATTTGCTCTATGGTCAATCGTTCCATTTTTCAACGCATTAGGCTTCGTCCACGGTTTTTCGCAAACGCGAGCGCCTGTCAAAGGCCTGTAGCTTGTCCATGACCTTGCTTTCCAAAAAGTCAATGACTCGCTCCTCTACTTTTCGTTTGCTTTTATAAACCTTGTTTATGTAGGTGATTCCACCAGGAGACATCACATTGACCTCCACCAACTTGCCTCCAATGACGTCAATACCGACAAAATACAATCCGTCTTTTACCAGCTTGGGGCCAATCTGCTTGCAAAGATCCTTTTCTTCTTTCGTTAAAGAATGGCGCTGCACCGTCCCTCCGGCTGAAACGTTGGATCGGTGATCGTCCTGACCAGGCACTCGCCTCATCGCTCCTATGGGCTGGCCATTGAGCATGAGAATTCGGATGTCCCCTTTATCGGCACCTTCGATGTAATCCTGTAAAATGACATAGTTGGAATTGTCTTTGTCACGATTGATGTAAAAGTCAAGGAGCGAAGTAATATTGCTCATCGCTGACTTTTCGATCAGGATCACTCCTGACCCTCCGAATCCATTCAAAGGTTTAAGGATCATCTTTTCTGATTTCGACTCCTTGATCCGATCAATCAGGTATTTTTTATTTTTTGACACATGCGTATTCGGGATGATATTGCTGTGCGCATCTCCAAAGGCGGCGGTGTAAAGTTTGTTGTTGGCTTCCCTCAGACCCTGAAGGGAATTCATCAGGAATACATCGTCTTTTACCGAATCCAGGAAGTTGAGCATAATCGGATCCAGTGGGGGATTCGCCCTGAAGAAAATCACGTCAAACCCGGCAAGCGGAAGCATTTCAACGCGAAGCTTCGCCTTGTTGTAAAAGGATTTTAAGCTGGAAGGAACTCTTTCCATCCGTCCAATGACCGTGCAAAATGCATTGGTTACACTGTCGCGGATGGTGAGATTGGAAGGCGTGCAAATGGCGACTCCATGTCCTCTCTTGGAACATTCTTTGATCAGGGCCAGCGAGGAATCGTTGTCCGGATTGATCTCCTCCCAGGGGTACATTAAAAAACAGACATTCATTTTTAAAGGCTAAGCGATTCTCAATGGATAAAGATAGGAAATAAATGTCTCGATGGGATATTCTTAAAACTCAGGAAACCAAAACAGCTTCGATTTTGTCTATTTCCTCTTCACTCAGAGCAGATTGATTCACAACAGCGACGGCATCCTCAATTTGAGAAACCTTGCTCGCTCCTATGATTACGCTGGTCACCCTTTCATCACGCAGCACCCAGCTCAGGGCCATCTGCGCCATTTTCTGTCCTCTTGCTGAAGCAATCTCATTGAGAGCCCTAACCTTTTCGATCTTGTCTTCAGTAATCTGAGAGGCTTGAAGGAAACCATGCTCCTTGGAAGCTCTTGAGCCTTCCGGTATTCCCTTGAGGTATTTATCAGTCAGCAGACCCTGGAAAAGCGGGCTGAACACCACTGCGCCGACTCCATATTTTTCGAGAACGTCGAGGAGCCCGTCTTCCACCCAGCGGTCGAACATGCTGTACGAGGGTTGATGCACCAGGCAGGGCGTGCCCAGTTCTTGTAGAATTTTAAAGGCCACTTCTGACTGCTCGGGGCTGTAGCTGGAAATACCGGCATAGAGCGCCTTCCCAGACCGGACGATCTGATCCAGGGCCATCATGGTCTCTTCAAGTGGCGTATCCGGGTCGGGTCGATGGCTGTAAAAGACATCTACATATTCCACCCCCATGCGTTTCAGGCTTTGATCACAGCTTGCAATGAGGTATTTTCGCGACCCCCATTCTCCATAGGGGCCCGGCCACATGAGGTATCCGGCCTTGGAGGTCAAAACCATCTCATCGCGATGGGCAGCGAGCTCACTCTTCAGGATCCTTCCGAAATTCTCCTCGGCAGAACCCGGAGGGGGTCCGTAATTGTTGGCCAGGTCAAAATGAGTGATTCCCAAATCAAAGGCCCGGAGGACCATTTCCTTTGCGTTCTCATAGACATCCACACCCCCGAAGTTGTGCCAGAGCCCAAGGGATATCTTTGGCAGCATTAACCCGCTGTTTCCACAGCGGGCGTATTTCATGTTTTCATATCGGTTCTTATCCGGAGTATTCATGATCTTAATTCTTTATCCGGGTCTAAAATACGATTAAAGAATCTATTTCTGTGGAATGGCTTTGATGTGCGCGTAGACCTCGACTCCGTTTATTGAAGTCTCCAGGTCCTCCTTGACCATTTTGACGCCTTTCACGTCGTTGAGATGGCCACTTGGCGAAATCGCTTTTACCCCGTAGTATTCTCCTTTTGAGTTGATGGCCTTGATATGGACCAGGTTGCCCGATCTTTTGATTCCTTTGATGTCCAATTTGCTCCCGTCGGCTTCCATGGCCTTGATGTCGTAGATCGTGCCGTCTTCTCCTATGGCTTTGACAGGTGCGTACTTGTCATTGTTGAGCAGGATTTTCACCGGGCTCTGGTTGGAGTCACCGATAAATGCCTTAACATCCAGCAAACTCGATTGATCCGAATCCTGCAAAGCTTTTACATCATATATGTTGCCCTCTTTGTCAAAGGCTTTCACGTCGATGATCTTTCCTTCGGGGTGAATGGCCTTGATATGCCAAATGAAGTTGTTGCCCGCGCATGACGATTGAGCGATAGCTTTGATGTGAGCATAGACCTCAACATTGTTGACCACAGCCTCCACCCTGTCATTGGACATCTTGAGTCCTTTCACGTCATTCAGACTGCCATCGGGAGAAATGGCCTTTACCCCATAGAATTCGTTGTTGGGTGAGACGGCCTTGATGTGAATGATATTGCCCGAAAAAGAAACTCCCTTTACATCGAACTTATTGCCATCCGGGGCAACCGCATGTATGTTCAGGAGGGTCCCGTCAGGTTTGATGCCTTTCACAGGCATGAAGCGCTCGTTGCTCACGAGGATCTTTATCGGTACGTTCTCTCCGTTGACTTCTGCTTTGATGTCGAGAATCGATGTTTGGTCGGCGTATTGAATGGACTTGACATCGTATATGTTACCTTCCCGGTCGAAGGCCTTGACATCCATGAAATAACCTTCCGGATGGACGGCCTTGACGTGCCAAATGACCTCTTTAACCAGTGCAGACTTTTCAATGGACCTGTTTTGGAGTCCGGTAGCGGAGTGGTTTAAAATTCCGAAACTCAAGAAAATAA
This sequence comes from uncultured Flavobacteriaceae bacterium, assembly GCA_942492425.1. Taxonomy (GTDB): domain Bacteria; phylum Bacteroidota; class Bacteroidia; order Flavobacteriales; family Flavobacteriaceae; genus Lutimonas. The sequence goes on from CALOEQ010000009.1 coordinate 233,817, forward strand.
ATGCGATCATCAGGGGAATTCCCAACTGACCCGAAGCCGTTAAATTGTTTTTGAAGCTGCGCATAGGTAATTTTTTTAGATTAAAGAGATTTAAAACGGCGGAAATCAGTGATAAAGACAACTCGTCTTTAACCTATAAATATAGCTTTGCAGAAAATGAAAAAGGATGATAATTATCAGTAAATCAAAGACTCAATAGAGAAAATTACAATTAAAACAGCCTAACGAATGTGGCTTCCGGCGTTAATGTCAACGGTAGTACCTGTAGCATGGTCCATCAAGCCGCTACACATGAGAGCGACCAGGGGAGAAACATCCTCGGGCTCAGTGAGCTTCGAAAGGGCGAGCTCATCACAAACCCTTTGTTCACCGTAGGTTTCAATAAATTGGTTGGCCATGGCGGTGCGAACAAAACCGGGTGCGATGATGAAAGATTTGATGTTGTATTTACCAAAGGATCTGGCGACACTGCGCGCCAGGGATACCATTCCGCCTTTTGATGCGGCATAACCCAGATACTCCTCCGTTTCCCCTCTGAAAACGGCCCGGCTCGCGATATAGATCAACCTTCCTCGTCCTGTGAGCTTGAAGTGTTCAATGGCTTTCTTTGTCAAAAGACCCGCAGCATCGAGATTTATGGCCAGGGTTCGACTCCAGGTATCGAGCCACTTTTGATCTTCTTCCTCAATCGCATGCTCAAGGTAAACTCCTGCATTGAGAACGACTGAGTCCAGGTGACCAAATGCCTGCAGAACATCTTCCCATAGCTTGAGGCAATTACCCAAATCTCCCAAATCTGCCTGAAAAATGTCGGAGCCATCGGAACCAAATTCTTCAAGTAATTTTATGGCCGCCTTTTTGTTCGAATTGTAGTGAATGGCGACATGGGCACCGTTTTGCATCAGGTATCTCGCTATTTCACGACCAATGCCATCCGAGGCTCCGGTAACGAGGATCGACTGATTTTTCAATTCGTTGAGTTGCACATTCAAAAATAGCGAATGTTTATCAACTTATTGGAGAGAAATTGTTCGAATCCTGATTTGAAAATCCTCTTCCTTCTTGTTCCCGACCAACAAACCGATCTCTTCGATCTGATCTCCTGCAAAATCGGGCAGGTTCATAGTCCGTCCCCGAAAAGCGGGAATAAGCTTTTCAAAAGGAATCTCTATGGTTTGCCAGTCTCCATTGGTTTCAAAGAAATGTACATAAGAGTGCATTTGACCTTTCTTCTCTTTGAGACGAAACTGGTATCTTTTCGAATCGCCTTTCACTTCCAGGACGATTTTAGAGAATCCTGTGGCTTCCATGGTTGGCACCGACAATCTGGCCAGGGAAAAACCTCCATTGTTCGCCAGGGACACGTGTCCCCAGAATAATCCGTTACCGTCCTCGTCCATGGAGATGTTCCCTCGCGAGAGCCCGCCCATGACTCCATCGTTTATGATCATCCAGCCTGAAGGCTTGACTTCCTTCGAAAAGTCGTAAATCGTTTTTTGCATTGTGCCTGAATCTTGAATCAACATAATCAGTGTAAGAATTAAAATCATTTTGTTTCCTCTTTGAACTCACCGAACAGTTCAACAAGTTTTGACTGTCTGTAGGTGAAAATTTCTTCGAGCCTGGGTTTCACCAAAAGATTGTGAAATAAATTCGCAATGGGTGAAAACGGCAATTTATAATGAATCGTATCGTGCATCTCGACACCTCCCTTGACCTCTTTCAAAAAATGCTTGTGGTGCCATAGGTCGTAAGGACCGAAGCGCTGTTCATCCACAAAATATCTTTTGTCGCTTACATAAGTGATTTCGCTAACCCAACGTGTTTTGATTCCGAGCAGAGGTTTAACGATATATTGAATAATTTGACCGGGATACATTGCGCCCGTATCTCCTGAAACGATGTCAAAACCCATGTAATCCGGAGTTATTTCTTTCAAGTTTGCAGGACTGGAGAGAAAATCCCACGCCTTGTCTAAGGACATGGGGAGCTTTTGTGCCGAAGTCAGCTCGTAAATGTTTCCGTGTTTGGATATTTTCATTTTTAATTTTTCAGGACTGCAAAGGTGTTCAGGGAAACCGCTATCAATAACCAGATCATGTATGGCAGGAGGAGGAAAGATTTCGTTTTCACCTCACTTCTGAATTCAAAAAAGAAGAACCAGATTACGACTGTCAACACTACCAATACAGCCAGGGCAATGACGGTCGCGTGCAGATTGAAAAAGAAATAATTCCAACTTATGTTCAGAAGAAGAGAAACAAGGAATAGAATCCACGCCTTCGAAGGAACTGGTCTGGACCACAAGTCAGCTAAATAAATGCTGTAACAAATCATAATTGTGGTCCAGGCCACTCCAAACACCCAACCCGGAGGCGTCCAGGGTGCTTTGTTCAATTTCAGATACCATTCGGAGGAAGGCCCCTCTCCCATCAACCAACTGCCCAGGCCCAGCCCTCCGAAATTAATTGCTGCAAATAAAAGAATCAGTCCCAGAGATCTCACTTAGATGGTGATGTGCATCTTTAATCTGGATTCCGCTTTTCTCTTGATCGCGGTCAGTCGTTTCATGAGATCCATGATACTTTGATCCCGGGTCTCTTTGTAAATCTCATTGAGATTCAGAATCATGCTTTTCACTTCTCTCGAAACGTGAATCCGGTCATCGGTGGAACGGAGGGAGATTTTTCTTTGCTCAAATTCTAGTGCTTGTTCAATAATACTCATGGCGATGGGGGGATTTAAATTTATTCTATGATCGAAAAATAACAAATTGCTTTCAAACTAATTTTCTACCTGTTCAACTTTAATGACTCAAAGTTAAACAAAAAATATGTAATATCAAAATCAACTTATCATACTTTCTTATGTTTCTATAACTGTTGTCTATAAAAAAAAAGAGCCCGAATATTTAATCCGGACCCTCAACCATATTAACAAAAAACTCTAATACAAACTATTTTTTCTTGTTTTTCTTCTTGTTCTTCTTGTCTTTAGTTGCTTTTTGAATCACTTCATAGGTATCCGAGGCTTTGTACCTCTCAGCCATCTCAAGGGCCGTCATCCCGTCTTTTTCTGAACGGCTGTTCAGCTTGGCTCCATTGTCTATGAGTAGCTGCGCAATCTCAGGCTGGTTGTGCCTTGCAGCGAACATAAGTGGCGTAAGCCCGGTCGATTTTTTGTTGACATCTTCCCCCTGCTGGATCAAAGCCCTGACGGCATCATAGTCTCCCAATTGAATGAGTTTGCAGAAAGAATTTACATTGGAAATCGAGGTTGTTTCAATCGCATCCAACGGGGGATGAGAACTGGTGAAAGCAAAGGATGCACTGAAGCTCAAAAGGAGCAACAATGACAGAATGGAATTTTTCATGATAGTTTAATTTAGGTTATACCTAATAGACTATCATAATGGAAAAATGTTAACCCGATTTCTGAGATTTAACACGAATTTAACCGCATTAACAATTTTTTAAAGACCGCTGCCCTCAATCCAGGGCGCACCTGCTTGTTTAAGTTCGTCGATCAGCCCGGGAATTGTTGTTTCATCGATTCGTTTCAATTCACTTTTAATGGCATTCAATCGTTCTGTAGCCAACTGAAGGGTTGCTTTGTGCGTACCCGTCGGTCCGTAGGTTGAACTGCTTAGGGCATTCCTTGCCACTCCGTCAGCTGATTGAGGGGTAGGTTTGCTCTGCTCCCCAATTTCGGCTTTGGTCTTATTTCCTGTCAGTCTTTCATCCAGGTTGAGAAGATCAATTCTGGTTTTCTCAATTTTCTCAGCAAGATCCGTTGAGGCTCCCTCCGCTTTGTCCAGGGCGCTCTTCATGGCTGCCACAACTTTCATGTCGCGAGACAGAACTTGTTGGGTGGCGGTTAGATCTTCTTTGAAACTGAAGTAATTTTCTCTGAAGGCATCAATCTCATCGAAAGAAGCTCTGGGGAGTGCTCCATCTCGGAGAGAAGCCACTTCAAATGTTTGAGGCTGCCCCATGGCAGTCACAATTCCATTTTCCCTTTTCGCCAGAGATACGGAATAGGTTCCCGGCGTCACCATGAATTCTGCTCTTTCCCAATCACTGACCACTTTCTTTTTGAGCAACTCACCGGTTTTATCCGGGTAGGCCAGATTCCAACTGACCTGATTGAACCCTTTCTTGTTTGTTCCCTCAAGGGTTCTAACCACGCGGCCCTGGTCGTCCTTGACCGTGAGAATCAATCCGGGGCCCTGTTGTCTTCGTTCCTTCTCCAACGCCTCCCAACCCGGGAAGCTTTTGTTCGTTTTTTCTCTTACCGTTCGCATGTCCTTGATTGAAGGCAGAGAATCTGGCAGGTAATAGTTGAAAACTGCTCCAAATGGCGGATTTTTCGCTGCATAACTTGCATCTCCCTGCCCGTATACGCCATCTTTTTGAACGTACCAATAGGCTCTTTTAACCGGGAAGAGCACAGTTTCCGAACTGGCTTTTGACGGATCGAATTCTCTCAATGGCGAGATATCGTCCAGGATGTAGAAACCTCGCCCAAAAGATGCGCATACCAGATCATTCTCTCGTCGCTGAATCGTCAGGTCCCTGAAGGAAATCGTAGGAAGTCCTCCTTTGAGCTGAATCCAGTTCGTTCCTCCATCATAGGTAAAGTAAATGCCAAACTCCGTGGCGGCGAACAACATGTCTCTTTTTACGTGATCCTGAACCAGTCTCCAGGTCAACAGCCTGTTCGGAAGATTTCCGTTGATTGACATCCAGGTCCTTCCCTTGTTCGTACTCTTGATCAGATAAGGTTTGAAGTCTCCGTATTTGTGGTTGTCAAGTGCCGCATAAACGGTTCCTGCATCAAAAAGATCGGCCCGGATGTCATTGACAAATGCCGTTGACGGAATTCCTTTGATGGAGCCCACCTCAATTCGGTTCCATGAAGAACCTCCATTTTCAGTGACCTGGATGATCCCGTCATCGGTTCCGGCATAGATCAGTCCTTCCTGCAGAGGAGATTCAGCTAATGAGGTAACCGTATTGTACATTGACATGGCCTTGACATCCCAGGCATTGTCCCAGCTTTGCTGACCTCCCATGATCGGCAGCTCGATTCGGTTTTCATTCCGTGTGAGATCTTCTGAGATAGGTTCCCAGTCATCACCACGGTTATCCGATTTCCAAACGCGGTAAGATCCGAAATATATTCGTGTTGGCTTGTGCGGACTCACCAGTATGGGTGCATCCCAATTGAATCGCTCAGAAGGTTCGTCCTTGCGGGCCTGGGGCTGAATCAAAACCGTCTCGCCTGTAGTCTGGTCGACGCGCCAGAGCCTTCCTTCCTGAAATTCTCCGTAGGTGATATCCGGATTTCCGGGTTCTGTGGCCGATTGGTGTCCGTCTGCGCCCAGGGTGATCCACCAGTCTGAATTGAGAATGCCGGTCGAACTCAATGTTCGGGATGGACCTCCGTGCGAACCGTTGTCCTGTGTACCCCCGTAGATTTTATAAAAAGGTTCTGAGTCATCCACTGCTACTTTATAATACTGTGTAACGGGTAAATTGCCAACATACTTCCATTTGGATGTCAGATCAAATGATTCATAAAGGCCACCGTCTGTGCCAAATAGAACATAGTTCGGATCCGATTTTTTAAAGGCCATGGCATGACTGTCGACGTGCTTGTTCTTTTCATTCATCGAGTAGAAGGTCTTTCCGTGATCTTCTGATATTTGAACGTAGTTGTTCATAAGGTAAAGCCGACCGTTGTGATGCGGCGAGGCATACAATTCCTGGTAGTAGTGAGGTCCTGTTCCGCCCGAAACGGCATCGGACTGCTTTTTCCAGGTCAGGCCCTGGTTTTTCGAAATGAATACGCCGCCTTTTGTTCGGTCGAGTTCAATGGCCGCATAAATTGTGTTGGGATCGAAGTGGGACATGGCCAGCCCGATCTTACCCAGGTTTGACTTTGGAATTCCACTGGTGAGTTTCGTCCAGCTCTCTCCTCCATCTGTGGACTTGTGAATTCCGGAACCCGGTCCCCCTCCGAGGTACATCGCCACCGTTCTGTGTCGTTGCCAGGTTGCCGCATAGAGTACATCCGGATCCCTGGGGTCGATCAATAGGTCTGTTGCCCCTGTCCATTCGGCGTCGCCGAGGGTCCGTTTCCAGGTTTTTCCTCCATCTGTTGACTTGAAGACACCTCGTTCTCCACCCTTGCTCCACAGGGGTCCCTGGGAAGCTACCCAGATGGTATTCGGGTCCTCAGGATGAACTATGATTTTCGAAATATGCTCCGAAGTTTTTAGACCCAGGTTGGTCCAGGTTTTTCCATCGTCTTCACTCATATAGATTCCGTCTCCGAAACCTACGTGGCGTCCACCGACGTTTTCACCCGTTCCCACATAAATCCTGTGTGGATTGTTGGGATCAATGGTGATACAACCAATTGAATAGCTGCTCTGCTTATCAAAAATTGGCGTCCAGGTAGTCGCCGCATTCTCAGTTTTCCAGACGCCGCCCGAACCGACTGCGACATACCAGATGTTTTCATTTTCCGGGTGAATCGCAATGTCAGCTATTCTCCCCGAAGTCAGGGCGGGTCCTATATTTCTGAATTTCAATCCCTTGAAGGTATCCGAATTGACTTTTTGGGAAATGGCGAGTTGAAAAGATCCTGCGACTGACAAGAGCAGGAACAAATTTCTGAGCGTTTTAAGCATGACAGAGGTGAGTTTTAAGTTAGGCTGCCTAATTTAGGAATTCTCTGCGAATATCTTTGACGCCCCTGTTACAAACCTCGTGTTGTGTTGAAAATCTTCGAAATTGTCAATAGCCCTTTAAGGTATAGACGTACTGGACGCGAATAATATCGGTACTTGCCGGATTTGTTTTGTCAATTTCACGCTCATAACGATAGAAGAGTCCGAGCCTGCCCCATTTTTTGAATTTGTATTCTGTGCCAAATGTGATTCGAAACTTGTCAAAACCCTCATCCTCGTTCCTGTTATTTTCATGAAAGATTTCTGCCGATAGCTGTGGATCCAGTTTCCATTTTCTGAAGTTGTACTCCGTACCGATTTTCAGACGGAGCGTTTGATCCGCAAAATCCCCGTTTTCATTGGTTACCCCGAGCTCATCACGAGTTTGGTAGCGGAGGCGATAATTCAACCCCAGTCTTTTTACTGTATGCTTGTACAAGGCATCAGCGTGAAGTCGGGCGTAGTTTTCATACCCCTGTTGCTTTCCGGTGTTGTCATTTTTGCTGATCAACCGGAAGCCGAGGGTTGTCCTGAATCCTTTGAAGATCTCGTAACCACCCGTAAATTCAGCGAAATAACCATCAATCTCAGAGGAATTCTCTTTGAGCCTCAGCTGACCCTCAAGGCCCACACGCCATTTCTTGGTGGGTCTGTATCTGAATTCAGCCGACGTCCAGGTCTCCAGGTCCCTGTTTTCCTGTCCTGCAGCAGAACCCGATCCCAAAAGAGAAATCAGGCCTGCCAAACAAATGATCAAAAGTTGACTATGCTTCACTGTTAAATCTTAGCTGAAGGATTCTGCAATTCAAATGCCCTGATTTTTAAAATAAAAAATGGTGATCTGAACAGATTCCCTCAAGAAATCCACTTTGCCGACGTCAACCCGGTTGATTTCGAGGCCCGTGCGGCCCTCGAGATCTTCAATGAGCGCAGCTTCGTTTTCCGGTTTGATGTTTTCAATGTTTTCGTAGAGAATTTCCTTGTGAATCTCATGTTTGAACAGCACGACGCGTTCTATGATGGTCATTGAAGTTACTACCAGCAGGTTTGCACCCAGGATCTCAGCGTAACTCATTTTTTTGTTGGCCAATGCGTTGATAACGGATACACCAATGACAACGAACAAATAAGTCATTTCCCGAATGTTCATCGGGGCCGTTCGATATCGTATGATGCCGAAAATGGCGAAGAGCCCCAGGGCCATTCCAAGATCAAGCTCGTATTTTTTCAACGTGAAACAGAGAAAGAATACGATGATGCTGATCATGTAGAAGGTGAACATGTAATCCCTCCTCCGCGTCGAGGGATAATACAGGTATCGGATGATGTAGAACAAGAAAATCAGGTTCAATGCAAAGCGAAAAAGCATCTTGAAAAAATCATCGTCGAATAAAGGGATTTCCAGGAACTCCATATAAAGATTCTATTACTGATTTAACTCCGTTTTGAAGATATTATTGCAGGTCGCAGACATGGATGATTCAGGGGATCAAATGAGGTTTGTAAGCCTGAAAGGACAGGGTATCGCCATGTAAGGGAATGATTCCTTCTTCATTTAGAATTCCATCCATCCTCAAATGACTCAGAGTGGGGACACCTTTGTTCATTTTGACCCACGTTATGTGATCAAATGAATTCGGATCCTCAGCGTCCTGAGCTCCGCCGGTCGTGCCAAGCATGATATAGGCATTCTCCCCTTTTCTTTCGTGACTGAAAGAGTGATAGTGACCGTTGATGACCGTGTGTTTTCTTTTTGACAGCATTTCTTCCAGCATGCCCCACTGTTCTAAATCCTTGTTTTTCCACAAGGGCTTGTGCATTAAAACGAAGGTCCAACTCACCTGTGGGTTGGCCTTCAGAGCTTCCTCGAAATACATACGCTGCTGCTTGCCTAATGAACCCGTTTTTCTCTCTTGCATATGGTAGTATTCGGAGTCTGTGTATTCTCCTTCCAGCTCTCCACTGATCATCTTCAAAGCTTTGGCTCTAGCCTCGTAGATTTCCAGCATCCGCTCTTCGTCATAATCTTCGCTGTCAAGCATCAGAAACAATACGTCATTGTAGACAAAATGATAATACGTTGGCCCATACCTGGAATTCCAGAATTGTTTCATGACCGGGTTGGTCAGGTCATGGTTGCCACCCAGATGAAAAAATGGCTTTTCCAATTTGTCAGCTCGTTGATCAAAAAACTCCCACTCTTTTTTCAATTGCAACGTGTCCTCGGTTCCACCCTCTATAAGATCTCCGACGCTCAAAACAAATCTTGGGTCGAAACGATTGATCTGTTCGACGGCCACCTCAAATATTCTTTTTCGCTCTCCACCCGTCAGATCTGAGATGATTGCAAAGCTGAAATCTCCTTCAACTTCCACGGGCTCTTTATTCCATGGTTTCTGCAGACCTTCGATGTCATGGGAGAATGAGACTTTTTGTTCAGGCGATTCCTTGCAGGCCAGTGCAAAGACGAATAGTATGGTTAAGAATAAAAGATTTGAGTACCTGAATGCATTCATCGGAGAACAATTTGCAAACAAATGTAGCAAGTTTGATCAGCTTTGATGACCAAAAAAAGAAAATAGCTACTTTTGACCCAAAACAGACAAATATGAGAGCACTTTTGATTGTATTCATGCTTTTGGCGACGGTTGGTTCGAATGCTCAATCCCTGAATGATTTGTATCAAAAAACGAATCCGGCTGTTGTTGTCATCCTCACGGAACAGAAGGAACTTGTAAGCAGTGGAAAGTTGACAAAGACCGTAACAGCAGGGGGTCTGGGCTCGGGCTTCCTGGTTTCCGAGAACCAGGTTATCACAGCGGCACATGTGGTGCAGGTGGCCGAGAAAGTGAACGTTCAGTTTGTTGACGGCGAAACGATTCCGGCAAAAGTCATCTCAGCTTACAGTGTGGCGGACGTTGCTCTGCTTGAACTGCTCTGGCCGAAGAAGAACGCTGTTACGGTCAAGCTCGCCGACTCCGACCAGGTCCGGATCGGGGACCAGGTTTTTGTGGTCGGGGCTCCCTTCGGACTCGGACACTCCCTGTCTTCAGGATACGTCAGTGGCAAAATCGACATGAAGAAGGATAAGAATCCGTTTACCAATTCGGAGTACATTCAAACTGACGCTGCAATCAATACGGGAAATTCTGGGGGGCCGATGTTCAATATGGACGGCGAGGTCGTTGGCGTTGTCAGCAATATACTGACCAAGTCAGGAGGGTTTCAGGGAATTGGTTTTGCCGCTTCCGCCAATATAACCAAAGACCTGCTTTTTGAAAAAAAGATCATTTGGAATGGTACCGATGTACTCCCTCTTACAGGAAAAATGGCAAAGATCTTTAACCTTCCCCAGGAGAGTGGCCTCCTGGTTCAAAGGGTCGTCAAGGTTTCGCCCTTCGGAATCTTGGGAGTTCAGGATGGGGACACCGAGATAATCATCGGTGAAGAAAAACTCATAGTCGGTGGCGACATCATTTTGGAGATCAATGGAGTCAAATTCGAAGAGAGTGACGAATCTTTGCTGAACATTGCGAGGACCTTTGAACGAAAGGATGACGAATCACCTATCGAGTTGAAGGTGCTTCGAGCCGGTAAAGTTGTGACGTTGGGAAGAAGATGATCAGGGTTGATCGCAGGGATCCTTGCGCCGGGTGTCTATGAGGTGAATAATTCGCCAAGCGCCATTCGCATCTCTTGTGAGTTGAAAAGCGTCCACCCCACAATGACTGAACCGGTCATCGACGTAAAAAGCATAATCTGTCCAAACTTGAGCAAGGTTATCATCAATCCGAACCTCTGTGTTCCAAATTTTTTCGTTCCAGATCTCGGGATGAGGAGTTCCAATGGCTGACAGAAAGGTCTGGAGCGATCCTTCTTTCAGGACGACTTCGCCTGATGCATTCTGATAGGAAGTCATCATTCTCACATCAGGATGAAACAGAGGCGACACAACGGAGCTGTCAGCTAATCGCATTCCATCAAAGAGTTTGTCAATAACTTTGCGAACTGCCTTTTCACTTTCCGATTGAGAATGGATTGAATGAGTATGCAGCAGCGTCGCACACAACAAAAATGGAAGGATGATTCTCTTTATCATAAGAAATCTCGGGTGTTGATCTTCAAATGTAAAAAAAAGAAGGGATTGTCAACATGTTAATAAAGCCTTTCTCGAAACTTCAAATAGATTCGTATTTTAGACCCCCGTATTCTAACACTACAAATTCCCTGGGCCATATGATCAAAAACTCCGCACTGTTACTGCTTCTTTTATTCTTGTGTCTTCCCGCATCTTTATTTGCTCAAAGCTCGGGTGAGCACAGTGAAGGACCTTTCGATCAGTTGATCATTCGTGGCGCAACGCTGATCAACGGAAATGGAGCACCTCCAACGGGTCCGGTGGATATCGTGATTGAGGGGAACCGGATTTCAGCGATCAAGGTTGTAGGGTATCCCGGAGTTGAGATTGATCAGGCCAAAAGACCACAATTGAAAAAAGGCGGCAAGGAAATCGAGGCCAAAGGGATGCATGTCCTGCCTGGATTCATCGATATGCACGGACACATCGGCGGTGAGGCACAGGGCGCGGAATCCGACTATGTTTTTAGATTGTGGATGGCTCATGGAATTACAACGGTTCGCGAACCAAGCGGTCGTGGCATCGACTATGCTTTAAACTTGAAAAAGCTGAGTAGCCAGAACAAAATCACGGCTCCCAGGATCGTTTCCTACACGGGGTTCGGACAGGTCAGTGACTCTTTCAATCCGTTGAACGATCAACCGATCAATACCCCGGAAAAAGCTCGGGAATGGGTCCGGGCGAACGCCAAAATGGGTGCAGACGGGATCAAATTTTTTGGAGCAGAACCCGAGATCATGGAAGCTGCCCTGGACGAAAACAAAAAACTGGGTCTCGGCTCTGCCTGTCATCACGCGCAGATGAGTGTGGCCCGCTGGAATGTGCTGCATTCGGCCCGCGCCGGGTTGACCAGCATGGAGCATTGGTACGGGCTTCCCGAGGCCCTGTTCGAAGACAGGACGGTTCAGGACTACCCATTAGATTACAATTACAACAATGAGCAGCATCGTTTTGAGGAGGCAGGCAAGCTCTGGGAGCAGGCAGCTCCCCCCTATTCCGAAAAGTGGAACTCCGTGATGAACGAGCTCATCGAATTGGATTTTACACTGGATCCCACCTTCAATATCTATGAAGCAAGTCGAGACCTCCATCGGGCGAGACGCGCGGAATGGCACGAACAATACACCTTGCCGTCTCTGTGGCGCTTTTACCAGCCCAGCAAGATCTCTCATGGTTCGTATTGGCACTATTGGGGAACCGAGCAGGAAATCGCCTGGAAGAAGAATTACAAGCTTTGGATGACCTTTGTCAATGAATACAAAAACCGGGGAGGTCGGGTAACCGCCGGTTCAGATTCCGGATTTATCTTTCAATTGTACGGCTTCGCTTACATTCGCGAATTGGAGCTTCTGCGAGAGGCCGGATTTCACCCGCTCGAGGTCATTCGTGCCGCTACCCTGAACGGTGCAGAAGCCCTGAATATGGATGAAAAGATAGGCTCTATACAGGTGGGCAAACTTGCCGACCTTGTCCTGATTGAGGAAAATCCACTTGAAAATCTGAAAGTGCTTTATGGCACGGGTGCGATCAAACTCACCGAGGACAACAAGGTAGTGCGCGTGGGTGGCGTTAAGTACACGATCAAGGATGGCATCATCTACGATTCTAAAAAACTCCTGGAAGAAGTGCGGGACATGGTACAAGCAGCAAAGGAAAAGGAAAACTTTGAAATCAGACAACCCGGGGAATAGCAACTATGAAATTGTGCATTGCCGAGAAGCCGAGTGTAGCTTCTGAAATTGCCAGGGTCCTTGGGGCCACGCAACGTCATGACGGATACTTCGAAGGAAACGGATACCGGGTAACCTTTACTTTCGGCCATTTATGCAGTTTGCAGGAACCTCATGATTACAAACCGCATTGGAAAAGCTGGAATCTGAACAACCTGCCCATGCTGCCCGAGAAGTTCAGAACGAAGGTCGTTTCCAATCCGGGAATCGAGAAGCAATTTGGTATCATTCGCAAATTATTGAAGGAAACCACAGAAGTAATAAACTGTGGGGATGCGGGAATGGAAGGTGAGCTCATTCAGCGTTGGGTCCTCAATGAGGGCGGATATCAGGGAGTCATCAAAAGACTTTGGATCTCGTCTCTTACAGCCGAAGCCATTCGAGAGGGCTTTGACAGCCTCAGACCCTCCTCAGAATTTGACAACCTCTACTTTGCCGGTTATTCCAGAGCGATTGGAGATTGGCTGCTGGGGATGAATGCGACCCGGCTCTATACGGTCACCTATGCCCGGCAAAAGCAGGTTTTGTCTGTGGGAAGGGTGCAAACTCCCACCCTGGCCATGATTGTGGAGCGCTATCTCAGCATTCGGGATTTCAAACCCAGTCCGTACTGGGTTCTCCAAACCACCTATAAGGATGTAGTATTTCAATGTGAGGAAGGGCGATTTGACAAACAGGAAGAGGGTGAGGCGCTGTTCTCAAAAGTAGAAAAAAGCCCCTTTGAAATCATTTCCGTGGTTAAAAAAAACGGTCTTGAATATGCTCCCAAGCTTTTTGATCTGACCGGACTTCAGGTTCATTGCAATAAAAAATTCGGTTTTACAGCAGAAGAAACCCTGAAGCTTGCTCAAAGCTTGTATGAAAAGAAGTTGATCACCTACCCCAGGGTTGACACGACATTTTTGCCGGATGATCTGTATCCGAAAATCCCCGGAATTCTAGCCAAACTCAGCTCTTACAGCCAATTGACCCAAGTCCTGTTGGGTAAGAAAATCAGGAAAACCAAGCGAATATTTCAAAACAAGAAGGTCACGGATCACCATGCCATCATACCCACAGGGGTTGAAAACGGGATGTCTGAGCGCGAGCATCGCGTTTATGACAGCATTGTGAGAAGGTTCATCGCGTCCTTTTACCCGGATTGCAAGGTCGCGAATACTGTGGTCAGGGGAATGGCAGACAAGGTCGGTTTTCGCACATCGGGTAAAATGGTTCTTGATGCGGGATGGCGCGTGGTTTTTGATTCGGAGAGCAAAGCTGCAAATACCGAATCCGAAAAGAATGTGCTTCCCTCCTTTTCCAAAGGAGAGACAGGTGCACATCAGCCTTCGTTTTTGGAAAAGGAAACCAAACCACCACGTCATTTCACGGAGGCGAGCTTGCTTCGGGCCATGGAGACGGCAGGGAAACAGGTTGACGACGAAGAGATGAGAGAATTGATGAAAGCCAATGGCATCGGCAGGCCCTCGACGCGAGCCAACATCATTGAAACCCTATTCAAGCGAAATTATATCAGGAGGAACAAGAAACAGATTCTTCCCACAGATACGGGGTTGCATCTGATAAGCATCATTGACAACAAACTCCTGAAGTCACCCGAGCTCACGGGGATCTGGGAAAAGAAACTTCGTGAGATCGAGAATGGCGATTTCACTCCTGGTCGATTCGTATCCGGGATGAAACGAATGGTAGACCAGCTGGTTTACGAAGTTCGTTCCGCTCCGAAATAGAATTTCAATCTTGTGATCACTCCTCGTCAATGAGGGAAACTCCGTTGAGGTCGGTGGTCAAAACATCACTCATATAATCGAAATAGGGCCTCAGAGCTTTGAAAGCCAAACTCACCTCATGCATGAAGTCCTCCTGGAGCACTTCCTCATCAGTGAATTCACGCACCGCTACAAACCCTTTCTTTCGAATCAGGTCTATGGCATGATGTTCTTTGCTGAATCCTTTGGGAGCTGTTTTCACTTCTTCGCCCCGGATTTCTCCCCCAAAATGCTTTTTGAAGTCTTTGTGTGAAAGAATCCCTCGAATCTCCCCGTCGTCGAGCTCGAATTCCTTTCGAATCCGAAAGAGGTCCTCCTTGTTCGGGGCCCAGAAGCCTCCCGCCAGAAAAGATTCCCCGGGGCGTATCCGAAGGTAATAACCTCCCCTCAACCTCTTGCCGCTGCGGCTGAAACTTCCCGCGAAATGCGGGTTGTAAGGCGTCTTGTCATGAGAGAATCGCACATCTCTGTATATTCTGAACATCTTGAACTTCTCGATCTCATCATGCTGGTTCAGGTTTTGCATGATTTCCTGATAAAACTGTTTCATGTCAGATCGAATCGCCTCATAGTGTTTCTTTTGTTGCTGGAACCACTCACGATTGTTATTTGCCTTGAGATCTTTTAAAAATTGGAGGACGGTCTGGTCTATCTTCATAACGTTTGTATTGACGTTGTTTTTTAATGCAACTTACGCATCTTTGTAAACATGTACTCAAAAGTAGTGTTTATAGGATTGGTCTGGCCGGAACCCGAAACAACAGCTGCAGGAAGTCGAATGCTTCAGCTGATTCAATTCTTTTCAGATCGATCAGAGGAGCTTCATTTTGCCAGCACCGCCCTCTGGAGCGACTATTCCTTCCCCCTGGAAGAGATGGGAGTTATGAAACATTCGATTCAATTGAATGATTCGAGTTTTGACCGATGGATAAAAGCCATTGACCCCGGAATAGTTGTTTTTGATCGATTTGTCATAGAGGAACAATTTTCATGGAGGGTTCGTGAAAACTGCCCTGCCGCCCTGCGCATACTCGATACGGAGGACCTTCATTTTCTGAGAGAATCGAGGCGTATGACACTGGCTGAGAAGAAGTCGGGTGACGACCCTGAAGGATACGATGATATTACCTTGCGAGAACTGGCCAGCATTTATCGAAGTGACCTGTCGCTCATCATCTCCGAAGAGGAAATGAAGCTGTTGACCCAAACGTATCAAGTGCCTGCCCTTATTCTGAATTACCTTCCATTTATAATTTCAGAAGAAGACCTGCCCGAATACCGTTCCCTTCCCTCTTTTTCGGAACGAGTCGATTTTATGACCATCGGAAACTGGAAGCATGGACCGAATAAGGACTCTGTGCATTATTTGAAAAAGGCGATATGGCCGGAGGTTCGCAAACAACTTCCCAAGTCACAGATTCACGTCTACGGAGCTTATGGGCCGGGCGCGAAATCCGATCTGCACGATCCCGAAACGGGCTTTCTTATCGAGGGATGGAAAGAATCAAAAATTGAAGCTTTCACCTCCCATCGCATTTGTCTGGCACCCCTGCGCTATGGTGCAGGTCTGAAAGGGAAGCTGTTTGATGCTTTGCGCTTTGGAACTCCCTCGGTGACTACGAGTGTGGGTTCAGAAGGAATTTGCGATGCAAAATTGTGGAATGGTGCGGTATGCGACCAGCCCGAGAAATTTGTCGAGGCAGCAGTCACTTTGTATTCTGACGAAAAGTTATGGAATGAAGCTCAATCGAGGGGCAAGGACATTTTACAGACCCGGTTTTCTGAAGAAGCATTTTTACCAGAATTTGCCAAACGCATACAGATGCTGCAAGGGAGACTCAGGCTTCATCGTAGAAACAATGTCACAGGCTCGCTGCTCTGGCACCACAGTGCTCAAAGCACTAAATACCTTTCCAAATGGATCGAGGCCAAGAACAAAAATGCTCAATGACTCAGAATCCCAAGACAAACTGTGTGAAAAGCAGAACCCAGGCCACAATCAGGAGCAAGCCACCCATGGGTGTGACCGGACCCAAAAAGCGCATATTCTTTTTTTTGTAGGCCCCGTAGCACAATCCAAAGATGCTGAACGAAAACAGCACGACGCCCAAAATCATAAATAATGCGGTCAGTCTTTGACCCAGGCTCTGAAAATTGAGGTGGAAGCCCAGAAAAATCAATGCAAGAGCATGATACATCATGTACTTCACCCCCGTTTCAAAACTCTGCAAGACCTCAGGTGAGAACATCCGTCGGAATCTGTGAGCCGCAAAGGCTCCCAAAATGATGGATGCCAGGCCAAAAAAGGCTCCAAATGATTTTACGATTATCTCCATATTATTTGTCTTTGCGGTATTTGTCAAACCAGGCGACCGTATTGGCCACTTTGCGCATCAGGTTACTGGGCTTGGCGGCAATTCCATGTCCGGCTTCAGGAATCTCCATCAAAAGTGTCTCCACCTTTCTGATCTTTAAAGCGTGATAGAGCTGCTTCGCCTCACTCGGTGGTGTCCTCAAGTCATTCATTCCGACCATGACCAATGTAGGTGTCTTTACGTTGCCCACCAATGAGATCGGCGAAAATTTCCAGTAGGTCTCAAAATTCTCCCAGGGCTGTCCGGGGTATCTCGAGTTTGCATAGTAAAAGTAATTGTCCGCAACGAGGGTTTTGCTGATCCAGTTCATCACGGGCTTCGCCACAACAGCCGCCTCGAAGCGATCATTCTTGCCAATGATCCAGGCGGTCATGATTCCCCCGGCGCTGCCACCTGTCACAAAGAGCTGATCCTCGTGAGCGATGCCTTTTTCAATCAGGGCATCCACTCCGTCCATCACATCGTTGTAATCCTCCCCGGGATAATTGTTGAATAAAAGGTTCGCGAATTCTTCGCCATAACTCGTGCTTCCCCTGGGATTCGGATAAAACACGATATAGCCTGCCGAGGCGTACAATTGCATCTCGGCTGAGAACCTGTCGCCGTAGTTCAGAATGGGTCCCCCATGGTTTTCAACCATCATGGGATACTTCTTCGATGCGTCATAGTTCGGTGGATAAACGATCCAGCCCTGGAGGTCCCGTCCGTCAAAACTACTCTTGTACCAGATCTCCTCCACTTTTCCAAGGGATCTGTGATCAAGCAGTCCTTCGTTCAAATGGGTGAGTCGCTTGTCACTTTTGCCACCTGTGATGACAATGTCGGCAGGATGATCGGGACGCGTATACGTATAGGCGATGACTCCCTCATCCGAAACCGAAAACGAACCACTCGCGTAAGGTCTCCCTATGGTCGTTCCCCCGACATTATCCGCTTTTTTTGTCATTTTGCCCGAGGTGCTGATATACCCTATTTTGGTATTTCCCTTGTCGTCATAGAGAAAGTAAAGTCCCTTTCCATCTTGACTCCAAACTATGTCTTCAACGTTTCGGTCGAGATCTGCGGAAAGCTCTCTTGTATTTGAGCCGTCAGATTTCATCAGGTAAAGTCTCGTTGTCTGATGCGCCTGTACTTTATCTTCATAACCCAAGTAGGCGATTGTCTTTCCGTCTGGGGATACTTTGGGATTCCGGTCTGGCCCTTGTCTTGTAGTGAGCTCCTTGATATCTCCGGATTGAACATCCAGTCGGTACACCTCTGAGTTTCGAAAATCGTATTCCCAATCCTCGTTTCGATTTCCGGAGAAATAAATGTATCGGTCATCGGGTGACCAGGACAGGGTTCCGGCGTGATTGTAACTGCCGGAGCTCAGTTGCCTGACGGCACCACCGGAAGCAGGAACTGCAAAGATGTGCTTGAACCCGGGTTCCATATAGCCCTTGCCGTCAGCCTCGTGCTTCAGGCGATCCGTCATTCGGGGTTCTGCAGCCCATTCCGCTCCTTTGGGTTTCGGCGGAATATCGGCCGATATTGGAGGCTTTTCCGGGACATGCATACTGAAGGCCAGTGATTTGCCATCATGTGACCAGCTCAGGGACGAGGGACTTTGAGGAAGCTGGGTGATTCGCGCTGTTTTTCCTGTCGAGGTCCAATAGATATAGATCTCGTTTCCGTCGCCGGAAGAAGCCGTAAAAGCAATTCGCTTTCCGTCCGGGGACCAGCGCGGTGAGCTCTCATTCCCTTCTCGAGAGGTCAGCTTTTGATGCTGAGTGCCGTCGCCGGATACCATCCAAAGGTTGCCACTTGAACGATCTTTCATGATGTCAAAACCCATCCTGCGGTACACCACCCATTGTCCGTCGGGTGAAATCCGGGGATCACTGGCGTATTGCAGATCAAAAAGATCCCGGTAGGCAAAGGGCTCTTTTTCTGATTGGGCGCTTGTGTTGAACACTGTTGAAAACAGGAAAAGAAGAAGTAAAGGGAAGAGTCGCATATCTTGAGAATAATTAAGCAATAAACTTACAGATATTCGGTTTCAGACGCAAATATCCAACAGGTAAAAAAAGAAGTCTAAATTCCGATAGCAGTACTTGGTATTTGAAATATTCTTAAAAATTTCCCAAGATACCCTGTTATTTTTGAAGCAAACCGTTAAAATAAGGTTAATATGACAACTAAAAGGTAACAATTGCTACAGAAAGGGCGTCTATTTAGTAGAAACCCTTAAATACTTAAATTATGAAAACCGACATCAATACCTTCGCAACAGAGGACCGACGATATGTACAATTTTCAAATTTCAAGAATGCAAAGAGAATCAGGTGGTCTGAGCACAGACACTACGGTCACTAAGATTTGCTTTCGCACAATTCTTCCAGGTCTTCCAACACCTTTGACAATCTCGTTCTGGCGACTCCTACTTCAGCCAGGACGTTTTTTTGTTTGAACAACTCGCTGCACAGAACGATTCCCTTGTCCAGGATCGCAGTTTTTTCTCGTCTCGTCAGCGTTGTAAGCGCAGTAATCGGCATCAATCCCGAATTTCTTATTCTGTCTTTCAGGGATTTGCCCGGCGGGTAGTCCCAGCTGATCAATTGAATTCCCGCGCATTTCGCATATTGGATGGCGTCAGAAGTGAACCGGGTGTTTGTAAAAATCCAACCTTTGTATTTCGTGCCATTCCCCTTTTCGGCTTTTATCCGGGCCATGATGTCACGAAACCGGGAATCAATGTAAAGTGGAACTTTCACGTCGCTCACCTTCTTTTGACTGTTGTGGTATTTGCATTCGGAGATATGACACAAGTTGTCTTTTCTTGCAACCACGTCAATCTCGTGTGCGACACACTTTCCCTGCATGATGACCCCAACTTCGGTGCGGTAGCCGTCACTATTGAAAATATGGCTGACGAATTGCTCGAATGGAAATCCGGAGGGTCCTAACTCCATGATCGCTTTTTTGATCTTGTATTTTGAAGCGCTCGTTCTTCGGCTCTTTTTCAACCTCTTGAAAGCCATTTGGTAAATGGTCTTAGTGCTTATGCCGTCAAAGAGTCGCTTTTCAACTTCCTGCGTGATCTCATTGGCCAGTTCGATTCCGGAACCCGCATTGGTCAGGGATGAGATCAGTTTATCCCTGTCAAATTGAACGGTTTCACCCGAGTATTTTTTGATTTCAACCGGTTTGCTCATAGAATCGCCTTTAACTTAAGAGACTGATCTTTCAAAGATAGATAAAAAGAAGGCTTTGCTTTTTTAGTTTCTTGTATTCCACTTACTTTTGCACCTTGAAAAGCGAGATCATCTTTATAAAAATTGAACTTCCATGGAAAGGTATGCGCACTGGATTTATGATTATCTGATTGAAAGAGATTGGAGCTCCCCTTCAGCACGGTTTGTGAACATGATCGGTTTGTTCGTCATCCTTCTGATTGGTTTGGGAATTGTCGACATCCTGATCCGAAGAATCATCCTGAGTCGGTTTGCACGCATCAGTGAAAAGACAAAGACACAGTTTGACGATATCCTGGTTCAAAATCGGGTTCCTCGCAATGTGGCTCACATCATCCCTTTGCTCATAGCGATAGGATTCGTACCCTACATTCTGTTGGACTACCCGTATTACGAAGTCATCCTGGAAAAGGCTTTAAAAGGTTTGAGCATACTGCTGGCGATATGGATCATCAGGGGTTTGGTTCATTCTGTTAGAGATTACCTGAATACCAAGGATCGCTTCAAAGACAAACCCATAAACAGTTACAGCCAGGTGATCGTCATCATTACCTGGATCATTGGCATACTTACTTTGTTTGCGGTGGTTACCGGAATTCCTTTCTTTCAATTCATTACGACTTTGGGTGCAGCCTCAGCTATAATTCTCCTGGTGTTCAGGGACACGATCATGGGCTTTGTAGCGAGCATACAGGTCTCTGTGAATGACATGGTGCACATAGGAGACTGGATCACCTTTGAAAAGTTTGGGGCCGACGGAACTGTGATAGAGATCAATCTGGCAACGGTGAAGGTTCAGAACTTCGATAAGACCATAACCACCATCCCCACATATGCCCTGATCTCTGATTCCTTTAAAAACTGGAGGGGTATGGAAGGTTCCGGGGGTAGAAGGATAAAAAGGGCCGTTATCATCCGTCAGGGAAGCATCAAATACCTCGATAAGGAGAAAGTTCAGCAGCTGAAGAAAATCGAATTGATCAAGGATTACCTGGAAAATCGTGAAAACGACATCAACGCGTTCAACAAAGAAAACAAAGTCGACAAAGATCTTCTGATCAACGGAAGAAACCTCACCAACATTGGCGTTTTCCGGAAATTTGTCGAAACTTATATCGAGCAGCATTCTGCCATTAACAAGGACATGATAATCATGACCCGGCAGTTGGCGCCTACAACCCAGGGGATACCGATTGAGATCTATGCCTTCAGCAAGGACAAGCGCTGGCAGAACTACGAATACATCATGGCGGATATATTCGACTACATCATCGCTTCAACCCCCTACTTCGATCTGGAGATATTCGAATTGCCTACCCGGCTATCTGAAGACGTGAATTAGATTGTTCCTCAGCGGGCACCCGGATGGAATTGATCACGAAATTTGCGACATGGATCCTTCCCTCTTCCTTGATGGCTTCAAACTCGTCGTTTCCGGCATTGATGAAATCTTTCATAAGCGGAGAGGCTACGTTCGGGAACACGCTCAGAGCAAAAATGTTGATCATCAATTGTTTGGGGTTGATCGGTTGGATCCTTCCCTTTTCGATTTCCCGTTCAATTTGCTCGTAGAACAACGTCGGATCGGGCATCCGCAGATTTACAATGAATTCCTTGGCGAAGTCTGTTCGGGAGTTCAATTTTTGAATAAGTCCGAGCGGGAGAAACTTGTAATCGTTCACGAATCGGACGTACTCATTCGTGAAATGGCGGATTTTGTCGAAAACGGGCATTTCTGCATCCATGATGTCCTGGAGCTGCGGGGCGATTCTACCGTATAATTCCAGGAAAACATCTTTGAAAAGTCCTGCTTTGCTTTGATGCAGGGCCAAGAGATCTTTCTTTTTCATTTTGCAATCCTTGGCGATGGCAGACATTTTGGTTGCCTTGTAACCATATTTTTGGAAATGATCAATTGCTGTCTCGAGGATCAGATTATGATCGAGGGGGAAATTCTCCATGATCTGAAAGTTTGTATGTAGGTATTGTTTGTTTACACTAAATGTCGGTTTAAATCTAAAAAATAAAATGATAACTTCTTATCGGGTGATGTTAATAAATTGCTAATAACCTATCAGGTAGCGTTTTCCGAGATTTGAATCCGGCAGATCCACCTCTGAAAACCCATTGATCGTTCTTCCGAGATCCACTTCTGTTTTTCGGAAAACAAATTCAGACTCGGACTCGTCTACCAGCTCAAAAACATAGTGTCGTTCCTCGATTTCGGTCAATGCCTTATCGGGCAGAGCCGGCTTTAAAGTTTCTTCAGCCATTATTTCAGCCTGGATAAACATTCCCGGAATGAACTTTTCCTGATTCTCTTCATCGAGATGCGCATGTACCTGAACTGTTCGGTCCTTGTCTATGGATTTGCCGATCAGGTGAACCTCGGCGACATAGCTCTCATCGGAGTATTCCGGGACCCTGAAACGAATTCTTTGACCTTTTTCTATGCGGATCGCATCCTTTTCAAAGATCTGAATCTCCAGGTGCAACTGGGTGGCGTTCACGATTTCCATAATGGGATTGCTCGGATCCACATAACTGCCCGTATTGACGAATACCCGTGAAACACTTCCTGCAATCGGAGATTCTATTCGAGTGGTCGATCTCATGTTCTCAGAAGTGAGAGTTGCGGGATTTATCTGAATCGCAATGAGCTTTTGTTTCAGGGCCTGATGCGTGATTTTTGCATTTTCATATTCGTTTTGGGCCTTTAAAAACACCTTTTGTGAGTTTATCTTTTCCTCATAAAGCTGTTTTTGACGTTCGTATTCCGATTGCAGATATTTCATTCTCTGTTTAGTTTCCAGGTAATCCTGTTGCAATTGAAGAAATTCCAGGTTCTCAAGGGTCAGAAGTTGCTGTCCTTTTCGCACGGGATCGCCCACGAGCAGTGGAAAGTCTTTTACATAGCCTCCCATGAAGGCATTGACTGTGGCCCTTCCGTTGGGAGGAACCTCAATTACCCCAATGGCCGTTATCACCGACGGGAAAGGAGTCATATGAACACTGTCGAGTTTCATATTCGATTTGGAGAATTCATCTTTCGAAATGCGAAGCAGGATGGTATTGGCCGTAATTTCGATGGGGTCTTCAGCCGGTTCTGTTTCACCCTTGCAAGAGAACAATTGAGCCGCTAATGAAAATAGAATCACGAATTGGAAGAATTTTGACATCATAATGTTAGAGTGTTAAATACTTCAGCTCAATGGCTGTTTGGTTGTACTGATTGAGGTTTTCCATATAGTCGATCAGGATTTCGAGTGCATTTTCAATGCTCTGCAGATACTGGAAGAAATTAATCTCTCCATTTTCAAAACTGTATGTCGCAGTATTGAAAATCTCCCTGGATAAATTTTCTCCCTCCTCTTCGTAGTAAGCCAGCATCTGATCGTATTTTTTGAGTCTCAGCATAAGGTCGGCCTGTCGGTTCTCCAGACGCACCCGATAGTCAATGGCTTCCTGCTCTGCAATGCTGCGGGCAATCTTGCTGGCCTTGATCCGTGAAGAGTTTCCGCTGAACAGCAGTGGTATCTTGAGACCGATCATGTAACCGTGCAGGTATTCGTCTAATCCGTCATTGGTTCCCTGGAAATAATTCAGTGAGATATCGGGCAGAAGTCGCTGTGATTCGAGACTCTTTTTGTTTCTGAATAACTCGGTTCGCTGATTTTGATAGATCATCCCGGGGTTGTCCTCTAAAGCGGCCTGCTCATACCTGACTCTCTCCAGGGGAATGTAAACCACGTCAAATGGCTCATCGCTTTGCACGAGATTCTGAAGGTTCAGGATGGCCGAATTTACGTCTTCCTGGGCCTGGTGGTACAGGGTTTTGACCTGCCTTTGTTTGGCCTGTGCCGTAATTCGTTCCAGGTAATTGGTCTCTCCTGTTTCGAAGCGGCGTGTAGCCGCATGCGAGAACCGAACGTAAAAGCTGTCGAGACGCTTGTAAATCTCTTGTTTCTCCCTTTCAAAAAGCAACCGATGGTATTGTGAAACAACTTCCTTTTCCAGTATCCGTCTCTCTATATCCTGCGTGCTTCTTCTCAAATCAAATTGAGTCCTGTTCACCTTCTTTCCCGCGAAATAAACGGTTGGGAACAGAAAGTTCTGTTGCAACCCAAATACCTTTAGAGCCTCTCCATTCAGGGCGATGTTGTTCTCATCGTATTCATAATAGAACTCTGTTTTGTCAAAATCAAAAGCATTTGACACCAGGGCCTGGGCTTCTTCTGTTTTCAATGAGGAGGCTTTCAATCCTGCATTGTTTTCTCTTGCGAGCTCAAGGATTTCTTCCAGGCCGAGCGTCTTTTGAGATTGCGAATGCAGATCAGAGCCCAATCCCAGGCTCAGCAGGAGAACCAGTATGGCACCACCCGACGTTTTCCCCGGTTTTGTTACAATTCTTCCTTTCCTTACGGAATGGAAAATGGAATACAGAACGGGCAGAACAATGAGCGTTAGCACAGTACTTGTTATGAGTCCTCCAATGACCACGGTGGCCAGGGGTCGCTGCACCTCTGCTCCTGCATTGGTTGAGATGGCCATGGGTAGAAAGCCCATGGCGGCTGCCATTGCAGTCAAAAGAACCGGTCTCATCCTGTCTTTTGTGCCTTTGAAAATAAGTGTATCCATATCATTGATTCCTTTGTTTTTTAATTCTTTGAAATACTCAATCAGAACTATCCCATTGAGAACGGCGATTCCGAAAAGTGCAATGAATCCGATTCCTGCTGAAATGCTGAAAGGAAGTCCGCGCAAGTAGAGAAAAATCACGCCGCCGACTGCTGCGAGTGGAATGGCAGTGAAGATCAGGGCTGCTTCCTTGAGGGATCGGAAAGCGAAATAGAGCATGACGAATATGAGTGCCAGGGATACCGGAACGGCAACCATCAGTCTCTTTCTGGCCCGGTTCAGGTTTTCAAATTGCCCGCCGTAGGTCACCGCATATCCGGGAGGCAGCTCAATATTGTTTTGGATGATTTGCTGAATGTCATCCACTACCGATTGCAGATCGCGGTTTCTTACATTGATGCCCACGACTATCCTCCGTTTGGTTTCGTCTCTCGAAATCTTGGCCGGTCCCTCCACAGAAGTAATCTGGGCAATCTCTCCGAGGGGGACCTTGAAATCAAGTGGGGTGTCAATGTATATGTTCTCCATATTTTTAAGATCCTCTCTTTTGATTTTTTGAAGTCTTACCACCAGATCGAAACGCTTTTCTCCTTCGAAGATGTCCCCGGCCTTTGCGCCTGAGAATCCCATGGCAATCATACGGTTGACCTCTTTGATGGTCAGGCCGTACTGGGCTATTTTCCTGCGGTCATAAGAGATCTGAATCTGGGGCAGACCCTCTATTTTTTCCAGGCTGATATCGGATGCCCCTTCAACATTTTGAATCAGCTCAACGATTTCTTCGCCTTTGGCACTCAAAACGTTCAGATCCTCCCCAAAGATTTTTACGGCGATATCCGCCCGAACCCCTGTGATCAACTCATTGAATCTCATTTCAATGGGCTGGGTAAACTCGACGATCATGTCGGGAAAAACTGCGAGTGCTTCTTTCATTTTCTCAGCCAGCTCATCCTTGGATTTCGCGCTGACCCACTCACTCTTGGGCTTAAGCTTTATGATCACGTCGCTCTCCTCCATGGACATGGGATCCGTCGGAATCTCAGCTGCACCAATCCGGCTCACTACTTGATCTACCTCGGGAAACTGCTCGAGCAAGATTTTTTCAATTCCTGTGGTAATTCGTATGGTTTCCTTGAGGGAAGTTCCAGTTTTCAATACGGGTTGAATTACGAAGTCCCCTTCGTCAAGGGTGGGAACGAACTCGGCGCCGAGGGTTGAAAAAAGAAGTGCCGCTGCCAACACAAGTGCTATCGAAGCTGCAATGACAGTTTTTTTGAACTTCATGGCCCAGGTCAACATGGGCTCATAAGCCCGGTAGAAGAACGAGATTATGCGCTCTGATATTCCATTTTTCTTGGGTGCGTGAGCCTTCAAGAAGAGAGAGGACATGACAGGCACATAGGTCAGGCAAAGAATCATGGCACCTATGAGTGCAAAACTGAAAGTCAGGGCCATGGGCCTGAACATTTTCCCCTCTACTCCACTTAGCGAGAGCACCGGTATAAAAACGATCAGAATGATCAGCTGTCCGAAGATGGCCGAATTCATCATTTTGGATGCCCCCTCGAATGTAACCTCATCGAGCTCGTCCTGTCCCATTTGCACGTCATTTGCATTTGCTGAGGCTATTTGCCTGGATATTTTAAAGGCTACGAATTCGACTATGATCACCGACCCATCTATAATGATTCCGAAGTCAATGGCCCCAAGGCTCATGAGATTGGCATCAATGTCGAAAAGGCTCATAAGTGAAAGCGCGAAAAGCATCGTTATAGGTATTATCGAAGCCACGATCAGGCCCGACCTGAAGTTTCCAAGCAAAAGCACAACGACAAAAATTACAATCAAACAGCCCAGAATAAGGTTTTCTGCCACGGTTTTGGTCGTTCTTCCGATCAATTCGCTGCGTTCCAGGAAGGCGTTGATGTAGACTCCTTCTGGGAGATTGTCAGAAATCTGCTCTACCCTCTTTTTTACGTCCTGAATGACCTGGTTGGAATTGCCGTTTTTGATCATCATGACCTGCCCAAGAACCTTTTCTCCTTCTCCATTTCCGGTTATCGCCCCAAACCGATTGGCGCTTCCGTATCCGACCTCCGCGACATCCTCAATGTAGACCGGAAGCCCCTTGATGGTTTTGATCGAAATATTGCGAATGTCATCCAGAGAATTGATAAGACCTTCCCCCCTTATGAAATAGGCCATGTCCTTTTTTTCAATATAGGCGCCACCCGCAATGCTGTTATTTGATTCAAGTGCATTGAAAACTTCGGAAGCAGACACATTCATGGCAGCTAGTTTATCTGTGTTAACAGCTACCTCGTACTGTTTCAAGTGACCGCCCCAGGTATTTACCTCAACGACCCCCGGTATCCCCGACAGTTGACGTTTTACGATCCAGTCCTGAATGGTTCTCAGGTCGGTCGTGCTGTAGAGGTCCTGATATTCCGGTTCAACATCGAGCACGTATTGATAGATTTCACCCAAACCGGTACTTATCGGACCCATTTCCGGGGTCCCAAATCCTTCGGGGATTCGCTCGGTAGCGGCCTGTATCTTTTCGGAGATCAGTTGCCTGGGCAAATAAGTTCCCAAATCATCGTCAAATACGATGGTTACCACGGAGAGACCAAATTTTGAGACGGATCGTATTTCTTCGACCCCGGGCAAGTTGGCCATTTCGAGCTCAATCGGATAGGTGATGAATTGTTCCATGTCCCCGGTGGACAGGTTCTTTGAGGTTGTGATCACCTGGACCTGGTTGTTGGTCACATCAGGAACGGCCCCAATATGCAAGCCCGAGAGTGAGAAAAGTCCCAGGACCACAATGGCCAGAGTTAGCATGAGAACGATAAACTTGTTGTTCAGACTGAACTGTATAATTCTTGAAAGCATGTGAGATGTCTTTTCGGCATTATGATTTCAATTGCCATAAAAGGTTTAATAACCCTGCTACATTGACGGATATGCCGCAAATGCAATTGAACGAAATTTCTATAAATGGATTTTAGAGAAATTTCGGGGGCTGAAAAATATCGGTTTGATCCAGAAAGGAATAATTGTCCAGGTAAAAATAATTTTGAACGGAAGCGATCGGAATCGGATCGGGATTTTGCTCCGGTCGGTTAAAGCTGTTGATCAGGATGCCCATGTTCATTTGACAAACCTTGTGTTTGAACGGTAACTTTTCGTGTTTCGATGAGCCCTTGTGCTTCTCCTGGTCGTGCTCTTGTCTGAGTTCTCCGTAGTGCTTTTCGAAAAAAGTGAATACATCATCCCCATAAGATGCCTGGTGTTCCTTCAAATGTTTAAGCAGGACCTGAAGCTCAATCATATCGGAAAGATGGAAGTTCAATCCCTGAAACAGGATAGAAAAAGACAACAGTAATGACATTGAGCTCTTTAACATGGTAGGCTAAAGTTACGAAAATCTTCATGAAGAGCAAGATAGAACCGAGTTACTAAGGTAACTCAGGAAGTTCTGAAGAGAAGACTGATCTTCACGCGCAACTGCCTTTTGTAGTCATCCTCGAGCCATTTGAGGTAGTTTTTTGAACTTTTAAGGATGCAAAACGAATACTGCTTGATTCGGAACTCGATCTCGTCATGAAGTTCCCTCGAAAGAATATGCGCGTCAAAAACATCTTCACTGTTTTCGTAGCAAATCTGAGCGTGCTGCGAAATAGACTTTTCGAGAACGGCTTTTGATTTCAAACCATCTCCGACTGCTTTTTTGTATTCGTTTTTGACATCGAATTCAATGTTGTCCGATTTGCTGAATTTCTCCCTCAGCTCCTGAGGCATTTCATATTTGAAATTCTTCTGGATCTCTTCGTCGGAGATCAGGTTTTCCAGGAAGAAGTTCGGATTCTGAAAGATGAACTGCCAGTCCACTTCGTCTGTCCAGTTTCCGAAACGGGCCACATTGTTACCAAGATCGACGACAAGGAACTCCTTCTTGTTCTCCACTACCCGTGAACCGCGACCGATCATCTGAAAATAGAGCGCCAGGGATTTGGTCGCCCTGTTGATGATAATGGATTCAATGGAAGGCTCGTCAAACCCGGTTGTCAAAATACCCACAGATGTCAGGATGGCATCCGGGGTGTTCTTGAACCATTTCAGTATTCTTTTGCGCTCTTCCTTGGTATTGGTATTGTCGATGTACATGACATTGTACCCGGCTTTCTTGAACACCTCATAAACGTGCCTCGAGGTGTGAATGCCATTATTGAAGATCAGTGTCTTCTTGCCCAGAGAGGTGCTTTCATAAGCATTCAAAAGCTTCGATTGCATCACGTTCTGTGTGTACAATTCCTCAGAGCTCTTTACGGTATAATCCCCGTTGGCACCAATTTTCAGGCTGCTCAGATTGACGTTGAAGCTGTATACATCCGCTTTGGCCAGGAATCCCTTTTCGATCAGAGAAGTTATCTTTTCGCCAACGATCAGATCCTGGTAGATATCGTGCATCGGCAAATTGATGTTCGAGCTCAGTGGGGTTGCTGTGACCCCCAAAATGAAACACCGCTCAAAATGCTTGAAAAGCTTTCGGAAAGAATTGTAGTGGGCCTCGTCGACTATAACCAGACCGATATCATCCAGGTCTGCTTTGTTCTCTTTGATTCGATTGTTCAGGGTCTCAACCATGGCAACAAAACAGGAGTATTTGCCCTCGTTGGTCACTTCCTTGACACTGCTGTCGATAATTTTGTTTTTGACTCCGAATTCGGTGAGCATGTTGGAGGTTTGTTTGCTCAATTCGATTCGATGCGTCAGGATCAGTACTTTGTGGTGATTGCTGTCGATGTATTGCCGGGCAATCTCTGAAAAGATGACTGTTTTTCCACCACCAGTCGGCAATTGGTAAAGCAGGTTGTATTCGCTTGGGTTTTCCTGGATGCGCTGAAAAATCTTGTCGATGGCACCGTGTTGGTAATCGTATAACTTCTTACCAATTATCTTTTCTTCGTTGTCAAATTTGTTTAGTACCATAGTCAAATGCAAACTTTGCAAAATTACTCATTTATCAAAGTATTCGGATGCACTTTGACGGGATTTTTTCACCTGATTTCAACACTTCAATCTATTGTTCTGTATACTAAAGTATTAGTGGAAAACAAAAGCAAAAAAACCATCCGGTTAGGGATGGTTTTCTATACATAATCAGTATTACTTATTGAAATGAGGCTCAAATGCTTCGGGCGAGCCAGTCTCCCACCTCAGAGGTGCTGAAGGCTTTTGAGCCCTCCGAGAGATCTTCGGTAACAACGCCTTCAGCGAGTGATCGATTGACTGCATCCCGAATCGCCTGGCCCTCTTCTTTGAGACCGAAGCCTGTTTCGAACATCATGGCCGCAGACAAGACCGTTGCGAGCGGATTTGCGATATTCTTTCCCGCTGCCTGAGGATAGGAACCGTGAATGGGTTCAAAAAGAGATACCTCAGATCCGACAGAAGCCGAGGGCATAAGGCCCATTGATCCGGAAATGACCGAGGCCTCATCCGTAAGAATGTCCCCAAACAGATTTTCGGTGATCAGCACATCGTACTCACTTGGCCACTGAACCAATCGCATAGCCACGGCATCTACAAATTCATAGGAAACTTTTACTTCAGGATATTCATTTTCCATTTCCTGAACGGTTTCTCTCCACAGTCGGGAAGTCTCCAGAACATTGGCCTTGTCAACGCAGCACAGTCTTTTCGAACGACTCATGGCCATTTCAAATCCTTTTTTGGCGAGACGTCTTACCTCCTCTTTGGAGTAAACGCAATGATCATAGGCTGTGTTTCCTTCGTCTTCTCTACCCTTTTTGCCGAAGTAGATTCCTCCCGTGAGCTCCCTGAGAAAAACCAGGTCGGTTCCTTCAATTCGCTCCTTTTTCAAGGGTGATTTGTCTATAAGCGACGGAAAAGTAAAGGTCGGGCGCACATTCGCGAAAAGACCCAACGCTTTGCGCATTCTCAGGAGGCCCTGCTCTGGGCGCACCTTGGCCGACGGGTCGTTGTCGTATTTGGGGTCGCCAATGGCTCCGAAGAGCACAGCGTCCGACGAAGCACATATATCATGTGTTTCCGGCGGATACGGATCTCCGACGGCGTCAATGGCCGCAGCCCCTGTGAGAGCGGGTGTCCAGGTGATTTCGTGATTGAACTTCTTTGCAACGGCGTCAGACACCTTCACGGCCTGTTCGATTACCTCTGGTCCTATGCCGTCTCCGGCCAATAGAGCAATTTTCAGTTTCATTGAAATATTTTCTAAATGATGTTTAACATTTTCTGAGTAGCCACAATGGCGGAAACAGTCTGGTCAGAGTCCAAACCTCTTGTTTTAAACGAATTTCCATCTGATTCCCACGTGATAACGGTCTCACAAAGGGCGTCAGAATCGGAACCCGGCGGAATGCGCACAGCATAGTCTGTCAGCTTGGGAAGCTTTTTGCCCCTGTCCTCATATATTTTCTTCAAAGTGTTCATAAAGGCATCAAACTGCCCGTCACCCTGGGCGTTTTCCTGAACCGTCGTTCCGTCAATGCGCACCGATACGGTCGTCGAGGGACGTAAGCCTTTAGCATGCGTCAGGACATAGGATTCAACTACGATGTCATCCTCACCCGAAGTGCTGCCCAGGACGTCGGAAATGATATAAGGCAAATCTTCCCGGGTGACGACTTCTTTCTTGTCTCCGAGCTCGATGATGCGCTGAGTTACCTTGGTTACTTCCTCTTCACTCAGGTGCAACCCGAGTTCCTGTAGATTCTTTTTGATATTGGCTTTTCCGGATGTCTTGCCCAGGGCATACTGTCTTTTTCGACCAAATCTTTCCGGCAAGAGATCATTAAAGTAAAGGTTGTTCTTATTGTCACCATCTGCATGTATTCCAGCAGTTTGAGTAAAAACATTATCACCGAGTACGGGTTTGTTCTCAGGAATTCTGAAACCCGAGAAAGACTCAATCAGCTTGCTGACAGAATACAGGGATTTTTCTCTAACTCCGGTTTTGACCTCAGGCACAAAATCATTGATTACGGCAACCACACTCGCCAGAGGGGCATTCCCGGCCCGTTCTCCCATCCCGTTCATGGTGAGGTGAAGACCATCAGCTCCGGCTCGCACTGCCTCAAGAACATTGGCCACACCGAGATCATAGTCGTTGTGGGCATGGAAATCCAGGTGCATCTGCGGATGCCGCTTCTTGATCTCTGCAATGAATTCGCGGGTTTCATTCGGTGTGAGCACACCAAGCGTATCCGGCAAAAGCAATCTTTGGATGGGTTGAGTCGCAAGGAAGTCAACGAAATCCAGGACGTACTCCTTGGAATTTCTCATGCCATTGGACCAATCTTCCAGGTAAACATTGGTCGAAATACCCACTTCCGTCGCCTTTTGGATCACTTTTTCAATGGCTGCAAAGTGCTGCTCCGGGGTTTGTCTCAATTGGTGGGTCAAATGATTCAGTGACCCTTTGGCCAGCAGGTTCTGAACCTTTGCCCCCGTTTGCAGCATCCATTCTATCGAGAGACCCTTGTCAATGAAGGAAAGGACTTCGACCCGATCTATAAACCCGGATTCCCTGGCCCAATCGGTGATGTCCTTAACCGCCTGAAATTCACCTTTTGACACCCTTGTCGACGCAATTTCGATGCGATCTACGTGGAGTTCTTCCAGCAAAAGCTTGGCTATGGTCAGTTTTTCAGACGCAGTAAAAGACACTCCGCTAGTTTGCTCTCCATCCCTTAGGGTGGTGTCCATGATTTCTATTTTCTTCTTCTGCGTCATAATACAGGGGGCTTCTGTGCCATTCGGATGGCTAAAAAGGTCTTTCGGCCGCAAACTTCTCGATTTCCGGCATCATATTCTGCAGGTAATCGATGTCATCGAAACCGTTGAGCATATTTTGTTTTTTATACCCGTTGATTTCAAAAGATTCCGATTCGCCGTTGGGCAAAGTAACCGACTGTGAAGGTAAATCTACTGTGAACTCGGATTCGGGATCCTCTTTGATAGCTTTGAAAATCTGCTCCAGGAACTCCTCGGAAACCTGCACCGGAAGCACTCCCACGTTCAAACAGTTGTTTTTGAAAATATCAGCAAAGAAGCTGGAGATCACGCATCGGAACCCGAAATCGTAGACAGCCCAGGCTGCATGCTCGCGAGAAGATCCGGATCCGAAATTTTTTCCTCCGACCAGTATTTTTCCGGTGTACTGATCCTGGTTGAGCACAAAATCCTCTTTTGGACTGCCGTCTTCGTTGTAGCGCCAATCTCTGAATAGATTGTCCCCAAACCCTTTCCTCTCGGTGGCTTTTAAAAATCGTGCCGGGATAATCTGATCCGTATCCACATTTTCGATGGGAAGCGGATAAGCACTGCTTTTCAGTAGGGTGAATTTATCGTATGCCATGTTTTTTTTTTAGTTTTTGGTTGGAATCAATTCTCTCGGATCGGTCACCTTGCCTGTCACAGCAGCGGCGGCTGCCATCAGTGGGCTTGCAAGAAGTGTCCGTGAACCCGGACCCTGGCGGCCCTCGAAGTTCCTGTTGGAGGTGCTCACCGCGTATTTTCCTGCCGGAACCTTGTCATCGTTCATGGCGAGACAGGCTGAGCATCCCGGTTGTCGCAGCTCAAAGCCGGCCTCCTGCAAGATGTCCAAAATTCCTTCCTTTCTAATCTGCTCTTCAACAATGTGCGATCCTGGCACCAGCCAGGCGGTTACATTGTCTGCCTTCTTTCGCCCTTTCACTACAGAGGCAAAGGCCCTGAAGTCTTCAATTCTTCCATTGGTGCAACTTCCCAGGAAGACGTAGTCAATTTTTTTGTCCTTCATCGCCTCGCCTTCAGAAAAGCCCATGTAGTTCAGGGACTTCTCAAAACTCGCTTTCCCACCCCCGGAGGCCTGGGATACCGGTATGTTTTTGTCGATGCCGATGCCCATGCCCGGATTGGTTCCAAAGGTGATCATGGGTTCGATCTCATCGGCAGAAAAGATGTATTCTTTGTCAAATTGGGCGTCTTCATCGCTTTTCAAGGTCTTCCAGTAGTTCAGTGCCTTTTCCCAGTCTGCGCCTTTCGGCGCAAAAGTTCTTCCCTCGATGTAGTCGTAGGTTGTCTGATCGGGTGCGATCATTCCTCCGCGGGCTCCCATCTCAATGCTCAAGTTGCAAACGGTCATTCTTCCCTCCATGGACATGTCCTCAAAAACCTCTCCCGCATACTCGACAAAATAGCCCGTTGCTCCTGCCGTGGTCAATTTTGAAATGATGAACAGCGCCACGTCTTTTGGTGTCACGCCAAATCCCAGCTTGCCGTCAATGCGAATGCGCATCTTTTTCGGTTTGGGCTGCATGATGCACTGGGAAGACAATACCATTTCAACTTCTGAGGTGCCGATGCCGAAGGCAATGGCCCCGAATGCACCGTGCGTGGAAGTATGAGAATCCCCGCAGACTATCGTTGTGCCCGGTAAGGTAATTCCGTGCTCGGGCCCCACTACGTGAACGATGCCATTGTTCTTGTCTCCAAGCCCCCAATGACGGATACCATATTTGCTAGCATTCCTTTCCAGGGTTTCCAGCTGATTCGCTGAAAGCGGATCCTTAACAGGAAGGTGCTGATTGATTGTCGGAGTGTTATGATCGGCAGTGGCAAAGGTCCTCTCCGGGTGCTTTACCCCAATTCCCCTGCTCTCAAGTCCCAGGAAAGCCACAGGACTCGTTACCTCGTGGATGAAATGTCTGTCAATGAAAAAGACATCCGGTCCGTCTGCGATTTTTCGTACCACATGTGAATCCCAAACTTTGTCAAAAAGTGTATTGCCCATAATTGTCGTTTCTATTCGATTTTTTGTTCAGCAGATGCAAATGTATCTCAACAGTTCTGAATTTGGAAAAAAGAAGCTGTGATTTTTACAATGTTCAAAGGTAATTCAGGCTGCAACTAAAACCTGATACTGGAATCTATACCCGCCACTCGAATCGAATATTAGATAATTCTTAAATTAATGCAGGTACGATTGAAAGATGTAGAATTATTTGTTGGAAAAATGATGTTTTGACAATTGATTCTGCTGTTTCAATCTTGCTCTGCGCATGGGTAAGAAAAAAAGAACCTTTCAAATACGATTTTTAAGAGGTTATTCTGAGGCGGATTCCTATATTTAATGCCTCATAAAAACAATCCGCTGTTCAAATATCGAATCTTATGAAGATTAGCATCCAACAAATGACAACCGGGATATTCCTGATTGCTGTTTTTTTAGCAACACCCGTTTTTTCACAAACTTCAATTGCAGAAATCTCAATGCGAAAAAGGGCCATCGAAATTCATGAGGCAGTCATGACCCTGGACACCCATGTAGACATTGACGTCGACGATTTTGTAGCCGATAAAAATTACACCCAGGACCTGGATACCCAGGTGAATCTTCCCAAAATGGAAAAAGGAGGGCTCGACGTGAGTTGGTTCATCGTCTATACGGGGCAGGGTGAATTGAGCGAATCGGGATATGCTGCAGCGATGGACAATGCCCTGGCAAAGTTCGAGGCAATACACAGATTGACAGAAGAACTGGCTCCGGATCGCATTCAACTGGCTTTGAATTCCGAGGAGGCCCGGCGGATTCACGCATCGGGAAAAAAAGTAGCCATGATTGGGGTGGAGAATGCCTATCCTATCGGGACCGACCTTTCCAACATCCAGAAGTTTTACGACAAAGGAGCGCGGTATATGTCGCTTTCGCACAACGGTCACAGTCAGTTTTGCGACTCCAACACGGGCGAAGCAGAAAACGAATGGCTATATGGTGGCCTGAGCGAACTCGGCAAAAAGGCCGTCGCAGAAATGAACCGGGTTGGAATCATGATCGATCTGTCTCATCCCTCAAAAGAGTCGAACAGGCAGATGATTGAATTGTCCAAAGCCCCCGTTATCGCCTCACATTCTTCGGCAAGAGCCCTCAGCGACGTCTCACGCAATCTCGACGACGAATTGCTGATAATGATCAAGAAGAACGGTGGAGTTGTCCAAACGGTGGCTTTTCGTCAGTACGTGGATGCCGTAAAGTTCAGCGCCAATGACAAGGCCAGCCAGTCTTTGTACGAGAAGATTGCTCAAGAGCTTGGAATTGAATACCTGCCCATGGAGGAGATTGGAAAACTTGAAGGAGAAGAACTATCCGAGGCCTATGAGAATTATGATAAAATCATGAAAATCTCCCAGGACAGGAAATCGGATATCAATGCAGCCCATCCGCCGGTTGACGTAAAGGATTTTATCAATCACATTGATTATATGGTTGACCTCATTGGAATTGACCACGTAGGGATAAGCTCTGATTTTGATGGTGGAGGCGGCGTTCTTGGCTGGAAAGATGCTTCAGAGACCTTCAACGTAACCCTTGAGCTAGTGCGTCGCGGATACTCCGAAGAGGAAATAGCCAAGCTGTGGGGTGGAAACCTTCTTCGCGTGCTGGACGAGGTCCAGGCTGTTGCCAAAAAGCTTCAATCCAAATAGTGTGAGAAATTCCCTAAAGTCCTAGTATTCTGGAGTGATCATGATGTGAGCGTTGTACTGGCCCGGAAACATGAGCCAGGGATGGCTTGATTCGTTGGGTGCCAGCGAGAGGCCCGTTGTTTCCTGTGTCGCATAGGGAATATAGACGACATACCTGTATTTGGCGTTTTCGACAGTTTTACTCTCGTCGTCGTAATAAGCTTCTTTGCCGGAATAGATGTGAAGGGCAGCAGGTGCCTCGGGCAATTTCAATTTTCCTGCTTTGGCCTCCTCGGCCCTAATGGCTTCTTTATCTTCCCTTGACTTGCCCTCTGCTTCCAACTCTCTTCCCCGAGCCATCATCGGTTCCAGGCTGATGTGGTATCCGACCACCTGGAAACCATCCTTGGACGGATTGTCCGCAATACAGACAAAGTCATTCGTCCCTTCTCGCAAAGTCATGAATTCGCCGTCGTCTCCATAGCCGTATACCTTCGCGCCCTCTCTCATTTCTGAGGGAGCCGCCATAAGAGCAGATGCGATTTGCTGATCGGCCGTTAACTTCTGGTTCTCGGGTATGTCAAAAAACACCTCTTCAGATTCTGAATCAGCTTCATCCGTTTTCACGATCTCATTTTTCTTGTAAGAAGGTTTGACGCAGCTCGAGGCTAGGATCAAAAAGCATGCTAAGAGTGTGAGTTGTTTCATAATAGAACTTTGAGTTATTGATAGGGTTATCAACACGAAGATAACTTATTTTTAAGATTGCACAATAAATAGGAAATACCTGCGTTAAATATCACAGAAAGCCATAGCGAGTATGGATAGCCTTGAGGGGGGCTTTAATCAAACTAACGACATTTTCTCAAATGTTCCACTACCAATGCTCGCTGTGGTTTTTTCTATTATACCAATCCGTGAGCCTTTAAAGGCAAACTCCTGAATCTTTTTCCCGTTGCGTCAAAAATGGCATTGATCAAGGCCGGAGCAATGACCGGAACACCGGGTTCCCCGATTCCCGTTGGAAGATCCTCACTTTGCACCACCTCGATCTGTATTTCCGGGGTTTGGTGTATCCTCAACATTTCATAATCGTGGTAGTTCCCCTGGACAATCCTTCCTTCCCTGGCAGTGATATTCCCGAACAGTGCCAATGACAGGCCAAAGACGGCAGCACCCTCCAATTGGGCTCGCACCGTGTTTTGGTTTACAACTGTTCCGCAGTCAGCCACCGTGAAGATTTTATGGACCTTGAGTTTGTCATCCAATACGGAAACTTCCACCACAGAGGCCACATAGGAATAGAAACTGTAGTGAATCGCTATGCCTCGACCGTGTCCTTGAGGAAGATCTGTCCCCCAGGAAGAATTTTGCGCAACTTTGGAAAGCACGTTCTTCATTTTGGCCGTATCCAGTTTATACTGGTTGTCAGAAGGATAGACCCGGTCGCTGCCCAGCATTTTCATTCTGAATTCATAAGGATCGCTCCCAGCTTCAATGGCCAATTCATCTGCAAAGACATTGACCGAGAATCCGTGGATGATATTGTAAACCGATCTCAACCAGCCGATCCGCACATGAGCCGGTGCCTCTCCATTTTCAAACCTCTGGTTTTCAATTTCATAGGGCAGGTTGGTCATGCCCTGTTGAAATTCAAATCCGGCGCCATGGACAACCCCTGGCATAAACGTTGACGTGATAGACGGATAGGCCGTTCGATGCAACCACGCATTGACACTCCCGTCCCTGGTCAGTCCACCTTTGAGATACTGGGCGCTTATGGCGTGGTAATAGCTGTGCCGGATGTCATCTTCACGGGACCAGATTACCTGAACGGGAGCACCTGTCTCTTTGGCTAGCCAGGCAGCCTCCAAAACAAAATCAGGTTTGGACTTTCTGCCGAAACCACCTCCAAGAAGAGTAACATGGATCGTCACGTTTTCAAGGTCAATTTCCAATAATTCGCTGACCTCTTTGCGTGTTACCTGGGGAGCCTGAACAGGAGCCCAGATTTCGCATGTTCCATTTTCAAAACGCGCCGTGGCATTGGGAGCCTCCATGGGGGCGTGGACCAGGTGAGGCAGTTCATAAAGCGCCTCCCTGATCTTGTCAGCCTGTTGAAAGGCCCGTTCAACGTCTCCTTTCTCCTGGATCAGTTTTCCTTTTTTGGTCACATTTTCCTTCAGGGTTTCCATGTAAGCTTCCGTATCGTAGGTGCCATTGTCTCCAAATTCCCATTCGATTTTCAGGGCTTCCTTACCCTTAAGCGCAGACCAGGTGTTATCCGCAACTACTGCGATACCACCCAGGTTGCCGAAGGGCTTTTCCACCCGTTGCATCTCAAGGACCTTCGATACCCCTGGAAATTTTTCGGTATCGGTGGCGTCAAAGGATCGAACGGTCCCAAAGGTGACAGGACACCGGGCCACTGCTGCGTATTTCATGCCGGGAATCTTCACATCCATGCCGTAGATGGCCTGGCCGCTGGTGAAATCATCAATGTCAATGCTGGGTAGCTCTTTCCCTATATAATTGAAATCTTTTCGGTTCTTAAATGTTGGATTCTCGGGAGCCAATTGTTGAGCGGCGGCCTCAACCAGGTCCCCGAAAAACAACTTCTCGCCTGTTTGCTGATTGACTACGTGGTGTTTTTCAGCCTTGCAGGCCTCCGTTGCAATCTCCCATTGTTTCGCAGCGGCGGCTATCAACATCATTCTGGCCATTGCACCCATTTTTCTCATAGGTTCGAAAATGGTGCGAATGCTTCGAGAGCCATCCGTGTTTTGATTGCCGTAGGCATCATCTCCCGGAGCCTGGACAACTTTGACAAAATCCCAGTCTGCACCCATTTCATCGGCTATCACCGAAGTCAGGGAAGTACGCACCCCCTGCCCCATTTCACTGCGCGATGCCGTCAGGATCAACTCCCCATCGGTTTTGAGCTCCACGAACAAATTGGGATGAAATGCACCTTCATCGGTCAGGAGTTCAAGCTCCTGTTTATTGGATCCGAGTTCACATCCCAATACCAGTCCCCCGGATATCAGGCTGAGGTTTCGAATGAAATATCTCCTGCTTAATTTTTTCCCTGGGATCATCTAGCTTTCATTTTTTGACAGTTCAGCGGCTCTTTTGATTGCAGCGCGAATTCTCACATAAGTTCCGCAGCGGCAGATGTTTCCCGACATGGTTTTGTCGATATCCTCATCCGTGGGATCGTCGGTGTTTTCAAGCAGGGCCAGGGCATTCACGAGCTGTCCGGGTTGACAAAACCCGCATTGGGGAACATTGAGCTCCCTCCAGGCCTCAGGAAGGTATTTGTTCTGAAGGGCCACTCCCTCTATGGTGACAAGCGATTTGCCTAAAACAGCAGATACAGGAGTGATACAGGATCGTATAGGGCTGCCGTCGGCAAGGACAGAACAGGACCCGCAGACGCCTATGCCGCAACCGAATTTTGTACCCGTGAATTCAAGGTAGTCTCTCAAGACCCAGAGCAAGGGCATTTCCTCTGGGACCTCCACCTGATGCTCGGCCCCATTGATTAAAAGGTTTATCATGCGATGCAATTTGATTTCGGTACTTTGTAAAGTTAGTATTTTTCGTTAATTTCGTAAGCTATCTCAAATCCCCGAAGATGCAAAAACTTTACCAAACCCAATTCCGACTTCTTTCCGTTCTTGTGATTTTTTTCATGTTCATGGGCGGCTTTGTTTCAAACGCACAATCCAATGAAGACGAGTTGCAGTTCATGCAGTCCATTTATGGCATGGAGAAACGTGATGTCGTCGAGGAATTTTTGGAGCTGAGCGATACCGAGACAAATGAGTTCTGGACACTTTATGATGAATACGAAGCCAAAAGAAAAGAATTGGGCAAAAAGCGCTTTGAGCTGGTCAATAAATATGTGGACCAATACGGCAAGGTGAGCTCGGCGAATGCTGACACCTTTATGAAAGAGGCGATTCAGCTCCGAAACAAAAACAATAGTCTTTTGGACAGTTATTACAAAAAAATAAAATCTCGCACCGATCCCGTCGTAGCCATGCAGTTCTATCAAATTGAGCGCTATCTGTCCGATCTTATCCGTATCGAGATCCTGGAAGAAATTTACACCACTAAAACAAACAACTAAAACACGAACAACATGAAAAACATCCTATTTTTATTGATAACCTTGTTCCTGGCCGGAAGCATTTCTGCACAGGACCATTCCGCTGAAGAGATGGCGATGATGCAGGAGGTCTTTGGAGATGAGAAAAGAACTATTATCCAGGAAAATGTCAACCTGGAAGGCGTTGACACCGACAAATTCTGGAAACTTTACGATCAGTACGAAGATCAGAGGAAAGACATCGGCATGGAGAAAATGAAATTGCTGAAGTCTTACACGACCAAACAGGGCAATATGACGCCTTTGCAGGCCCAGGAAATGTTGGCTCAAGCCGCAGATCTAAGAAGTGCCGAAGACAAGCTCATCATGAATTTTACCAAGCGTATCGAAAAGATATCAAATCCTTTTGTCGCTGTTCAATTCTACCAGATTGAGCACTACATTTCTGACGGGATAAGATTTTCTATTTTGAACAGCGTTGATTTTATTCAGGATTAATCTTTAAAGCGTTATTTTGAAGTTTTTAATCTCTGCTTGGACTCTGCGGATGACAGTTGTGTTATGTGTGCTGTTCACTCTTGCATTTTCATTTGAAACCCAGGCTCAGAAATTTGAGATAACCCCTCAATACGGTTACCAGGTTGGAGCGAAGTGGAACTACTACGGAGGCTATGTGAAGCTCAAATCCTCGGATCAATTCGGGGTAACGGCGAATGTGAGCCTATCGGATAATCTTCAGGCCGAATTCTTCTGGGCTCAGCAAAGCTCTGCCGTCGCCGTAAAGGACGTTATTTTTTATCCTGTTGAAGAAGAAGTTACCGACGCCACAGTCGATCATTTTCAACTGGGAATCATTCACATGTTTGGCTATAGTGACGCCCGTCCCTTTGTGGGCATGTCAGCCGGTTGGTCGACTATTGGCTCTGATGATAGAGCCTACGATTCTACAACAAGTTTTTCTTTCGGCTTCACGGGTGGTTTGAAATACTTTTTTTCTGATCACGTCGGAATCCGGTTGCAGGGTCAATTGCTCGTTCCCGTGCAATGGGGAGGAGTTTACCTGGGCACCGGCGGCGGCGGAGTTTACACAGGAGGCAGTATTTTGCAACTCAACTTCTCAGGCGGACTTATCATAGCGATCTGAATTATTTGACCCAAACAGAAATCTGTAATAAACACAAACAAATCTAATCTTTAACAATAACCCCCTATTTTATGAAAAACTTTAAGCTTTTATCTTTATTGGGACTGGCTCTGCTTGTAGCGAGTAGCGTCTATGCCCAGAAAAAACCGAACATCCTGGTGATCTGGGGTGATGACATTGGAACCTGGAACATCAGTCACAACAATCGAGGAATGATGGGATATCAGACGCCCAACATCGACAGGATTGCAAAAGAAGGATTGTCCTTTACAGATTATTACGGACAACAGAGCTGTACAGCGGGTCGCGCCGCTTTCCTTGGAGGCAATGTGCCTGTTCGCACTGGAATGACAAAGGTTGGAATGCCCGGAGCTAAAGAGGGCTGGCAGATGACCGATGTTACGATTGCGACAGTTATGAAAAGTCTCGGATATGCCACCGGGCAATTCGGGAAGAATCACGAGGGAGATCGTGACGAGCACCTGCCCACTATGCATGGTTTTGATGAGTTCTTTGGAAACCTTTATCACCTGAATGCTGAAGAAGAGCCAGAAAACGAAGACTACCCGACGGATATGGTTCTTAAAAACGGCAAGACATTCAGTGAAACCTATGGACCCCGGGGCGTGATACACAGCTGGGCCGATGGTAAAGGCGGACAAAGGATAGAAGACACAGGGCCACTCAGCAAGAAGCGAATGGAGTCTATAGACGATGAGACTGTAGCGGCTACGAAAGAGTTCATAAAAAAGCAAGTCGATGCCGGCAAACCCTTTTTCACCTGGTGGAACGGCACTCGCATGCATTTCAGAACTCATGTCAAGGATGAACGCCGTCATGATGGAAATGATGAATACACCGATGGAATGATCGAACACGACATGC
The DNA here is from genome assembly GCA_942492425.1 of uncultured Flavobacteriaceae bacterium. GTDB lineage: Bacteria > Bacteroidota > Bacteroidia > Flavobacteriales > Flavobacteriaceae > Lutimonas. The sequence goes on from CALOEQ010000009.1 coordinate 276,072, forward strand.
ATGTTGGGCAATTGCTCGATTACCTGGATGAACTAGGGATTGCAGATAATACTGTCGTTTTCTACTCAACAGATAATGGGCCTCACTATAATACCTGGCCTGATGCTGGAACTACAATATTTCACGGTGAAAAAAACAGCAGCTGGGAGGGGGCATTCCGTGTTCCTGCGTTCATCAGGTGGCCAGGGAAATTTGAAGCCGGCAAGACCCTGAACGATATAGTTGCTCACGAAGACTGGCTTCCTACGTTCGCCGCCATAGCAGGAAATGCAGACATTGCGGATCAGCTGAAAAAAGGAGTCTCCTTAAATGGCAGGTCTTACAAGAACTATATAGACGGGGTCAACCAACTGGATTATCTTAACGGAAAGTTGAAGGAATCTCCTCGCAAAGGTTTTATTTATGTGAATGATGCAGGAGAAATCGCTGCATTGCGTTACCAAGACTGGAAGGCAATGTTCATGGAAAACCGGGCCAAGCAACTGCAAATTTGGCTGGAACCGTTTGTAGAGCTCCGGGCACCTTATCTCATCAATTTGAGGCGAGATCCTTTTGAAAAGGCGATATACGGTTCAAACACTTATTATGACTGGTATATTGACAGGGCTTATATCCTCATGGCCATGCAGGGCTACGCCTTCAATTTTCTGTCGACCTTCAAGGATTATCCACCCAGTCAAACTGCGGGTGACTGGAGTTTGAGCAAAACGCAGAAGCAGATAGAGCAGATGACCATGAAAAGTCAGTAGTGCTTATCAAAGCTTCATAATCAATGTTGATTTTTGAAATTCACAAATGTCCTTCTTCTGTTTGCTGAGGAAGGACATTTGATTATTAATTTAATAAGACTCAAACCCGATGATTAAAAACATAAAACATACGACGTTGATAATTGTGTTTTTCAGCCTGCTGAGCTCATGTAAACAAGAGGGCTCCATGGAATCCGCGTCAACAAATGAGCCAACAGTTCCACATCAAAATGAACCCTTGCCTTCCTGGAATGAAGGCGAAACGAAACAATCCATAATCAATTATGTCGAATCGGTAACCGATGAAAGTTCGGCTGACTTCATACCGGAATCTGATCGGATTGCGACCTTTGACAATGACGGGACACTCTGGTCGGAGCAGCCCGCCTACTTTCAATTGTTCTTTGCCATGGACCGGATCAAGCAAATGGCATCGGATCATCCGGAATGGGAGGACGAAGAGCCCTTTCGCTCCGTGCTTGCCAACGATTTGGAGGGCCTGTCAAAGCAAGGGCTGGAAGGTTTATTGAAAGTAGTCATGGTTTCTCATAGCGGGATGGAATCAAAGGAATTTAAAACCCTGGTCAAAGAATGGTCTGCTTCGGCTATGCATCCCACAAAGAAAAAGCTCTACAAGGATCTCGTCTACCAACCCATGCTGGAACTCCTGGCTTATCTCAATGAGAAAGGCTTCAAGGTATACATCGTTTCAGGTGGTGGCACGGATTTTATGAGAGCTTTTGTCACGGAGATCTATGGGATACCCGCTGAGCACATCATTGGCAGCCGTATTTCCACAGAATTCAAAATAACGGATGGCAAACCGGGAATTTATCGCTTGCCGGAACTTGAATTTATAGACGACAAAGAAGGAAAACCCTTAAACATAGAAAAGATCATTGGCAAGAAACCGATTTTTGCAGCAGGTAACTCAGATGGAGACCTTGCCATGCTGCAATGGACAGCCTCCAACGACCATAAGAATTTTGAACTTTACGTGCATCACACCGACAGCATCAGGGAGTGGGCATATGACCGGAAATCGCATATAGGAAAACTAGATAAAGGGCTGGATGAAGCATCGCAAAAAGGCTGGACCGTGATTGACATGGCTAAAGACTGGAAAGTGGTATATCCGTTTGAGTTGAAGCCCTGATCAAAGCCTTAAAGATTCAGCCCTGGAAATCAATTTTTCTGTGGGCGCCATCACAGTAGGGTTTGTTGGCAGAAGCACCGCATCGACAGAAAGCGGTAGTTTTGTCTTTGGATTCTACGGCACCCGAAGGGTGAGTGATGTTCAATCTGCCTTTGACCAGAATCGGGCCATTTTCCATGATTTCAACATCCAGACCCTCCTGAGTTGAGGCCCTTGTATTTGCATCCAGCTCATAAGACAAGGCACCGCTTGGACATTTGTCAATCTGCGCCTTGAGTTGTTCCACAGTAGCGTTATCCTGTTGAATCCAGGGCTTGGCATTTGGCTTGTAAACTTCCGGTAGCATTTTTACGCAGATGCCCGAATGAATGCATTTTGCCGGCTCCCAAACAATGGTCAATTCGTCTTTTTTATATCGCTTTACTGTATTTTTTGAGTCCATGATGTCTTCTATGTATGGATAGGTCGAAATGAATTTATTATCGTTGCTCGTCTCTTTCAAAGATACCAATATTTTAGTACATTTAGACATGCCGTTCCCAGGTGAGCCCCAGAGTCAATTCCTTTGTTTGTTCGAAAATGAATAAATCATCACCCCTCTTTTTTTTGTTTTTCATGATTCTGCAAAACGGATTCTGCCAGGTGGAGGTTCAGGATGTGTCAGTGAACAGACAGTTCTGGACAGACTTTAACGGCCGCAAAGAATTCAGCGCTAATCACGCTGCGAGCGGATTCATAGGCTATCGGACAATCAGTCCTCATGTCTATGACAAGTTTGTCGCTTTTGCGACCTATGATATCGACCATACGAAAAGTCCTGAGTTCCTGAAATTGAAAAAGCCCCTTATCAACTCATTTCATTTGGGTGGAGGTCTTTATTTTACGGATAACAGAAACGACGACAACGCTTTTGAATTTAGACTCTCACAAGGTTTTAAATTCTATATTCCTTCTATCAAGCAGCTTCCGTTGATGAGCTTGGTGCGTCTCGAAGAGCGGTTTCAAAAAACCTTTGACGGTACCTCCTGGAATGCCTCAATGCGTTTCCGTTACAGAGTATCAACGGTAATTGAGTGGAAAAAGAGACTGTTTTCTTTCAACAAGGGCATGTATATCCCTATCAATGTGGAGTTCTTCTACAGTTTCAAAGAAGCAGATCGGGACAACGACGTCATCCGCATTTCGCCCGGTTTGGGATATAAGTTCTCTGATGCGTGGAAAGCTGAATTTTACGTATCCTATCACTACACGCGAAACACAACAGAACAGCAGGACGGATCGAATGACTTTGTGTTCCGTCTTCGGATTTACAAGTCAAACAGGATCAAGAAACCGCCTCAGTTGAACACCAAAGAAGAGGATATCAAGGAGTTGATCGAGTAGTTCAGCTATTGAGCTGTTGCATTATTCGACGGGAAGCCTCATTCTTACCCTGTTCCTTCAAGATCAGCGCGAGAAGGTACTGAAAGTCTCGATTTGCAGGTTCCAGCGACAACGCACGCCTGATATATCTTTCGGCTTCAACATGCGTCTTGTTCTGGTAGTAATAAGTCGCCAAATTGTACATGGCCCTGCTGTCATTTGGATTCAATTCGACCGCCATTTGAAGATCCTCAACGGCAATTTCAGCATTGCCCAGTTCAAAATTCAACAGCCCTCTCAGATAATAGGGTCTGCCCGCATCGGGATCAAATTCGATCCAGGTGTTGAGGGTCTCCAGAGCCCTGTCAGGCATTGAATTCAAACTGTATGCAGTAGCCAGGTTCGAATATACCAACAAGAGAAGGCTGTCCTTCTTCAAGGCCACTTGATAATGCTTTATTGCTGAATTCAGATCCCCGGTCTGCATGAAATAATCTCCAAGTTGCAGCCTGCCGGATGAGAAGTCAGCATTTCCGTAGAGCATATCCTCCAGTTCCTGCTTGGCATTGCCCAAGGCCAGTCGGTCGCTTTCATTCCAACCGGAGCCATCAAAATCAGTCAACAATTGAGCGGCACCGATTCTGACAAGTCGGCTTGGATCTCTCAAATGCTCAATGGCAATGGACTGCCTGTCTTGAAGATCAATTCCTCGAAATTGCATGAGCCCGTGATAACGAACCGTGGCCGTTGAATCCTCAAGGCTCTCCAAAACCGCCTGAACCTCTTCTCTTCCTCCGAATCTGAGATTGTTCATGACCGTTGTTCGAGCTATAGCCGGATAGTTAAGATCATTGATGAACTTTACGAGCTTTTCCTGATCCGAGGCATTGATCTCTTCCTTATGGCTCAATAACAGGTAGTCCGAAAAATGCGGCGCTCTCTGCGGCCCATACCACTTGACTACCCAGTCAGACGCCCATTTTTCGGATTGGTCATCGTGACATTCATTGCATGCATTTGGGGTACCATGTGCAACGCTCTGATCCGGTCGCGGGATCCTGAAACTGTGGTCCCGCCTAAAGTCATTACCCATATAATAGCGCCCGGTCATATGACAATTAACGCAGAGTCCGCCTTCTGATGCGACTTCGTGAAAATGGTGCTTTTTTGAATCGTATTCGGCAGGAACATGACATTGAAGGCAGAGCTTGTTTCCTTCGAACTTCAATTCGAGACTGTGGGGGTTGTGACAGTCGCTGCATCGGATTCCCTGGGCGTGCATTTTACTTTGCAAAAAGGAGCCATAAACATAATCCTCCTCGAGTATTTGTCCATCCAGGTGATAGTAGTCGGAGGAGATGTTCTGCACCAGGTACTGATCGTCGAACTCCAGGTTGGGAACAAAATTGGCCGTGAGTTTCATTCTTCTGGCATGACAGGGGGCACACATGTTGAGCTGCGCCTTTTGGGTATTTCCCAGAACTTGAGAATCATCGGGCCCGGTTTGGGGCCCGTTCGCCCAAACTACGTGCTTCTCAGCCGGTCCGTGACAACTTTCACAACTGACATTGATGGACGTATAAGTCGTGTTGAATGAATCTTTTTCAACGAAGTAATTCTTTTCGAGATGGGTCGAATGACACTCGGCGCACATGGTGTTCCAGTTCTGCCCACCACGGGACCAGTGCAACCAGTCATTTACTTCTATGCGATCCCCGGCGTACTGATGAAACCAAACCTTCTTTTCCGTATCCCAGGAAACGCGCAAAACCTGTTTTCTCCCATTTGGAAAATCAACCATGTACTGTTGAAGGGGTTCAATTCCAAATACGTCTGACACTGTATAGTCGTTCTCGGACCCGTCAATGTCTTTCACCGACACGTGAAACTCGTCTCCTTTGCGATAAAACAGGTAATCGACCCCGTCGAGTGATGTCGCTATACTGTCAAAATCGCCCAGAACTGTGTTCTCGCTCACAACCTGCATGGCTTTGTCATGATGGGACCCGATCCAATCTTTGTACGCCTCCTCGTGACAGGATTTACAGTTCTGATCGCCAACATACCCGTCAACAGATTCTATATTGAGTGATGAGACTTTCCCGTATTCATCTTTGGATTCGCGTTGACATCCTTGCAGAAGAAGAAACAAAAAAAAGATCGTGACAAATGGAATTGAGTGAGTACCCCCTTTGGCTGCAAGTACGGAAGATTTGATCATAGACATTTTTAAAAGCTCCATCAAATATAGAACATGAATCCAAAACTAATGCGCATCGCATCCCTTCTTTTGTCACCTTCCTGAAAAACATTATCAATGAAGCCATTAAAACTGATATCCTTCCAGCCGTAGTCAAGCTCGAGCCCTATGGTCATTCGAGGAAACGGATCATACATTAAATTTACGATGCCGTAAAAATGGGAGTTGATGAAATCTCCCTGAATTACGGTCTCCTCCTCATCTTCGAGTATCAATTCGAATTCCTGGGCATCGAGAAAATTATATCGTGTAAAACCCAGAACAAAGTTCGAATGAAGTTTTCGGGTCAGGTAATATTCATAGGAAGCCCATCCTCCCGCTGCAGGAGTTGACACAAAGTCACCATCCACGTTAAGGTATCCGTCATAGCCCAATCCCGACAGACTGGTCATATAGGCCGTAATTCCTTTGCCTCCTACAATTTGAAACTGAAACATGTTGCGCCTGGGTGTGACATACAGCCCCGAGAAGGAGAAACCATAACCAAAAATGTCATCTAATTCACCGTCATATTCATAGCGTATGTTCCTCGCAATGGACGACAGTCGTAAATGGCCCCAGGGAAATACTTTTTTGAAAGCCACAGTCAGATCAGGTGTGACCTGGTTCACTTCCTCCACGTTCAATCCGAATTCTTCAAAGGAAACGTAATTGGTTATTGGAGCCTCCAGGCTCAATTCATAGATCCAGTTCTCATTTTTAAACGTATTCGAGTACTTGATGTGCGGGGTTCGTATCCAAACCCCGGAAGGTGGCCCCTCCCATTCCATGATGTTGGGCCAAAGCAATTCATCACCGAAATTGTTCCAGTTCTGCCCGATTTGCCAATGTCGGGTTTCCACATAGGCCTTTCTGAGTCGCATGGCTCCGTTTCCTCCCCAAAAATCAGATTCCACTATGGCATAGACGCGTTGTCCACTTTTTCTCTCGAAGTAGGTGGCTTCAAATTTCAGCTGGGTCTGATACAGATCCATATGGAAGCTTGGAGAGTCATCCGTGCCGAATACATCTATGATACCCACATTAAAGGTTTCATTTCCCTGAAGTCCGCCGAAAGCATCATAAAATCCGTTGAGTTTGATATTGGCTCCCAGGCTAGATTGAAGAACGGGTCTTCCGCTGATGGAATCCTTTGAGCTTACGGTCAAAAGTCTGTCCTGACTGAGGCTCATAAAAGGTAAAAGAAGAGCAAGGAAAAGGATGGGTCTCATTTGCGGAAAAGGAAATCGGTACACATGACCAATTTACTAAAAATCTCACGACTTCTATTCGATACCACCAACAGGATAGTGAGGCAGATCCTCGTCCTTCTTCTTACGGAGGTCAGGTGAGTAGTAGAAGAACAATCTGAAGGTGTGATTGTGATCGTACTGGTATCCGCTGTAACGCTGTTGATAAACCGACATATATCCCAAATCGAAGGACCATTCCTTGTTGATTCTTTGGTTGATGCCAACAAAAAATCGATTTTGGTCAAAGGTGTTGTAGACGATTTCCGACCCGAAGTGGAAAAGTATCTCGTCAGAGAGCACCAATCGTGGTGCCTTAGGATTTTCGAAGACCTTGATGGCCGCTGAAAACAAGAACCTTACCCGGTTGGAGAATCGTATGCGATCTACCTCTCCTTCCTCATTGAGAACTTCGTGCCAGCGTTGCTCGTTTCGGATCCTTTGCAAAAAGTTCACCCGGCCATGGATACTTCTCCAAAGCAGCTGCTGATAAATACGTCTTTCCAGCGCATAGTTGAAATCACCTTCATCATCCGGCACGGCCAACCATAACAATGCTCCCCCACCGGCCACGGAAAACTTGTCATCGATCCAGTATACTCCACCCATTCTCAGGAAATAAAAATTCGGGTCCTTTAGAAAATCGGTTCGCCGGATGTGAAAATCCCCCATGACACCCCATCGATTGCTGAGCCTCCAGGTCGAATTTACACTGGTCCAGAATTGAGCCTGGTCGTTAATCTCCTTTTCCTGCTGTTCCTGTGACCAGGTTTCCCCAAAAAGGCCTGCAAAAAGAAAGATGAAAAGCAAACAATACTTCATCGGTTGATTTTGAAACGAAGTGCAAAAATAAAAAAAAGACCCGGACCTTATGGCCCGGGTCTTTCATCTTTTATAATGTAAGCTGGATTATTTTTTCAGTGCCTTTGCAACTGCATCCGCGTATTTTGGAGCCACTTTTGTTGCCGATTTGGGATCTGTAATGTCAATAGCGACTACACCCTGAAGCTGTTGCCCATCAGGTTTGTCCAAATCGTAAATTACAGTTTCCAAATTGTAGGTCTCTGAAGTGTACGTTCGTGTTTCTGAAGGAACATATGTTCCTCCGTAACCGTAACCGTAAGGTGAATAAACGCGACCGTAGTAGCCTCCAAAGCCACCGTAATAACCACCGTAGTAGGATGGGTAGTACCCTCCGGAGACATATCCGCCTGTTTCAGAAGTCACGATTTCCTTGCTCATATCCTTCAATACTGTCAGCACGACACCTCTGAAGCCTTCATTCTTGATGATCTGAACCTTCTGCGCGATTTCTTCTTCCGTTTGTTTCTGATTGTGCTTCATCGCTGGAAATTTCTTATAACTTTCAGTGGCACTGATACCTCCGGCGCGCAACCTTTCGGCAATTTCCTGTTCAAAACGCTGTCGGGCCGCCATATCATCTGCCCGAGCAACAACAAGAATGTTGGCATCCGCCAGATCCCCAATTTCATCACCTTTCCAGGAATCAATGATCTTTACTCCTGAACAGCTCGCGACGATTATTGCAGTTAGAACCAAACTGACAACAAATTTCATGTTTTTCATTTTACTATTTTTTTTGTGTGGTTTCTGATATTTTTTTGTGTGGTTTCTGATTTAATATCACAAATATAGGCGTTTTTTATTTGGATTCCTCAGAGCTTTTCAAAAAGAGAATTGTCTGATAATTTCCGTGCGTGGCTAAGTTGATTTCTTTCAATTTCAGAGCACCTTGGGGCGATCCTCTTTTTCGTCGATTTTGACTCAAAATAATCCAAAAAAATCTTGCAGGATTCTATTCCATATGATACATTTGCAAACCGAAATTTCTTTGATGAGAAGATTCCGGGAGAGGTGCCAGAGTGGTAATGGAGCAGATTGCTAATCTGTCAACGGGCAACCGTTGCCGGGGTTCGAATCCCCGTCTCTCCGCAACGATTAGAATTAGATGACCTTCGGGGTGTAGCGTAGCCCGGTTATCGCGCCTGCTTTGGGAGCAGGAGGTCGCAGGTTCGAATCCTGCCACCCCGACCAAACAAAATCCTTTTGAACGAATGTTCGAGAGGATTTTTTGGTTTCAGAGCGTCGCAAGCTCGCTTGCGTAAGGAGCTGGAACCAAAAAAACCGAAATGCGCCAGCATTTTCAAAGGATTTTGTTTGAGTTCCTACCCACACGGGATCCCCGACCGGGGTAATCCTAAATGCTCAGCATTTTCAAAGGATTTTGTTTGAGTTCCAACTCCCACTCCAGGACACCGAATGAGAAGACAACCCGAGCATCGACGTGATGCGGGGGACAATTTCAATGCAAACATGAGGGTAGGACTAAAGGTACAATCTTTGTATGACAGGTCAATTGCGATAAGTTTAAATTCAGTTTTTGAGTTTGGTGAATGTCGCACTTGAGTTCAACAGTTTCGGATGGTTAATCCTTTTTGACTTTTTAGGGGGGGGGGGGGGAGGGGGGAAAAATGGGGGGGGGGGGGGGGGGGGGGGGGGGGGGGGGGGGGGGAGGGGGGGGGGGAGGGGGGAGGGGGGGGGGGGGGGGGGGGGGGGGGGGATAGGGGGGGGGAAAGGGGGGGGGGGGGGGGGGGGGGTGGGTATGATGAGGGGGGTTTGTCGTTTTTGGATTTTTTTTTGGTGGGTGGGGGGTTGGTTTGTGGTGTTGTGTGGGTGTGGTTGTGGGGTGGGGGGTTGGGGTGGGGGGGTGTGGTTTTTGTTTGTGGTTGGTGGTGGGGTGTTTTTGTGTTTGTTTTTTGTGGTTTTGTGTATTTGTTGTTTTTTTTTTTGTCTAACTTTATTTTTTTAAAGTTAAACATTTTGTATTTTTGTACAAAATCATAATTATGCCACCCAAGAAAAAAATAAAAGCTGACGACATCATAAGTCTTTATATGGACTATTACCTGGAAAACGGTGAAGCCCCAAAATCGGTTTATCAATTTGCAAAAGTCAACAAGTTTGAAGAAAAGGATTTCTACCAGTTCTTCGGATCTTTTGAGGCAATTGACAATCACGTATTCAAAGCTTTCTTCGATCAAACCGTGAAACTTTTGGAGAAAAGCGAGGAATACGGATCCTTCGATGCCCGAAACAAGCTCCTGAGCTTTTATTTCACCTATTTTGAAATGCTTACAGCCAATAGAAGCTTTGTTCTCTCGCTTCTGGGCAATAGAGATATGTCGATGAAGTCGCTCAAGGTGTTGAAAGAATTGAGAAGCGCTTTCACCGAGTATATTACTGAACTTGAAATAGAGACCCTGGATTTGAAGGAGGAAAAACTTGAGAAGCTGAAAGACAAGTCCATCAAGGAATCTTCATGGACGCAATTCCTGGTTACCCTAAAATTCTGGATGGAGGATTCTTCTGCAGGTTTTGAAAAAACGGATATGTTCATCGAAAAATCTGTGAATACCGGATTTGACCTTCTGGACGTGAAACCATTGAAAAGTGTAATTGATTTAGGCAAATTCCTGTTCAAGGAAAAAATACAAATGAAATAATGAAATCCATCGATAAAATTCCAATTTCCAAGATCAACAGGGCTTCAAACCTGGTACAGACAGGTGCTAAAGTTGGTGTGAATTACATCAAGTATTTCGGTGACAAAATAATCAACAGCGAGGAACAGGCCCGTGAAAGATTAAATGAGAATAACGCAGAGGATATCTATAATGGTCTCAAAAAGTTGAAGGGAAGTGCTTTGAAAGTGGCTCAGATGCTGAGCATGGAAAAAAGCATCCTGCCCAGGGCCTATGTGGATAAGTTTTCCCTGTCCCAGTTCTCGGTTCCCCCGCTCTCCCCTGCCCTGGTCAACAGAACCTTCAAGAAATACTTCGGACAACAACCCTCAGAGGTCTACGACTATTTCGATTCCGCCTCCCGAAATGCGGCCAGCATTGGTCAGGTGCATTATGCGAAAAAAGACGGTAAAGAATTGGCCGTCAAGATTCAATATCCCGGGGTGGCTCAAACTGTAGCTTCCGATCTGGCCCTCGTCAAACCGGTGGCCATTAAAATGTTCAATATCAATGGTAAAGGTTCGGACAAGTATTTCAAAGAAGTAGAAGAAAAACTTACCGAAGAGACAAATTACATCCTGGAGCTTCAGCAGAGTAAAGAGATTGCAGAAAGCTGTGGTCATATCGATAATCTAAAATTTCCGGGTTACTATGAGGACCTATCTTCGGAACGCATAATTACCATGGACTGGATGGAGGGCAAGCATCTTTCAGAATACATCCAATACGACAATTCCCAGGAGAATCTCGAAAAAATTGGGCAGGCACTGTGGGACTTTTACATGTACCAGATTCACACTTTGAAAAAGGTTCATGCGGACCCGCACCCGGGTAATTTCCTCGTTTCAGCCGACCATGAATTGATCGTTCTCGATTTTGGATGCATGAAGGAGATTCCCGAGGAATTTTATGTTCCTTATTTTGAACTGGCCAACAGAGACAACCTCAAAGACAAAGAATTCTTCACTGAGAAAATGTACGAGTTGGAAATCCTTCGACCAGATGACACCCCTGAAGAAGTAGCCTTCTTCTCCAAGATGTTCCACGAGCTGCTTACGGTTTTCACCCGACCATTTCAACAAGAATACTTCGATTTTTCGGATGAGACCTTCTTTGCAGAAATCACAGCGCTCGGTGAAAAGTACAGCAAGGATACAGCGCTTCGAAAAATGAATGGCAACAGAGGCTCAAAGCATTTTATTTACATGAACCGAACCTTCTTCGGTTTGTACAGCCTGATGTTTGACCTGAAGGCAAAACGGGTTTCCATTGGAAAATTGGCGAAAGCGGCATGATACATTACCAACGCAGCTCCATCGATGGCCTGGAAAAAATATTCAGGATCAACTTGATCAACTCGGCCTCAGGCTATAAATCGGCAAATCTGATTGGCACAAGGGATGATCTCGGCGTTGCAAACCTGGCTGTGTTCAGCTCAATTATTCATATGGGATCAAATCCTCCTTTGTTAGGTTTTATTCTAAGACCGACCAAAGTGGCGAGACACACGTATTCCAACATAAAAGAAAACAGTTTTTATACAATCAATCACATTGCCTACCACTTTGCAAAGCAGGCGCATCATACTTCGGCCAATTACGAATCGGATGTCTCTGAATTTGAAGTAACTGGCCTTACGGAAGAGCATTTGAATGATTTTCATGCCCCCTTTGTAAAGGAATCCCCCGTAAAAATGGGAATGAGATTTGTCGAGGAGCACAAAATCGAATCAAATGGGACGATTTTGGTCATCGGAGAAATCCTTGATCTCTATGTCAAAGAGGAATTGATGGAAGACGATGGCTTTGTAAACCTGTCGAAAGGTAAAGTTGTCAGCATAAACGGTTTGGATGGGTATTCGCTGCCAAATCAACCTAAGCGCTTCGGGTATCAGCGCCCCCTGGATACTCCTTCTGAAACGACCCGGGAGAAACAAGGGTCGATTTGAATTTAACCTGATGCTTTGTTCCTCATGGGAGACAGCACATTAAAAAGACTATTATGAATACGAATCACACAACAACTCTAAACGGTAACGGATCATCCCTTAATGGATTCACTTTTGATGAAATTGGAGACGACCACCTCCTGACGGGCTTGGAAACTCCTATGAAGGAGGATGCCTTTGAACTCAGTGACTCCGAGAAAAAGGAGCACATAGCTTTCCTCTTTAGGGAAATCATGGAAACCCTGGGCCTCGACCTGAAGGACGACTCGTTGCGAGGAACTCCGATGCGTGTAGCCAAGATGTATATCGAGGAAATCTTCTCGGGTTTGGATCCTAAAAACAAGCCAAAAATAGCCCTGTTCGACAATAAGTATCAGTATGATCAGATGCTTGTAGAAAAGAATATCACGTTTTATTCGAATTGTGAGCACCACTTTGTACCGATCATTGGAAAAGCACATGTCGCTTATATCAGCTCCGGGAAAGTAATCGGGCTTTCGAAGCTTAACCGCATCGTGCAGTATTATGCCAAACGACCACAGGTCCAGGAAAGACTGACGAATCAGATCGCGAAAGAGCTTCAGACCGCATTGGAAACTGATGATGTAGCCGTAATCATTGATGCCAAGCACCTTTGTGTCTCGTCAAGAGGCATCAAAGATGACACCTCGAGCACAACGACCTCTTTCTATGGAGGAGCATTCAACGATCCGCATAAGATCGCTGAGCTCCAAAATTACATATCAAATAACAGCTGATCATGAGAACGATTCTAGTTGTAGGAGGAAGCCGGGGAATCGGTAAGGAAGTCGTAAAAAAGCTTTTGCCTGAGAACAAGGTAGTGAGCATCTCCAGAGAGGCCTCAGATCTCGACCACGTGAATTTGACTCAGATCGAATTGGATGCGGTCAAAGGCGAATTGCCTGAATTGGAAGAAGTTGATGGACTTGTCTACTGTCCGGGAACTATAAATCTCAAACCGTTTTCACGATTGAGTGAAGAAGATTTCCTAAATGATTTTGAAATTAACGTTTTGGGAGCCGTTCGAGTTCTTAAGGCGTATGAAAAAGCTCTCAAAAAAAGTGATCAGGCTTCCGTGGTTCTTTTCAGTACGGTTGCTTCTGACATGGGAATGACATTTCATGCCAGTGTTGCGATTTCGAAATCAGGTGTTGAAGGATTGGCAAAATCACTCGCGGCTGAATGGGCACCCAAAATACGGGTGAACGCCATAGCTCCGACGATAACCGATACGACGTTGGCTTCAAAAATTCTGCGAAATGATGCGATCCGTGAAAAGATGAAAGAGAGACACCCTCTGAAGAAAATACTGGACCCCACAGAGGTGGCCGAACTCGCCGTTTATCTCTTGTCGAATGGCTCTCGTTCGATTACAGGACAGGTTCTCAAGATGGATGCCGGGATGCTCAGCATCAAGGTTTAATTCGATTATTACGGTTTCCAGGGGCGCTTTTCTGGGTAGTTTTCACAATATTTTATTAAATATTTCGATGAAGTTTTAGTATCATTGCCCCATGCGAAAAGTCTTTTGCTTATTTGCTTCTATGCTGTTCTTCCTTGCGGGATACTCCCAGGAGTTCCCCGAAATGAAAACAGACACAATCGGACCTGACTCGCTTGCAGCTGCAGAAGACATGCAAGTCAGGTACCTCAAGGGTCGCATTGTAAGCATTAATGATGGCAAACCTCTCTTGAGCGCCCATGTGGTCAACATGAACTCTGTCGATGGAACGATTACCGACTTTGACGGTAAGTTTGAAATTCCTGCCCAGGTCAATGACACGATATTCATTTCCTATATCGGATATCAGTCGATCAAGCTGAAAATCACCAATGACCTGCTGAAGGGAAATGAGCTGGAGATCGCCATCCATGAAAAAGTGGTCAATATCGATGAGGTGACTGTGAAATCCCACAGGTTGATCGGAGTTCTAGTGGTCGATGCTAAGAATGTCCCGGACGACTCCTACAGCCGCATTCATATCAACGGACTTCCTCAGGCCTATGAAATTGGAAGATCTTATACCCGCAATTACAGTTCCGGACTGGCCGCCGTTTTCAACCCGGTCGACTTTTGGTACAACAAATTCGGGAAGAAGCCCAAGGAAATGAATAAGCTTCGAAAACTAAAGCAGGGTGACCAGATGCGTTCGATGATGGAGCAGAAATACAGTCGTGAAATCATGATGGATTATCTCGACATGAGCCGCAAGGAACTCAATGACCTACTGACGGAATGCAATTATTCCAACCGCTTTATAAACAAGGCGAGTGACCTTCAGATCATAGAAGCCGTTCTCGAATGCTACGAGAATTACAGGGCCCTACAGAGGGGTCAGGTGAAAAAAGACATCATCCGAGTGCAACAGCAGGACACTTTATAGTCCCTAGTTGTTTCCCAAAATTATAGGAAGACCATCACTTCCGCTACCGATCACGATTACCTTTGCATTCGGTGACTGAGATAGTTGCATGGTCGCTTCGATACCTTTGTCCTGTAGAATTTTGTCAGTAAGGGATGCACTTAAGATTCGGTTGGCATCGGCTTTACCCTGTGCCTCGATTCGCTGCTTCTCGGCCTCTTTCTGTGCTTTTTCCAAACGGAACTTGTATTCCAAAGATTCCTGCTCCTGTCCCAATTTACGCTCGATGGCGTCTTTTATGGCCACAGGCAAGGTAACATCGCGAACCAAAACATCGTTCAACTGGATGTATTGATCGTCGACGATTTTTTTGGTCTCTTCAAAAATCTCTTTCTGGATGGCATCCCTTTTGGAAGAATAGATTTGTTCGGGCGTATAGCGTCCGACCACACTTCGAGTTGCAGATCGCATAGCAGGTTTCAATACACGATCGAGATAGTTGGTTCCTTTGGTTTGGTGCAGGAAACCGAGCTGTTCAGACTTGGGCTGATACCAGGCGGTTGCCTCGAGCTGAATGTCCAGTCCGTTTGAAGAAAGAACCTTCATCTTCTCTGTCAGCTCTTGCTGGCGAACTTCGTAGACGATGACATTGTTCCAGGGTGCCACCAGGTGAAAACCTTCTCCCAAAGGCGGCTCGTCGGTGACGACTCCGCCTCCAAATCGCTTCCAAAGAACTCCGGCTTCACCGGCATCTAGGGTAACCGTAGATTTTGATATGAAAATAAGTGCCAATATCCCAAGAAATACTATGGGTAGTATGCCTTTTGGAAACTGAATTTGCGATTGTTGTGCCATGTTGTTATGTTTTTGTGATTAAATTAAAAGGGCCCGTAAACTTATACCAAACCCCTGTATTTTCTGATGATCCATTCAATACTCAAAGATAGGACAATTAAAGCTAACAGCCACTTTTGGTCAATCCCTGAAATCAGCTTTTTTTCAATTTTCTCCACAGGTTTGAAATCGGGTTGGTCGATCAGATAAGCAAAGGCCTCTTCCATTTGCGAAGGGTAGAATACCTTACCTTCGGTCTTCTCTGCAAGATACGTCAGAGACGGTACATCTGAGGTAAGACTCATTTGTTCTGCTGAATAGGACACAACTTCAAAACTACCCGATCTCATAGCCTCAGTTGACGGATCTACAATGCTGAAGGCATAATGGCCCGGGTCGAGATCACCGAGCTGTATTTCGTAATACCCATTGTTGACATACATGGGATAGGCCTGATCCACCCCATCGAGGCGCAATTCCAGAGGAGAAGACAAGTCGAGATTCAAATTGCTGTCGTATTTTCTGGCCTGAATCTCAATCCTCTGATCGTCGAAATTCGTTTTGTCATAGAACAATTCCAGGGTTTGTTTTCTCTCTGTCAAATACAGGTATTGAATCAAGGCGTCAAAAAATCGGTCAAAACGCTCGAATTTCTGATCGCGTTGAAACACAAAGGCCCGCCATTTCCATATGCCTTCGCCTAAAAGAGCGACCCGCCGCGCTCCTTCTTCCTGATATACAGTCAGCATGGGTTGACCGGATTCAATTCCATTGATGGATTGCCACAAAAGAGGATCTTGGGAAACTCTGAAATCCACCTCTCCCAAGTTCACCCTGAGAGATGGGAAGTCCTGAAAACCCGGATCTTCCTGATAAAACGATTGAAATTCTTTGGCAAACACCGGATAGGCTTCTTCTGACAGCATCATCTCCCGTTTGCGAAATGATTCCTGCACGCTGTTTAAGAATTTCCAGTCTGAAGAAGCTCCTGCGATCAGGAAGTAGTTTTTGCCGGCATCTTTCAGGTAAGAGAACAACGCTCTAAATCGCTCATCGGGCTGATACAGGATGTGTACTGAGAATTCATTGTCTTCAGGACTCCATTCTGAGATGGGTATCAGTTTCACTTCTTTTTTCTTCTCACGCTCAAGGCTTTGTTTGATCATACCCAGGTCAGGGTGTGCAAAAGCATATATCACAGCGATTTCCATCTGTGAGTTAACCACTTCTACCTCAAAAAATTCTTGATTGTTCAGGGTCTCAAGCTCATTCGGAAAAGGGGTCAAATGAATTCGGTACATGTGCTGACCGGGTTCATCCGATGGGATTTCAAATTTAACTCGTTGACTTCTGTTATTTTCATTGAATTTTAATGATTTACGATCGATTAACTGACCTTCCTTTTCGAGACGAAGCTCAGATTTGGCTGATCCTTCTCCTGAAAAATTCACAAAGGCCTCAACTTCGAAAAGATTGCCCATTGTCACATAGGCATTCGCATTGACCTGGCTGATTTCAAGATCATTTTTTTGAACCGTGTCACCCACAACTATAGGAAAGACCCTTTGATCTATACCCGCATAGGCGTAGTTTCGGCCAACGGTTTGTATGCCGTCACTGACAAGGACAATAGAAGATGCTCCGGAAGAGGATAGTTGATTGAGTTGTTTAAGTGCCCTGTCTATGTCGGTTTGACCGGATGAAAAAGAAAGCGAATCTCCCAGTCTCAGGGACTCGCCAAAACCAAAATATTGAATCTCGAATTGATCGTTCAATTCCCGGTTATCATGAAACTTGTCAATCACTTCTTTTACCTGGGCATCGGCTCCTGAGAAACTCATGGATCTGGATGCGTCCCAGGCAACCAGAAGTTCGGGTTTCACAATGACGGATTGGCGTGATTGGTAACGGGGGTTGATCAATAGAAGCAGCAGACAAAAAATTGCGATAAAACGAAAGAATGCGGGAAGCAACAATGACCGTTCAAACTCCTTCTTGAAAAAATATTGGTAATAGCTCAACAGGCCGCTTGCCAGTGCAGACAGGACAAGTAAAAACACCAGATTGAGATTCATTGTATTCAGGGGTTCGGTCAGGTCAGCATGCCGCCGTCAACATTCAGGGTCTGGCCCGTGATGTATGCAGACATGTCTGATCCGAGAAATACGCAGGCGTTGGCGACATCTTCTGGAGTCCCGCCCCGTTTCAAAGGAATTGAGTCTCTCCAGCTGTCAACCGTTTTCGGGTCAAGCTTAGCCGTCATCTCGGTTTCGATGAAGCCCGGCGCGATTGCATTACAACGCACGTTTCTCGATCCGAGTTCCAGGGCCACGGATTTCGTGAAACCCAGAATGCCCGCTTTTGAGGCCGCATAGTTGGTCTGCCCGGCATTTCCTTTTACTCCAACCACTGAACTCATATTGATAATGGATCCTGAACGCTGCTTCAACATGGGTCGCAGCACCGCCTTGGTCAGATTGAAAACTGACTTGAGGTTGACCTCAATGACCTTGTCAAAATCCTCCTCTGAAATTCGCATCAGCAGATTGTCCTTGGTGATTCCCGCGTTGTTGATCAGGATGTCCAATCCGCCAAAGTCCTCGATAACATCTTTGACCAGCTGTTGTGCGGCGTCAAAATCAGCGGCATTGGATTGATATCCCTTGGCCCTGACCCCAAAACCTTCCAATTCGGCCTCAAGTGCCCTGGCTGCATCTGCTGAAGCATTATACGTGAAGGCCACATGAGCGCCTTGCCTGGCAAACTCCATGGCTATGCCTTTTCCGATGCCCCGGGAGGCACCCGTTATCAATGCTGTTTTATTCTCGAGTAATTTCATGAAGAATCTTTTGGTTGTGAGATCAAAGATAGTAAAATTCAAATGTCAAATTTCTACAAAGAAGAATCCCATCAAATCTAATTTTGATGGGATTATAGCTCACAGGAAGACTATTGCTTTACTTCCATGTCTGTATAGTTGAAAAGATAGTCAATGTCCATTTCTTTGACGTCTCCCATTTTTTTAAGGGCATTCAGGTCAAGGTCAGATTTTTTTCCAATGACCAAAGCTGTGTATTCTCCTTGTTTGACGTTTTGGTCAAAGAATGTACTCAAATCTTGCAATGTCATATTCTGAATGGATTCATACATGTCCTTTCGGATATCATAATCAATCCCTCTTCTTTTCAATCTTTCGTAGTTCCAAAATATATTCGATTTGGTGATTCTCTGAGCAGCTATCTTTTTCAGGGCGCTTTTCTTGGAGGAGTCGAATTTTTCTTCAACCTCCGGCATATCCTTCATGAGCACCATTAATCCATCAACCGCTTCCGGCAGTTTATCGGCCTGCGTGCCAATATAGGCCCAAACAACATCTGAATTCTCCTTTTTACTCGCATTCACATATTCGGCAAAAACAGCGTAGGCCAATGATTTTGATTCCCGCAATTCCTGCATCAAAATGGATGACATGCTGTAGCCAAAATAATCGTTGAATACCATTCCATAGGCCATTTTTTCTGCATCAAACTGATCTGCTTTTGCCACTAAAATAATTTCAGCCTGAACCATATCAAAATCGACAAAATTGACCTGATTTCCTGTGGCTATTTGTTCGTATTTCTTTGGTTCCGGATAATTCTTCAGTTCGGCAGGAACTCGATGGGAATTGTTTAATGAACTTATTGTTGATTCCAGGTCATTGCCGTAATAGAAAATTCTTTGTTTATACCCTTTCAGGTCTTTTACCATTTGAATCAACTCATTAGGATCCATGCTCTGCAACTCATTTGTGTCAAATATGTCCCTCAGGCGTGAATTTTCACCATAAATGCCATAAGTCAACATGCCTGACCATAAAATATTGTCTTTTTGGGCTTTCCCGTCGATCCTTGCCTTTAATATCTTTTCGACAAATTTGTCATAGCTCTCCTGATCGGCCTTGGCATTATCCCATAAATTCTCCAATAGGACAAGACCTTTGTCCATGTTTTCCTGAAGACCAGAAAGTCCTACATAGGATCTCTCCGACCCGGTATTTACGCCGTAGTTGATTCCTAATTTGTAAAACTCTTTTTTCACCTCATCCGGCGACAATTGATCGGTTCCCACATAATCCAGATAGGCAACTGCCAGAGCTAATTTTCTGTCGTGATCACTCCCCATGTCAAAAATGATATTCAAGGAGAATAAATCATTGGTCTTATTTTCAATAGAAGACACTTCAAGGCCGTTTTTCAATTTTGACTTTTGAATTTCCGCCTTATAATCGACAAATAGGGGTTGAATCTCACCTGAACTGATCGCCGAAAAATTCCCGTAATACGGACTTTGCTTTCCACGGTTTAGATTGACAGGTGTGATCTGAGGCTTTTCCACTTTTGCAATATTAGGATCCTCCCCTTGTCTTTTGTACAACAGCACATAATTATCTCCATAGTTTTCTGAAGCATAAGCCATCAGGTCTTTCTTGGTGATTTTCTTCAATTCATCCAAAAACCGAATCTCATCGGCCCAGGCTCGCTGTGAAATAAAATTATTGTAGTACGCAGAGGCTAAAGATGTACTGTTCTCATATTCTCGGAGCTTCGATAATTTCAAATCATTGATAACGGCATCGATTAGCCAATCGTCAAATTCTCCCTTCTTAATCTTGTCAAGCTCAGCCAGCATGAGATCTTTTACCTCGTCGAGGCTCTGTCCTGCTTTCGGCATCCCATCCAGATAATGCATGCCGTATTCATTCAAAAAGGAATGATATGACCCCGCTCTCTGCACCTTTTGACTCTGATTCAGATTCAAATCAATCAAGCCAGCCTGACTATTGGAAAGCATCATGTCAATCAGCAAGGCCTTTTTGTGGTCCTCACTCCCAAGTCCACCGTTGACTCTGTAGGCTACTCGAACCGATTCCGCTGTTGGACCAAAGACCTCAATCTGAGTAATCGACTCCAGGGGTTCTTCCTCCGGAAGAACAGGGTGTTCAACTTCTTTGTTCTCCAATTGCCCAAATGTGTCATCGATCAATTTTATAGTCGGTTCGAATTCAAAATCGCCCACCAAAACGACTGCCATGTTATTGGGCACGTAATACTTGTTAAAATAATTGTGAATAGCTACCATGGAAGGATTTTTCAGGTGCTCCGAAGTTCCAATTGTCGTTTGCTGTCCGTAGGGATGATTTGGAAACAAGGCTTTGTTCATGGCATGATATTTCTTACTTCCGTCATCATCCAGTCCTCGGTTGAATTCTTCATACACCGCTTCCAGCTCAGTATGAAACAATCTCAAAACCAGTTCAGAAAAACGATCCTTTTCAAGTTTGGCCCATTTTTCCAATTCATTGGCAGGGATCTTATTGTGATATACGGTTTCTTCATTGGAGGTATGGGCATTGGTTCCCTGAGCCCCCAACGATCCAACCATTTTGTCATATTCACTCGCAATTGAATAGTTTGAAGCTTCCAGCGAAACCCGATCAATTTCCTGATAAATTTCCTTTTTCTTATCTGGATCCGTTTCATTTTTGTGTTTTTCAAACAAATCCGAAATTGAATCGAGGTAATTTTTTTCGGTTTCCCAGTCTTGTGTTCCAAACTCACTGGTGCCCTTGAAGAGCATGTGTTCTAAATAATGGGCCAAACCCGTATTGTCTGCTGGATCATAGGTGGATCCAGCCCGGACGGCTACATAGGTCTGTATTTTGGGTTCGTCGTGATTTTGACTCAGGTATACCTTGAGCCCGTTGTCAAGGGTATAAAGTCTCAGGCCTGTAGGATCATTGCTGACGACCTCATAGGAATAACCCTGGGCATCCGTGTGCTTTTCGGCAACGTAATCCGTTCCTGAAACGGATTGCTTACATCCTGTAATTAACAAAAAGGAAAGAACGAATGTGCAGTAAAGGAGGTTTTTCATTTTGAAAGTAGGTGAAAGGTTAAGAATATGAATTAGCGTTTAAAAATAAAGAAGAGACCTTGAGTACGAAAGAGGTTGTATCGTATTGTGAATTTTTTAACATCTAATCAAACTGATTGCGAATAAAGAAAAGGCCGCCCATCGGACAGCCTTCGCTCAAAAACTTTTTATGCACCCGAGTCGGATCAACTTAATACTTCAAGGACCTTTTGCCCGATTTCAGCAGGGGAATCGACAACGTGAATCCCATTGGCTGCCATGATATCCATTTTAGCCTGCGCAGTGTCGTCTTTTCCGCCTACGATTGCACCTGCATGCCCCATGGTTCTCCCTGCGGGAGCCGTTTGTCCGGCAATGAACCCGACAACAGGCTTGCGATTTCCATCAGCCTTGATCCATTTCGCTGCATCGGCTTCCAATTGTCCGCCGATCTCACCAATCATCACTATGGCATCGGTGTCAGGATCTTCCATTAGCAGCTGGACCGCTTCTTTGGTAGTGGTGCCAATGATCGGATCCCCGCCTATTCCAATTGCGGTCGTGATTCCCAGTCCTTTTCTGACCACCTGGTCAGCGGCCTCATAAGTCAAGGTTCCCGATTTGGAGACAATGCCCACTCGGCCTTTTTTGAAAACGAATCCGGGCATGATGCCCACCTTGGCTTCTTCAGGAGTAATGACTCCAGGACAGTTCGGCCCTACCAATCGGCAATCCCGTGCATCGATGTACGATTTCACACGAACCATATCGGCCGTTGGAATACCTTCCGTGATGCAGATGATCACCTTGATGCCGGCTTCTGCCGCCTCCATGATCGCATCTGCCGCAAAAGCGGGCGGGACAAATATGATTGAGGTGTTGGCGCCCACTTCTCGAACTGCATCAGCAACCGTATTGAAAACAGGCTTGTCCAGGTGCGTTTGACCGCCTTTACCCGGGGTCACCCCACCGACTACATTGGTTCCGTATTCGATCATCTGTCCGGCGTGAAAAGTTCCCTCACTTCCGGTGAATCCCTGCACGATCACCTTTGAATCTCTATTGACTAGTACACTCATTTTTTTATTCTGGTTTTACTTTTAAAATCCTTTTTTACCAAACAAAATTAGGGCAATTCGAAGAGAATGAAACCCTATTTCTTCATTTTTTCATACAGACTGGGCAGGTTTTTGATCATTCCCAATTCCCTGTATTTTTCGCGCGCCTCCCCCGCGGGTGACCCAAAATAGGTCTTGCCCGCTTCGAGATCCTTTGACACCCCGGATTGAGCATAGACCACAGCTCCTTTTCCTATGGTGATGTCGCTGATGACACCCACCTGGCCCCAAAGCGTGACTTCATCTTCGAGCCGGGTACAACCGGCGATTCCAACCTGGGATGCGATGAGACATCGCTTGCCGATGATCGTGTCATGTGCAATTTGAACCTGGTTGTCCAGTTTGGTCCCTTCGCCGATGATCGTATCACCCGTGACTCCTTTGTCAATGGTGCAGGCAGCCCCTATTTCGACGTTGTCTTCTATGATGACTCGTCCGCATGATTTCAATTTGTCAAAGCCGTGCGCCCGCTTTTGAAAATAGAAGGCGTCACCGCCCAAAACCGTTCCCGAATGAATCACTACTCCGTCGCCAATTACGGTATTGTCGTAGATGCTGACATTCGGATGAATGAGGCAATCCTTGCCTATTGTGACATTGTTGCCTATGAAGACCTGGGGCTGAATGATGGTGTTGGGTCCAATAACCGATGAATCCGAAATGCTTTTGGAAGCAGGTTTGAAGGGTCTGAAGTGCTGAGTGATCTTGTTGAAATCGGAAAACGGATCTTCAGATAGCAGCAGTGCCTTTCCTTCCGGACATTCTACCTTCTTATTGATCAGAATGACCGTTGCAGCAGAATTCAAAGCCTTGTCATAATACTTGGGATGATCCACAAAGACTATGTCACCGGGTTCTACTACGTGAATCTCATTGATGCCGGTAACCGGAAAATCCTTTTCTCCTACAAATTCGTTTCCAGCTATTTCTGCGATCTCTTGAAGCGTGTGGGTGCGGAAGAATTTCATAGGGTTCAGTCTTTCACGCGTTCCATGTAGGTTCCCTTTTCCGTATCGATCTTGATTTTGTCCCCCTCGTTGATAAACAAAGGCACATTGACCTGTGCACCCGTCTCAACCGTTGCGGGTTTTGTCGCATTCGTAGCTGTATTTCCTTTGACACCCGGTTCTGTGTGGGTGACCTCGAGGTAAACGTGTGCAGGCATGTCCACAGCTAGAGGCAATTCATCTGAAGTTCGGATGATGATGGTTACGATTTCACCCTCCTTCAACAGATCGGGTGAATCCAGCGCCTCCTTTTGCAGGGATATCTGGTTGTAATCCTCTGTGTTCATGAAGTGATAGGTGTCTCCTTCGGGATAGAGGTACTGATACTTGCGGGTTTCCACACGCACCTCTTCTATCTTATGACCGGCTGAAAAGGTATTGTCAATGACCTTCCCCGTGGTCAGGCTCTTGAGCTTTGTTCTTACAAAAGCGGGGCCTTTACCGGGCTTTACGTGAAGAAATTCTGTGATTTTATAGGTGTCGTTGTTGTACACGATGCACAATCCTTTTTTGATATCTGATGTTGTTGCCATTCTGTTCTAATAGTTACTTGTGTATCCTTTCATGATCCCCCTTTGAGAATTGTTGATGAAAGTCAAAACTTCATCGCGCTCCGGGCTTGCGTCGAGCTCAGCTTCGAGAATTCTCGAGGCCTGGGACACGTTATTGTTCTTTTGAAACAGGATTCTGTAAATGTTCTGGATCTCGTTGATCTTTTCTGAGGAAAAACCCCTCCTGCGCAATCCAATGGAGTTGATGCCGATGTAGGACAATGGCTCTTTAGCCGCCTTGACAAAAGGTGGAACGTCCTTTCTAACCAGTGATCCCCCGGATATCATGGCATGCTTCCCAATATGAATGAACTGGTGAACTCCAGCGAGACCACCGATGATGGCGTATTCCCCGATTTGGACATGTCCGGCCAGGGTAACTCCATTGACAATAATCACATCGTTTCCGATGATGCAATCATGAGCGACGTGAGCCGTAGCCATAATGAGACAATTGTCTCCGATTACCGTTTTCCCGTAGGCTTTGGTGCCGCGATTGATCGTGGCGCATTCCCGGACGGTCACATTGTCTCCGATGACCGCGAGTGAATCCTCCCCTTCAAATTTGAGATCTTGAGGAATGGCCGAGATCACAGCCCCGGGAAAGATTCGGCAATTCTTGCCGATTCTCGCACCTTCCATGATCGTCACATTGGACCCGATCCAGGTGCCCGACCCTATGGTCACATTGTTGTGTATCGTTGTAAATGGCTCGATCACAACATTTGTGGCGATTTTTGCACCGGGATGTATATAGGCTAAGGGTTGATTCATCTGTTCTTTTCTACTTTGGATTATTAATTCAGGTTTTCTTGACGATCTGCGCCATGAGCTCTGCTTCTACGACAAGTTTGTTATTGGCGTATCCGTAAGCCTGCATGTGACAGATCCCCCTTCGTATCGGCATCATCAATTCAGCTTTGAAGATCAGGGTGTCACCCGGCAGAACTTTCTGCTTGAATTTGACATTGTTCATTTTCATAAAATAGGTCAGGTAGTTCTCCGGATCAGGCACCGTGCTGAGAACAAGAACCCCGCCACATTGTGCCATGGCTTCGATTTGCAGCACTCCCGGCATTACGGGTGCTCCTGGAAAATGACCGACGAAAAAGGTCTCGTTCATCGTGACGTTTTTCATTCCTACCACGTGATGATCAGACAGCTCCAGGATCCGATCGACCAAAAGGAAGGGAGGTCGATGGGGCAAGAGCTTCATGATGTCATGGATGTCCATCAGGGGTGGCTGATTCAGATCGTACTGCGGGACTTTGTTTCGTTTTTCAATCTTGATGAGCTTCATCATCTTTCGGGCGAAATGCGTATTGATCTTGTGGCCCGGTTTTGTGGCAATCACTTTTCCCTTGATCTTTGTCCCGATCAACGCCAAATCACCAATCACGTCAAGCAATTTGTGTCGTGCCGCCTCATTCGCCCAATGCAGGGTCAGATTGTCGAGAATTCCATTGGGTTTGACGGCCACTTTGTCTTTTTTGAAGGCCTTGCTCAGCTTTTTCATCGTTTCATCCGACAGGGGCTTGTCGACATAAACAATGGCATTGTTCAAGTCTCCTCCTTTGATAAGATCGTTGTCGAGAAGCATTTCTATCTCGTGCAGGAAGCTGAAGGTCCTGGCGTCCGCAATTTCTTCTTTGAAGTCTTCGATGCGTTCGAGGGTCGCGTTCTGGGTGCCGAGAATTTTTGTTCCAAAATCAACCATAGTCGTGATCTCGTACTTGTCTGATGGCATGATCATGATCTCGCTTCCGGTCTCTTCGTCCTTGTAGGAGATAATATCTTTTACCTCGTAGATTTCTCTTTCTGCGTCTTGCTCCTCTATGCCGGCTTCTTCAAGGGCCTGGACGAAGAACTTTGAGGATCCGTCCATTATTGGAGGCTCCGGGGCATCGATCTCAATGATGATATTATCGATGTCCAATCCGACAAGGGCTGCCAAAACGTGTTCCGACGTGTTGATGACCACACCGTTCTTTTCTATGTTGGTCCCTCTTTGAGTGTCTGTCACATAACATGCAAGCGCCTCTATTGCAGGCTGTCCTTCTAGATCCGTCCGAACAAAGGTGAATCCAGAGTTAACCGGCGCAGGTCTAAAGGTCATTGACACTTTATTGCCTGTATGCAACCCAATGCCCTCCAAGGATACATCCTTACTGATGGTTTTCTGGTTAACAGTCATGAAATGTTATTTTTTAGTTTCAAGTTTTTTGTCCAGGTCGTCCAGTCTGGAAGAAATCTTCGGCAAATTCTTGAAGTGAACGTATGATTTGTTGAAGTCGTGATAAGGAATGGCTGGGCTTCCCTGAACGGTTTCATTGTCCGGAATTGATTTTCCTATTCCCGACTGAGCCTGGATCTGCACATTGTCGCCTATAGTGATATGGCCCACGATTCCCACCTGTCCGCCGATTTTGCAATTGTTCCCTATTTTGGTGGATCCGGCAATACCGGTTTGCGCAGCAATGACCGTATGCTTTCCTATCTCCACATTGTGAGCGATGTGAATTTGATTGTCGAGCTTCACACCTATTCGGATAATGGTCGAACCCAGGGTAGCACGATCGATTGTCGTGCCCGCTCCAATGTCGACGTTGTTTTCGATGATGACATTGCCCGTTTGAGGTATTTTGCTGTAATCGCCATTTTTGTTTGGTGCGAAACCAAATCCGTCACATCCGATCACGGTCCCCGAATGAATCGTGCAATCGTCTCCGATCTCAGATTCGGAATAGATCTTCGCCCCGGCAAAAATGGTTGTATTGTCGCCGATGATCACATTTTCCCCGATAAAAACATTGGGGTAGATCTTGACGTTCTTGCCTATTTTGACATTCGCACTGAGATAACTGAAGGCTCCGAGATAAAGATCTGATCCGTATGTCGCCGTTTTATGAATGTAATGCGGTGACTCAAGACCCGATTTGTGAAGCTTGATCTGATTGTAATACTCCAAAATCTTGGTAAAAGCCAGATAAGGATCCTCCACCTTGATCAGGGTGCTTCCGACTTCCCTGTCAGGAACAAAGTCCTCCTTCACGATTACCACCGAGGCATCGGTCGTATACAACCAGGAATTGTATTTTGGATTCGACAAAAAACTGAGCGAACCCTGGTCCCCTTCTTCAATTTTTGACAGCTTGTGGACTTCCACTTCAGGATCGCCAATTACAGTGCCATTGAGAATGTCGGAGATTTGTTTAGCCGTAAATTTCAAAAGATAATTATTATTCCGTTTTCTTCCGGTGTTTGCAAAAATACAAAAATTGACCAATCCTCATCATTTAAGTTCCCTTCTTTGGATAGCATAGAAAATATCGGGTGGTTTTTTGATTCAAACCATCGATTCCAGCATAGTCCGAGGCATCTTTGATATCAATCGTCTCTCCTTTTTTAAGGGCGATTCGAATACCCGTCGGTTCAGTCTTATAGGCCAGATTGCTGACCTCTCCGGAATAGACGAGATAATCCAGTTCCGATTTATCGATACCGAATCGTGCCCCGATTTTCTTTCTGATATGATCAATCTCATCCCGCTGAAAAGGTTTGTCTGACATGACCACCTTCGGAAGCCTGCGGTTCACAATGGACCGTGACAAGTAGGAAAGGATGAAGTCTTCATGATCGCACCAGGCTTTCATCCCGTGGATCAGGTCGGTGTCATCCAATTTGGCATAAGCTTCCAGGTATTTCCCTTCAAACGACTCAGAGGTCAACTCCTTTTCCAAAAATACGCCGAGAACCGGGGTCATCGGGACTTCTTTGCCGGCCCGGATCAATTCTCTGGACCGCTTGACGATCTTGACCAGTATATTTTCTGCCGCCAGTCCAGTTTTATGCAGGTATACCTGCCAATACATGAATCGCCTGGCCATGATGAACTTTTCGACCGAATAGATCCCTTTCTCTTCGATGGCCAGTTGATCATTTCTGACGCAAAGCATGGAAATCAGTCTCTCCGCATTCAAATTTCCTTCGGCCACCCCGCTGTAGAAACTGTCCCTTTTCAAATAATCGAGTCGATCCATGTCCAGCTGGCTTGAAATAAGCTGATTCATGAATTGCCTTGGATATTCTCCCTTGAACATCGCCATGGCCATTTCCAACCTGTTGTCGAACTGCTCATTGAGTGATTCCATAAACTTCAGGGACAGCTCCTCGTGCCCCATGCCCTGAACGAAGCAACCTTCGAGTGCATGGGAAAAAGGACCGTGACCCAGGTCATGCATCAGGATGGCCAACAACAGAGCCTCTTCCTCTGCCGGGCTGATATCAACCTCCTTGAGCCTCAGTGTCTCTATGGCCTTCTGCATGAGAAAGGTGCAGCCAATCACGTGATGAAACCGGGTGTGATGAGCCCCGGGGTAAACCAAATAGGAAAGCCCCATCTGGGATATTCTCCTGAGCCGTTGAAAATAAGGATGTTCAATGACCTGAAAAACCAAAGGGTTTTTAACCGTTATAAACCCATAAATCGGGTCATTAAATAATTTGAGTTTTTTCAAAATTTTAAGCTCGTTTTTTGTACTTTTCCGAATAAATTCCTTCCTTGCGTGTCTGGGCAACAGAACAAAAATAAAGGTTTCATTTAACTAATTTGGCATAATTGATTTAGAATGAGTTCAGGTAAAATACTATGGGTAGACGATGAAATTCAACTTCTCAAACCTCACATGCTTTTTTTGGAAAAGAAGAATTACGAGGTGGTTCCCTGCACCAATGGCGCCGACGCGGTTGAAAGCGTGAACGAGGAACAATTCGACATTGTCTTTCTCGATGAGAACATGCCCGGTCTTTCGGGTCTTGAAACCTTGTCCCAGATCAAGGAGAAGCACCCGAACCTTCCCGTCATCATGATCACAAAGAGTGAGGAAGAGTATATTATGGAGGAGGCCATCGGATCGAAGATTGCTGACTACCTGATCAAACCCGTGAATCCGAACCAAATACTGCTGAGCCTGAAAAAGAACCTCGACATTGGACGTTTGGTGTCGGAAAAGACAACCTCGAACTATCAGCAGGAATTCAGAAAGATTTCCATGGACCTGGCCATGGTCAATACGTACCAGGACTGGATCGATCTCTACAAGAAGCTGGTGCACTGGGAAATACAGCTCGAATCCATATCGGATCCCGGGATGACCGAAATACTGGAAAGCCAGAAGGAAGAGGCCAATTCCCAGTTTTACAAATTCATCAAGAAAAATTACAGAGACTGGTTCCACGGCGGAGATTCCCCGGTGTTGTCTCATCAACTGTTTAAGGAGGTGATTGCTCCGAAATTGAAAAAGGACAAGGGAACGCTTATGGTTGTGATTGACAACCTGCGCTATGATCAATTGAGAGTATTGGAGCCCGTTATCAACGAATACTACAAGCCAACCGAGGAAGTCGCGTATTTCAGCATCCTGCCTTCGGCCACCCAGTACGCAAGGAATGCCCTCTTCTCAGGGCTGACCCCTTTGGAGATGGAGAAAAAGTATCCACAATACTGGAAGAACGATACCGACGAAGGCGGAAAGAACCTGTTCGAAGGGGAATTCCTCACGGAGAACCTGAAAAGGCTGGGCATGAACCTCTCCCATGAGTATTACAAAATTACCACCGTCAGCCAGGGCAAGGATCTTGCCTCCAACCTGGCAAAGATCAAGGACAATGACCTGACTGTAGTGGTGTACAACTTTGTAGACATGCTGTCCCATTCGCGAACCGAAATGGATATGATCAAAGAACTGGCCAGCGATGACAAGGCTTACAGATCATTGACCCTGAGTTGGTTTAGAAATTCGCCCCTGCTCGAAATCATTCAGAACGCTCAGAAAATGGGACTGAACCTGATCATCACCACCGATCACGGCACAATCAACACTTCACGGCCTTCCAAGGTGGTCGGAGACAAGAATATCAGTTCCAACCTCCGTTACAAAACGGGAAAAAGCTTGAGCTATAACGAGAAAGAGGTCTATGAGGTAAAAGATCCCAAAGACATCTTCCTCCCTGCCCTTCACCTGAGCAGCTCGTTCATTTTTGCGAAAGAAGATTTCTTCTTCGCCTATCCGAACAACTACAATCATTACGTCAAGTATTACAAGAATACCTATCAGCACGGCGGAATATCACTTGAAGAGATGATCATTCCCTGTATTAGCTACGAAGCCAAGTAGAGATCAGGCAACTTTTTTTTAACCTTGAGATACGGCATTTGTCAAAGAATTTTATCAATTTTGCAGTAGAGACAAAACTCCTCTGTAAAATCAAAATTGATGAAAAAACACAATTTCAGTGCAGGTCCCTGCATCCTTCCACAAAGTGTATTGAAGCAGGCGTCAGAAGCCGTCGTAAATTTCAACAACCTGGATCTTTCGCTCATAGAAATCTCCCATCGCAGTGCTGATTTTGTCGCTGTGATGGAAAAGGCGAGAAAGTTGGTCCTAGAGTTGATGGAACTCGAAGGCAAAGGTTATTCGGTTCTATTTCTCCAGGGAGGAGCCAGTCTTGAATTTTTAATGGTACCCTACAACCTGATGACAATTGGCGGGAAAGCAGCCTATTTGGATACGGGCACATGGAGCAGCAAAGCCATAAAAGAAGCAAAAATCCTGGGAGAAGTTGAGGTAATGGCCAGTTCTAAGGATCAGAACTACAGTTACATACCCAAGGACTATGTTGTGCCCAGTGGAGTAGATTATGTGCACTGCACCAGCAACAATACAATTTTTGGGACCCAAATCAAGGAATTTCCCAAAACCGACGCACCCCTGGTCTGTGACATGAGTTCCGATATTTTCTCAAGAAAGCTGGATTTCACGCAGTTCGACCTGATTTACGCCGGTGCACAGAAGAATATGGGCCCCGCGGGAACAACGCTTGTCGTGGTGAAGGATGAGATATTGGGCAAAACGGGGCGCAAAATCCCATCCATGTTGGATTACCAGGTGCATATTTCGAAAGACAGCATGTTCAATACTCCTTCCGTTTTTCCGGTTTATGTTTCCATGCTCACCCTGGACTGGTTGAAGTCACTTGGGGGCATTGAGGAGATCGAAAAGAGAAATGTGGAAAAGGCTCAGCTGCTGTATAGTGAAATAGACAGAAACCCACTCTTCAAAGGAGCAGCTGCGACAGAGGATCGATCAAATATGAACGTTACTTTCCTGCTGACCGACGATTCGAGAAAAGATGAATTCGATGCCAGCTGTAAAGCCAAGGGCATCAATGGCATCAATGGACACAGGTCTGTTGGGGGTTACCGGGCAAGTATTTACAACGCCATGCCGATTGAGAGTGTTCAGGTTTTGGTAGAGATAATGAAATCATTGTAAAATTTAAGTGTTTAAGAAGATGAAAGTATTGGCAAATGACGGAATTGCAACTTCCGGGATCGTAGCGCTTGAAAAAGCGGGATATGAGGTTTTACTGAATACCGTGGCCCAGGAACAACTGGCCAAATAC
The DNA here is from genome assembly GCA_942492425.1 of uncultured Flavobacteriaceae bacterium. Lineage (GTDB taxonomy): Bacteria > Bacteroidota > Bacteroidia > Flavobacteriales > Flavobacteriaceae > Lutimonas. The sequence goes on from CALOEQ010000009.1 coordinate 307,571, forward strand.
ATAGACGACAACCAGATCGATGTTCTGCTTGTCCGAAGTGCAACCCAAGTAAGAAAGGATCTCATCGATGCCTGTCCCAGTTTAAAGATCATCGGACGAGGAGGTGTCGGCATGGACAATATCGATGTCGAATACGCCAAGGATAAAGGAATCAAAGTGATCAACACCCCTGCCGCTTCCTCCCATTCGGTGGCAGAGCTTGTATTTGCACATTTGTTTGGCATGGTCAGGTTCCTTCACGATTCCAATCAAAACATGCCTCTCGAAGGAGATTCAAAATTCAAGGAATTGAAGAAAGCCTACGCAAAAGGGGTTGAGCTCAAAGGAAAAACCCTGGGTATTCTTGGTTTTGGCCGGATCGGACAGGCGACAGCAAAAGTAGGTTTGGGAGTCGGCATGCGGGTTGTGGCCTATGACCCGTTCATCGACAGCGCCCATATTGAGATCGATTTCTTCGATGGGCAGGAAGTCAATTTTACGATTGACACGATTTCGAAAGAGGCCGTCCTGGAACAAGCTGACTTTATCTCACTTCATGTACCTGCACAGGATGATTACGTGATAAGCACCAAGGAGTTCGAGATCATGAAAGACGGTGTGGGAATCGTCAATGCGGCCCGCGGCGGAGTCATTGATGAAAAAGCCCTGATCGAAGCAATTGAGTCGGGCAAAGTGTCGAATGCCGCTTTGGATGTTTTCGAGAACGAGCCTACACCCGAGATCAAATTGTTGATGAACCCTAAAATTTCACTTACGCCTCACATCGGTGCAGCTACGCAGGAAGCGCAAACCCGAATCGGAGAAGAGTTGGCGGAGCAGATCATCAAGATCCTCAACTGATCCTCTATGGCGACGGTCAATCCCTTTAGGGCGGTTCGGCCGACCCGTGACAAGGTTTCTCTTGTAACGACCAGGTCCTACGAGCTTTACAGAAAGAAAGAGCGCAACTGCATTTTAGAGTACAACCCCTACTCCTTTCTGCATGTGTTGCGCCCGGGATTCAAATATCACAAGCGCGTTACCGGAAAAGAGCGATTCAAAATGGTGCACAACCGCTATGAGGAATTCATTGAGAACGGTATTTTGCAACAGGATGAGAAACCCGCTTTCTATCTCCATCAGAAGGAATACATGGACACGCGCTTCTGGGGCATAATCGGCCTGGCCTCGCTTGATGATTACGAAAAAGATGTCATCAAAAAGCACGAGAGAACCATTCGGGATCGTGAGGAGTTGTTTGGCGAATACCTTGAGATAACAGGCTTCAATGCCGAGCCGGTGCTGATCACGCATAAAGACAATTCCTACCTCAATTCGGTTTATGCAAATTACAGCCAGCAACGCCCTGAGTACGAATTCACCACGAACAAGGAAAGAACCCACAAGCTGTGGTTGGTTCAGGATCCGAAGGAAATCGAAGAGATATCCAGGGCCTTCATGGAAATAGAGACGCTCTACATTGCCGATGGACATCACAGAACAGCCTCTTCCCTCTATTTGAGAAACAAGAAGCAACAAGATCCGAGTGACAGAAGCAATGACGAGGACTATTCAAATTTCATGGCCTATTTCATACCGGAATCTCAACTTCGAATCACTCCGTTTTATCGTTTTATCAGGACCCTTGGAGAAATGGACAAGGATACCTTCCTGATCCGATTGGATGCGTATTTCAGGATCAAAAACCTGGGAAATCAGTATTATCGCCCCTCCAGGAAACATCATTTCTCCATGTACCTTGATGGGGAGTACTATAAGCTCTATCTTCGAAAATCATTATTTCGATCCGATTCGGTCCTTGATGATCTCGATCCTCAGGTTCTCTACAATACAGTGCTGCATCCCATATTGAAAATAGATGATCCGAGAGGCGACAAGAATTTGTATTATCTCCCTGAGAGCGGCAATGAAATGCAGCTTAAAAACCTGGTGGATTCAGGAGATTTTCAAGTAGGTTTTGCCACGTATCCTGTTTCAGTTGAACAGATGAAGAACGTGGCTGACCTCGGACTGATCATGCCGCCAAAAAGTACCTATGTCGAGCCCAAACTGAGAAGCGCCCTCACGATTTTTAATTTAAAGTCATTATTTAAATAGGTTATACTAAATGTTTATAGATCATAATTATAAGGAGATAATTAATTCGATCCCTAAAGAAGTGGTCCTGGTAGCCGTTTCCAAAACGAAGCCCAATGAAGACATCATGGAAGCCTACCGGGCTGGGCATCGTGTTTTCGGAGAGAACAAGGTCCAGGAAATGGTCAATAAATACGAAGCATTGCCCAAGGACATCAATTGGCACATGATCGGACATCTTCAGCGAAACAAGGTCAAATACATGGCCAGTTTCGTGAGCCTTATCCACGGGGTTGACAAAATGAGCACGCTCGTTGAAATAAATAAACAGGCCAAAAAGAATAACCGGGTCATAGATTGCCTTCTGCAGGCGCGAATAGCAAAGGAGGACACCAAATTCGGATTGGAATTCAATGAAATAGAACAGATTCTGTTCTCCTCAGAACTCGAAGCGCTCGAAAATGTCAGGATCAAAGGACTGATGGGCATGGCTACTTTTACGGATGATGAAGAGCAGATTGCTTCCGAATTTGCAGATCTTGGTGAGTTCTATCAAAGTCTGCTCACGAAGGGATGCAAATTGGAGGTGTTGTCCATGGGCATGAGTGGCGACTATAAGATAGCCCTGGTTCATGGCAGCAACATGATACGGGTCGGAAGCGCCATCTTCGGAGAGCGCAACTATATTGCAGAACAGTGATCTGAAGAAATCAATGCATGATATTGAAGAGAAGCTGCTTGAGTATGTCTCCCTGGGATAAATTACTCGCCCCCACCCCTTTGCTTTTGAGATCCGCATCCCGAAGATGAGAAATCACTTGTGCCACTTTGCGCATGGGGTAATTCAGTGCAGCTTTCTGATATTCAGGAACGAAATAGGGGTTTATTTTCAACATCTTGGCCGTGTTGATCCTGCCCTTGTCCTTCAGACCGTGATACAGTAACAGCTGCGTGAAATAATTATTGAGAAGTGAAATCGTCACCACCAGAGGGTGGGTTTTGGGATTCTCAGCAAAGTAATTGATGATCTGATTGGCTCGAACGAATTGCTTCTCACCAATTGCCTTTCGCAACTCAAAATTATTGTAATCCTTGCTGATCCCGATATTCTGCTCGACATCATTGGCATTGATCACAGTTCCTTTTTCCAGGATTAGCGCCAGCTTTTGCAGTTCATTGTCAATCTTGGACAAGTCGGTCCCGAGAAACTCCACGAGCATATGGGCTGCCTTGGGTTCAATGTCATAGCCCCTTTCCTTGAGGTTGGTGCTGATCCAGTCGCCCACCTGATTCTCATAGAGCTTTTTGCTTTCGAAGAGAACCCCTTTTTCAGAGATGACCTTGCCCAGCTTCTTTCTTTTGTCGAGTGACTTGTACTTGTAACAAATTACAAGCACCGTAGTAGGTTGTGGATTTTCGGCATAGGGCAGCAAGCGATCGATGGTTCTGGACAGGTCCTGGGCTTCCTTGACAATAACCACTTGTTTTTCAGCCATCATGGGGTAGCGTTTGGCCTGAGACACAACGTCTTCGATAGAAACGTCCCTGCCGTAGAAAATCATTTGATTGAATTCTTTTTCTTCTTCGCTAAGCAGGTTTTTTTCGATGTAATTCGAGATCATATCTATATAATAGGCCTCCTCCCCCATGAGGAAATATATGGGTTTGGTGTTCCCTGTGTTTATATCTTCTACGATCTGTCGAATTCTATTCATAAATAAGGTCAAATACGTATTTTTACTGCATGATACGTTTAAATCTTCCCAGGTATCCGTTTCGAGTCAAAAGTAAAGAAAATAAGCTCTACATCTTTGACCAGAATCGAAAAAAAGAGGTTCTGTTGACAGATGAGGAATGGGTCCGGCAGCACTTCGTAGAATACCTTGTAAAAGGTAAAAACTATCCTCGTTCGAGGGTAGCTGTGGAAAAACAATGCCAGGTGGAGCAAATGACCAAAAGGACCGATATCATCGTGTTTGACAGGAAAGGAGAAGTTGAAATCATCGTTGAATGCAAGGCCCCCAGCATTGAGATAAATCAGGATACTTTTGATCAGATAGCACGATATAATTTAGAGTTGAAAGCCAATTATCTGATCGTCACCAATGGCCTCGAGCACTTCTTTTGTCAGATGGATCACGAGGCCCGTGAATACAAGTTTTTGAGAGACATTCCAAGCTACGTTTAATATTTGTTTTCGGATGTGGCGCAGGTTCCTTAAATATCCTATGTTTGCAGTGCTTCAATCAAAGGCAGGAGAGCATTGAAAATTGCAATTGTCATCTTGAACTGGAACGGACGGAAACTGCTGGAAAAGTTTCTGCCTTCCGTAGTGCAATTTTCTGAGGGTCAAGCGGATATTTATGTGGCAGACAACAACTCCTCCGATGACTCGATAGAGTTCCTGCTCAAGAATTATCCACAAGTCGAAATCGTGCAAAACGAAACAAACGGTGGCTATGCTAAAGGATATAACGACGCATTGGCAAGAATAAATGCCGACGTCTATGCTCTGGTCAATTCTGACATCGAGGTAACCGAGGGTTGGCTCAATCCTGTGATCGAAGAATTCAAAAAAAACAGGAAAACGGGAATAGTTCAACCTAAGCTACTGGATTTCAAGGACAAGTCGAAGTTCGAATATGCGGGAGCAGGAGGTGGTTTCGTCGATTTTATGGGATACCCCTTTTGTCGGGGCCGCATATTTATGGAGCTTGAGAAGGACAAGGGTCAATACGATGACAGCGCCAATATCTTTTGGGCTTCAGGGGCCTGTTTCTTCATTCGATCAGAAATTTACCACCAGCTCGAAGGCTTTGACCAGGACTACTTTGCGCACCAGGAAGAGATTGATCTGTGCTGGAGAGTTCAGAATGAAGGTCTGGAGGTCAGATATGTCGGAGGCTCAAGCGTGTATCACGTAGGAGGAGCAACACTCCGTGAGTCACACCCGCGAAAGACCTTTTTAAACTTTCGAAACTCTCTGTTCACGATTGCCAAGAATGTGCCGAAACGCTATGTTTTTATCGTGGTCCTGTTTCGACTTCTTCTCGACGCAGTTGCCGGCGTAAAGTTCGTCGTTGAGCTGAGACCGATTCACACCTGGTCTATCATTAAGGCCCATCTCAGCTTTTACGCTCATTTGCCCACAATGATGAGAAAGAGAAGGAAGCTCTCCTTCAAACAAACCCGCTATTTCCATTGTTTCAGTATCGTGTGGCAGCATTTCATCTTGAGAAAGAAGAAGTTCTCCGATATCTAGTCTTTTTATATTTTCCTATATTTGATCAGCTTGGTTTTTCAAGTCGACTCAAGCTTTGAAAATGAAATCAACCTCTCTGACTAAAAGTCTGATCCTCCTACTGGTTTGTCTTTGGGCGTTAACTGCTTGTGGGCCAGACAGGAATGCTGCAAAGCGATCTGGCCAGGTTCATGACCCGGTGGCTTACGACCTCCCCCAGATTATCGATAAGGGTGTCCTCAGGGTGATAACAACCTACTCCCCTACAGGGTATTTTATATACAAGGGGAAAACCATGGGATTTGAATATGAATTGTTCAAACGTCTGGCGGATCATCTTAAAGTGAGGCTGGAAGTAGTTCTGGCCAGAAATGTGGATTCTGTGATCCCGATGTTGAATCGTGGCGAAGGTGACATCATCGCGCTTGGCTATACCATAACTGCTGATAGAAAGGAATTGGTCGACTTCACGGATCCTTACCTGATCACCCACCAGGCCCTGATCCAAAAGAAACCTGACAATTGGAGAAAAATGACGCTGGATCAGATTGACAAAACCCTGATCAAAGATGTCACGGAACTCATTGGTGATACAATCAGTGTGAGAAAGAATTCCTCCTATTACAGAAGGGTCAAGCAGTTGAGCGATGAAATCGGGGGAAAGGTTCATATCAATATCCTGCCCGGATCCTTGAGCGATGAAGAAATCATTCAGAAAGTGGCCATGGGCGAGATTCGCTATTCAGTGATCGATTATAACAAAGCTGCCATTCACAAGAGTTATTTTCCAGTTATTGATGTGGGTACTCCGGTGAGTCTGTCCCAGCGCATCGGTTGGGCCGTTCGAAAAACTTCTCCTGAACTTTTGAAAACCATCAACGAAGGATTGGCAGAGCTCAAGTCCAAGCCGGACTACAATGTGATTTACAGAAGATACTTCGAGAACAGGAAGTACTTCAACAGGCGCCTGGACAGCGAGTATTACACTGGGGTCACCGGAAAGTTCAGCAAATACGATGAAATGGTCAAAAAGTACTCCAAGGATTTGGGTTGGGACTGGATTCTTGTCAAGTCACTGATTTACCAGGAGTCGATGTTCCGAAACAACCGCACCAGCTGGTCTGGGGCCCAGGGACTGATGCAATTGATGCCTGGCACGGCCGAAGAATTGGGCGTGAATGACCTGAGTGACCCGGAGCAGAATATCAAGGCCGGGAGTCTGTATTTGAAGAAGATGCACAGCTATTGGGAGCAGATCCCAGATTCAATTCAACGCATCAAATTTGCCATGGCTTCCTACAACTGCGGATTGGGTCATATCAAAGATGCCCAACGTCTTGCAGAGAAATACGGCAGGGACTCACTGAGCTGGGACAACGGGGTTGATTTTTTTGTGAAGAACCTGTCCAACCCAAAATACTTCAATGATCCAATCGTCAAGCACGGTTACGCAAGGGGCTCGGAACCCTATGAGTATGTTCAGGATATTTTTGAACGATACAGAAATTACAAGACGATCGTGACCAGCCTATGACAATATTCAATCTTTGGGACCTGGCAGGAACCGCTGCCTTTGCAATTTCAGGGGCGCTGTTTGCAATCAACAAAAAAATGGACGGCTTCGGCATTTTTGTTATTGCCTTCGTCACGGCTGTGGGTGGAGGGACCTTGCGCGATGTGCTGATCAATACCTACCCCATCACCTGGATGTCTGATCTCAATTATATCTACACCATATTCATCTCAGTTGTTCTGGCCATTTTGCTCAGAAAAAAAATCGGATATCTCAGTCGCTCTCTTTTCTTGTTTGACGCCATCGGATTGGGAATCTTCACTATCATAGGAACAGAGATTGGCATTCAACACGGCTTTCACCCTGTTATCTGCGTTTCACTGGGAATGATCACGGCTACTTTCGGTGGAGTGATTCGCGACACCCTCAGTAACGAGAGTCCGCTTATATTTCACAGGGAAATCTATGCTACAGCTTGCATCATCGGTGCAACAACCTATATTGCTCTGAATTATCTTCAGGTTGAAGTATGGGTGAATCAACTGCTCACCACGCTAATGGTGATCATTGTACGTTTGATCGCTGTGCGTTTCAAGTGGCAACTTCCCACTTTCTATCAGTAGTCTCCCAGGGTTTCAGGGTTTTGTGCAAGGGCAATTTCCAATTGCTCATCATTCGGCGCTTTTCCGTGCCAGGCGTGGGTGCCCATCATGAAGTCCACTCCGTTGCCCATTTCCGTGTGCATCAGCACGCAAACAGGTTTTCCCTGCCCTGTTTCTTCTTTGGCCAGGCGCATGCCTTCCAGCACCTGCTCCATGTCATTTCCATTCTCAATTTCCAGGACGATCCAACCGAAAGCCTCAAATTTGGCTCGAAGATCCCCCAGTGGCATGACATCGTCAGTTGCTCCGTCAATTTGTTTGAGGTTGTAGTCCACTGTCGAGATCAGGTTGTCCACTTTCTTACCGGCGGCAAACATAGCAGCTTCCCAGATCTGACCTTCCTGAAGCTCCCCGTCACCGTGGAGTGAATAGACGAGGTGATCATCACCATTCAATTTTTTCGCAAGGGCCGCACCTATGGCCACGCTCAATCCCTGACCTAGAGAACCGGCTGACATGCGAACTCCCGGCAAACCCTCATGAGTTGTTGGATGACCTTGCAAACGAGTATTGATCTTTCTGAAGGTCGACAGCTCCTTCACAGGAAAAAATCCACTTCGGGCCAGAACACTGTAAAGCACAGGAGAAATATGCCCATTGGACAAGAAGAAAAGGTCCTCCCCTTTTCCGTCCATGTCAAAATCAGTAGAGTAGTCGAGAATCTCCTGGTACATGGCTGTCATGAATTCGGTGCATCCCAAAGAACCGCCGGGATGGCCTGAATTTACGGCGTTAACCATTCGTACTATGTCTCGTCTGACCTGGGTTGCAAAATCCTTTAACTCACTTACTGTAGGCATATTGAAGCACTTTTAAGGCAGCAAAATTAGTAAACTCGGAGGGATATGTCGAATTTTTCGCGAAAATTATTTTCGGATGCGAAAGTGACGTCATTCCTACCATTTCAGATCCGACGGAAACCGTTGGGAACAGGCTAAAGGAGCACCTCATTTATTTTTAGTTTAACAATTGTGACACTTTTTATTTGATGGAATAGCCTAAATTTGCAGCAATCAAAAAAATAAAGAAAAATGAAGAAATTATTGATCCTGCTGATCAGCCTTGGGTTGCTCTCATGTGCCAATGAAACGCCCAAGAACTACGTTATGCTGAAGGGAAAAGTAAATAACTCCCAAAGCAGCACGCTGACCGTAATGGGAAAGAATTATAAAAAAGAAATTGCCATTGATAAAAATGGAAGTTTTCAGGACACCATGAAGGTGACCAATGGCTTTCACGGATTCAACGATGGAAACTTGCAGTCTTTTCTGTACCTGAAGAACGGATACGACATGTCGCTGAATTTTGATGCGAAAGACTTTCCAGCTTCAATTCGCTTCGAAGGAAACGGATCGGTGACAAACAACTACCTCAACGAGAAACTCCAATTCATAAAAAGAGAAGAGCTCGACAATTATCGGGCCTACTTCGAATTGGATAAAGAGGATTTCGATGCAAAGATCATGGATGTGAAATATAAAATGGAGACGATGCTCAATGAGGCCGAGGGACTCGATCCGGAAGTGATTGAACTGGAAAGAAAAGCCAATAACGATCTGATTACTTTTTATGTGTCAAACTATCCCTCGGAGCACTACAATGTCACCAGCCTGAAAAAAGGACAGCCATCTCCCAAATTCAACTACCCGGACATCAATGGGAAAAATATTTCCCTGGAAGACTTCAAAGGAAAATTTGTCTATGTTGATGTATGGGCGACCTGGTGCGGTCCCTGCAAGAGAGAAATACCGTTCTTAAAGGAGTTGGATGAGCAGTACGACGGGAAGGATCTCGCTATTGTCAGCCTCTCCATCGACAAAATTGAGAACAAGGAAAAGTGGTTGCAGATGGTAAAGAATGAGAACCTCCAGGGCATTCAGATCATGGCCGACAAGGACTGGAACTCAGATTTCGTGACCTCTTACAACATCACCGGGATTCCGAGGTTCATTCTCATCGATCCGGAAGGCAACATTTACGATGCCAATGCACCGAGACCCTCAGATCCGAGACTCAAGGAGCTTTTGAGCAGTCTGAATATTTAAAATTCGAATTTCGAAACTCATACCAAACCCGTGCTCTTTCACGGGTTTTTTTATGCCTTTAGGCTGAAGTCCGTCAAAAAGTCACATAAACGGCTTAATGTCAGACATTTTGTCTGCGTTTGTTCTAAATGTCGCAATGGAACACTATTTGCCATTGATACATTGAATAAAAAAGAGAACAGATGAACTTTAACAATTATACAATAAAATCACAAGAGGCCGTGCAACAGGCGCAACAGATAGCCCAGGGCTATGGCCACCAACAAATCGAAAATGCCCATATTCTCAAAGGGATTTTCGAGATTGACGAGAACGTGACTCCCTTTATACTGAACAAATTGGGGGTTAACGTGGACCTCTTCCAAAACACGCTGGACAGTATTCTCAAAAGTTTTCCCAAGGTGGAAGGAGGAGATGTTATGCTCTCTAGGGAGTGCAACAAGACTTTGATTGAGGCCGGGAACATTGCCAAGAAAATGAAGGACGAATACGTATCACTTGAACATCTCATTCTGGCCATTTTTAAATCAAAAAGCGAAACTTCCCGGTTGATGAAGGACAATGGAATTAATGAGAAAGATTTGCTCAATGCCATTGAAGAACTCAGAAAGGGCAACAAAGTCACTTCCCAAAGTGCAGAGGAAACCTACAACGCACTCAGCAAATACGCAAAGAACCTGAATCAATTGGCGAATGACGGAAAGCTGGACCCCGTAATCGGACGGGATGAGGAGATTCGAAGAATTCTGCAAATCCTTTCCAGAAGAACCAAAAACAATCCTATCCTTATCGGTGAACCCGGTACGGGTAAGACGGCAATTGCCGAAGGATTGGCCCACAGGATCGTAAAAGGCGATGTGCCTGAAAACCTTCAGAACAAGGTGATCTATTCCCTTGACATGGGAGCCCTGATTGCAGGTGCCAAATACAAAGGTGAATTCGAGGAAAGATTGAAATCAGTAGTCAAGGAAGTGATTTCTTCAGATGGAGAAATCGTTTTATTCATCGATGAGATTCACACCCTAGTAGGAGCCGGTGGAGGTCAGGGTGCGATGGATGCTGCCAATATTCTGAAACCTGCTCTCGCACGTGGAGAACTGCGTGCCATTGGAGCAACTACACTCGATGAGTATCAGAAGCATTTTGAAAAGGACAAGGCGCTTGAGCGAAGGTTTCAAAAAGTGGTTGTCAACGAGCCCGACACCGAGAGTGCAATATCCATTCTCAGGGGAATCAAAGACAAGTACGAGAATCACCACAAGGTGCAGATCAAAGACAGCGCAATCATTGCTGCCGTGGAGTTGTCGCAACGATATATTTCGGATCGTTTCCTTCCCGACAAGGCGATCGATCTCATGGACGAGGCCGCTTCCAAACTTCGAATGGAGATCAATTCAAAACCCGAGGAGCTCGATGTTTTGGACCGAAAAATCATGCAGCTTGAAATTGAGCTGGAGGCCATCAAAAGAGAGAATGACAAAAAGAAGATGAAGCTGTTGCAGGAAGAACTCGCCAATTTGAAGGAAATGCGCAACGAGGTCAATGCCAAATGGACCAGTGAAAAGGAGATCGTCGACAAGGTGCAGGGAACAAAAGAAAAGATCGAAACCTACAAATTGGAAGCAGAACGAGCGGAGCGTGAAGGAAACTATGGACTTGTCGCTGAGATTCGATATGGAAAAATCAAAGAGGAAGAGGAAAGACTGGCTGCTCTGCAGGAAGAAATGGACAAGAGCCAGGAGAATTCTCTGATCAAAGAAGAGGTGACCAGTGAGGACATCGCAGAAGTCGTAGCCAAATGGACCGGGATTCCCGTTCAGAAGATGCTTCAAAGTGATCGTGAAAAGCTGCTGCACCTCGAAGAGGAACTGCACAAGCGGGTCATTGGTCAGGATGAGGCCATCGAAGCGGTTTCGGATGCGGTACGTCGTTCGCGTGCAGGTTTGCAGGACAGCAAAAAGCCAATCGGAAGCTTCCTATTTCTGGGTACGACCGGCGTGGGAAAAACAGAGCTTGCAAAAGCATTGGCGGATTACCTGTTCGATGATGAGAGTGCCATGACGCGCATTGACATGAGCGAATACCAGGAGCGTCATGCCGTAAGCCGGTTGATCGGTGCGCCTCCAGGCTATGTTGGGTATGATGAAGGAGGGCAGTTGACCGAAGCGGTTAGGCGAAAGCCTTACTCGGTAATCCTTCTCGACGAGATCGAAAAGGCCCATCCCGATACATTCAATATCCTGTTGCAGGTTCTGGACGAGGGACGACTGACTGACAACAAAGGTCGTGTGGCCAATTTCAGAAATACGATCATTATCATGACATCGAACATGGGGGCTCATATCATACAGGAGAACTTTGAGAATATGAATATGGAAGCTCGCGACGTGGTTCTGGAAACCACAAAACTTGAGGTCCTGGGCCTTTTGAAAAAGACCATTAGACCCGAGTTTTTGAACCGAATCGATGAGATCATAATGTTCACTCCTTTGAATAAGGAAGAAGTGAGAAGCATAGTTGAACTTCAGTTGCATGGCTTGTCACGAATGCTCAAGGAAAAGAACATCGAATTGACCTGGACCGATGATGCCCTGGACAGTCTGTCTGTGAAAGGATTCAATCCTCAATTTGGAGCTCGTCCGATCAAACGTGTGATTCAAAAGGAAGTGCTCAACAACCTGTCGAAAGAACTTCTCAAGGGAAATATAACGGCAACGAGCAAAATCCTGTTGGATGCTTTTGATGACCAACTCGTATTCAGAAACAAGGAATAACAAAAGGTTTTCTACATGCTTTGGCCGACTGATTGAACAGTCGGCCATTTTTTTTTGATATCGCACATGGATTCAAATCTTGTCAAATCTCAAACACTTGAGATGATTTCATGCGAATCTTGTTAAATTTGTCGAACCAAAACATCAGCATGAACGCACAACCGAAATCGAAAAGGTTCAATCAGAACGTACTTACCAAATACCAGATCTTTAACAGCATCTTCATAACCCTGCCCTTTGACAACATCAGCAACACCGGGGTGATGATGCCCTTGTTGAACAATGAGTGCAGAAAGGGTTTTGAGAAGGGGCGCACCCCTGTGGAGATTTTGGATCGCTTTTTCGAAAAATTCCAGGAAGACGCAACGGAGCAGGACAAAATCGATCTGATGTTCAAGTTCATTCAATACATTGAGAGGCAAGTGGTCCTCTTTGATGCCATTGAGGATGCCGCGTTTCCGATCATGAACAACCTCGATGGAAAAGGCACCCTGCGAAATGTAAAGGAGGAGGCCTTTGCACAGAACAAGAAAGAGGCTCTGCAGAATTTTTTGGATGAATTCAAAGTTCGCGTGGTTCTTACCGCCCACCCCACACAGTTCTATCCGGGTTCTGTTTTGGGAATCATTACGGATTTAACCACGGCCATTGAAGAGAATGACATTACCCGAATAAAAAAACTATTGGCTCAATTGGGCATCACGCCCTTCCTGAAAACCGAAAAGCCCACGCCATACGATGAGGCTATCAGTCTCATCTGGTACCTGGAAAACATCTTTTACCATTCAGCCAGCAGTATTTACAATTATATCGAAAGCAACATCTACGAAGACAAGGATGTACACAATGAATTTGTCAACCTCGGGTTCTGGCCGGGAGGAGATCGGGATGGAAATCCTTTTGTTACTACAGAGATCACCCTTAAAGTAGCGGATCGTCTGCGACAGGCGATTTTGAGAAACTACTATCGCGACCTCAGGAAGTTGCGGAGAAAGCTCACCTTCAGGAAGGTCTCCGAGATTGTTCTGGATCTGGAGAAAAAACTCTATCAAAGCTTTATTGAACCCGGAAAGATCATTATCGATCTCGATGAATTCATGGAAGGACTGTTAAGCATTAAGAAGCTTTTGATCGAGGAATATCAATCGCTCTATCTCACTGAGCTGAAAGACCTGATTCACAAGGTTCGGATTTTTGGGTTTCACTTTGCTTCTCTTGACATTCGCCAGGACAGCCGGGTTCATCATGGAGTTTTTGAAAAGGTCGTCGATCATATTTTAAAGAAAGATCCAAATGCGCTTCCGGTTGATTACGACGAGCTCAGCGAGAAAGACCGGGTTAACATCCTCGGCGGACTGTCCGTCTCTGCAGACAAGTCGTCTTTCAAAGATGAGATGGTTCGGAAAACTCTGGGATCGATGCAGGCCATCAAGGAAATCCAGTATAAAAACGGTGAAAAAGGGGCAAATCGATACATCATCAGCAACAATCAAAGTGCCGTCAATGTCATGGAAGTGTTTGCCATGCTGAAGATGTCCGGTTTTCATGATCAGCTGCCGGTTGACATAATTCCCCTATTTGAAACGGTAGATGATTTGAAAAGAGCCTCAAACGTGATGGAAACCCTTTACAGGGATGAAGTCTACAGGGAGCACGTTCGCAAAAGAGGAAACCAGCAAACGATTATGCTGGGCTTTTCCGACGGAACGAAGGACGGAGGCTACCTGATGGCGAACTGGTCGATTTTCAAGGCCAAGGAAGAACTCAGCAGAATATCGAGAAAGCACAATATAAAAGTCATTTTCTTTGATGGTCGAGGTGGCCCACCCGCCCGGGGGGGAGGTAAAACTCATCAATTCTATGCCTCTTTAGGACCGACAATTGAGAACCGGGAAATACAACTCACCATCCAGGGTCAAACCATCAGCTCCAACTTTGGCACCGTTGACTCCTCCCAGTACAACCTGGAGCAATTGATGAGCTCTGGAGTCAGCAATGAGATTTTTGACGCCGGGAGCAATCGACTTAATGACGATGAAGTGGCTTTGATGAACGATCTTGCGACGCACAGCTATAAGGCCTACAGTGATTTTAAGAGTCATCCCAAGTTTTTGGCCTACCTGGAGAATATGAGCACCTTGAAATACTATGCAAAAACCAACATAGGCAGTCGTCCTTCGAAACGCAAGAGTTCCGACACCTTGGATTTCAGCGATCTCAGGGCCATTCCTTTTGTAGGCTCATGGAGTCAGCTCAAACAAAATGTCCCGGGATTCTTTGGCGTGGGGTCAGCCCTGCAGAAGTTTGAAGATGAAGGGCGCTTCGAAGAAGTGGTTCGTTTCTACAACAACTCCAAATTCTTCAAAAGCCTTATTGACAACAGCATGATGTCCATGAAAAAATCCTTTTTCGACCTGACGCGTTACATGGAACACGATCCCGAGTTCGGAGAGTTTTGGCGTTTGATTTACGCCGAGTTCCTCAATTCGAAGCGATTGGTATTGAAGTTGGCCAACCAAACCGAGCTCATGCAGGACTATCCGGAGAGCAAGGCCTCAATTGAAGTTCGAGAGGAAATTGTGCTTCCCCTCCTGACCATTCAACAGTACGCGCTCAAGAAAGTCAAGGACCTCCAGAGCGAATCTGAGGCGGATCAGTCAAAAATAGCGGTTTATGAAAAGATCATAACAAGATCACTCTTCGGCAACATCAACGCCAGCAGAAACTCGGCATAAGATCCAATTTGCCACTTGCACCGGCTACAGAGGGTTGGAGCAAATGAAAGCATCAACTCAAATGCAATAAACACCTGTCTGCAAGCGTTATAGGTTTAATCATTAACAATAACCTCTAACGTGGATGCTATGAAGAAGATTGTTGCGATGGGTGTTCTCTGTTGCTATGCCCTTTTGTTTATTTCCTGCTCGACGAATGACGTCAAAGAAATTTCGGGGACCCTGCTTTTCAATGATTTCGGGGACCATGAATTTCACATCAATGCCGAAAACATCGAAGCTACTGTGACCATAGTCGGTCCGAACAACGGTGAAGTCCAGGTTTTTGAAAATGTAAAACTGGACAGAACCTCAAACTACCATGCGAAAATTGGTGTAGAGACCGTTGGAACCACACGATCGGAATTGCGAAACAACCTGGTTCTCATGTTTGAGGCCGATTCGGGGAGTGAAGCCAACTCCGGATTGAATTCGCTCGGCGACCCGGGTTACATCAAAATAGACTGGAAAGGTTTAAACTAAGCGGGTGCACAAGAAAGTTTTATTAGCTTTGCCCCATGCAAAAACCGATAAACATCCAGAACAAAAAGGCGCGTCACGAGTATGAGATTCTGGATACCTACATTGCTGGCATCAAACTTACCGGGACCGAGATCAAATCGATCCGGGAGAGCAAAGCTCGAATAACCGAGAGCTTTTGTGAATTCAATGACAAAGGGGAACTCTTCGTCGTCAACATGTTCATCGAAGAATACAGCCACGGAAGCTTTTACAATCACGCTTCCAAGGGAGCCAGAAAGCTCCTTCTGAATAAGAACGAACTAAAGAAATTGAAAAAGGAAGTCCAGAATGTCGGTCTGACCATCATTCCTCTTAAACTTTTTATCACGGACAAAGGATGGGCCAAATTGAAGATCGCTCTGTGTAAAGGGAAGAAACTCTATGACAAGAGACAGGTCCTCAAAGACAGGGAACAGAAAAGGTCCCTGGACAGGTTAAAGAAAAACTATAAATGACCCTTAAAGATTATTTGAATTTCATTCGATGGAAGAATGTCGTTATGATCGGTGTTCTTCTGTTCCTGATCAAGTACGTATTATTTCAACGCTTCGAACTGAACGTGGCACTGGATCACTTTCACTACGCTCTAATGGTTCTGTCAACCATCTGCATAGCGATTGCGGGGTATATCATCAACGACATCAATGATGTAGAAGCGGACAGAATCAATAAACCCAAACGCCTCTATGTAGGCAGCAAAATTTCAAGAACCCAATCTTACAATCTTTTCATTGTCCTCAACTCTATTGGGCTTCTCGCAGGGATGTATCTCTCATACCACGTTGGGCACACTTCGTATTTTATTATTTACGTGCTTACCTCACTCCTCCTCTACCAATATGCAAAGTACCTCAAGAAGAAGTTATTGATCGGGAACTTATTGGTTGCATTTTTAGTGTTTTTAAGTATCGTTCTGCCCTTGGTGTTCGATTTGCTTCCGGTGACAAATCCGTTGAATGAATCCAGGCAAGTGGTGGTTTTCAAGCTAATCGGTGTCCTGGCTCTTTTTGGGTTTTTTCTAACCATCATTCGCGAATTTGTAAAAGATATCGAGGACGTTGAAGGTGACAAGAAAATTGGTGCCCGGTCTCTTCCTATTGCGATTGGCGTTCAAAAAACGAAAGGCGTGGTTTTGGTGTCTACTCTTCTCCTGAGTTCAGCAATAGCGTTTTTTGCGGTCATGTTGGTGAGTTTCGACAGGATCGCAACTGTTTATTTGAGTATTTTTGTCCTGGCTCCACTGCTCTATTTCATGTTCTATTTATGGAAGGCCAAGAGTCATAATGAATTGCATCGCAGCAGCGGCATTCTGAAAATAGTCATGCTGCTGGGCATCTTAACCTTACTGTTGATTAAAAGTGCTTAAAAGCAGTCTCAAAGGAAAAAACCTGATACTTGCCTCGGCATCTCCCAGAAGAAAGTTCTTTTTGGAAGAGCTGGGTCTTGACTTTGAAGTCAGGCTAAAACCCATAGAAGAGAACTTTCCTGCCGAATTGAAAGGACATCAGATCAGTGATTACCTGGCTGTTTCAAAGGCTCAGCCTTTTCTAAATGAGCTGGGGTCCAGAGATGTGTTGATTACGGCAGACACAATTGTATGGTGTGACAATAAGGCACTGAACAAGCCTGAAAATAAGGATCATGCCAAGGAAATGCTGAACAAATTGTCAGGTGTTGAGCATGAAGTCATAAGCTCCGTTGCCATTACTACTACTCGTGCGCAGGAGATTGTAAACGAGACAACCCGAGTCAAATTCAAGGAACTTCAACCTGAGGAAATTGACTTTTATATAGAGAACTACAAGCCCTTTGACAAGGCGGGAAGCTATGGGATTCAAGAATGGATCGGCTATATCGGCATAGAATGGATCCACGGAAGTTATTTCAACGTCATGGGATTTCCTGTTCAGAAGTTTTACGAGAGTATCCGAAAATTTTGAGTTTAATTGCTATTTTTGCCGTGCCCATTTGAAACGAACCATAAGGGCAATTTGTTAATACGGGAAGATGAAAAAATACACCTTTACAGAGAAAAAAGACACGCGTTCCGGATTTGGTGCGGGATTGACAGAGCTGGGGAGAACCAATGACAAAGTTGTGGCGCTGTGCGCCGACCTGGTGGGGTCACTCAAAATGGACCAGTTCATCAAGGAGAATCCCGAAAGGTTCTTTCAAGTGGGAATTGCCGAAGCAAACATGATGGGAATCGCTGCCGGTCTCACAATTGGTGGTAAAATTCCGTTTACGGGAACCTTCGCGAATTTTTCGACTTCACGGGTCTATGACCAGGTTCGTCAGTCTATTGCCTATTCTGGGAAAAACGTGAAAATTTGTGCCTCACACGCGGGTTTGACACTTGGTGAAGATGGGGCCACACATCAAACTTTGGAAGATATCGGAATGATGAAAATGCTGCCGGGCATGGTGGTTATCAATCCCTGTGATTACAATCAGACGAAAGCAGCCACTTTGGCCATTGCCGAGCATGAAGGCCCGGTCTATCTTCGTTTCGGTCGACCTGCTGTTCCGGTATTCACTCCGGAGGACCAGGAATTTGAAATTGGCAAAGCCATTCGTTTCACTGAAGGATCTGATGTGACGATACTTGCCACAGGACATTTGGTTTGGGAATCCCTGCAGGCGGCAGAGAAGTTGCACGATGAGGGCATAAGCGCGGAAGTGATAAACATTCATACAATCAAGCCGCTGGATGAAGCAGCTATATTGGAATCCGTCAGAAAAACGGGATGTGTCGTGACGGCAGAAGAGCACAATGTACTTGGTGGACTTGGCGAAAGTGTTGCCAGAACCCTGGCCAAAAATCATCCGGTCCCGCAGGAATTTGTCGCCGTTGATGACAAGTTTGGTGAATCAGGCACCCCGGCTCAACTCATGGAAAAATACAAACTCAACCATCAGGCTGTTCAAGCGGCAGCGAAAAAGGTGCTTCTACGGAAATAATCGCTATTTTTGTTTGAAAAGCACTTTACAATGAAAAATTTCTTCCTTTTATTAGCTCTTTTCGGGGCCTTTCATTTTGGACATGCCCAGTTTCTGAATTGGGGTGTCAAGGGCGGGATCAACTACAATTCCAATGGTGACCTTCGGGCCACGGACTTTTCGGATTTTGCAAAAATCGGTTCTGGCGAAGAAACAGGGTACCACCTCGGGTTATTGGCTGAAATCAAGCTTCCGCTTTTTTTGTACATACGTCCGGAGCTGATCTATACGCATACGGAAAGCAGTTATTCCAGTGGCGGAGAGCGAACAAGACTTAAAATGGATAAGATTGAAGCTCCGGTCTTGCTCGGGTTCAGAGTACTTTGAAGATCGGTCGCTTCTTTTTTGGCCCCTCCTTCCAATACATTGTCAATACAGATCTGTCTCCAACAGAAACCCTGGATGAGATCCGGAATCTGGACTCTGATGATTTTACGGTTTCGGGTCAAGTCGGAATTGGCTTGAACTTTGGCCGTTTTGGAGCAGATGTTCGCTGGGAGTTGGGTTTTACCGAAAGCGAAGCTGACTTCATAGGGGATTCTATTGACGGAGACAATCCTGTAGCGCTGAATGTAGATACCTCACATCAACAATTTATCCTCAGTTTCTACTGGAAATTCGGCAGGGGAAAAAAGTAGTTTTTAATGTCTTGCATCATCAGCGAAGAGATTCTAAGCACAGACAAAAAATAAAATACAGATAATCAATTACACTCTATGAAACGTTTTTTCTTTTTCCTGATCGCTGTGGCCATGTTGGTGAGTTGCGGTCAACAAAATAATCACAAGGCCAATGTCTCCCTGATTGAACAGTATGTCAAAGCCGTAGAAGAATTGGACTATGAGTCCATAGAGAATGTCCTCGATGAGAGCTACCTTGGATTGGGACCATCAATCGGTGATTCGATACGAAAACCCGAAGTGATTGAAACGATGAAGATCAATTTTGAACATCTGTATGAGAATATCGACTATGACAGATCCAGGAGCATCGCAGTAACTGTTTCTGATGGTCCTGAAAAAGGAGAATGGGTTTCTACCTGGGCAGAACTGACAATCACCTATAAGGAAGATCAAAATCGCGTCCGTTTGTGGACAAACTCCATATATCAAATTGAAAATGGGAAAATCATCAAGAGTTATACGTTTTACAACGAGGCCGATGCGATGGAACAGCTGGGTTATGTCTTTATAAACCCCGACGATCTTTAGAACCAAAATCACAAACATCATTCAAATGAAAAAAAATTTTATAATCCTTATTCTTTCTTTTGTTCTTTCTAGTTTGGGAGTATACAGCATACAGGCTCAAAATTCGAGCATTTCACGAAGTTTGGGCCTCTACGTTTTCCCTGCAGAGGGCCAGGATGCGGGGCAACAAGATGCAGATGAGACGGAATGCTTCAAGTGGGCCAAGCAGCAATCCGGATACGATCCAATGAATCCTACGGTGGCTGTGGCTAAAGACGTGGATCGATCCGCAGATGGAAGCGCTATTGGAGGGGCGGCAGTGGGTGCCGCTGGAGGAGCAGCAATTGGTGCCATAGCCGGTGATGCCGGAAAAGGCGCAGCTATTGGTGCCATCGTCGGAGGAGTTCGCGGAAGAAGATCGAAAGTCGTAGGTGATGAAAGGCAGCAGCAGGCAAACAACCAGGCTGCAGCAGCTGAAACAGAACGTCTTGCACAAGACTACAATAAGGCGTTTACCGCATGCATGGAGGGCAAGGGATACAAGGTCCAATAAGGTTACCTATTTACTGGGTTCAAGTAGTGATAAAAAATTATGAAATTGAAAAAGAACATTCTTGCCATTATTTTTGTTTTCATTGGGTTTACGATGCAATCGCAGGTGCTTATCGCTTTGCTTTTGGGGGACAAACTCAATACCGGAAAGATCGAATTTGGGCTCGACGGGGGGCTGAATTTTGCGACAATTGAGGGCATGGATTCCAATTCCTGGACCCGAAACTTCAATCTTGGCTTCTATTTTGACATTCGCATGAAGGAGCAGTGGTTCCTCAATACCGGAGTATTGGTAAAATCAAACTTCGGTTTGGACGATCTGTCGGATGCCGACCTGGAATTTCTAAATGCCACGACCTATGACACCAAAGGCCAATACCGTCAAAGAATCAGTTACTTCATGGTTCCCGCCCTGGCCAAATACAAATTTGACAATAATATGTATGCGGAAATCGGCCCTCAATTTGGTCTAATGTACGATGCCTATATTGAATTCAACTCCGAAATCGACGGTAACTCGGCGAGGATCCGTGAGAAGAACAAAGATGCCATCAATCGCTTTGACATGGGACTCTCAGCAGGAGTAGGATATAGATTGCTCAAAGGCATGGGGTGGACCCTGGGCGCTCGATATTATTATGGTTTTCTTGATGTTTACAAGGATCGCTCAGGCACAAATGTCAATTCCCTATTCCTAAAGCTCAATATCCCCATTGGTCTGAGCATTGAGAAAAAAGATCAGATCAAAGATCTCAAAGCAGAAAAGAAGGAGAAGAAAGCTCAGAAGAAGAAAGCGAAAAAGGACGCCAAACAGGAAAAAAAGAACAATTCTTCAGAAGAACTAATTTGACACAGCTTCCAATTAGATGCTTCAAGGACTTCGTAATTCTGTTGGATTTCGTTTGGGGAAAATCATTTCTGATTTCACAGAATTACCGTTTTTTGATCTAGTTCTGGAGAGATAAATTATCGCACTTCCACTATGGCTGCCCTGCCAGTTTTTCTTAATTTTGATCAACACCTGTCTCAGGGTTAACCTTAGGTATGAGAAAGTACATCATTGCATTTCTATTTGTCGTTTCAGGGCTCGTCTTCATTTTTTTCGGATTATCCAAAAGAAGCAACAAGAATGTTTATGCTGAAAATGCTTTTGCACAGCACGTAACGGACTTTGACACAATTTTCAATGATGTGACAAGCACGATCCTAAAGGATGTGATGCGCATTAAAAAAGTTTACAGAGACACAATCCAGGTTAAGGACACGCTTCTCAATCGGGATTTTTTTCTAGAATTGCTAGATGACTCCCAGGAACTTGTCACGATTGGATTCTTCCAAAATAAATTCAAGGTCGTTGCCCGACGCGATGGCAAGAGTTTGATCTTTGCAGTCGACAGCACATCTCAAATGGATGTCGTGCGCTGGCAGCGCTTTGAGAACATGAAGCAAATAAGCAGCTGGCATGAAAGCTTCGAGGAGGAAGTCGAAAAAAGTGACTGGTACAGGAAACTCCTAAATATGAATGATCAGGTCATCTGGTTCAGCCTTAACGAAACCTCGGACACCAAACTTCAGGAACAGGAAAACGAAACTATTTACAGTGGCTACTCCTATTTCGCTAACGATGTGAAATCAATCATTGTTTTGGAATTTTCGAAAGAAAGACTGATGAAAAGCCTGGGCAGCAAGATTAAAAGTCTCTCTCCTGTAGTCAAGGTGAAAACGATCGATGAAAGAACACTGGAGTTTACACCAGCGTCATCCCTGGCAAACAATTATAAGGACAGCCTGGAGATGGCGATGGCAAATCATTTCAAGCGATTTGATTCATTGAATACCGGTACCTTTAACTTTAGTTTCAAAGGTGAGGTTTACTGGAACTCCTTCAGAAGATTTGAAAAAGAATCAGGTTTAAAGTATTATTTGTTCACAGTGAACAATAAAAATCTTTCTTCCTATACCGCAGCCTCTCAATCGAGAGGGTACCTATGGGTGGGTATTCTCCTTTTACTAGCGGGCTTGGTGCTTGCAGCCATTCGCAAAAGATTCTTTTACATGGCGAATCGGATGGAAATACCAACCCTGGAAAGTCTGTTGGAAGACGATGAGAATCGTTTCCTGGAATTCAAATCCTCCTTGCGATGGGATTACAAGCAGGAAAAGACAAATCCGGATCTGGAAAAGGTGATTTTAAAGACTTTAGCGGCATTTGGCAATACTGATGGAGGAATTCTGCTCATTGGTGTCGATGATGAGAAGAAAATTTTAGGCCTTGAAAAGGACTTTCAAAGCTTAAAGCGCAAGGACGCTGATTATTACGAAATCCACTTGAGGAACCTCTTGCACAAGGAAATGGGAGTGAAATACGTCAGCAAGCACATTCGAACCCAATTTGAGACTGCGGCCAATGGGAAAGTTGTTTGCAAGATCAAGGTCATTCCGGGAGACGAACCCCAGTTCCTGAAAGTGAAAGACAAGAACGGCAAACAGGATGAAAAATTCTATGTCAGGAGCGGGAATTCATCCCAGGAAATCGTATCGATGGCCGAAATAAACGATTACATCAACAAAAGATTCAAGTGATGAGAGCCTTGGGTCGCATAGGCAATCATTTTAAAAGGGTCATAGCCCTCTGCATACTCATGTCTTCTTTCGCAAGGGTTTTTGCCCAGGAAAATCCCAGGGAATCAGATACCATCCCTTCTACAGTTAATGAATACATCGATGACCACAAGAAACAATTGAACGTAAAGTTTGAGGTCAGCAATGACATCAATGCGTTTTCGTTCGAAGACGATGGCAAAGCTCTGCGTTTAAAACCAAATCTGAACCTCAGATATGCCTTTGTTTTCAGCTACAAGTTTCTGAGTGTGCGTCTCGGTTTAAGGCCCAACACAAGCAAGGAGGATCAGGAGAACAAAGGTGAGTCTGATACCTATCGGCTACGAATACAGCTTCTTTTTGACAATTGGTCACATCTAATTCAATACGATTATGACCGTGGCTTCTATCTGGAGAACACCAGCGCCCTTTTGAAGGGTACAGAACCCGTTCGAATTCAATTTCCCTACATGACGACCAACTTGTTCTTTGGGAACTCTGTGTACAAATTCAACCCGAACTATTCGATCCGGGCCATTGAGTCACAGACCGAGATTCAGACAAAAAGTGCGGGAACCTTTGTCTTAGGTGCAAGTTATAACATTTATAAACTCGTGGGTTTGGATCGCATACTACTTCCTGGAGAAGATATTAAGCAAAGGGATTTCTACAATGAATACTATGGAGTTAGCCTGGCGGCTACAGGAGGCTATTACTACACCTATGTGCTGAAAAGAAATTGGTTCCTGAATGGTTATGCACTGCCAAGCGCTGGAATTGATATCCACCAAACAAAAACGACTGTGGGAGAGGATCAGAAAACCAGGCATGGCCAGGATTTTTTCTCCTCCCTTGACTACGGCGTGGGAATTGGATACAATGGCAAGAAATTCTTTTTTGGGGGAGAGATCAACAACAGATGGACAAATGAGAAATTCGAACAGGACCAAATCAACATTCAACCCCAGAAAAGCGCCTTCAGTGTCTACGCAGGATACCGATTCAGAGCACCTAAACCTGTCAGTGTCCCTGTCGATATGATAGAGAAAAAGGTTCCCATCTTAAAGGATGACAAGAACTAGACGATCACGTTTTACTTGGCTACGTTCACCACACGAGTTTCACGAATTACTGTGACCCTCACCTGACCCGGATAGGTCATGTCATTCTGAATCTTCTGCGTGATATTGAATCCGAGTTCTGCCGCCTTGGTGTCGTCTACCTTTTCGCTTTCCACGATGACGCGCAATTCACGTCCTGCCTGAATGGCGTAGGCCTTTTGCACGCCATTGAAAGAGAAGGCAACGTCCTCGAGCTCTTTCAAACGCTGGATATATGAATCCACAACCTGTCGTCTTGCACCCGGCCTTGCACCCGAAATGGCATCACAAACCTGGACAATGGGAGCATAGAGGGATTTCATCTCGATCTCGTCATGGTGAGCCCCGATGGCATTGCACACATCCGGTTTTTCACCGTATTTTTCTGCCCATTGCATTCCCATAATTGCATGTGGAAGCTCAGAGTCTGTATCGGGGACTTTTCCGATGTCATGCAGCAAGCCCGCACGTTTGGCCACTTTGGCATTCAACCCCAGCTCTGCGGCCATTACGGCACAGAGATTCGCCACTTCACGGGAATGCTGCAAGAGGTTCTGACCGTAGGACGACCTGTATTTCATGCGTCCAACCGTTTTTATCAATTCGGGATGCAGTCCGTGGATGCCGAGGTCGATCATCGCACGCTTTCCAACTTCAGCGATCTCTTCATTGATTTCTTTCGTTGTCTTGGCCACGATCTCCTCAATTCGGGCCGGGTGAATTCGTCCGTCTGTAACCAGCTTGTGCAAGGACAAACGTGCTATTTCTCTGCGAACAGGATCAAAACAGGACAAAATTATGGCCTCAGGAGTATCATCGACGATGATCTCCACACCCGTCGTCGCCTCAAGCGCCCGAATGTTTCTCCCTTCACGGCCAATGATGCGTCCCTTTACGTCATCGTTCTCCAGATTGAAAACTGATACACAATTGTCAATAGTCTGCTCCACTCCGATTCTTTGGATCGTATTGAGCACTATCTTTTTCGCTTCTTGTTGAGCTCCCAGCTTTGCCTCTTCGAGAGTGCTCTGGATGAAAGTCATGGCATCTGACTTGGCCTCTTCCTTGAGTGACTCCACCAGCTCTTTCTTGGCTTCCTCCGCCGAAAGGCCCGTAAGGGTCTCTAATTGCTCCACTTGTCTTTTGTGCAGCTTCTCTATTTCTGCGTTTTTCTTCTCGATTTGCTCGAGCCTGTAATTCAACTGTTTGTTCTTTTCCTCCAGGCTCTTATTGAGCTTCTTTCCCTTGTCCAGCTCCTTTGACACGTGAGATTCCTTGTCGCGGATTCTCTTTTCGGCCTCTCCTATCTTTTTATCCCTTGAAAGGATGACTTTTTCATGCTCCGACTTCAGTTCAATGAACTTTTCCTTCGCCTGCAGGATTTTGTCTTTCTTTATCCCGTCCGCCTCTATTTTGGCTTCTTTGAGTATGGTTGCTGCTTGTTCCTCCACGTTCTTCAGGGTCGAGGAAGCCTTTTTCTTTTCAAGTACTTTGGCGATGAAATATCCCAGGACAAGGGCTACGATCGCTATTGTTATCGTTGTTGCTATCATGACTTTTATATATAAAAAAAGCCTACATCGGTTACGGTTTTGTAAACTCCTGTTAACAAGTTTAGGACTAACTTAAAGGTCAAGTATCCAATTCTATGGCGATAAATCGCTTAAATAGGCACGCTTTCACTAAAAAAACTCATCCTTTTTAAATTGATAGTGTTGAGTTTATTAAACAAATAACTAATGTAGGCAGTAATTGTTTTCTTTTAAAGAACGTATTACAGGTGTGAATCGAGCAAACTGCTCAATTCCCGTAATTTATTTTCCACCTGTTCTGAAACGACATTTTCCTGAACCGATTTCACTTCTTGCTGCGATGCGAATTGCAATGCACACATGGCCAGCACATCTTGTTTGTCTCTCACTTCATAATTCTGTTCAAACTTCTTGACCAGATCATTGATTTTCTTGACAGCTGCCCTGATTCCCTCTTCTTCACTTTCGTCTCTTATGGTTAACGGATAGACTCGGTCGCCTATTGTAACTTTAATTCTAAGACTATTTGTCATCATTATGCTAATCGCTTAATTCTACGATACATTTGTCAATCTCTCGAATCAGTGCATTGATCTTCAGCTTGGTCATATGTTTGTCTTCTTTGCTGCCTACCATGGTTCGAGCGATTCTCAGGGATTCATACTGGTTCTCCAGATCTTCAATTTTCCTCTGTTTGCTCGCCACTTCCTGCTGAAGCACTTTGTTCTCTTGCAAAAGGTTTTTGTACTTCCCTTGCAGTTCAGTCTGGCGCTCAATCAATTTCGATATTTTTGCTTCCAGGCCATTGACTATTTCAAACAAATCGTGCATCAACTCAAAGAATCAAACTATTCGAACAAATTTAGCATACCTGATCCTATAAAACAACTATTTTGACATAATTCACTGCGATTCTCAACAAAATATTGAACCAGAATCAGTTAAAATCCGTATTTTTTTCTATCGCTTCGAATTCCTATTTTAGCGCAATTATGCGCGAAATCCTGTTCTCTTTTTGCTGTGTGTTCATTCTGAATACGATTCTGGCTCAAAACCCGCATCCAAAGGATTATTTCATCAACCCGATGGAAATTCCTCTGGTCCTTTCAGGGACATTTGGAGAGTTGCGCACCAATCATTTTCACGCGGGTTTAGACATTAAAACTCAACAAAAAGAAGGGATTCCCGTTTTGGCAACAGCAGACGGATACATCTCGCGAATCAATGTTTCACTATGGGGCTATGGGAATGCATTGTACATCACCCATCCCAATGGATACACTACCGTTTACGGGCATTTGAAGCAGTTTTCACCCGAGATCGATGCCTATGTCCGAAAGAAGCAATACGAAAAAGAGAGTTTTACGATCCGGCTCTACCCCAAAGCTGGTGAGCTTGAAGTCTTGCAAGGTCAGACAATTGCCCTAAGCGGCAATTCCGGGAGCTCCGGAGGGCCGCACCTGCACTATGAAATCAGAGACGTCAAACAGGACATTTTGAATCCCTTTGACTTTGGACTTGAGGTTCCCGACCACAAAAACCCATCGATTCAGGCTGCCTTCGCCTATAGCCGGAACGATACTTCCCAGGTGAATCAGTCGAATAAGATCGTGCAACTGGTCATAAACAGGAAACTGGATGGAGATCTGCAGGCCAATACGATATATGCCCATGGCGAAATCGGATTCGGGATCAATGCCTATGATCGCCTGGACGGAGCGCTGAATCAAAACGGGCTATACCAGCTGGACATGAGCGTGAATGGCAAAGAAATGTTCCAGTTCAAAGTGGATAAGTTTTCGTTCAGTGAGTCCCGGTGGATAAACTCTTATATTGATTACGATCGACTTGCCCGCCTGAGGCAACGCGTTCAGAAATGTTTTCTCGACCACGAACAGAACAAGTTGAGTCTCTACAAGAAAATCAAAGACAAGGGAGTCATCAGTGTCAAAGACAGCATGCAGTACGAAGTTGTCGTGACGGCTCGGGATTATGAGGGAAACTTCACGCGTCTCATCATACCTATAGTGGGTAAAAAAGACACCATTATAGCAAGAAATGAGATTGAAAAAACACCCTATTATTTCAAATCCGATCAGATCAACCAGATCAAAGACTCGGTAGTCACAGCGTATTTTCCAAAAAATATTTTCTACGAAGATTTCTATTTCGACTTCAACTATGATGACGGGATCGCGAAGCTCCACAATTCAACTGTTCCTGTGCATAATTACTTCAAATTGACTTTTGACGTCTCCAACGTTCCAAGTGATGAGTTGAAACAGACCTACATAGCAAAAAAGAACCGCCATGGAAAGTGGTATTACGTCAGCACCAAGAAAAAAGAGAACACCTTATACACTTCAAGTAAAAATTTAGGTGAATTCAGTTTAAGAACAGATAATGAGTCTCCAAAGATTAGTCCGGTAGGGTTTAAAGAAGGACAATGGCTCACCAAGTACAATAGTTTGAAGGTGAAGATCTACGACAAAGGGTCGGGAATAAAATCTTTCCGGGGAGAATTGGACGGCTCCTGGATTCGGATGGCTTTTAATCCCAAGGACGGAACCCTTACCTATGATTTCAGTGATCGGGAGCTCACAGGGACAGAGCACAGCCTTAAAGTTGTGGTTTTGGACAATGTGAACAACAAAACCACGTTTGAAACTAAATTCAATAAGAAGAATTAACTCTCAGATATCTTTGAAGGCAAAACTCCTCCCCTTTTTTGTTCTTTATCTGATTATCCAGCAACTGTCGGCACAGCAATCGATTATCAGAGGAAGGGTCACTGACAGCATCAATCAGCCGATTGAAAATGTTTCTGTCACAGTAAATGACCAGGGCACGGTTACCGATGCTGACGGGCGCTATGAACTTACCGTCATTGGGGACAAGAGAGTTGTCATCGTTTTCAGGCATATCTCATATAAAATGCTTTCGAGAAGCTTCAGACTTGATCGGGGCAAGACCATGAATTTCTCACCCCGACTCTATCTAAGGGCCGAGAAAATGACGGAAATCATCTTGAAAGATGATGGCGATGATGCTGAAGGGATATTTAGAGCGGATCCTGCATTGGTCCAGAATCTTCCCTCTGCAAATCCCGGAATTGAAAGTGTGTTGAAAACCCTGCCGGGAGTAAATTTCAACAATGAGCTCAGCACCCAGTACAATGTGCGTGGGGGAAGTTTTGAAGAAAACCTGGTCTATGTCAACGGTATAGA
Organism: uncultured Flavobacteriaceae bacterium; assembly: GCA_942492425.1. Lineage (GTDB taxonomy): Bacteria > Bacteroidota > Bacteroidia > Flavobacteriales > Flavobacteriaceae > Lutimonas. The sequence goes on from CALOEQ010000009.1 coordinate 336,380, forward strand.
GGTCTATCGTCCGTTTTTGGTTCGCTCAGGGCAACAAGAGGGTCTGAGCTTTGTCAATCCGGACATGACACAGAAGGTTGAATTCAGCTCGGGTGGGTTTCAATCGAAATACGGGGACAAAATGTCCTCGGTCCTGGACATTACATACAGAAAACCCCAGCGATTCTCCACACGAATTGAGGCCAGCTTCCTCGGTGCGTCTGCGACCGTCGAAGGATTGTCTAAGAATGAAAGGTTCAAAGCCCTGGTTGGTGCCCGTTACAGAAATAATTCGCTTCTTCTGAACAGCACGGATGTAGATGCGAATTTCAATCCGAATTTCACCGATATTCAGACTTTCTTGTCTTATGACCTGACTCCCAGGCTGTCCCTGGACTTTCTGGGCTCTTATGCCCTGAACAACTACGAGGTGACCCCTGTTTCCCGGCGTACCAATTTTGGCACCCTCAATGAGCCCCTTTCGGTAGTGGTCAACTACCAGGGCAAGGAGGAGGATCGCTATGAGACTGTTTTGGGAGCCCTGACCGCACGCTATGAAGCCTCGGACAACCTTTCTCTCACGCTTACGGCTTCAACGTATCAGACAAAAGAGCAGGAATACTATGATATCCTCTCATTTTACAGCCTGGGAGAGGTCAATAGAGACTTCGAATCAGGAGATTTTGGGCAGCCAATCTCCACCCAATCCATAGGATCCCAGCTGGATCATGCCAGAAACGACCTGATTGCAACGATAAGCAACATCCGTGCAACAGGTACCTGGGTGAAGGGAAACCACCTGATCGAAGCAGGTTTGAAATATCAGCGAGAGAACATCAAGGACAGGGTCGACGAATGGCAGGTAATCGATTCCTCAGGATTCTCCCTCAGACCGCCCGGACTCTTACCTCGCAATGAACAGCCTTACGAGCCCTATACGGGTCCCCTGGAGCCTTTCATTGGAATCAATGCGGAGAACGATGTCGACATTGACAGGGTTTCGGGATTTGCTCAATGGAGCAAAAAATCATTTGTGGGAGAACACAAGGTCTGGTTCAATCTCGGCATTCGCGCACAACACTGGACCGTCAGCGGCGAAGGGCTGCAAACTACCGATCACACCGTGGTCAGTCCAAGAGCCCAATTCAGCATCAAACCGGATTGGGACAAGGACATGTTGTTTCGTATTTCAGGAGGGTACTATCATCAGCCTCCTTTTTACCGGGAGCTCAGGGACTCACTCGGAACAGTTCATCCCGAGGTGAAAGCACAGCAAGCCATTCACATCGTAATCGGAAACGACTACAGCTTTTCGCTTTGGGGACGTCCTTTTAAATTGGTCAGTGAGGCCTACTACAAAGATCTTACCGATGTCAATCCTTTTACCATCGACAATGTGCGCATCCGTTACAGGGCCAGAAACAATGCCATTGCCTACGCAGCGGGATTGGACCTGAGATGGAATGGTGAGTTTGTTCCGGGAACCGAATCCTGGATAAGTTTGGGGTACCTTCAAACCAAAGAGAATATAGATGACAGGGGCTATATCTCAAGACCGACCGACCAAAGGCTCAAAGCAGCCATTCTGTTTCAGGACTATGTCCCGGCGGTCCCCACACTGCGCATGTATCTGAACCTCGTTTACAGCACCGGAGTTCCGGGTGGATCTCCTTCTTACGCAGATCCGTATCTTTATCAGAACCGGCTGCCCGATTATTTCAGAACCGACCTGGGCATATCCTATGTAATCGTGGATCCGAAGAATCCCCCGAGAAAAAAATGGCAAAAGCCCTTCAGGGAGTTGATTGCCGGACTGGAGCTTTTCAATATGTTTGACAATCAGAATTCGATTACCAACACCTGGGTTCGTGACGTGTCAGCAGACCGTTACGTAGGAATACCTAATTATTTGACGAGTCGAGTTCTCAACTTGAAACTTTCCATGCGGTTCTGATTTCTGCATTTGGATTAAACCTTTTGGCTTTGTGGCCGTCTTATGATAAAGTGATCGACCTGGAAGATAAAGAGCTCATAGAAATGTTGCAGAACCCGCTTCAAAGAGAGGAGGGATTCCGCATATTGATAAACCTTTATAAAAAAAGGCTTTACTGGCATATTCGCACCCTGGTCCTGCTGCATGACGATACTGATGATGTTTTGCAAAATACTTTCATTAAAATCTACAGAAACATCGACAAATTCAGGGGCGACAGCGCCCTGTTCACCTGGATGTTCAGAATTGCGACCAACGAGTCCCTTAGTTTATTGAAAACCAGGGCTAAAAAAATGAACCAGAGTTTTGAAGACGTCCAGGAGGAACGCGTAAGGAACCTCAAGAGCGATCCCTATTTCGACGGGGACGAGTTGGAACTCAGCTTGCATGAGGCCATCATCAAATTGCCCGAGAAGCAGCAGATGGTGTTTCGGATGAAATACTTTCAGGAAATGAAGTACGAGGAGATGTCTCAGATTCTCGATACCTCCGTGGGTGCTCTCAAAGCTTCGTACCACCACGCTAAAAAGAAAATCGAATCAAGGATATTGAAAAATGCAGAAGGATGAAAAAAACAGATGAAAACAGAAAAGGGTTTCGTGTGCCGGAGGAATATTTTGAGTCTTTGGATACCCGATTGATGACCCGTCTGAAAGCTGATTCAAAAAAGGGTTTGAAAGTTCCCGAGGGTTATTTTGAGGAATTTGAAGTAAAACCCCCAAGGAACAGGCCTGATGTCAAAAATTTGATTTGGTTGGCAGCTGCGGCCTCCATTCTCTTGTTTTTTGGAATTCAGTACATGGACACAAATCAAAAGTCCCTGGATTGGAGTGATTTGGAACAGGAAGAGATAAGTTCCTGGATAGAATCTGACCTCTTAGACCTCAATGCCTATGATATTGCGGAAGCCTATCCGGAGGTTGAGCTGAATGCCCCGAACCTGAGCAATGAAGAATTGAATACATATTTAAACGAAACAGAACTGGATCAAATCCTCTATGAAAACTGAGATTATGAAAAAAATAGTGCTTTTTGGAATCGTTTTGTGCCTGAGCATGGCAGCCTGGTCTCAAGGAAGAGGCCAGCATGAAAGAGTCAAAGCCTTCAAGACCGGCTATCTGACCGAAGAACTGGATCTGAGTTCGGCGGAGGCAGAAAAATTCTGGCCCATCTACAACACCTATGAAAAAAAGATATTCGAGCTAAGGGTAGAAAAGCGAAGGGCTGAACGAGAAAGGATGGATTCCATGGGCGGACCGGAGGCACTCTCCGATGCGCAGGCAACAGATTTCCTGAAGGGTCTGTTTGAGAATGAATTGGATGTTCTTGAGACAAAACAGGAGCAATACAAGGAACTTGGAAAGGTGCTTTCTCCCAGGAAACTTCTCCTTCTCTATAAGGCTGAGGCGGATTTCAACAGGCGATTGCTCTCTGAATTCAAACGGCGGGGGCCCAATCGTCCGGGCAATTGAACGGACAAACTATTTGCCCGCAAAATTCAGCACGTCTTCCTTTGAAATGGATTCTCCACCCAGAATGAGCAAACGCTCAACCACATTTCTCAATTCCCGAATATTACCGGTCCAGCTGTAGTTCTGTAACTGGCTCAGGGCTTCTTTGGTGAATTTTTTCGTGGTGCTTCCCTGGCTTTCCGCGATCAGGCTGCAGAAGTGCGAAACGAGCTCCGGGATATCCTCTTTTCGCTCATCAAGGGATGGAACGTGAATGAGAATTACCGCAAGTCGGTGATAAAGATCCTCCCTGAACCTCCCTTTTTCGATTTCTTTTTTAAGGTCCTTGTTGGTAGCTGCGACAACACGAACATCAACTTTAATGTCCTTGTCACTGCCGACCCGATTGATCTTGTTCTCCTGAAGGGCGCGAAGCACCTTGGCTTGGGCGGATAGACTCATGTCACCCACTTCATCCAGAAAAATGGTCCCACCATGGGCCGCTTCGAACTTTCCTGCCCGGTCCTTGCTGGCTCCGGTGAAGGAACCTTTCATATGACCAAACAGCTCGCTTTCGATGAGTTCGGACGGTATGGCGGCGCAATTCACCTCAACCATCGGTTTCTTCGAACGTTCACTTTTCTGATGAATCCAGTGAGCAACGAGCTCCTTTCCGGTACCATTGTCTCCTGTGATCAGGACCCGGGCATCCGTCGGAGCGACCTTGTCAATGATTTCTTTGATCCTGAGAATGGCTTCCCCCTGGCCAATCATCTCATAGTTCTTGTCTACCTTCTTTTTCAGCCTCTTGTTCTCGACGATCAGGCTCTTCTTGTCGAGCGCATTCCGAATGGCATTGAGGAGCCTGTTCAAATCCGGGGGTTTTGAAATATAGTCATAGGCGCCCAGGCGCATGGTCTCTACAGCGGTCTCGAGCTCACCGTGACCCGATATCATGATGAAAGGAATCTCAGGTTTGATCTCCTGAACCTTTTGAAGTACCTCTACCCCATCCATCTTGGGCATCTTGATGTCACACAGTACAAGATCGTAATCCGTTTTCTGGATCATCTCATAACCTTCTGCCCCATCCATGGCCTCCTCGACGACCATTTCGCCATCTTCATTGAGAATAATCTTGGACAAAACCCTTCTTATGGCATCTTCATCTTCAACAATCAGTATTCTTGGCATGGTAATATATCTTAGGTCAGTATCGGATCCATTTCATCAATTCCTTGTAATTCGTCTTCTTTCCGTACATAAGGATTCCAACTCGATAGATTTTGGCCGCAATCCAAACCACCACGAGAAATGTCAATAGCAACAGGATGAGTGAAATCAGGATCTGGTACCAGGGTACGCCAAAGGGTATGCGCATGAGCATGACAATCGGCGAGGTAAAAGGAATCATCGAAAAAACAGTGGCAATCGTGCCATGGGGATCATTTATCACGGTTGCAAAACCAATGTAAACCCCGAGCACCAGCGGAAGAAGAACCGGGAGCATGAACTGCTGCGTATCGGTTTCATTGTCCACGGCAGCCCCAATGGCCGCATACAGCGAGCTGTACAACAAGTATCCCAAAAGGAAATAAAGGATGAAATACACGAACATGCTGACAAGAGGGAGATTGAGTAGCTCCGTGAAGAGCGTTTGATTCTCATCCTGGGAAATCATCTCCATTTGAGCATCCATTTGCTGAACCGCCATGTTGGGATTTGAGTTGGAAGCTTCGCTGAGATCCACCCCAAAGAAATAAGAGCTTCCTACAAAGATCATGGTGATCAAAAGACCCCAGATCAAAAATTGGGTAAGCCCGGCTGCTGCTGTTCCAAAAATTTTACCCAACATAAGTTGAAAAGGCTTGACCGACGAGATAATCACCTCTATGATACGACTTGTCTTCTCTTCGATCACGCTTCGCATGACCATCGCACCGTAAATCAGGATGAACATCATGATCAGATACCCTGCCCCCATTCCAATGGCAATTCGAATGCCGTTGATGAGCTTCGAAGACTTGATTCCGCTGAAATTGGAGAGTTTGATGTCGAGTTTCACCTTCGACGCTTCGAGCTTGTTCAGATCAATGCCCGACTGAACCATCTTCTCGTTCTCGAGTTTGGTACGCAACAAATTCTCCACTTCCCCCACAGTGATCATGCTCGGAGACTCGTCCGAAAAGAATTGGACCCCCTCTGCGATGACGTCGATGGAATCCCCTCTGGGAATGAAAAGCAGGCCTTCGTGAGAAGATTCCTGAACGATGATTTTCGCTTTTTCAAAACCAATTTCCGTCATGTTTTCAAAATCAATCGTCTTGCTCTTGAAGTCATCCGGAGAAAAAAGCCCGGAAGCATCAACATAGGCCACAGAGGTGTTCTTTTCAATGCTGCTCTTGGTCAATAAAGCAACGAGGGCAATCATGCCCACCATCAGCACAGGGCTGAGAAAGGTCATGATGATAAAGGTTCGATTCCTCACCTTCGACAGAAATTCCCTTTCGATGATCAAAAGAAGTTTTTTCATAATGCGTTTGCCTGTACGGTCTTGGAATTACTGTTTACCGTTTGGATGAAAATATCATTTGCACTTGGGATGAGCTCCACATAGTGATTTATGGTAGCCTTGGTATTGAGATAGCGAATCAGTTCGGTGGAGGTGTCCCCGTTTGCCAGTTTGATGTTCAGTTTCAAGTCATCTTCAAGTGATTTGAAATCTGCTTCACTCACGACAAAGCGCTCATTCAAATCGCGCATGAGGTCGTCTTTCCGGTCGGTTACCAGGCCTACTTCAAAGGTATTGGTCTTGAACTGCTTTTTAATGTCGAGGAGCCGTCCGTCCAAAACCTTGTTCGACTCGTGAATCAGGGCAATGTATTCGCAAAGCTCCTCTACAGACTCCATCCGATGCGTCGAAAAGATGATCGAAGCGCCTTTCTTTTTCAGATTGAGAATCTCATCTTTGATCAGGTTCGCATTTATCGGGTCAAAACCACTGAAGGGCTCGTCAAAGATCAAGAGCTTCGGTTCGTGAAGAACCGTAATTATGAATTGAACCTTTTGGGCCATGCCTTTGGATAGCTCTTCCACTTTTTTATTCCACCAGGGTCCGATGTCGAACTTCTCGAACCATTCCTTGAGCTTCGTTCTGGCATCGTTCTTAGTCATACCCTTCAGCTGGGCCAGGTAAAGCGCCTGCTCCCCTACCTTCATCCTTTTGTAGAGTCCTCTCTCTTCCGGCAGATATCCGATCTGGTGCACGTCTTCTGGTCTGAGCTTTCTACCGTCGAAAAGAACCTCTCCTTCATCCGGCATGGTGATCTGATTGATAATCCGAATGAAAGTTGTCTTGCCAGCGCCATTAGGTCCGAGCAGGCCGAAGATGCTTCCTTGCGGAACCGAGATGGAAACTTCGTTAAGAGCCTTGAAACTGCCGAAGTTCTTGACGACTTTATCGGCGATGAGTATCTTTTCCATTTTGAATTTTAGAAATTCAAATATAGGAATATCTCAGGCGAAATCGAATATAAAAAATCAGGAGAGCCGGTCGAGGTACTTTTCACGAATGGTCTTGACCATATCCACACTGATGTTTGGCTTGATGACACGAAGCATGTCGGTGATGCCTTCGTTTTCGTAGAAAATACCCTTGGCGATATCGTAGTTGATGACCGAAATATTGTTTTTTATATCGAAGGTGAGCTCCCTGAATTCCGGCCAGTCCATGTCACGCGGCACCTCAAAATAAAAACGATCCGGGTTATTCGGCGATCTGTAGATAGCCTCTTCAACATCGACGATATTGAAAAATTTGTTTACGCGAATAATGGCGTCGGTACCCTTGCTCATCCTAACGTTCTTATGAAAGTCGAACCCCGTATCCTTGTACGCTTCCTGGATTTTGTCGATGTTGGAATAGCGCGTTATGCCAAAGACACGAATTCCACTGTATTTGTTTTTACCAATCATCACCTCACACTTGGCCCCGCTGATTCCAAAGTCGAACTGGGCGTTGATCTTGCTCGTCGCCCTTAAAATCTTTTCGAAGGAGACTGCATCTTTTGTGACGAAAACAATGGAATTGGGCCGGTTAACCTCTGTGAAACGACTGTAATACGTAGCTAAAGGGTTGGGGATGTGGATCACGAAGGTACCATTGATCTTGTTCCTTTCAATGGGGCTCACATTTTCCTGCAAGGTTATTTTCCCGATTAATTCTCTTACTTCCATAAGGTGCCAGTTAAAGGTTGCTTGTTCGTTGTGTTCTAAAATTACAAATATTATTTGAATGTCAACTTTTTTTAATTTTATTATGCGTGCATAGTATTATTTTTTATATTTGGGCATGCAGAAAGAGAAAACCATTGACCATGCATTGCGAGCCACCTGGCAGGCAGTTGCCAAATCGTACAATGAACAGGCAGCAAAACACCAGAGCACTATGGCCATGGCAATGGCCCTTCTCTACATTGACCAGGAACATGGAACTCCATCAACATCCCTTGGACCTTCCATGGGCATGGAAGCCACAAGTCTTTCCAGAACCCTGAAAAGCATGGAAGAAAAAGGTCTCATCTGCAGGGAGCGCAATCCTCAGGATGGACGAGGAGTTTTTATCAAATTAACGGATCTGGGAAGGGAAAAAAGAGAAATATCCAAAGCATCCGTATACAAGTTCAACCAGGCCATCAGAGACAAGGTGGATGAAATTAAGATCGATCACTTTTTCGAGGTCACGGAAATGATCAACCAACTCATCCAGGAAAAGGCCATTTTTGAAGAGTAACCACTTGAGAAATCATATGAAAATTGACGTATAGATGAAAAAACGACGCATTAAAAAAGTAGCTGTTATCGGTTCCGGGATCATGGGCTCAGGCATCGCCTGTCATTTCGCCAACATCGGGGTCGAAGTTCTTTTATTGGACATTGTGCCCAGAGAATTGTCCGAGAAGGAAAAAGCCAAAGGAATGGACCTTAAGGATCCACAGGTAAGAAACCGGATCGTAAATGACAGCCTCCAGGCCTCACTCAAGTCAAAACCTTCGCCAATCTACAGTGCCTCCTATGCGAATCGGATTTCTACAGGAAACCTTGAAGATGACATACAGCGTATTGAGGAAGCCGATTGGGTGATTGAAGTGGTAGTTGAAAGACTCGACATTAAGAAGCAGGTATTTGAAAAGATCGAGGCCCACAGGAGAAAAGGCAGTCTGGTAACATCAAACACCTCAGGTATCCCAATTAGCATGATGAATGAAGGGCGCAGCGAAGATTTTCAAAAACACTTTGCCGTAACCCATTTTTTCAACCCACCCCGATACTTGAAGTTGTTTGAAGTGGTACCGGGACCGAATTGTGAACAAGAAGTCGTCGAATTTTTGATGGAATACGGTGAAAAGTTTCTGGGCAAGACCTCAGTGTTGGCCAAAGACACCCCGGCTTTTATTGGAAACCGGATCGGGATCTTTGGCATCATGAGCTTGTTCCACATTGTCAAGGAACTGGATTTGACGGTAGAGGAAGTTGATAAACTGTCGGGTCCCCTGATCGGGCGTCCCAAATCAGCAACCTTCAGAACAATTGATGTCGTAGGGCTTGACACGCTTGTACACACGGCCAATGGAGTTGCCAACAATGCCCCGGCAGATGAAATGCAGGAGACATTCAAAATCCCTGATTTTGTTCAAACCATGATGGATAAGGAATGGCTGGGCAGCAAATCTGGGCAAGGTTTCTACAAAAAAATAACCGATGCGGATGGGAAAAAGAAAATACTGGCCCTGGATCTAAACACCCTGGAGTACAAAGAATCAAAAAAAGCGAAATTCACGACCCTCAACCTGACCAAGAACATTGACAAGGTGATCGACAGGTTCGCGGTTCTGATCAAGGGTCAGGACAAAGCCGGAGAGTTCTACAGAAAAACCCTCGCTGCCCTGTTCGCTTATGCATCAAACCGGATTCCGGAAATCTCCGATGAACTATATCGAATTGACGATGCGATGCGCGCGGGATTCGGCTGGGAGCACGGACCCTTCCAGATTTGGGATGCCATTGGTGTCGAAAAAGGATTGGAACTCATCTCAGAAGAAGGCTATGAAGTAGGACAGTGGGTGAAAGAGATGCTGAAGAATGGGCAGAAATCCTTCTACACGGTTCAGAATGGCGCCACCTATTATTACGACCTTGAGAAAAACGAACAGCTCAAAGTACCCGGGCAGGATGCCTTTATCATCCTTGACAACATTCGTGAGGCCCAAACGATCTGGAACAACAGCGAGGCCTCGATTCAACATTTAGGTGACGGAATCTTAAACGTTGAATTTCAGTCGAAAATGAATACAATTGGAGGCGGGGTCCTTCAAGCGGTCAATAAGGGAATTGACCTGGCTGAGCAGGAATACGAAGCCGTGATTTTGGGGAACCAGGCCGCAAATTTTTCAGTGGGAGCCAATCTTGCTATGGCCTTCATGCTTGCCATTGAACAGGAGTACGACGAGCTTGCAATGGCAACCAAAATGTTTCAGGACACTGTGATGCGTCTTCGCTACAGCTCTGTGCCTACCCTGATCACCCCACGGGGAATGACCTTTGGCGGAGCCTGTGAAATGAGCATGCACGCTGACAAGGTGATTGCCGCAGCGGAAACCTACACAGGACTGGTCGAATTCGGAGTGGGTATTATTCCTGCAGGAGCCGGAACCAAAGAAATGACCAAAAGGGTTTCGGATCTCTGGGCTAAAGATGATGTGAAACTGAATCGACTGCGAGATGCGTTTATCAATATCGCCATGGCCAAAGTGGCCACCTCGGCCGTCGAAGCCTATGACATGGGATACTATCAGCAGGGAAAGGACCTGATTGTAGTCAATGCCGACAGACAGATTGCCACAGCAAAAAGGCACGCCCTTCAAATGCTCGAAGACGGGTATACCCAACCTGCACCCCAGCAGGTCAAGGTTCTGGGCCAACAGGCAATGGGAATGTTCCTGGTCGGAACCGACAGCTTGTTCCAGGGCAAATACGCCTCGGAACACGATAAGAAGATCGCGAACAAACTGGGCTATGTCATGGCAGGTGGAGATCTCTCGGAACCAACTATGGTGAGCGAGCAATATCTGCTGGACCTTGAACGTGAGGCGATTCTCTCGCTTTTGACCGAAAGAAAAACACTTGAGCGCATAGAACACACCTTGAAGACAGGTAAACCTCTTAGAAACTAGATTATGAAAACAGCCTATATAATTAAAGGATACAGGACCGCGGTTGGAAAAGCACCCCGTGGCACCTTCAGATTCAAAAGGCCGGATGAGCTGGCCGCTGAAACGATAGAATATCTCCTGGGACAAGTTCCTGCCCTGGATAGGAGCCGAATTGACGACGTAATTGTTGGAAACGCCATGCCGGAAGCTGAGCAGGGGCTCAATGTCGGACGACTGATTTCCTTGATGGGAATCAAGAGCGATGAAGTGGCTGGCATGACCGTGAATCGCTATTGTGCCTCAGGTTTGGAGACGATAAGCATCGCCACTGCCAAAATACAGTCGGGCATGGCCCATTGCATCATCGCGGGTGGTGTTGAAAGCATGAGTTACATTCCCATGGGAGGCTACAGGCCGGTTCCCAATTACCAGTCAGCCAAAGAAGGGCATGAGGACTACTATTGGGGCATGGGACTCACAGCCGAGGCCGTGGCGCAGAAATACAAGGTCAGCCGTGAAGATCAGGACGAGTTTTCCTACGGTTCGCATATGAAATCCCTGAAAGCGCAACAGGAAGGATTGTTTGATGAAGACATCGTGCCCATTGAGGTCGAGCAGGTTTACCTGGATGACAATGGCAAGAGAGCGACAAAAAGCTACACGGTAAAAACGGATGAAGGACCCCGGCGGGGAACGAGCATAGAAGCTCTTGCCAAGCTCAGACCCGTTTTTGCAAATCGCGGAAGTGTTACTGCAGGAAATTCCTCGCAAATGAGTGATGGTGCCGCTTTTGTCCTGGTTATGTCTGAGGAAATGGTCAAAGAGCTTAACCTGGAACCCATTGCCCGCATGGTGTCATACGCAGCCGTGGGAGTGGATCCTAAAATCATGGGGATAGGACCCGTCAAGGCCGTACCCAAAGCACTTGAGTTTGCCGGACTGAAGCTGAATGACATTGAGCTCATTGAGCTCAATGAAGCCTTTGCCTCACAATCACTGGCGGTCATCCGGGAACTCGGCATGAACCCTGAAACGGTCAATGTGAACGGAGGGGCAATCTCACTCGGACACCCACTGGGATGCACCGGAGCCAAACTCTCCGTGCAGCTCTTCAACGAGATGAAAAGACGAAAAAACAAATACGGACTGGTGACGATGTGTGTCGGAACCGGTCAGGGAGCAGCTGGCGTTTATGAACTACTTTAAAAAACAATCACATGAGCAATGAAACTATGAAAAAAGCGATTAAAGGAGCGGAGTTCCTTATTCGCGATGTAAGTCCTGAGGAAGTTTTTATAACTGAAGAATTTACAGAAGAACAAAATATGATGAAGGAGGCCGTGATCGAGTTCATCGATAGAGAAGTATGGCCTGAAAGGGAAAGATTTGAGAATAAAGACTATGCCTTCACGGAGGAATTGATGAGAAAAGCCGGTGAAATGGGCTTTTTAGGAGTTTCGATACCGGAAAATTACGGAGGTATCGGAATGGGATTTGTCTCGACGATGCTCGTCACAGACTATATTTCATCTGCTTCCGGATCTTTGGGCACCGCCTATGGCGCTCATACGGGAATAGGAACCATGCCCATCTTTCTCTACGGTACGGAAGAGCAAAAGAACAAATACCTGCCAGTGCTCACAGCCGGTGAAAAATTCGGGGCTTATTGTCTCACAGAACCCGGGGCCGGTAGTGATGCCAACTCAGGCAAAACAACGGCTACACTCTCCGAAGATGGAAAGCACTATCTCATAAACGGGCAGAAGATGTGGATTTCCAATGCAGGCTTTGCAGAAATCTTCATTGTTTTCGCCCGTATCGAAGACGACAAGAACATTACCGGTTTTCTCCTGGAATACGACAAAGAGAATCCCAACGGGGTCACTTTTGGAGAGGAAGAAAAGAAATTGGGAATCACTTCATCATCCACCCGTCAGGTTTTCTTCAACGACACGAAGATCCCGGTAGAGAATATGCTCTCTGAACGGGGAAAGGGCTTCAAGATCGCACTGAACTCGCTGAATGTGGGACGCATCAAGTTGGCTGCTGCCTGCCTGGATGCCAGTAGAAGGACAATTACTGAATCGGTTCGTTACGCCAACGAGCGCATACAGTTCAAACAGCCGATTTCCAGTTTTGGAGCCATTCAGGCCAAACTGGCTGAAATGAGCACCCGCACTTTCGTCATTGATGCTGGTTCATACAGGGCGGCCAAAGACATTCAGAACTACATTGACTCGCTGCTTGAATCGGGAAAGTCGCACCAGGAAGCCGAATTGGAGGCATTCAGCGAATACGCCATTGAAGCGGCTATTTTGAAAGTATATGGATCCGAAACCTCACAGTTTGTGACAGATGAAGGGATTCAAATCTTTGGAGGCATGGGATTCTCAAAAGAGACCCCTATGGAGTCTGCCTGGCGTGATGCAAGAATTACCCGCATCTATGAGGGAACCAATGAGATCAACAGGTTGCTGACCATTGGCATGTTGCTTAAGAAGGCGATGCGCGGGGAAATTGATTTACTGACCCCAGCCATGGAGGTAGGAAAAAGCCTGATGGCGATACCTTCGTTTGACACCCCTGACTATTCCGCTCTTTTCTCCGAAGAAAAGGAGGTTCTGGGCAAGTTGAAAAAGGCCTTCTTGATGATTGCGGGCAAAGCTGTCGAGACCTTCGGCATGGAACTTGAGAAGCACCAGCAACTGGTTTTAGCTGCTGCAGAGGTTCTCATCGAGATCTATATGGCTGAAAGTGCAATTTTAAAGGCTGAAAAAGTGGCCCTGATGAAATCGGAAGCCGAAGCGGAGGGACAAATCGCCATGGCCAAACTCAATCTTTACAACGCGGTAAACAAGACCGGTGACATGGGAAGAGAAGCCATCTCCTATTTTGCAGAAGGCGATGAGCAACGCATGATGATGATGGGTCTGAAGCGATTTACAAAATATACGAACATGCCCAATGTGATCGCTTTGAGAAAGACAATTGCCAAGATCGTAATTGATAATAACAAATATTGTTTCTAAACAAGACGTACCATTGTTTCAAAAAGAATCTCCGGATGGATCCGGAGATTTTTTTTTGTCTGCTCGATAGCCTATCTTTGAGATTGAATAGCTTAATATTTTTGTCCATGTCAATCAAAATGATCCCCTCAATTTTGATGTCATTGTACTGTGCTTTTGCCCTGGCCCAGTCCCCCAGTGAGATCTATGTTTTCGATTTGTCAGAAGACGGAACCAGCATCCGCCTGAGCAACCCCATCAACATCTCTGCCAACCCTGGCTATGACAATCAACCCATGTTTACAGAAGATGGTCTGACAGTCATGTTTGCTTCAGAGCGCGAGGGCCAGACCGATATTGCTCAATACAATTTGAGTGAAGGATACAGGACATGGATAACAAATACCCCTGACAGCGAGTACTCCCCTGCCCCCTATCCCAAAAAGAAAAAATACTTCACATGTGTCCGATTGAACAAAGACGACACGCAGCACCTCTATAAGTATGCCTTCAAGAAAAAGCCGCCTGAAATCATGTTGCCCAGTCTCAGGGTAGGATACTACTTGTGGTTCAATGAAAAAACACTGGTTTCCTTTGTCATTGGTGACATCGAAACCTTGCAAGTCAGCAACTTCAAATACGACATTCGCTATCCCCTGGAAAAAAATATCGGGCGGTCCCTCCAGAATATACCATCTACCGCAAACGGTTACCAGGGAAAAATGAGCTTTATCAGCCTGGAGCATGGAAGCCCCGAGATTTACGCAATCGATCCGACAAATTCGGAATCCGTTTACATTACGGATGCACTTGAAGACTCTCAGGACCTGGTATGGACGCGTTCAGGAAGCATTCTTATGGGAAATGAAACTGGACTATTTCATTACAGAGCCGACATTTCAAAAGAATGGCTTCCCGTGATCATTGAAAGCGACCTGCCTCTCAGCGGTTTCAGCCGATTGGCGATCAGTCCTGATGGGAGGAAAATAGCTGTTGTCGTGCGAGAATAGGTCAACTTGGGCCTTGCATAAAAAACTAACATCTTCATTTCAATTCTTTACCTGTTTTCGTACTTTTGAAAAAAAAATCAACATGCTTAAAGCAGGTGTACTAGGAGCAGGTCATTTAGGTAAGATCCATTTAAAACTGCTTAAGCAGTCGGAGCAATTTGAACTCGCCGGATTCTACGATCCCGATGATGAGAATGCGAATTCGGTGGAAAAAGAATTTGGCTATCGGCGCTTCCAAGACCTCGAAGCCCTTATCGATGAAGTTGATGTCGTTGACATCGTGACACCAACACTTAATCATTTCGATTGCGCCCGGATGGCCATAGAGAGAGGAAAGCACATTTTTATCGAGAAACCGATCACAAAAACCGTTGAAGAGGCCGAAAAGATTCGGGATTTGGTAAAAAAACATGGAGTAAAAGGACAGGTTGGGCATGTAGAGAGGTTCAATCCCGCTTTTCTGGCGGTGAAAGACAAGATCCACAATCCGATGTTCATAGAGACCCATCGATTGGCAGAATTCAACCCGCGAGGAACCGATGTGCCCGTGGTTTTGGATCTGATGATCCACGATTTGGACATCATTCTGAGCGTGGTCAACTCCCCGGTCAAAGAGGTCCGCTCCAGCGGAGTGTCTGTAATCAGCGACACCCCTGACATTGCCAATGCCAGGATCGTTTTCGAAAATGGATGTGTGGCCAACCTGACATCCAGCAGGATCTCACTGAAGAACATGCGCAAGTCCAGGTTCTTTCAGAAGGATGCCTATATTTCAGTGGATTTTTTGGAGAAGAAAAATGAGGTAGTTCGGATGAAGGATGCACCGGAGAGTCCCGACGAGTTTGCGATGATCCTGCAGAATGCAGAAGGCATTAAAAAACAAATCTATTTCGAAAATCCTGAAGTCGTCCAGAACAATGCCATCCTGGATGAGCTCGATTCCTTTGCCCAGGCGATTGAGGAAGACTCAACACCGGTCGTATCTCTGCGTCAGGGAACCGAGGCATTGAAGCTGGCATATCAGATCATAGCCAATTTTTAATTATTCAGAATAATAAAACATTTAGAGTCATGTCATTAGAAGTAACCACGGAGCATCACAGAGGCTCTGCAACCATTTTTAAAAATCCCTTTTTGGAGAGTTTGACGAAAACCTCATTGACCCAAAACATAATTGTATACGGATCAGTGATCGCATTTCTGATTTATTATGCCATTGCGGTCAGAGGAATTGACGCCCTGGTGTTTGCGGGCTTTTTTGTTTTTGCACTCTTCACCTGGACGCTTGCTGAGTATTTGTTGCACCGCTATTTGTTCCACTGGATATCCGACAATAAGTTCATCAAGCGTTTCCATTTTATCATGCACGGATCCCACCACTTGTTTCCGAGAGATACGGAGCGACTGCTGATGCCACCGGTTCCGGGTCTGCTCATGGCTTCTGTTTTGTTTTTGATGTTCTATGGCGTTTTTTCTCTATTGGGTTACAGCAATTATACCTGGGCCTTCTTTCCGGGCTTTTTCCTGGGTTACCTCTTGTATTCCTTTTTACACAGGGCAACTCATGTAGCGAAGCCACCGAAGCGTTTCAAGTACATCTGGAGGCATCACAGCCTGCACCATTACAAGTATCCCAATAAGGCATTCGGGGTCAGTACGCCCTTCTGGGATCACGTTTTCGGCACCATGCCGCCACGTGATTGATTTAAATTATTAGACAATGAAAAATATCGCGGTAATAGGAGCGGGAACCATGGGCAACGGAATTGCCCATGTCTTTGCTCAGCATGAATACAATGTGAATCTCATAGATATTTCGGAAGAGGCTCTGAGTCGGGGCCTGTCGAACATAGAGAAGAACCTGGATCGAATGGTGGCACGAGAGAAAATAGACCTCGACATGAAAAATGCCACTTTGGGTCGGATAAGCACTTTTACCTCGATGGAAAAAGGGGTTGCCAATTCCGAACTCATCGTTGAAGCTGCAACAGAGAATCCAGGGCTCAAAAAGACCATCTTCAAAGACCTGGACAGTTTTGCGCCTGAGCATGCCATATTGGCTACCAATACTTCGTCCATTTCAATTACGGAGATTGCTGCGGCTACCAGCCGCCCGGATCAGGTCATCGGAATGCATTTTATGAACCCGGTGCCAATCATGAAACTTGTTGAGATCATTCGCGGTTATTCTACTTCAAACACAGTTACAGAGCGCATCATGAAGGTATCGGAGACCTTGGGCAAAATTCCGGTAGAAGTCAATGACTATCCCGGTTTTGTCGCAAACCGAATCCTTATGCCGATGATCAATGAAGCCATTCTGACCTTGCATGAAGGCGTTGCCGGAGTTACAGAAATTGACACTGTGATGAAACTGGGCATGGCCCATCCGATGGGCCCCTTGCAGCTAGCTGATTTTATCGGCCTGGACGTTTGTCTATCGATTATGAAAGTCCTTTATGAAGGCTTTGGCCAATCGAAGTATGCTCCTTGTCCACTTCTGGTCAACATGGTTCGGGCGGGCAAATTGGGCGTGAAAGCGGGAGAAGGCTTTTACGATTACAGCGAGACCAAAAAAGCAGAAAAAGTAGCTGACCAGTTCAAATAAAAAACCCCGCGGTTGCGGGGCTTTGCTAGTGGTTTCAGCTTTATGATTACAGCCAGCGGAGCAAATAGTCCATCAGGTCTTCTTTCAGTTCATAATGCAATTTGATGTAGGTCTTCATGTCATCCCTCATCGAAGTAGATTGATTTC
The DNA here is from genome assembly GCA_942492425.1 of uncultured Flavobacteriaceae bacterium. Lineage (GTDB taxonomy): Bacteria > Bacteroidota > Bacteroidia > Flavobacteriales > Flavobacteriaceae > Lutimonas. The sequence goes on from CALOEQ010000009.1 coordinate 353,787, forward strand.
TCAGGCGAGTATCCATTTCCTCTGACAGGTCTCCCGATTCGATAATCTTTCTCTTCATTCGTATTCTCTGAAGCATTCTGCCGATTACTTCCTTTTCGCGGATGATCTTATTTTGAAAGCTTTCCAAAGGAGCCATTGCCTCTACCCCGGGGTTTCTTTTGGCTATGGCCTCAAGCTTCTTTTCAAACTTCTCCATTTCCTTTCGGTGAAATCTCAATTCGGCCTTCCATACCTTCAAATTAAATTTCAAATCACTTAAATAAACTAATTTTGTCTCCATGGCTTAAAATCCTTTTTTATTAACACTATAAATTTCAAGAAAAAAATTCAAAAAGCCATTGATAAATGTCATTATTTTAAAGGAAATTTTAATTATTCGCCTTCTTCGGTTTCCTCTTCCTCTTCATCCGGTTTCTCTGTTTTGTTCCAGATTTTGATTTCGTCTTCCTCGGTGACTCCAGAAACTATCTCAACGTTGATGCCGTCTGAGATTCCCAGCTCGAGATCCCTCCTCTCAAAAGAATCTTCTCCTGTCTTCACTTCGACATAGGGTTTTTCCGTTTCCTTGTCAAACTTGAGCAAGGCTTCGCGAATACTCAGAACGCTGTCTTTCTCTTCGAGGATGATCTCAGCATTGGCGCTGTAACCCGCCCTGAGATAGTAGTCCTCGTCAAGGGTTACATCAGCCTTGATCGTGAATTGCACAGCACCATTCTCTTCGGTGCCTTTTGGCGCTATAAAATTCAGCCTTGCCGGAAAAGTCTTGTCAGGAATCGCCCCCAGCGAGATTTCAAGATCCGTATTGTTCTTGATCTTTCCGACTTCGGCTTCGTCCACTTTGCCCTCAAAGATCATTTTGCTCATGTCGGCAATCGAAGCAATTGTGGTTCCCGCATTGAAATTGTTGCTCTGAATGACCTGATAACCCACCTTTACCGGAATTTCCAGTATGGTGCCGTCGACTTCTGCGCGTATCATGGTATTCGCCATCCCGGAAGCCCCGGTTGAGCCCTCCTTGATGATCTTGTAGTCGTTCTGCGCGTTGATCAGGTCCTCTTTGGCCTGGTTGTAATTCAGTTCGATAACCTCAAAGTCACCCTTCGAAATTACACCACTGTCGTAGAGCTTTTTGTTTCTCTTGTATACGATCTCTGAATTGTCAAGTTGCAGCTTCATCTTGTTGACCCTTCCACGGGCACTGGCAAGGGCCTGTTCGTTCGGCACAACCCGGATCTGGGCGATCAAGTCTCCTTTTTTCACCTGAACTCCTTCCTCAAGGTATATTTTGTCAATGATCCCAGATACCTGGGGCTTGATCTCAATCTCTTCGACCGGAGTTACCTTGCCCGTCGCAACCGTTTTACGGACGATGTCCGTCTTGAAGGGTTTCTCGGTCTCAAACTGGATCGGAGACTTGCTGTTCATCTTGCCAAACCAGACCAAAACAGCTATAAACGCCAGGCCTATGATAGAAAATATGATAATTTTTTTCATCGAGTTTTTATAATTTGATTAATCTTATTCTTCTCTTAGTGCCTCAATGGGCCGAATTTTAACTGCCCGCTGGGCCGGTATCATACCGATCAAACTTCCAAAGATCACCAGTGCCAGAATGGCTCCCACGGCAATCGGAATGTTGACTGTTGGATTTGTAAACGGAAAATCGATGTTTTGGGTGCTCGAATTGATTAGCATCAGAACTCCGCCCGCAAAAATAAAACCGAGGATTCCGGCTATGAGCGTCAGAAATATGGACTCCAGAACGATCATTCCCTTTACATTGCCGGGCGTGGCCCCCAAAGCACGACGTATTCCAATTTCATTGGTTCGCTCCTTGACGGTAATCAGCAAAATGCTCCCAATCGCGATCACACCTGCAACGAGCGTGGCAATCCCCACAAACCAGGTGAGGAACTTGATTCCTTTGACGAAGCCTGTAATCCTCTTAAACATCTCCCCAAAATTGAACGACCCGAAGGCTCTCTCATCATCAGGATGCACACTGTGCCTTCTTCTCATGACGGTTTTAACGTCCTTTTCAACCTGAAGAATATCGGCCTCAGGATAAGCCGCGATGACCATCCATCCAATGTTGTCTCCCATGTTGTTTATCCTTCGATAGGTTGTGAAGGGTATATAGATGGAGTCGTCAGACTCAAAGCTTCCTCCTGTCCTTTCTTTGTAAATGCCCACTACCTGGAAAAAGCTGCCATTGATCTCGACATAGTTCCCGACCACTTGCTCATCCGATTCAAACAGCTCGTCGACTACTTTCTCCCCGATAATAGCCACTTTTTTTTCTTTTTCAATGTCATTCACATTGAGAAATCTCCCTTCGATGAGCTTGACTTTGTTGACATTGTCCAAAATGGGATAATCCCCAAAAAGCTTATAGGTCTTAGAATTGGTATTGCGTTTGACGGTAGCTGGCGAGTCACCGAATACGCCTTTCACGTTTCTCGGAGCAACAAAAGCGATCTCAGGCACTTGCTTCTTGATGGCGTCTACATCCTGGATCTTTAGATTGTGCCATCTTCCTCTTTGAAAACCCTTATGTGGCATGCTGGTCCGCTGTGACCACAAGAAGATGCTGTTTGTCGCCAGGTTCTTGAACTCGCGATCAAATCCATTTTCCATACCCCGGGCGGCCCCCAGTAGGGTGATAAAGAGAAAAATACCCCAGAGAACCCCGATAATGGTAATCGCAGTTCTGAGTTTGCTCTTTTTGATCGAGCCGAAAATTTCCTGCCAGGTATCTCTGTCAAAAATGAATTTCATGGGATCTGTGTATTAATCATCAGCAAGTGCTACGATCGGTTTTATCTTGGCTGCTCTTCTTGCAGGGACATATCCTGCCAGGGCACCCACAAGGACCAGGATCACAGTAGCGCTAACAACTGTGCTCGTGTTCACCTGGGGGTCCGTTATAAAATAGTCTTCCAAACTGTTGCCTATGCTGCTCAAGGTGAAAACCGCGATCATCAAGCCCAGATAGCCGGCAAGAGCCGTTATGAAGATCGACTCCTGCAGTATCAACCCAACAATCGATCCGGGAGTTGCGCCAAGGGCCTTGCGGATTCCCAGTTCCTTGGTTCGTTCCTTGACCACGAAAACCATGATGTTACCGATACCGATGGCTCCAGCGAACAGGGTTCCTATCCCGATCCACAGCACGATGATCTGAAGGACATTGGCAAACTGCATATTCTGCTCAAAATTTTCAAATACGGAGCGGATAAAAATTCCGCTTCGATCCTTCGGAGAGATAAAATGTTTTTCTTTCAGATATTTAGACAGATCACCCGCCAATTTTCTCGCTCCATTGACGCCTATATCCCTGTTGTACGACAAGGAGATGTGGTCAATATGATCGGTGTTCATATGCACGAGCTGGGTAGTTGACACAGGCGTGTAGATCATTCGTTCCTCATTGTCTCCTCCTGCGTCTTTGAAAACACCCACGACCTTGTAGGTGATTCCGTTGAGCTCCAGGAATTTACCCAAAGCCTTCTCTGTTTTGAACAGATCTTCCTCTACAAGTCTTCCTATGACGGTAACACGGGTCTTATTGAGCACATCCTTTTCATTGATGTATCGACCCTCGATCATAATGTTGTTCTCCAAAAACTGGTGCTGAGGATGTACCCCCCTGATACTGTAGTTTCCGGTCTCATTATTGTACAGGGCTTGCGCGCTTTTGTAAACCCGGGCGGAGTAGTACTCGATCTTATCGCCAAAAACGTTCAGGATATCTTCTATGTCATCGTTTTTCAACTGGATCCTGCGTCCCTCCTTGAACCCTTTGTAGGCCTCCGAGGTGTTGCCCGGATAAATGAAGATCACGTTAGTCGCATCGTCGACAAAGAACGACTTGAAGGTGGTTTTCAAACCGTTGCCCATTCCATAAAGCACAGTGAAAATAAAGATCCCAAGAGCCACGGTGAAAGCCCCGAGAAAGGTTCTCATCTTGTTCTTTCCAATGGATTGGAAAATTTCACGCCAGCGGTCAATGTCAAACATCGTTTAGGGGAAAAAACGTTACTAGGCCATTTGAACTTGCTCGTCGCTCATGATCAGACCGTCTTTGAGCCTGACTACACGTTCGGTTCGAGCTGCTATGTCCTCCTCATGGGTAATTACCACTATGGTCATGCCTTCCCTGTGAATCTCGGTCAACAGCTCCATGACCTGTTTGGAGGTGACAGAATCCAGGGCGCCCGTGGGTTCATCCGCGAGGACTACTTTCGGTTTAGTGACCAGAGCACGGGCAATAGCGACTCTTTGCTTTTGTCCTCCGGACAATTCACTGGGCAGGTGGTTGGCCCAGTCCGCAAGACCTACTTTCTCAAGGTATTCATAGGCGATCTTGTTTCGCTCCTTACGCCCGACTCCCTTGTAATACAATGGTAGGGCAATATTTTCCAGTGCGGTTTTATAGTTGATGAGATTGAAGGATTGAAACACAAATCCCAAAAACTTGTTTCTCAAAACCGCTGCTTTCTTTTCATCGAGTTTCTCGATCAACTGACCGTTCAGGTAGTATTCGCCTTCATCATGTGAATCCAGCAGGCCTATGATGTTCAACATGGTTGATTTACCCGAGCCCGAAGATCCCATAATGGAGACGAACTCACCTTCTTGAATATCGAGATCCAGTCCTTTAAGCACATGAAGAGATTCCTTGCCCATCGGATAGGACTTGTGCACATTTTTAAATACGATCATATGTTGACTTTAAGTTATTCCTAAGATATCTTTTATAAATTCGTGCCATGCAAATACCAAAAGACAGGCCGGTGATTCTTTACGACGGAATCTGCAATCTTTGCAACTCGTCTGTTCGCTTCATATTGAAACACGACACTCGGGAAAAGTTCCTGTTCTCCTCCCTTCAATCAGACGCTTCTAAAAAACTTTTGTTACACCTGAATTACAAAATTATAGAAATGAATTCCATCTTGCTAGTTGAAAACGGACAAATACACGAAAAATCGGACGCGGTACTGAAAATTGCGTCGGGTCTGAGATTCCCCTGGAACCTAACGACTGTGTTTCGAATCCTGCCGAGAAAAGTGCGAGATTCGATCTACGACTCTGTGGCCAGAAACAGGTATAGATGGTTTGGAAAGAAAGACAGTTGCGAATACATCGTAAATACATATGAAAATAGGTTCATCTGAAACTCAGACAAACCCATTTTCAAATCAATTCCCCTTTTTTTTGAATTCCCCGGATCCAAGGCAGAATGGCATCAAAACCATAAATCCGAAGAGGCGTCAATCAATAATTATATTTTGGATATTAAACTCTCTTCTGTGTACAAAGGAATTTTCACCCTTGTTCTGGCAAAACCCAGTGTCATTTGCGTACCGTAATCCTTCATATTGAAGCCTATCGAAAAAACCTCCAGTTTGCTTCCCTTTTGAACGGGCACTTCGATCTTGGCAACATTGTACTCAGGATCGTAAAAATGAACCCCATAGGTGTCTGTTTTCTCATTCAGAATAATCGTCCAGTAGTATTTGTTGGGTATGGTGTACAAAACATACTTCCCCGCCCGCACAAATTTGTTTCCGAACATGACATCGCAAAAGAATTGGACTTCTGTTGATTCATTGCTGCCAGTTTCCCAAACCTCGCCAAAGGGAACCTGAGTTCCGAATACGATGTCATCCTGAGCCTGGGGTCTGCCATAAACCACCTTTACCTGGGGCTTACTCTTGAGTCCCGGACGATAATAGGCAATGTCCTGAGGATTCGTATCTATGCTGTCAAAGGCCTGGCCCTGCATTTGGACACCTGAGACCAGCATGCTGATGGCAAATAAGATCAAACTTTTAATTTTTGTCTTGGTTTTCATGGCTTCTTTATTAGTTCGGTTTGGCTGTTGATTTTACGTTTGGATTTGCATTAGGCTTCACTGCCCTCGTCCTGCTCTTCCGGTTCGATTTCCTCCTCGCGGTAAACACTGTATTGCGAGTAGTATTGCGTCAGGCTGTCGAGCCCCGGGTCCATGCCCGGGAGCTCTCTTTGATGGACTGCCTCATGATTTGAAAGTTCAAGACCCTCGAATCGATCGGTTTGGTTTTGTGAGGTCAGTTTCAACAAATTGGCCTGTTTACCGGTAGTGATCACAATGGATTCATCTCCATTGGGAAAGGTAACCGTTCTACCTTTTTCATTCTGTTTGACGCTTTGAGAAAATCCCATAAATCCGAAAAGCAAGAGTGTAAATTTGATTCTATTTTTCATGATTATGGATTTTAGGATCTTATGCGCCAGTTGCTTCCCCTTCTTTGTCAATAGTGATATCAGAAGTAATTACAAAGTCATCGGTGTACACTTTGAGCGTATACGTTCCCTCATCCAGCTTTGTTTTGTCAATGTCGCATACTTTTCCGCGGTTGTCCGATCCGTGAACCAATTCATGATTGGCGGTCTCCAGGATCTCGTACTTGTAGAAATTGTCGGCAGATGACAGCTCCAACTTGGATGAGCTCGATTTATCCGTAATGGTGATGGCTTCTTCCCCGTTCGGAAAAGTTGTCACATACTTGGTGACTTTTTCAGATTGTTTGTTTGTGTCGGTTTGGGCGAAGGCAGAAGTGCCGATCAGGGCAATAGCTGCAATTAATAGTGTCTTTTTCATAGCGTTGTGATTTGGTTTAACAATTAGATTTCCCTTTTTTTTGATCCCTTTTTTTTATCCCTTTCTTTTGTTCCTCAAAGAAGTTCAACTCTATTGAATTCGTCCTTCGGCCTCGTTGGCAATGGTTATGTCAGAGGTGATAACGAAATCAGCCGTGTATACCTTCAAGGTGTATGTCCCCTCGTCGAGTTTGCTCTTGTCGATGTCGCATACCTTGCCGCGGTTGTCGGACCCGTGGACCAATTCATGATTCGATGAATCCAAAATCTCATACTTGTAAAAGTTGTCTGCTGATGCGAGTTCCAAACTTTCAGCCGAGGATCTGTCGGTGATCGTTATGGCTTCTTCTCCATTGGGAAAAGTCGTCACATACTTGGTTACTTTTTCTTTTTGCCCTGCATCCTGAGCGAATAGTGCTGTTCCTGATAGGGTCAAAGCGATAATTAAAATTGTCTTTTTCATGGCGTGTAAATTTATTTCTATATGGTTTTATTTAGTTTTCAATTGGATATTAGGGAAGATAACTTTTTGCAATGCAACTAGGAAGTTGCTACGGATACTCGGGCTCCCGGCTTGTGATTGATTGCATATTCGTTGTAGGAATAGGCTCCTTCGACCAACTTTCCTTCCAGGCTGAAGTCCTCCTGCTCGTCATGAACCAGTTCGTGTGACGGCTCTCGAGCAAAGTCATCCGTGTGTAATTCACTGCCTTTCAATAGCATGTCGATATTGCCATCTACCACGGTATCATCGAGTACAATAATGTAGGATGATTCTCGTTCTTGATTTTGTAAATCGTTTGAATCGTTTTGTGACTGCTGAGCGTACCCTGCAAGGCTCATTAAAGTCAGACCGAGGATTAAAGTTATCTTTTTCATAATTGAAATATTTAGGTTTATACTGTTCAACTCTAAAGTTTATTTCAAAAATGGGAAAACTGCCGGTGAGCGGAGAAGCGAAAAGGTTCAACTGATTTCAGTGTCTTGAATTTGGCCTGCGAGGCCTTTAAATGGATCAGGCGACTTTGGCCTTTAAAATCTGAACAAGAAGAGAAAAGTAGTTTTACCTCATATATTAAATTTTGCTTTCCGGTAAATTGTCTGTTAAAGAAGGATCTGAACTTGCGGTCAAATCATAGTCCAAATGTAAAGCGTAATTGGAATGCCAAACAATCCCCAAAAAAGGGATTTTCAAAAATCACCGAAAACGGGTAGTGAAAAAACGGAGCCAAAACAGAACGAAAAATAAGCTCTAATAATCAGATATTCAATATCTTAAGCTCATGTCTGGAATTTTGGCTTTGAAGGATGATCTTCTCATCAAAGCTCAAAAACCAGTCAAACTTTTTTCATTCGCCTGACGCATTAACGGAAATCGGGTAGTTCAAAAACATCCATATTTCATCATTTCTTTGGGGAAATCCACGAAATCATGAAGTTTTCAATCTCACTATGAAACTTCATTAAAACAAAATTCCCGGACGTATGGTCCGGGAATTTTAATCTTGTTTGTGCCCTGGGCAGGGTTTTAACTCATGAAAGAACCTCCTGCACTTTATCCGCGGCTTCTTTGAATTCCACAACAGAGATCACATCAAGTCCGCTTGCATCGAGAAGCTCTTTGGCTTCCACGGCATTAGTTCCTTGCAATCGCACGATAATGGGAATGTTGATTGAATCTCCCAAATTGTTGTACGCATCCACGATACCCTGGGCTACTCGGTCACAACGGACGATTCCTCCAAAAATATTTACCAATATGGCTTTTACGTTCGGATCCTTCATGATGATTCGAAAGCCGGTCTCCACGCGTTCTGCGTCAGCCGTTCCTCCAACGTCGAGGAAATTTGCAGGTTCCCCTCCTGACTGTTTGATAAGGTCCATGGTACTCATAGCCAAACCTGCGCCATTTACCATGCAACCCACATTTCCGTCCAGGTCGACATAGTTCAGACCTACTGCATTGGCCTCCACTTCAATGGGGTTTTCCTCTCGCAAATCTCTCAGGTCCAAATAATCCTTATGTCTGAAAAGGGCATTGTTGTCAAGTGTCACCTTGGCGTCCACGGCCAAAACCATGTCATCTGAAGTCTTGAGAACCGGGTTGATCTCGAACAAGGATGAGTCGGATTCAACATACGCACGGTACAAAGCGGTAACGAAACGAACCATTTCCTTGAATGCCTTGCCCGAAAGACCCAGGTTGAAAGCCACCTTCCGCGCCTGAAAAGGCATAAGTCCCGTACTCGGGTCTATCTCTTCTGTAAAAATCAGATGTGGTGTTTCTTCTGCAACGGTTTCGATATCCATTCCTCCTTCGGTGGAATACATGATCATGTTTCTCCCAGTGGAACGGTTCAAAAGAACTGACATATAATATTCTTCCGGTTCATTGTCACCCGGATAGTAAACATCCTCAGCGATCAGCACCTGATTCACTTTCTTTCCTTCAGGCGGGGTCTGAGGCGTTTTAAGCATCATCCCAATGATGCCCTTAGAGATGCTCTCAACCTCCTCCAAAGACTTGGCCAATTTGACTCCTCCACCTTTTCCTCGTCCTCCGGCATGAATCTGGGCTTTGACCACCCACCAGCCTGTTCCGGTTTCTGCGGCAAGCTGTTTGGCGGCATCAACGGCCTTTTTGTGATTGTCGGCAACAATGCCTCTTTGGACTTTGACTCCGAAGCTGTTGAGTATATCTTTTCCCTGATATTCGTGTAAATTCATTCGTGTTGAGATTAATTGTGATGATTACAAAAGTAAATAAATCTGTGGGAACCCATCGGATCATCATTGGGTTTTTTTGTGTATTTTCACGCCCATAGCCCGGACCATGATTACAGCGAGCAACATTCATAAAAATTTTGGTGATCTTGAAGTACTTAAAGGTGTCGACCTTCATATTGAGAAAGGCGAAATTGTTGCCATCGTAGGACCCAGCGGAGCCGGAAAAACCACCCTGTTGCAAATCCTGGGAACCCTTGACCGAGCCTCCGAATCAAATTCACTTGTGATCAACGATGTAGAGGTCACACGACTCAACGACAAGGCGCTTTCGAGATTCAGGAACAAGCACATTGGCTTTATCTTCCAGTTTCACCAGCTTCTGCCCGAGTTCACTGCACTCGAAAATGTGTGCATCCCTGGGTTCATCGCCAACAGATCGCGAAGTGAAGTTGAGAATGAGGCTCTTGAGATTCTAACTTTTTTAGGCCTTTCGGATCGAGTTGATCACAAGCCAAGTGAACTTTCCGGGGGTGAGCAACAACGCGTTGCCGTGGCACGGGCCCTGATCAACAAACCTGATGTGATCTTTGCCGATGAGCCGAGTGGAAATCTCGACTCGAGCTCTTCGAAAAGTCTCCACGAACTTTTTTTCACACTTCGCGACCAGTTTGGACAAACCTTTGTCATAGTCACGCACAATGAAGAACTTGCTGAAATGGCAGACAGAAAACTGGAGATGAGAGATGGGAAGATCATTTGAATCACCAAACCAATAAACATGCCTATCGGAATCATGAGCGCCATGCGCGAGGAGATTGAAACCCTGATCCAGGAAATAGAGGTTTCGGAAAAAGTGATCAAAGGAATGCGTTCCTATTACAAAGGCAAACTCTGGGGCAAAGAAGTTGTTCTTGTTTTCTCACGCTGGGGAAAAGTGGCATCGGCCACCACGGCCACCCACCTCATCACAGATTTCAACGTCGATGAGATACTCTTCACCGGGGTAGCCGGGGCGGTGAATGACACTTTGGAAATCGGGGACGTGGTCATCGGAGACGCCCTGTACCAGCACGATATGGATGCCAGCCCGCTTCTCGAGCCTTTTGAGGTTCCCCTGCTGGGGAAAAAATACTTTGAGACGGATCCCTTGAGGAATCAATTATTGAGCGAGGCCTCCTCGGGGTTTTTAAGTGACATCAGCAGCCACTTTGAACCGGGTGTGCCTGAGGCCTTTGGCATTGAAGATCCTAAAAACCTTGTCGGACCGGTCGCAAGTGGTGACCAGTTTATATACAAACGGTCTCAAATTGAAAGAATCGGCTCTGAATTGCCGGGTGTTCTTTGCGTGGAGATGGAAGGAGCTGCAGTGGCCCAGGTATGTTACGAGTATCAAGTTCCTTTCAACATTGTAAGAACCATCTCAGACAAAGCCAATGACAATTCACATATCGACTTTCCGAAGTTTGCAACCGACATTGCCAGTCGGTATGCCCGGGGCATCATCAAAAATTACTTCCTGCTCTAAAGCATTTGCGTCTGTTTGCGATCCCGCTTGATGAAGTGCATCTTGTCATCCTTGTAAATCTGCTGACGATATCCGAAAAGGTGAAATATGTCCTTGGCCATGAAGCGCGCTGTTTTCGGATTGACCAGTAGAATGAACTCATTCTCGGGATCCTGTTTCACTCCTGGGATGAGTCGAAGGAAATGATTGATCTTCCATTTTCGTGCAACCTTTGAGAACTCCAACCAAAGCCGAGAGATCCTTCTGAGAATGAAAAAACCGTCTTCACCCTGCTTCTGGTAGAGTGGCATAAAAATTCTTCCTTTGCGATCTGCACGAATTTCCAGCCCTCGGGAAAAGGCCAATAACTGATCTTTTTGGATCGTTTCGAAATTCTCAAAATCAGGCCTCATCCTGAAATCCTGACCGTTGGAAAGAGCATAGCGGTAGGTGATTTCGAAAAACTGATGACTGCAGCAAAGGCTTGCAAAATGCTTCCTGTATTTGTCATAGTCAGGGACTTCTTTGCGGTCGAGGCAACCTGAATGAACCATCGACTTCCAGATGAAATACTCGCAATTGACAACAGAATCGGGGTCGGTGTGCTGTCCTCCCTCAAATCCCAGGGCGATGTAGCCGTGATCGTTGATAAAGGTCAATAGCGGCCCTTCCAGGTACTCTTCTATACCCAACACAACGGGAACCGGGAAAAAGGAGGCAAATTTTCTGTTGTTGAGTGAGTCACTGATTGTTATAAACGGAACAGACGGCGAGGAAGTCGTATGCAGGTCAAGAAAATAAAACGGGCCTCGCTCAGTGCTCAGAATTCTCCTGAGCAGAGCATAAATCTGTATCTGCTCCTCGGTTTCGGAATCCATCAGAAAAGAGTCGCCCCTGACCTCATTCATCCTGTCTCGGGTCCATATCCGATTCAAATCGGCATCCCTAAAACGCACGTCCTGGTTGAGGGCTTTTATGTTTCCCAGGATGAAATGCACATTTCCTTTGAAATGGAAGTTCTCCTCGCGAATTCGGTGAAGCACTCTCTCGGATCCGAGTACACCCGCCTTTTCATTGCCATGAATTCCGGCGAAAATTACCATAGTTGGCCCCTTTTCAGAACCCAAAACTTCCCCGAGGATACGCTTCTCGTCTTTATACTTCATTGTTTTTTTAGCTCAGCTCTGTTCATTCTTCGCTCTTTGACTGAATGATTTTGATCAGATCATTGCGGGTCAGGATACCCACCAGCTCCCCGAGTTCTATAATCGGAAGACATCCAATTCCCTTGTCAATCATTATCCTGTTCGCCTCCTCAATTGAAATATTAGATTGTGCCGTTACGATGTCTTTCACCATGATATCCCTGGCAACTATGAGCTTTTGATCCTGCCCTTTGATCTTCTCCAAATTGGTGCTGGTTATGATGCCGGTGACCTTATTGTCTTTGTTGACCACCGGAATGTGATGAATCTTCTTCCACTCCATGACCTTGGCAACCATTTCGACAAGGTCCTCCTCATTGACCACGAATACCTCCGTAGTCATATATTTTTCAAGCTTGGTAATGCTCAGATCGAGGTTCAGGATGTCGTTATCGTAAACTGCCTCCCATTCGTGAACCGGTCTTCCTTCTTTCTGGTTCCTGTACATATGTGCCGTTAGTGTGGCATTGGCAATGTCCCTTGTCATGGTTTCCTTCAACAGGGTGTTGCTTTTCTTGATCCAGTTGCTTCCCGTTTTGCTTTCCAAAGATCTTTTTTCAATGATTCCAAGGTAGTAGTCAATGTCTGAAGCTGCAACATTCGAGGCAACTAATCCATTTCGCGCTATGTCCAAAAGCCGGGTTCTAATGAGTCTTTTGGCACTCAGCCCTTTGCCAAACCAGTTGAAATAAGTGTTGATGCCCGTTCTGGCCGCATTGATGAAGTTCTCTTTGATCTCATTGAATGAAAAGCGCTTGGGCAGGTCCCTGAACTCTTCTGGCATGCCTTGCATGAGGCCCACCCAGAACACGGCATTGGCTATTTCATCCACCACGGTGGGTCCTGACGGCAGATAGCGATTCTCAATTCTCAAATGAGCCACTCCCTCATTTTGACCGTAACACAACCTGTTCCAACGATAAACCGTTCCATTGTGAATTTGTATGGCCCTTAGCTTGGGAATTCCTCCTTCTTTCAAAACTTCCAACGCATCTTCTTCGATCTCCGAGGTCAGCAATGGAGCATATCTCACGACATCGTCACGGTACATTTCTATGACAGAATCATGAATCCAATCACTGCCGAAAGACACCCTGGGCTTCTGTTCCCTCAACAGGTAGGACCTGTTTCGAATGTCTACACTTTGTTGAAACAGTGCTATCCGGGTCTCGCTCCAAAGCTCCCTGCCCAAAAGAAGAGGGGAATTCGACGCAATCGCCAGCACAGGACCGGCTATCGCCTGGGCCCAGTTGTACTTGTCGACCATCTCTTCAAGTGGAATCTGCAGATGCGCCTGAAAACTGGTGTTACACGCTTCGAAAAGTATCGACTTATGACTGAGAATCAGCTCCTCAACTCCTCTTATCTTGAGGTAGAAGTCATCTCCCCTTATTTTTTTAAGTATCTTATTGAGTTCCTTGTAACGCGGATACGGGGTAATGTTCTCGAATACGAGATCCCGCTTTCGGAGGGTAGGCAGAATTCCGGTAAGGATAATGTTATTCTCCTCAATGCTATTGGCAACTTTATCGGCTTTCTCAATTCTGGCCTCCAGGTCCTTTTGCATTTTTGAAAAACAATCCCCTTTGAGTTCCAGAGGATCCAGGTTGATCTCGAGATTAAAAAGAGCTATTTCGGTGGTGAAATGCGGATCATTTAACTTTTCAAGAATCCGAAGCGCATTTTTAGATGGCCTGAAGTATTTGTCGACAATGCAAAGCTCCTGTTCGGCACCGATCCGCTGAATTCCCTTTTCAAATTTGTCCTGCTCGATCATCAGGTTGAGAGCCTCGATGTCGTTCAGCAAATGATATAAAAAAGTTTTCCTTTCGCGAAGGGTCTTGATGGCCTTTACAGAATGTTCACCCATTTTGGAGAGATTATCCGTATAAAAATACAGTAAAACTCTACTCCATTAAATGATTAAAATCATAAAAGCCGTCCTACCAAACGAACAAGGGTCTTTTCTCCATCAATTCATTGACTTCCCCGGCAACGCGCTCAAGGGTTTCCTCGTTTTCAAAATCCATCAGAACCTGATCGATCAGATCGACAATAGCTGCCATGTCGGATTCCTTCATTCCGCGCGTAGTGATAGCGGCCGAACCGATGCGAATCCCGGAAGTGATAAAGGGAGATTTGTCGTCAAACGGAACCATATTCTTGTTCACCGTGATTTCCGCTTTTCCCAGTGCTTGCTCGGCTTCTTTGCCCGTAATGTTTTTGTTTCTCAAATCGATCAGCATCATGTGGTTGTCGGTACCCCCGGATATCAGGTGATAGTCTTTGTCTACAAACGCCTGGGCGAGAGCGGCAGCATTTTTCTTGACCTGGATCTGATAGTTCAAAAACTCGTCACTCAATGCTTCTTTGAAGGCTATGGCCTTCGCGCCAATGATGTGTTCAAGAGGGCCTCCCTGCATTCCGGGAAAAACAGAAGAATTGAGCAGAGTGCTCATCATTTTCACTTTGCCCTTTGGAGTTTTTGCCCCGAATGGATTCTCGAAATCCTTGCCCATCATGATGATGCCTCCTCGGGGACCTCTCAGGGTCTTGTGCGTTGTCGTTGTAACGATGTGGCAATGAGGCAGAGGGTCATTCAGTATCCCTTTGGCAATCAACCCCGCCGGATGTGAAATATCCGCAAGCAGTATGGCTCCCACGCTGTCTGCAATTTCCCTGAAACGTTTGAAATCGATGTCTCTTGAGTATGCAGAGGCACCGGCAATGATCAGATTGGGCTTTACTTCGGCAGCTTTTTCCTGGATCTTGTCATAATTCAACATCCCGGTTTCTCTTTCGACTCCGTAAAAGGCAGTCTTGTAAAGTTTTCCGGAAAAATTGACGGGGGAACCGTGCGTCAAATGACCTCCGTGTGAAAGGTCGAATCCTAGAATCGTGTCTCCCGGATTCAGAATCGCCTGGTAGACCGCCGCATTGGCCTGTGATCCGGAATGTGGCTGCACATTGACATATTCGGCATTGAATAGGGCTTTGGCACGATCAATCGCAATGATTTCTATTTGATCTACAACTTCGCAGCCCCCGTAGTATCTTTTACCCGGATATCCTTCTGCGTATTTATTGGTCAAAATGGAACCGGCAGCCTCCATGACCTGCTCACTTGCATAATTCTCTGAGGCAATGAGTTCAAGCCCTCCGGTTTGTCTTTCTCTCTCCTCGGATATCAGGTCAAAAATTTCTTGGTCACGATGCATGGATCTTCAATTTGAAAGTGTTTTTTAATGCGAACAAAAGTAAGAAATAACTTTCTCAAAAATGACAGAATCCTTTATATTTGATAATGACTCAGTCTGGCCAGAGATTCGCCATAATATTTTATTAAATCCTCAAAAAAAATGAAAATAACTGCGAACAATCCCAATAGAAAAAGTTGGATCAAGGTGGGTAAGAACTGCGACTTTCCGATACAGAACATTCCCTTTGGCGTGTTCCTGACCCGTGACGACATAACAACCATTGGAAGTCGCATTGGCGATTATGCAATCGATCTGGCAGCACTGCACCAGCTTGGGTATTTTCAGGGAATACCCCTAACGGATGACATGTTCATGCAGGATACGCTAAATGACTTCATTTCAGACGGCAGGACAACCTGGCGGCTTGTTAGGAATCGGATTGCGGACCTGTTCGATGAAGAGAATCCCAAATTGCGCGATAACAAAGAGCACAGGGAAGCCGTACTGTTCTTTATGGACGAGGTCGAGATGCTGCTACCTGTTGATATTGGTGACTACACTGATTTTTACTCCAGCAGGGAACACGCGACCAATGTGGGCACCATGTTCAGAGATCCTGAAAATGCCTTGCTGCCGAACTGGCTTCATCTTCCTGTAGGCTATCACGGCAGATCATCTTCTATTGTCGTATCGGGTACACGAATACGAAGACCCAAAGGACAGACCTTGCCGGCCGGTGCCGAGAGTCCGGTTTTCGGGCCCTCCAAATTGCTCGACTTTGAACTGGAAATGGGATTCATCACCACAGATGCCAACAGCCTGGGCAGTTCAGTATCCGTGGAAGAGGCCCGAGACGAAATCTTTGGCATGGTTCTTTTAAACGATTGGAGCGCGAGGGACATTCAAAAATGGGAATACGTGCCTTTGGGACCTTTTCTTGCCAAAAACTTTGCCACCTCGATCTCACCATGGATTGTGACTCTTGATGCCCTGGAACCGTTTCGCGTGGAGGGCCCCGAACAGGATCCCGAACCTCTTCCCTACCTCAATGAAGAAGGAAAAACAGCCTATGACATCAAACTCGAAGCTTCCATTCAACCCAAGAACTCAGAAGAGACAGTGGTAAGCAGAACCAACTTCAAATACATGTATTGGAGCATCTCGCAGCAGCTGGCGCATCAAACTGTCAATGGCTGCAACGTGAGGTCGGGCGACCTCTATGGCAGCGGAACCATATCAGGAAAAGAGCCTGGCAGCTATGGTTCCATGCTGGAACTTACCTGGAAAGGAACAAAACCCATTAAGATGAAAGATGGAACCGAACGCAAGTTCATCGAGAATGGCGACACGGTCATATTGAGGGGGCATTGTGAGAATGATCAGGTGCGTATTGGTTTTGGTACCTGCGTCGGAAAGATAAAAAAAGCTAAGAAATAAAGATCAGGCTGCGCTCTTATGCAAGTCGATCACAGTAATTTCGGGCCAGATTCCCACCCTGCCGGGAAACCCTAAAAATCCAAACCCCCTGTTGACATATAGCAACTGGGAAGCTTTCTCATAGAGACCCGCCCATTGCGGATAAATGTATTTGATTGGGCTCCACTTGAAACCTGGTATCTCGACGCCAAACTGCATACCGTGCGTGTGCCCGGAAAGCGTAAGGTCAAAATGCGTGGGATGCTTCAATATTTTTTTCTCCCAATGAGTGGGATCGTGACTCATCAGAACCTTAAAAGAGACGTCTTCTGCTCCTTGTAAAGCAGCATCGATATCAGCTCTTTGAGGAAAGGGTCTGTTGCCCCAATTCTCCACCCCGTAAATCCCGATGTGCTGCCCATTTTTTTCAATGATGGCGTTCTCATTGTTCAAAAGCTTAAAACCCATTTCCTCCTGGTACTTGAAAAGGAGCTCCATGTTTTTCTCCTTGTCTTCTGCAGAGTCCCAGGACTTGTAGTCCCCGTAATCATGGTTTCCCAGGGTCGAGTAAACACCGTGTTTGGCACTGAGTTTCTTGAAATCCTCTATGAAGGGTATAATTTCTCTTGAGTCATTGTTGACCAGGTCACCCGTGAAACAAATCAGGTCAGGATTCTCGGCATTTACGAGTTCGATTCCCTGTGCTATCGCATCCTCACGGTCGAAGCTGCCGGAATGAATATCTGAGATATGCACCATTCTGAAACCTTCAAAAGCCTCCGGGAGATTTTCAAAAAGCAATTTCATGCGGTTCACGCGAAAGTCGTATTTCCCCTGGGCAACCCCATAAAGCATCGAAGAAAATGGAATAGCAGCCAAAAACAAACCAGTCTGACGGATGAACGTCCTTCTTCCGGGAAAGGTCGTTTTCGGGCCCTTGCCCGATATCAAATTCTTCACGAACTCAATCGACAAACCGAGCAATCGTAGAATATCCTCTGCCAGGAAGAACACGATTAAAAGCAATTTGAATACGAAAAATGAAAAAAAGAAACCGACAAACAGATTAGGGAGAAAATCAGGATGAAGCGGTTTGTTTACGAAGTAGGTGTACAAATAATAAAATCCGATATAACCCGCTGAAACACATACCAGGTACAGGCCTCTGAGCCATGTTTTCGCCTTGCTCCGGTCTATGCTCTTCTGAAGTGCGAAGTACACATAGACATCCATGGCCAGAAGCACAGCCAGTATTACAAATAAATTGAACGATAAATTTCGTGTCGACATTTAAATCTTTCTTCTCTTCTTTTCCTTGATGATCAGGTCCAGTTCTCTGTTGGTCTGACCTGCCACCGAGGTGTTCTCTTCAGCACGACGTATCAGGTAAGGCATGACATCCTTAACCGGTCCGAAAGGAAGGTATTTGGCCACGTTGTATCCCTCATGAGCGAGATTGAAACTGATATTGTCGCTCATTCCAAATAACTGTCCGAACCAGATTCGGGGATCATCCCTGGAAATACCAGATTCTGCAATCAGGTCCATCAAAAGATAGGAACTCTCTTCATTGTGAGTGCCGCAAAAAATGGACATGTCTTCCAAATGGTCAAACATGTACCTCATCACCCGATTGAAATTCTCATCTGTGGTGACCTTGTCTTTACAAATGGGACTTGGATAGCCTTTTTCCTCCGCCCGTTCCCTTTCTTTCTCCATATAGGCACCTCGAACAAGTTTCATACCAATTTTATATCCTCGCTTTTTTGCCCTTTCGTGAAGAGCCTTCAAATAGTCGAAACGGTCATGCCTGTAGAGTTGCAGTGTTCCAAAAACAACAGTCTTCTCCTTGTTGTATTTTTCCATGAGTTGTTCGACAAGATCATCTGCCGCCTTCTGCATCCATGTTTCTTCAGCGTCAACCAATAGGGAAATATCCTTGTCTTGACAGGCTTTGGCCGCCCTCTCATATCGTTCAACCACTCGATTCCATTCGTCAGATTCTTCCTGAGCAAGAACCTCGCCCTCGCTTATTTTTCGATACAGTTCAAATCTCCCAAATCCCGTCGGCTTGAAAACGGCAAAAGGAATCGCATCCTTTGTTTCGACAAACTCGATAATGGTCAAGGTCTTTTCGAGGGCTAACTCAAATTGTTTCTCTTCTTCCTTCCCCTCCACGGAATAGTCGAGAACAGAATACACGTGCTTTTCCTTCATCCGGTCGATCATAGGCATGCAGTCGGACTCATTAACACCTCCGCAGAAATGATCGAACACTGTTGATCGAATCAGGCCCTCGACCGGCAAGGCGGATTTGAGCGCAAATTTGGTGACAGCCGTACCGATTTTCACCAGCGGCTCACTCTTGATCAGTCGAAATAAAAAATAGGCTCTTTCCAGCTCGGAATCCGATTTCAGAGCAAAGGCCACTTCGGTGTTGTCGAACAACTTTTCCATAAATCCAGATTTGACACAAAGATACCCAGAGCAATTTATTTTTTCAATTATTTCACCGTTATTTGCATCACAAAACAAAAGGATGAATTCGATCAGATCCACTGGCTATTCGGTGCATTTCGGTGACAAGGCATATCAAAGCCTGAATCAGTATATGAACAAGGAGTTCTGTTCGAAAATCTTTGTCCTGGTCGACAACAATACCCGGGAACATTGCTGGCCCATCCTAAAGAATCAAATGGATTCGAACCACGCGATGGAGGTCCTCGAAATTCGCGCCGGTGAAAAATTCAAGAATCTGGAAACCTGCCAGCAGATCTGGGAACAATTGTCAGTCCTTGGAGCCGACCGAAAATCAGTGATCATCAATCTTGGAGGGGGCGTGATCACCGACATGGGTGGTTTCGTTGCCTCCTGCTTCAAAAGAGGTATTCGCTTTATCAATATCCCGACGACCCTTCTCAGTATGGTGGATGCCTCAGTGGGCGCCAAAACGGGAATCGACCTGGGGGTTTTGAAGAATCAGATCGGCTTGTTCAGCAATCCCGAAATGGTCTTGATCGATCCGGAATATCTGAAAACGGTTTCCGATCGCGAAATGCGTTCGGGCCTCGCGGAAATTATCAAATACGGGTATACCTTCGACAAGAGCCTCTGGGAAGAGATCCGGACATTTGATTCCGTCGATTTGACTCGAATTGTGCCCTTGGTGCACAAGTCAGTTGAGATCAAAAACCAGGTGGTCCTGGATGACCTGCACGAATCGGGCCTTCGCAAAACCCTGAATTTTGGGCATACTGCCGGACATGCCATCGAATCCTATTTTCTCGATAAAGACTTCAAAAACGATCTGACGCATGGGGAAGCCATTGCAGCAGGAATGGTGATCGAGCTCTATTATTCCTCAAAAGTTTGCGATCTTCCGATTCACTGGGCTGAGGAACTCAAAGATTTTGTGCGCAAATTCTATGGGGAAATCGACATAAATGCCGCAGATTGCGACTCTATCATGGATCTGATGGTGTTCGACAAAAAAAACGTCAGTGGTGTAATTAATTTCGTTCTGCTCGAAGCTATGGAAAACTGCAAGATCGATCAGCAAATTAGTTCTGAATTGATACGTGAGGGACTTCTCTATTTTTCGGAATAAACAAATCCCCGTGAGTATTTAATTCACACTTTCTTTGACTCCCTTCTCAATGACCCGATTGTACATCGCCTCATATTTAGGAAGTATTTTTTCGATGGAGAACCGATGGGCCGCTTCAAACGCATTTTCTTTGAATTCTTTCAGCCTTTTGTCATCCTCAAGGATGTAAATGGCATTTTTGGCCATGTCTTCAACGTCCCCGACATCACTCAAAAATCCCGTCACGCCCTGAACATTCACTTCGGGAAGGCCTCCCTGGTTGGTAGAAATCACAGGTGTTCTTCCTGCCATGGCCTCAAGAGCGGCCAAACCAAAGCTCTCCGTCTCGGACGGAAGCAGGAACAGGTCAGAAAAACACATGATTCTTCTAATTTCGTCACTCTTTCCAAGGAAGAGAATCTTGTCCTTGACACCCAGCTCCTTGGCCAGCAAATCAGCTTTCTCCTTGTCCGGTCCTTCTCCGACCAGGATAAGCTTCGCCGGTACTTTTTGCTGCACCTTTTCAAACACGCGAATCACATCCAGCACTCGCTTGACGGGTCGCAGGTTACTGACATGAGTTACGATCCTCTCATGGGGATCTGCGAGAGATTCCCTTATGCAATCTCCTTCCGACCAATTCGCATGCTTTTCAAAATCGATGAAATTGTAAATGACCTCAATGTCCTTTTTAATATCAAACAGCCTGAGTGTATCACTTTTGAGGCTTTCCGACACCGTGGTCACCACATCCGAGTGATTGATGCTGAACTCCACAGCGGGTTTGTATACGGGATGACTTCCCACAAGCGTGATGTCAGTTCCGTGCAAAGTCGTTACTATGGGAATATGAATGCCTTTCTCTTTGAGCATTTGTTTGGCCATGTAAGCTGCGTAAGCATGGGGAATCGCATAGTGGACGTGCAATACCTCAATGTCGTATTTCTGCACAGATTCCACTAATTTGCTCGATAGGGCCAGATTGTAGGGTTGATAATGAAATAAAGGGTAGTTCTCTACAAAAACCTCATGAAAATGGAGGTTTTTGTTCAGGAAATTCAATTTTACGGGCTGATGGGAAGTGATGAAATGAACCATGTGTCCTTCCTCGGCGAGAGCCATTCCCAATTCGGTAGCAACCACTCCACTGCCTCCATAGGTCGGATAGCATACAATTCCAATGTTCATAGAGTTCGTTTAGATTATAAAAGTCGAAAAACAAGCCCATCCTTACAAATATGCAGATTAATCGTACTTTTGCAGATTGTAAATTTAACCTATTCTATGCAATTTGGGCGGTTTTTATCGATCCTTTCTCAACTTGAGACTCATCCGCTTCCAGGAATCGAGGCGCATCGCAAAATGATCCCCGAAATTAGAACCATTCCCAGCTGGGATGAAATCCAGCGCTCTCAACCCTCCCGTGCCGGCGTGCTCGCTTTGTTTTATCCGGATACAGAAAACGAAACCCGATTTCTGCTGACGCTTCGAGCCAGTTATTCGGGAACTCATTCAGCGCAGGTTAGCTTTCCGGGAGGAAAACAGGAAGCAGGTGACCGCAATCTTGCCCAAACGGCCTTGCGTGAGACCTGTGAGGAAACGGGTGTGCACCCCAATTCCATTGTGATCAAAAAATCAATGACCGAGACCTATATTCCGCCGAGTAATTTCCTCGTGAGCCCGTATGTGGGAATCAGCCCGGAAATGCCTGATTTCAGGCCCAATCATGAAGTGAGAGAGATTATACAGGTGAAATTACAGGACCTTTTGGATGAAAGTACTCTTGGCTTAAAAAACATGAGTACCAGCTATATGGAAAACATAGACGTTCCCTGCTTTCAATTTGACGGACATGTCGTTTGGGGAGCAACGGCTATGATGTTGAGCGAAATAAAAGAACTTATAAAATTGAGTTTTCATTAATTTTTATAAGTTTGTTTAACAAATCATCAAACATGGGGGTATTTAAAAGGGATGTTTTTGGGAATATTCTCTTCCTGAAGAAAATGCTGATCAGGACCATGGGATTATTCTCGCATCGCAGATACCGCGGATTCAATGAGTTGCAGATTGAAGGCTCGGAAATCATCCGGGATCTTCCGGAAAACAACGTCCTTTTCGTAGCCAATCATCAGACCTATTTCGCGGACGTCGCCGCAATGCTCCATGTGTTCAATGCCGCTTTGAGCGGTCGGGTAGACAATATTCGAGACATCGGTTATCTCTGGCAGCCCAAGTTGAATATCTATTTTGTCGCGGCCAAGGAAACCATGAGAGCAGGATTGCTTCCCAGGATCATGGCTTATGCAGGCTCGATTTCTATCGAGCGCACCTGGAGGGAGAAAGGCAAGGAAGTCAAGAAGCAGGTGAAGATGTCTGACGTTTCAAACATAACCAGAGCCCTGGAAGACGGCTGGGTAATCACCTTCCCTCAGGGTACCACTACGCCTTTTAAACCGATTCGCAGAGGAACGGCCCACATCATCCGTGAAAACAAACCGATTGTCATTCCTGTGGTAATTGACGGTTTCAGGCGCTCCTTTGACAAAAAAGGACTCCTGATAAAAAAACGTGGAATTCTTCAGTCCATGGTAATCAAGAAACCGTTAGAGATCGACTATGAAAAAGACAGCGTCGACGACATTGTAGAAATGATCGAATACGCCATAGAGCAACATCCTTCCTTCCTAAAGGTTCAGGAGGTGGAAGACTACCACAAAAGGGAAACCGAGCTCAACAAGAAAAGAGAGTTTTGGGATATGTACTGAACCTAGGCCAGCCAGGCTTTCAACATCCAAACGGTTTTTTCCTGCTCTGAAATGAAGTCACTCATCATGGCATTGGTTCCCTCATCATCCGCTTCGGCCGACTCCGTGAGCAAGTTTCTTTCCAATTCAATCAACCTCTCCAGGGAACTTGCAACGAGTTCGACTGACTCGCGATCGTTTGAAATGTTTTTGCCTACAGTCACACTGGATTCAGACAGGTAGTCCTGAAACGTGTGAAGAGGTGTTCCGTGAAGGGTGAGAATTCGTTCGGCGATCAAGTCGATCTTTTCCTGGGCATCCGTGTAAAGCTCCTCGAATTTCGTATGAAGCTCAAAGAATGACTGACCTTTGATATTCCAGTGAAGTCCTCGAAGATTCTGATAGTAAATTTGAAAATTTGCCAGCAATTCATTCAGTCCACGGTTCAGTGAACTTACTTTCTGACGGTCTAATCCTAAAATTGCGTTTTCCATGATATTTATGTTTTTCAAAGCAAAGATGCCGAATAAAAAATTCAATTCTGTATAGAATTAATTGATAGATTTGATAACTTTATCAACTAGTTCTATTGTTATGACCATTACCCAATTGAAATACGTCCTTGCGGTTGCCGAGCACAAAAACTTCACCATGGCAGCCGAGCACAGTTTTGTAACACAGCCCACCCTTTCCATGCAAATCCAAAAGCTTGAGGAGGAACTGGGCGTGACTATTTTCAACCGGAAGAAAAAACCCATTCAATTGACCCCAATCGGGGAGAAAATACTGGAACAGGCGAAATTGATCGTTGATGAAAGCAACCGAATCAGTGATATAGTCGATCAGCAGAAAGGATATATTGGGGGTGAATTCAAGCTCGGTATCATTCCTACCATCATGCCTACCCTGTTGCCCTTCTTCCTGAAGACTTTTCTAAAAAAATACAACAAAGTAAAGCTATACATTGAAGAGCTCACAACGGACGAGATGATGAGGAAGTTGACCGATGGCTATTTGGATGCGGGAATCGCAGCCACACCGCTCGAAAATGAAGCCATTGTTGAGAAACCGCTCTACTACGAACCTTTCATTGGATTTGTGTCTGAGGATCACAGGCTGTATCAAAAAGATCACATCAGTGAGGAGGACCTGGATCTCAGCGATATACTCCTCCTTGAAGATGGTCATTGTTTCAAGAACAATGTGATCAATTTATGCCAGTCGATAAACACCACGGATGACAGCCAGTTTCACCTGGAAAGTGGAAGCATCGGCACCTTGATACGATTGAGCAAAGAAGGGTTGGGAATGACTTTGATACCCTACCTGAACAGCCTGGATCTTTCGGAAGAGGACAAAAAGTATCTTCGACCCTTTGCGTCAACTATTCCAGCCAGGGAAGTGAGCTTGATATATCACAAATCCCAGTTAAAGATTCAAATGCTGGACGCGCTAAAGACCACGATCGACTCCGTCATTAGGGGTGCAATTGCATTTCATGACGTCAAAATCATCAGTCCGTTGAATAAAAAACCTGTATCCGCTTTAGGAAACTAGTTTTTGATCAGGGCCAGACTTACGTGAAGTTCGGGTTTGTTGGCTGTGAATTTCATCAGCCATAAGCGCAATTCTTCAATTTCAAATGGAAGTAACCTTTTCATAGCTTTTTTCAGTTCCTTACAAAACAAATCCACATCAAAACTCACTTTTTTCAAAACTGTTTTGGTGTAGTCAAATATTGCTCTTGCCATAGACTAAACTTTAAGAAATATTAGAACGTGTTCGTAATTGATATTAGTACAAAATAAACAAAAAAAATTTAAATCCAAACTATGCGATTATTAACCGCTGGTTTTCAGCTTTTTAATTTCTCTATTTCTTTGTAAAAAGATGTTGTGCTCTTCTCGAGCTCCTCGCGTAAGGTTTTGAAATGCGTTTTTGAATCCTGATCCTGGTGCAGTTTCGCGATAAGCTGATCGAAGGTTTCTATCGCGCTATCGATCAACTTTTCAGCTTTTTTAGACACCTCATCTTTCCCCGAGCGCTGAATTTCATAACATTCTTCAATAACCTCAGACAAGGTCTGATTCAATTCTTTTTTAAACTGTCTTTTACTTGCCATTTTCTTAAATTTTATGTTTTCTTTTATTTAAGGTAAACTCGCTTGATTGCATTTACCAATTACATGAGCTCGTACATGGACCTCAATTTCTCCCGGGTGATCGTCTTGTGCCAATCTTTGCCCAGGGCATTCTCCCATAAGGGCACCAGACTCAAGGCCACGTCAATCATGGTGTCAAACTGCTGATCGGTGAGATCTTTGCAAAGTCCACTGGGAATGTCAATATCGTGTTTTTCAACCATCTGCTTGAATTCTTTCACACCTTCCGGATAGAATTCCTCCAACTGATCGAAAACGATGCAATTGCCTACTCCGTGCTTGGTCCCCAGCAAATAAGAAAGTCCATAGCTCATGGCATGGGCCACCCCCACCTGCGAATAAGCAATGCTCATACCGCCGTGCCAGGACGCCATCATAAGCTTGTCTTGTGAATCCTCATCGATCTCATCTTTTTCCAGATAGACCTCTCGACAGAGATCCAAAGATTTCTCTCCATAACTCTGGCTGAATGCATTCAAATAGGTTCCGGTAAGGGATTCTATGCAATGGATGTAACAGTCCATTCCTGTGTAGAACCATTGATTTTTAGGAACGCCTTCGAGCAGTGAAGGATCAAGAACGACCTGATCAAAAGGGGTGTAATCCGAATTCATGCCTAATTTTCGTTCCGGACCCGTAAGTACCGTCGTACGTGAAACTTCTGCTCCCGTTCCTGAAATAGTCGGTATTCCCACGTGATAGACCCCTGGGAACTTCACCAGATCCCAACCCTGGTAATCTGCCGACGAACCTGGATTGGTCAGCATAAGTGCAACCGCTTTGGCGTAATCAAGGAGGGTACCTCCACCGATCCCAATGATCCCGGATGGCGTCTCATTGAACTCTTCACGAATCTCATCTCTGATTTTGTCTACATAAATAGTCTTTGGCTCCTCATCTGCGCTGACAAATATGATCTTGTCGCGATGGCTAAGTGGAATGCGATCCACAAGAGAATTCTTCTTTTCAAAGACATCGTCCACCAAGAAGATGAAAGGCGCATTCGCACTCTGACGATGAGGTTCCAATATTTCTTGCAGCTGATTGAAGCTGCCTCTGCCAAAGACCACCCTCGGCACCATGGGAAAGTTTCTAAAACTCATATTGATTCAATTTCAATGCTTTAATCTTTAATATACTTTTGGGCCTTATCCAGGTCCTCCGGGGTATCGATCTCGATACCCATATACTGGGTTTCAACCATTTTGATGCGCTTGCCGTATTCCAGGAAGCGTATGCATTCCACCTTTTCGGTAGCCTCCAGGGATCGCATGGGCAAGCGGTAAAAATCCATAATAGCTTGTTTTCTGAAGGCGTACACCCCAATATGCTCAAAATATCTGGCGCCTGCTTCCTTATCTCTGGGATAGGGAATCGGCGATCTTGAAAAATACAGGGCGAAGTCATCCTGATCCACAATCACCTTCACATAATTGGGATCTGTTATGTCCTTCCAGTCAGTAATTTCCTGCATCAGTGAGGCCAGGTCGATTTGATCCGCATCTTCTCCTTTGAAAACATTGATGACGGCCTCCAGGGGTTCTTTTTTTACAAACGGCTCATCTCCCTGCACATTGACAACAATGTCAATATCGAGGTGCTCAACCGCTTCAGCGATCCGGTCGGTGCCACATTCGTGCTCCTGCTTGCTCATAATGGCCTTGCCTCCTCCCCGTTCAATGGCCTCCTTGATGATTCGGCTGTCTGTCACTACATAAACCTGGTCAAACAAACCCGTGTTCAAGGTCGCGAGGTAGGTTCTCAAAATGACAGGCTTTCCGCCCAGATCCGCCATGAGTTTTCCGGGAAACCGCGTCGCTCCGTAACGGGCAGGTATCATTGCAACTACTTTCATGGGCAGGACTTAAAGTACGGATCGAATTGCCTCGGTCATTTTCTTCCCGAGGTCCCTGACCTGTTGCTCCTCCCAGGAAAGTTTGATCAGGCAGGAAATGTTTCGGGATATCAAATCGTCCGACTGTGGAAACTTTTGATCCTTGATTCCTTCAATGCGACTTCGAACCTCTTCTGAAATCGGAAAGAGACTCTTGGCATTCTTCAGATGGTCCCAGCGCCGCACATAGTGCCAATTGTTCTCGTAATAATTCCAAAAGCTGTCTATTCCGCGATCTTTAAAGGCCTGCACTACTTTTGAAGCCAGTTCTGCCGTAGGCATGAAGAAGTTGAGGAAGCCGCAGCTGTCCCCCTCAGGATCCGGAACTCTTCTGAAGCTTAACTCGGGGATCTCACTGAGTGCTCCTTTGAGTATGCCGTGATTTCGCCTTTGAATGGCAATAAATTCGTCCATCCTTTTGATCTGCCCCAGTCCGACAGCGGCATGAAGCTCAGAGATTCTGAAGTTGTAACCCAGGATCGGATGGGTTTCTGCCCCCCGATCGCTTCCGATGTGATCGTGTCCGTGATCCGTGTACTGATCGGCCCAGACGGCAAAATCATCGTTGTTGGTCATCATGACGCCTCCTTCACCGCAGGTAATGGTTTTGACGAAATCAAATGAGAAAGTACCCGCGTGTCCTATGGTTCCTACCTTCTTTCCTTTGTACGTTGCTCCAAAGGCCTGACATGCGTCTTCAAGCAGGTACAGGTCGTGTCGGTCACAAATGTCCTTCAGTGCATCCAGGTCAGCCATTGACCCGCACATGTGAACGGGCATGACCGCTTTTGTCTTCGGGGTTATCGCCTTTTCAACCGCTGTAGGGTCAAGGGTGAGGGTATCGTCTATTTCAACCAGAACAGGAATGGCTCCTGCAGCTAAGATGGATTCAAAGCTGGCGACAAAGGTGAATGTCGGCATGATGACTTCATCACCTGCTCCGATTCCCATGACGGCCAGCGCCACGTTGAGCGCCGTTGTACCGCTGCTGGTCAGCTGGGCATGTTTTATGTCAAAACGGGATTCTATCTCACTTTCGAGCTCTTTGGCCTTCCAGTGACCATTTCTCATTCCGTCGAATCCGTAGCGCATCAGCACCCCATTCTCGAGAACGTCGTTTAACTCTTTTCTTTCCAGGTCACCAAAAAGTTCAAATCCAGGCATATGCTGTGTGTTTAAAAATTTAGATTTCTTTGTCAAAGATAATTATTTATCCCTTACCCCTGAGGAGCAAATTCGTAAGATATCCGGGTAGAAGGCCTCCTGATTTTATCATCGGTTTTACTAAATTTACATCATGGAAAACTTCATTAAAAATCTCCCCAAAGCTGAGCTGCATTTGCACATAGAAGGCACTTTTGAACCGGAGCTCATGTTTGAGATCGCCAAGCGAAACAAAGTCGACATACCCTATGACAGCGTTGAAAAGCTCAAAAAAGCCTACGCATTCAGCTGCCTGCAGGATTTCCTGGACATCTATTATCAGGGGGCGCAGGTGCTTCTTTATAAACAGGATTTTTACGATCTTACCTTTGCCTACCTCGAAAAATGTGCCGAACAGAATGTGCGACATGCGGAAATCATGTTCGACCCTCAAACCCATACGGACCGAGGTGTCAGTTTTGAAACGGTCATAACCGGAATTCATAAAGCATGTGTGGAGGCGCGTGAGAAGTACGGGATTTCAACTCTATTGATTATGAGTTATTTGAGACACTTGTCAGAAAAAGCTGCTTTTGAGACCCTCGAGCAGTCACTTCCTTTCAAAGACTGGATAACAGCTGTCGGACTGGACTCCTCTGAAAAGGGAAATCCTCCTTCCAAATTCAAACGGGTATTTGAAGCCTCAGTGGACGAGGGCTATGTTCCGCTTGCGCATGCAGGTGAAGAAGGAAGTGCCGATTACGTTTGGGAAGCGCTGGATCTATTGAAAATCAAGCGCATCGATCACGGCAACAACTCCCTGCAGGACGAGTCACTTGTCCGGGAAATAGTCAAAAGGGACTTGGCCCTAACCGTGTGTCCATTGTCCAACCTGTCGCTCAAAGTAGTGGAGGACCTATCGGAGCATCCACTCAAAAAAATGATGAACCTGGGACTGAAGGTCACTGTCAACTCGGATGATCCGGCCTATTTTGGAGGACAAGTCAATCAGAATTTTATTTCGATTCAGAAGGCCCTTGACCTTTCAAAAGAAGATATCTGTGAACTTGCCAGAAATTCATTCCGGTATTCCCTGTTGGATCAAAAAATGAAGGACACGTATCTGAGAGAAGTGGAGGCCTATTGCGCAGCTTGATTGTCCAGAGCCTGTAAAGCTTCGCTGATATGTTTAGTTGCTTTTAATTGACTTTCAAATATATAGATAACATTACCTGAACTATCAATTACATAGGTGACACGTCCTGGAATGAGCCCCATCAGATTTGATTTTACTCCAAAAAGCTTGCGCACCTCATTGTTGGTGTCAGCCAGCAAAGTAAAAGGAAGGTTGTACTTTTTCGCAAAATCTCGGTGGCTCTCAACGTCATCTGCACTTATGCCGATCACCTTTACATTCCTATCCGTGAACTCCTCGAAAGAGTCCCGGAATGAGCATGCTTCCTTGGTGCATCCCGGGGTGTCGTCTTTTGGATAAAAATAAATCACCATGGCATTCTTGCCCAGGCAATCTCCAATCTTGAATTCGTCGC
Source organism: uncultured Flavobacteriaceae bacterium (assembly GCA_942492425.1). Taxonomy (GTDB): domain Bacteria; phylum Bacteroidota; class Bacteroidia; order Flavobacteriales; family Flavobacteriaceae; genus Lutimonas. The sequence goes on from CALOEQ010000009.1 coordinate 383,568, forward strand.
CGTTTTGATCCAGCAACGTGAATTCAGGAACCTTGTCTCCCACCGCAAGTGGCTTGCTGTTTGTCTGTTTTGTCATGGTAAATGAGAATACGAGCCCGACAAGGACTGCGATTGAAATTATTGTTAACTTTCTTTTCATCGGGAATGGAAACTATTCACCTCCGTAGCTGACAAAGTTCCGTGGGGTCTCGTAAAGAACAACATCGAGTTCCATGTCCTCAGGAATCCTCGTCCTGATCTTGTTCCAAATAACCACCACGATATTCTCGGCCGTCGGATTAAGGGCCTTGAACTCTTCGACGTCTACATTGAGGTTTTTGTGATCAAAAGGCTCTTCCACTTCCTCCCGTATGATGTCCTTTAAAACTTTCATGTCCATCACGTATCCCGTATCAGGATCGATTTCACCCGTCACCGAAACAATGAGCTCATAATTGTGGCCATGGTAATTCGGAAAGGCACATTTGCCAAACACATCTGAGTTTTGTTCGTCAGTCCAGGTCTTGTTGTATAACCTGTGTGCTGCGTTAAAATGTGCTTTTCTGCTGACTTTGACCCTCATTTTACAAGTCTTTGATCGTATTCTCTAAAAATTATCTTGAACCATTCCGTGTAAATCTCCGGATGAGACTTCATGTCTTCTTTCACTTCCTCGAGTGACATCCATTTGAAATCAGCGACTTCCTGGGGATTGATACTTGGATCCTCATCGCTGTTACCCACCAAAACATGGTCCAGCTCATGCTCAGTCAGACCATTGTCAAATTGGGCTTTGTAAATGAACCAAAACAAATCCTCCAGCTCGCATTCCATACCCATCTCTTCTCTGAGGCGTCGTTTTCCGGCCTGAAGATTGGTCTCTCCTTCTCTTTGATGGCTGCAACAGGTATTCGTCCAGAGACCCGGCGAGTGATACTTGTGATGAGCCCTCTGTTGCAGCAGCAATTCACCTCGCTTGTTAAAGATAAAAACGGAAAAAGCCCTGTGGAGCACTGCTTTTTCATGAGCCTCCAGCTTCTCCATCAAACCGATCTGGTTATCCTGCCGATCCACCAAAATCACCTTCTCTTCTGCCATTCTGATTTTTTTTACAAATTTACGGATAAATCTCTTTCAGATCCTTTTTTACCATTTTGATCCTTTTGCCATCTGATGTCTCCTGATTCCAGGCCAAATAGACTTCACCTCCTGCCACCTCCAATTGTGGGAATCCCGTAGATCGTGTCGAGGACAATTCTGAGACAACCGCACTAATCAATATGCCTTCCGATTTATCGATCAATGCCAAACGGAGTTCTGCATCCTCCTGATTCAGCTTCATCCAGCTCAATAGGGCCTTGTTTTCATCAAGCATAAAAATATCAACCCGTCCAAGAGGATTTTCCTCATCCACAACCCAGGGCTCTCCGAAATTCATTCCTCCATCCTCTGAAAACGCGACTTTGACCCGAGGTTCATCATTCGCTGCGGTAAACCAGGCCAATCCAACTGAGTTTCCAAAGGCAGATAGCTTGGGTCCGTTTACGGGGCAACCATTGATTTCCCATCCATCATTAGAAACAGCTTTCGGTTCTGACCATTGCCCCTCACGAAAAAAACTAAAGTAAATATCGCGTATCTCTTCCGCTGTCCTATCCCTGTAGGCAACCAAAGCTCCCTTGTCAGTTTGCACGAGGGAAGTCTGGCAACAGTCACACGTCATGTCATCGACCAACTGTTCTGAAACACTCTTTCCATCTGATCCGATCTCTGCCGACCTCAACTGCATGGCATGATGACCCGCCTGCATATTGCGGCCATCCAGCCATACGGCCTGAAACGAATCTTCTTTAACAGGAGAAAAACTCACAAACCCGTGCTCCGTCTTCACGCTGTCAGCATGCAATTTTCCCGACTGGGACCAATTCGTACCATTGGAGCTGGAATGAACCAGGCGTATGTCATAAGAAAAAGTTGCCGTATCTGATTTTTCAAGATAGTGAGCGATCATATGTCGTCCATTTTTTGAAAGAGCGGGAAAATCTGCCCAATTGACAAACCAATCTTCCCCCCGCACAAGTTCGATTCTATTCCTCCATTGTACTTTGTCGTATTCACTGAAAATCAAAGAGACCTTTCCCTCAGGAAGCTTTTCAGTCCATAGCATGTAGAGTTTTTCATCCTCTGACAGCAGAAACGGTTGTTCGGAATTCGTTAAAGCCGGGGTGTCAAGCACTTCCCAGACCAATTCCTGATGGTCTTTGACCTGACATCCTTGAATCATCAACGCCAAAACAAAGCCACCAACGCATTTTTTTAAAGTTTCCAAATTCATCCTTCTTGTTTAGTTCTTCAAAGTACAAAGATTTCCATCTTTCCTGTATATTTGCCAAAAATTTTTCATGGGCTCAAGACTGTTCTTTATCATGCTGTTGATGTGTCTTGTCTTTGCCTGTTCCGAAAAGTCAACTGACAAGCAAGAGTCAGATGGAGTCGGAAATAAAACTACAGAAACTGAAAGGGTTAAATCGTCGGAAACATCAAAAGAAAAGAAAACAATTGAAGAGCCACAACTGAAGAAACCGGCGGATTCGATCAACAATAAAAATACCGTGGCTTTCCTGGAAAAATACGGGGCGCTCAACCCGGAAACCCATCTGTTGATCAAAACGCGCCTTGGAGACATTGGTCTGAGACTCTATGAGGACACACCCCTGCACAGGGCGAGTTTCGTGTTCCTTGCCAAGGTGGGGTATTTTGACACCACCTGCTTCTACCGCGTAGTCCCTGATTTCATTATCCAGGGAGGAGAATCGGAAAGGTTGGACACCCAGCGTTACAAAGCCCGATACATGCGATACAAGATCCCTCCTGAATTCCGGGACAACCGCAGGCACAAATACGGTGCGATTGCCCTGGCGCGAGACTGGGTGAACAATCCCCAGAAGAAATCCACGGCATTCGAGTTCTACATCGTTCAGAATCGCAAAGGGGCGCACCACCTCGATGGGGAGCACACTGTATTTGGAGAGGTCACCTACGGGTTTGAAACCATCGACCGAATTGTCAATCTCGAAGCGGGAAGCGACGAATGGCCGCTGGAGGATGTCTTCATGAAAATAGAAGTTGTCAGATAAAAGCAATCGGCTTTGATAAAAAGTGTCTCGTTGTGATTTGCAATTTGATACTGTATCTTTGCCCCCTAATTTTTCCAAATGAGTCTTACACAGGAAATCAATAGAAGAAGAACTTTCGGTATCATCTCCCACCCTGATGCGGGAAAGACGACCCTGACCGAAAAACTGCTTCTTTTCGGAGGGGCCATCCAGGAAGCCGGTGCAGTCAAGAGCAACAAGATCAAAAAAGGAGCCACCTCGGACTTTATGGAAATCGAACGACAGAGAGGGATTTCGGTCGCGACTTCCGTTTTGGCATTTCTATACAAGGATAAGAAAATCAACATTCTCGACACCCCGGGACACAAGGATTTTGCTGAAGACACCTTCAGGACTCTTACTGCTGTTGACAGCGTGATTGTCGTGATCGACGTAGCCAAAGGCGTCGAGGAGCAGACCGAAAAGCTCGTGGAGGTCTGCCGTATGCGCAACATCCCCATGATCGTGTTTATCAACAAGCTCGACCGAGAAGGAAAAGACGCCTTTGACCTTTTAGATGAAGTAGAACAAAAACTGGGACTCAAAGTGGTTCCTTTAAGCTTCCCCATCGGCATGGGATACGATTTCAAGGGAATCTACAATATTTGGGAGCGCAAGCTGAACTTGTTTTCAGACGAATCCAAGCAAAAAGTGACCAAGGGCATTGAGTTCGATGATATCAATGATCCGGAATTGAACCAATATATAGGAGAAGACGCCGCGGATACCCTGAGGGAGGAATTGGAGCTCGTAGAAGAGGTTTATCCAAGTTTCGACCAGGAGGCCTACCAGGCAGGAAATCTTCAACCGGTATTCTTCGGATCGGCCCTGAACAACTTTGGCGTCAAGGAACTCCTGGACTGTTTCATTGAGATTGCCCCTGCACCTCAATCCAAGATGTCTGATGTCAGGCTGGTCGATTCAAAGGAGGACAAATTCACGGGGTTTGTATTTAAAATCCATGCGAACATGGACCCCAAGCACAGGGATCGTCTGGCTTTTGTCAAAGTAGTCTCAGGGGTATTCAGACGAAATACGAATTACCTTCATGTGAAGCTCGGTAAAAAGATGAAATTCTCAAGCCCGAATGCGTTCTTTGCCGAAAAGAAGCAGATCGTCGATGAATCCTTTCCCGGAGACATCGTTGGGTTGCATGACACGGGGAACTTCAAAATCGGTGACACCCTGACGGAAGGTGAAATATTGGAGTTCAAGGGGATTCCGAGTTTTTCTCCGGAACATTTCAGGTATGTCAACAACGCCGACCCGATGAAGGCCAAACAGCTTGCCAAAGGGCTGGATCAGTTGATGGATGAAGGGGTGGCCCAGCTCTTCACACTGGAGCTCAACGGGAGAAAAGTGATTGGAACTGTAGGTGCGCTGCAGTTCGAGGTCATACAGTACAGGTTGGAGCACGAATACGGCGCGAGCTGCAACTATGAAATGGTCAATGTGCACAAGGCTTGCTGGGTAGAACCAACAGATTCAAACATTGACGAATTCAAGGAGTTCAAAAGGGTCAAGCAGCGATTTCTTGCACGCGACAAAAGAGGCAAACTTGTTTTTCTGGCAGACTCGGCTTTTACCGTCCAGATGACCCAGCAGAAATATCCTTCTGTCAAACTTCACTTTGTCAGCGAATACGAAACTTCTGCTTCTTCTGTCTGATCCGATATAACCTGATCCGCGGTAGTCTGTTGCAACAAGTAATCAGGGCTTGTATTCGGTTGTAAGCATTTGATAAAAAAGCTTTATGCCATAATTGATCTGGCTGATCTTTAGATTTTCATTCGGGCTGTGCTGGTTGTTGTCCGGATTGACCATGGGTACAATAAACGCAGGTATGTCCAGGGCATTGATAAAGGGAGCAATCGGGACCGTTCCGCCCATTGTCCTGATTTTCACCACATCCTCATTAAAAGAATGGGTTAGAATTCCCTCGAGCCAAATTCCGAATGGGTTATCCAGATCCGTGCGAAATGCGTCGGTGACCGAACCCTCCTTGACCAGGACCAAATTGGGCTCTTTGAGTCGCATTTTTTTGTCGGGGATTTGATCGACAATCTCGTAACCCTGGGACTTCAGATAGTCTTTGACCAGCCCCTTGCAGGCGACGTCCATCCGTCTCAACAACAAGCCGCAGGTCCAGCTCGGCGGTCGCCGATTCCGGTACGATGGTTCGAGCTTCTTTTCCAACCCAGCCCGAAGACATGCCACGAATGTTCAAAGATGGATATTGCAATGACTCCTGGTAATTCGAACCCACCTTCTCAGGATCGGCAATCTGCAGTCGCCCGTGTATCGTCGATATGTCATCAGGAACCTGTGAGAGCACCTTTTTGGTTTCGGCGTCCAAAGCAATGCCATCGTAATAGCCTTTTATCTTTACACGTCCCTCACTATCCTTCATCCCATCGAGCAAATGAATGAGTCTCCAGCCCGGGTTTGGTGCGTAGTTGCCATAATGCCCGCTGTGCTGGGGCACTACGGGTCCGAATGTGGTTATCGTCATTGAGGTGATGCCACGACAACCAAAGACGAGCGTGGGCTTTTCGGAGACATGAACAGGGCCGTCGTTGATTACCAAAAAATCGGATTTCAATAATTCCTTGTTCTTGAGGACTGCACCGGGAAGCGGCTTGCTGCTCTTCTCCTCTTCTCCGTCAAGGATCACCTTCACATTGAAGGGAATTTCTTTTTTATCGTATCCGAGCAGGTCAATGGCATTTAGAAACATGACGATCGGGCCCTTGTCATCTGAAGTCGACCTGCCAAAGAGTCTCCAGTCGCCATTGACTCCCGAATTGAGTGCCGACCAGGGTTTTTCAACCCACTTTCCTCCTTCATTGGCCTTCAGGGCAATTTTATAGGGATCCTCCTGCTCCCATTTTGTTCTGTCGACGGATTGACCGTCAAAATGCATGTAAAAAAGCAGGGTGGGCTTTTCTTGTGAGGTCTTGAGTTCCGCGTAAAACAAAGGGATTCCCTCCGTCGGCAGCAACTTTGTCTTAAATCCCCGGTTGCTGAAAGCCTTCACCAGCCAAACCAGGTTCTTGTCGATGTCGGCAGGATTATTCGCGTCATTCGGCAGAGCTATGAAGGACTTCAGTTCCTCGAGGCTCAAACGAACCTGTTTGTCAATGGCCTTTTCGGATTGGGAAAATACGGCAGAGCTGAATGTAAAAATGACAACTAGAAAAAGTGCAATACGGGTCATTTGAGAATGAATTTTGAAAATTTGATTTCCTTAAAAATAAGAATAAATCAGACACCTGCATTCTTAATCAAGCGCAAATAACGCTTTCATCTCATCTCAGCAGATGAAACTCAAATATTCATTACTTTTGTCTGGAACACAACAAGAAAAACACCACAATCAGAACCGAGCAATTTCAACCCCGGACATTATGAGATTAATAGTTTCTTCCTTGTTTCTTTGGATCCTGACTTCCTGCGGCTCCTCATCAGGCTCTTCAAAAGCTTATGTAAACCCGCATGCTCAGGCACACGCCCAGATGCACCAGGAACTCTATCAGGAAGAACTCAATAAAGAGATCACCAGGCAACTGGAAAAGCTTTCAGGGACGTATTCGGGCAACCTGCCCTGTTCGGATTGTGAAGGAATTGAATTCGAACTTGTATTGAAGCCCGACCTCAGTTATTCCTCAAGAGCTGAATATGTGGGCAAGTCTCAAGATCCCATAGTCAGGGAGGGTTCGTATGCGGTGAGTGAGAATGGGAAAATCAAGCTGGATCAAAATACGGGCAACCTCCAGTTTTTTCAGTCTGAAGACAATAAGCTTAAAGTGCTGGATAAAAACGGTTACGCCATCCCAGGAGAACTGGGGCAAAAGTATTTTCTGAAATACACCGGAAATTAAGCGATAAAAAAATGAACAGGATGAATTCAAAAATAATAGCCAACGGTATTCTCAGGGCACTACTGACCGTTACAGTCATACTACTGGTTTTGTTTTTACTCTACAAGATTCAGTCTGTGATCGTTTACCTGGTCATTGCCGGAATCCTTTCCTTGATCGGACGACCGCTTCTGAAGCTGATGACCGAAAAACTGAGGTTGCCCAGGATTCTCGGTGTTGTCATCGTTATGGTTGTTTTCTTCCTGGCACTTGTCGGCATCATCAGCATGTTCATTCCTTTGATCAAGGAACAGGGACACAACATTTCTCTTTTGAATACGGATGAGTTACGAAGGCGAATTTTCAACCTTTTTCATGAAATAGACGTTTACTTTTCAGCCCGTAGAATTCATCTTTTCAAAGGCTTAAAAGATGTCGATTTCACACAGAATCTGGCATCGATCCCGAGTTTGTTGAACTCACTGATGAGCGTTGTGGGGTCCTTCAGCATCGGTTTGTTTTCGGTACTTTTCATCACTTTTTTCTTTTTGAAAGACAGCGAAATCCCACCACGCATTTTCCATATGCTGACTCCTGATGACAAGGAAGCAAAGATCTCCAAGTCCTTGAAAAAAATCAATGAGCTACTGTCGAGATATTTCATTGGCTTGATCATACAGATCTCGATTTTGTTCACCATCTACTCATTTACCTTGCTTCTATTTGATATAAGGAGCGCTGTGGTAATCGCATTCCTATGTGCCTTGCTTAACCTTATTCCCTACCTGGGTCCGTTGATCGGTGGTGCCCTAATGCTTTTGCTCACTATGACCAGCAGCCTGGAATACGACTTTCAAACACATATTCTACCTGTCACCATCTATGTTCTGATTGGTTATGTCATAGCTCAATTGATCGACAACTTTTTCAGCCAACCCTTTATATTTTCAAAAAGTGTGAAGTCACACCCATTGGAGATTTTCCTGGTCATCATTATCGGGGGGCTTCTTTTCGGTATCACGGGCATGGTGTTCGCGGTGCCGTCCTATACGGTGATCAAGGTGATTTTGAAGGAGTTCTTGCCCGACAATCAAATCGTAAAAATCCTTACCCAGGGGCTTGATTAATATTGAATCCGAATATTCTAAATACTGAGGTGCAATCTTTCCTGGAGGAACACCTCGATTCTGATCTCCACCGCATGATCCTCAAAGGGTCCCCTTTTGAGAATATCAGCGTGCAGGAACTGGCAGAGCAGATACAGTCACGCAGAAAATGCAGATTGAAGCTTCCACTTTGGTGGAAGACTCCCGGGATTATCTTCCCGCCCTCCCTGAATATCGAACAGAGTTCTTCGGAAAAGGCCGCCGAATACAAAGCCTCCCTTGTAACTGGACACAGAATGATCGACCTGACCGGAGGTTTCGGGGTTGACTCTTTTTATTTCTCAAAGAGGTTTGATCGCTTGGTGTATTTGGAAATAGACAGGGAGCTTCATGAGATTGTCAGGCACAATCTCAGGGTCCTGAACGTTGATAATGTAGATTGCATATTGGGTGACAGCATTGATTTTTTGAAATCCAGCAATGAGAAGTTCGATTGGGTCTATGTGGATCCCTCCCGACGGGGGAACGAGCAAGAACGTGTTTTTCGACTTGAAGACTGCACGCCAAACCTTCTCGAGAACCTGGACCTCATCATGTCTAAAGCCGGAAGCGTACTTCTCAAGCTGTCCCCTTTCATGGATATCAGCCAAGCACTGAATCAACTTAAGAACGTGAAGGAGGTCCATGTGCTGGCCATCGACAATGAGGTGAAAGAGCTGTTGTTTCTGATAAGCGATAAAGAGCCAGAAGCTGCGACCGTCAAAGCCGTCAATTTGACACAGGATCGAACCGATGTTGTGGCCAGTGAAATCGGTTCCATGTCAGAAATTGATTACGGACCCGTCAGCACCTATCTTTACGAACCCAACGCGGCTCTTCGGAAAGCCGGCTTATACTCGTCCCTGTCTTCACTTTACAAGCTCGATAAAATTCACCCCAACAGTCACCTTTTCACCGGGAAAGAACTCGTGGATTTTCCTGGGAGAGTCTTTCGTGTCATAAAGCAGATCAAATACAGTCCGAAAAGGGTCAAAAAGGAACTGGGTCTCCAACGAGCCAACATAACCACAAGGAATTTTCAGGAATCGGTGGCCGAGATCCGAAAAAGGACAGGAATAAAGGAGGGCGGCGAAGATTATTTGTTTTTCACCACCGACCACCACAATATTTCCATTGTTCTTCAGTGCAGGAAAGCTAATGCTACCGGATCCTAGAAACCTGCCCGAATCAGCTCCATTAGGATTATTTTGTTAACTTTAGTTCAGTAAATTTCTATCAATACATGGCGAACAAGAGCACGAGGTCTTTGTCAGGGCGCAAAGGACTGGAAAATAATTTATTTGAGAACATTTCTAAGCTCGCTGTAGCGGATGCAAATGAAAATGAGTTCCAAAAACTTTCACGACAGTATTTGATTGATGATTCCGTCGTCTATGGAACCGCTTCATTTTACGATTTTACCCGTGAAGGAGAAAGGAACAAGAAAATTCGCATATGCAATGGAACGGCATGCATGGTGGCCGGAACACAGGATCGTGTCAAGAAATGGGCCGAAGGCTGCTTTTCCAAAGATGAAATCGGTCATGTTGCCTGTGTGGGACACTGTCACTCCAATTCGGCGATTCTCTTCAACGACAGAACATACAGCCCGGGTTCCGAAGAAGAATGGAATCAAATAGTTCAAGGCGCGAGCGACAAAAACCGGAACGTTTTGGACTATGAAGTGGATTGCAATACCGAGCCTGTTCTTACGGCAGCTGTTTCAGATCCGATTTCTTTCTTTAAGCAGTCTGATTGGGTCAGAAATGACAAAAAGAGGGTGATTCAGGAGCTCAAGGACTCAGGACTTCGGGGTCGAGGCGGCGCAGGATTCCCTTTCTGGTTCAAATTGGACGCGGTAGCCAAGGAGAAAAACGATCAAAAATACGTCGTGTGCAATGCAGATGAAGGTGACCCGGGGGCATTCAGTGACATGTATTTGCTCGAGCATCAACCTTTCAAGGTACTCTACGGCATGTACGCCTCAGGCATTTGTACCGGCGCGACTCGAGGAGTGCTTTACATTCGTGGCGAATACCCCAATTCCATTCGAGCCATTGAGAAGGCGATCTCCCTGCTTGATGAGAACGGTCTTTTGGAAGACTTTGCATTCAAAGTGATTCGAGGTCAGGGAAGCTATATCTGTGGAGAGGAAACTGCTCTTTTGAGCAGCATTGAAGGACTGCGACCTGAAGTTCGCGTCAGGCCCCCCTATCCTGCCCAATATGGCTTGTTTGGAAAACCTACTTTGTTGAGTAACGTCGAAACTTTTGCCAATCTGCACTGGATTTTAGAAAACGGCGGCAAACAATATGCGTCCCTGGGCACGGAGCGCTCAACGGGCACCAAGCTCGTCTCCTTTGACGGGTTCTTCAACAGACCGGGAATGTTTGAGCTGGAAATGGGAACCTCTCTGCGGGAAGCTATTTTCGACATAGGAAAAGGTTTCAAATCTGAGATCAAAGCGCTTCAGATCGGAGGGCCCCTGGGTGGAATTGTCCCCATTGAAAAAATCGACGAGCTAACCCTGGATTTCGAATCCTTCGATTCAGCAGGCTTCTTGCTGGGACACGCCAGTTTTGTTTCAATTCCGAAAAGCTTCCCGATGATTCGCTACCTCGAGCACTTGCTGAAGTTCACTGCTGATGAAAGCTGTGGAAAATGTTACCCCTGCCGCATCGGATCACATCGAGGATATGAAATGGTGAAAAAGTCACAGGTGGAGGACTTCAAAATTGACCGGCAGCTGTTTGATGACCTGATCGAGACCCTGGAGATTGGATCGCTGTGCGCTCTTGGCGGAGGCATTCCCCTGCCGCTTAAAAACGCCTTGAATTATTTTCAGGGTGAATTGAAAGAATATTTTGAATCTTGATCAATTAAAAGCTTGAATACAAAGATGATTGCTTACGTAAATGACATGCCCTTTGAAATTGAGCCCGGAGAAACCATGCTTGAGTTTCTCAGGAGAACCGATGCTGTAGATCCTGTTCCCACCATGTGTCAGGATGACCGACTGGAAAATTTCGGGTCCTGCCGAGTCTGTTCTGTAGAAGTGGCCCGAGAAGAAAAAGGGACAACCCGAACGATGGCCTCCTGCCACACTCCGGTCTTCGATCAGGCGCGTATCTATCCGCACACCGATCGAATGAAGCGACTTCGACGCAACATACTCGAGCTCGTTCTGACCGATTACCCCCCTGAGAAAGTCTTCCCTGAGAAAGGCAAAATACCCACTGAATTTCAAAGGACCATTCAGGAAATCGGGCTGCCGAATGTGCGATATCCGGAAGGTGATAATCATCTGGACATGTCACTTGACACTTCTCATCCCTACATCAAATCGGATCTTTCCCAGTGCATCAACTGCTACCGCTGCGTGAGAGCCTGCGAGGAGATTCAGGGCGAGATGGTTCTGAATATGAGTGGCCGAGGTTTTGCCACAAGCATCATCAAGGGGTTTGACACCGATTTCGACCAGAGTGCCTGTGTTTCCTGTGGTGCCTGTGTACAAACCTGTCCGACTGATGCCCTGCACGACAAATTCGAGACCAAGACCCTGAATCCTGACCGGACCGTCAGAACAACCTGCACCTATTGCGGTGTGGGATGTCAGCTCGATGTCTCGCTGATCAATGATGAGATCCGGGGCATACAGGCTCCTGTCTCTGCCGAAGTGAATGAGGGCCACACTTGCCTTAAGGGCAGGTTTGCCTTTCAGTTCTACAACCATCCTGACAGACTGAGAGAGCCCCTGATCAAAAGAAATGGAAAATTTGAGGTAGTGACCTGGGACGAAGCCTATGATTACATTACTGAAAGACTTTTGAGGGTCAAAGAGCAATACGGGGCCGATGCCATAGGATGCATATCCTCCTCGAGAGCTACGAACGAGGAGAATTACCTGATGCAAAAAATGACTCGCGTGGCGCTCAACACGAACAACATTGACGGATGCGCAAGGGTCTGCCATGCTCCTACCGCATATGGCATGCAAAAATCTTTCGGTACCGGTGCGGCTACAAATTCGATTGAAGATCTCAAACAAACGGATTGCATTTTCCTGTTCGGAGCCAACCCAACGGAAGCACATCCCGTGACCGGAGCCCGCATCAAGCAACTTTTCATGCAGGGAATCACAAGCATTGTGGTGGACCCTGTTCGAACGAGCCTGGCAGAACTTGCGACCTACCACTTGCAGCTCAGGCCGGGGACGAATGTGGCCCTGCTGAACATGATGGGACATTACATTGTTCGAGAGAATCTGGTAAAAACCGAATTCATTCAAAAGTTCACGGAACACTTTGAAGACTTCAAGAATCATGTGCTCGGCCTTGACATGGATGAGTTGGAGCTTCTGACCGGTGTTTCGAAAGAACTGGTTCGCGAAGCTGCGCTGGCCTATGCCCGGGCAGAGAAATCCATGGAATTTCACGGTTTGGGCGTTACAGAGCATTTCCAGGGAAGCAAAACCGTGATGCTGCTCTCAAATCTGGCCATGATGACGGGGAATGTCGGTCAATCCGGTACGGGGCTAAACCCCCTGAGAGGACAGAACAACGTGCAGGGAGCCGCAGACATGGGTGTTCAACCGCACCAGGGCGCAGGATACATGGATGTCAACGACCGGGCCGTTCAGGATTATTATGCCGAGAAATATGGCATTCCTGCCATGCCTGAACACGAGGGACTGAAGATCCCGGAAATGCTCGAAGCCGCCATTGGAGGGAAATTCAAAGCTCTTTGGATCATGGGAGAAGACACGCTGATGACGGATCCGAACACCTTGCATATTCGAAAAGCCATGGAACAGTTGGACCTTATGGTCGTTCAGGAGCTTTTCATGTCGGCAACGGCGGAAATGGCCGATGTGGTGCTGCCCGCGAGCTCGTATTTTGAGAAGAACGGAACCTTCACCAACGGAGAAAGACGGGTGCAGCGCGTGAACAAGGTGATCGAACCCATTGGCAACAGCAAACCCGATGGACAAATCATCATCGACATGATGTACAGACTCGGCTACGAACAACCTACAGGAAAATTGTACGACGCTTCCGCTATTCTCAATGAAATCGCAGGGGTCATTCCCTTTATGAAGGGCATTACCTGGGACCGCCTGGGCCAAAATGGGCTGCAATGGCCGGTGGAAGAAGACGGCACCGACACGAAGATCATTCACCGGGATGGAAATTTCAAACGAGGAAAGGGACGTTTTCACCACTTTGATTTTGAGGAGACGCCCGAATTGCTCGAGCATCGTGAGAAGTACCCGTTCATATTGACAACGGCGAGACAACTTGAGCACTACAACGCGGGCACGATGACGCGACGAACAGACAATCAGCGCATCTCACCGATGGATTACCTCGAGATTAACCCGCTCGATGCAGCCGACAAGGGAATCTCGGCTCATGACACGGTTCGGATCTTCTCGGATCGGGGCAGCGTTCAAATACCGGTAAAGCTGAACTACCTGGTCAAGCCCGGAGTCGTGCGGACCACCTTTCATCAGCCCGAGGTTTTCATCAACATGATCACAGGCAACGTAGGAGATCAATACACGATGACCCCTGAGTACAAAGTGGTCGCCGTTGATTTTGAGAAAGTTTAGTTGAGCACCAAAGGGAATCAGAGACTTATGCTCAATCCGTCATAGGCCAGGAAAACATTGTCCGGCAAATTCTTAGTCACCTCTGCGTGAAGCCCCAAGTGCTGACTGATATGGGTCAGATAGGTCTTTTTCGGCTTCAGTTTTTCAATGAAGTCAAGGGCCTCCTCCAGGTTGAAATGAGTGGGGTGAGGATCTATGCGCAAGGCGTTCACCACCAGGACATCGAGGCCTCTGAGCTTTTCCATCTCACTCTCCTCCACCCTTTTGGCATCGGTTATGTAGGCAAAATTGTCAATGCGAAACCCGAATATCTTCATCCACCCATGGAGAACCTCTACGGGAATGATCTTTTTTCCGGACAGGTCGAACGGTTCATTTGAGAATTCTGTGACCTTCAGATTCGGTGCCCCTGCATATCGTCCTTCGATCGCAAAGATGTAGCCAAACCTTTCCTTTAGATTCTCAATGACCGACGCATCGGCATAAACATCCAAATGACCACAGCGCAGAGAATAAGGTCTGACATCGTCCAGGCCTGCGGTATGATCCGCGTGAAAATGCGTAAATAAGATCCCATCGAGCTTGTTGGTCGAAGAATTTAACATCTGCTGGCGAAAATCGGGGCCGCAGTCGATCACGTAAACATGCTCTCCCCAGGTGATCTTGACGGAAGACCGAAGTCTTTTGTCTTTGGGGTCTTCCGAAAGGGACACCGGGTGGTCTGATCCTATGACCGGAATTCCCTGGGAAGTTCCGGTTCCCAGGAACGTAATTTCGAGTTTCGACATGAGACAAAAATACTCCAAATACCCCATTTGACCAATGTGTGATTTGTAGCACATATTTGGATGACAAATGATTTAAATCAGTATTTTTATGATATCATCCATGTATTTTTATATTCCATTTCAAATCCACCTCCTATGACCATAGGCATATTGAAAGAAACTCAAAAAGGGGAAAAACGGGTTTCAATCTCACCAAAAATAGCCAAGGCATTTATCGATAAAGGTTTCAACGTAATCGTTGAAGAAGATGCGGGTAAATCCTCCAAATACGACGATTCAGATTACAGGGAAGTCGGCGCAAGAGTTGAGAAGAGAGGTGCCGTTTACAAGGAATGCGAGGTGCTCATCAAGATCAATCCCTTCGATGAAGACGGACTCAAACTCGTCGATGACCATCACATCCTGATCTGTCAGCTCTTCCACAAGTCCAACCCTAAACTCGTCAAGGAGATTGCCGCACGGGGGGCAACCGTTCTTTCTTTGGACGCTCTGCCCAGGATTACCAGGGCCCAGGACATGGACGTGCTGAGTTCTCAGAACAACCTGGCAGGATATAAGGCCGTGATCAAGGGAGCCTATGAAATGACGAAGATCTTCCCTTTAATGATGACGGCAGCGGGCACCATTACCCCCTCCCGTGTTCTGATCTACGGGGTCGGAGTGGCCGGGCTGCAAGCCATCGCCACGGCGAAGAGGCTTGGGGCCATCGTCGAAGCCACGGACATCCGACTCGAGACCAAGGAACAGACGGAGTCCCTGGGTGCTAAATTCATCACGGTGGAAAACGAAGGGGAGGCTTCAGAAAAGGGCTACGCCAAAGCAGCTTCTGAGGATTACGCTCGAAAACAACGAGAGGCCGTCAATAAATCGCTGTTTAAGGCAGACCTCGTCATAACCACCGCCATGGTTCCCGGTAGAAAGTCTCCCATACTGATTACGACAGAGCAGGTTGATCAGATGAAAAACGGAGCCGTCATAATCGATCTTGCAGCAGCTCAGGGAGGAAACTGTGAGCTGAGCAAAATGAACAAGACGGTCATCCGCAATGGCGTCAAGATCATCGGGACTACAATAGCACCGGAGAGCGTGGCGACAAATGCCAGTGATCTCTACGCGCAGAACATGTTCAACTTCATCTCCTACCTTACCGAGGACAATGCTTTCAAATGGGATCTTGAAGACGAGATCACGGATGAAACGCTCATCGTGTACAAGGGAGAAATCAGAAAAACTTAATAGACAAGACTATGGCAGAAATCATGCAATTCTTCAGTGACAACATGCAAATGATCTACATCGTCATCCTGATGATCTTTGTGGGTGTTGAGGTAATAGGTCATGTTCCGGCGGTACTGCATACGCCACTCATGTCTGGAGCAAACGCTTTGAGTGGTGTCGTAATCATAGGAGCCATCCTGGTTCTTCTCGACACCGATCCCGGCAACTACCTGGGCCTGGCCCTTGGCTTTGTCGCCATCGTTCTGGGCATCCTGAACGTGGTCGGTGGATTCGTAGTAACAGACCGCATGTTAGAAATGTTTAAAAAGAGAAAGTAATGAGCGTAGCACTTAGTATTATATACCTGATCGCAACAGTGACTTACATTGTGGGCCTAAAAATGCTGGGAAACCCAAGAACGGCAAGAAGAGGCAATCTCATCGCCGCCTCGGGGATGGTCCTGGCTATTCTCGGCACCATTTTCCTCTATGACAAACAGGTTCCGCTTGTGATCCACGGTCTCATATGGACCGCTATCATTTTGGGCAGCATAGCGGGCTGGATCATAGCGCGAAAGGTGGAAATGACCAAAATGCCCGAGTTGGTCTCCATGTTCAACGGCATGGGTGGTGCGAGTGCTGCTCTTATTGGCATCATTGAATTCCAAAACGGTCCAGATAGCCTGACTTCGACCATTGTCATCATTGCCGGGGTCATTATCGGAAGCATCTCTTTATCAGGAAGCCTGATTGCATGGGCCAAGCTCAACGGAAATATGAGAAGTACAATCCGCCTGCCGAAATACAACATCATTAACAACCTCTTTATTTTGGCAACCCTGGCACTGGGATTCTACATTGTATGGTCAGGAGGCACCTCACCGCTTTACATTTATCTTCTTTTCCTCATCGCCGTGACTTATGGGGTGCTTTTTGTGATTCCCATAGGTGGAGCCGACATGCCAGTGGTCATCTCGCTGCTCAATTCCTTTACGGGGATCGCTGCCGCATTCACCGGGTTTCTTTTTGACAACATGGTTATGCTTGCGGGTGGGATACTTGTGGGGTCTGCAGGTCTCATACTGACCTTCGCCATGTGCGAGGCGATGAACCGCCCCTTGAGCAATGTGGTATTCGGAGCCTTTGGCGGGGATGATTCCTCGGCTGGGGAAGCATCTTCGGGTGTATCCCAGGGTTCAATCAAGAAAACAACGCCAAGCGATGCAGCCATCTTGATGAACTACGCCAATCGCGTGATCATCATACCAGGCTATGGACTTGCCGTGGCCCAGGCCCAACATGTGATTCATGAACTTGAGCTGTTGCTCGAAAGCAAAGGAGTTGAGGTCGCCTACGCGATTCATCCCGTAGCAGGTAGAATGCCCGGTCACATGAATGTTTTGCTCGCAGAAACCAATGTCGATTACGACAAGCTCGTTGAAATGGATGACATCAATCCGGTTTTTTCCAATACGGATGCCGTACTGGTCATAGGTGCCAATGACGTGGTCAACCCGGCGGCGCACAATGACCCGTCCTCTCCTATCTACGGAATGCCCATATTGGAGGCAGAAAATGCCAAAAGCATCATCATTAACAAGCGGACAATGAATCCCGGTTATGCCGGAATTCAAAACGAACTCTTTTTCAATACTAAGACCTCTATGCTTTTCGGTGATGCGAAAGATGTGCTTACGAAGTTGGTTCAGGAGCTTAAAAACATGTAAGGAAGGAAATCTGTTTTTTAAATGAATCTCCCGAAACTCTGCAAATCTTGAGTATATTTGTAGAAAAATCGGGTAGCATGTCATTGATCAAAGGCGACAGAGAACTGGAACACATTCTCTCCATCAAGCAGAAAACGCTTCGCATTAATCTGAACGAGCATATCTACGGCACATTTGCCGAGATCGGTGCTGGCCAGGAAACCGTGCGGCACTTTTTCAGGGCAGGGGGCGCTTCCGGCACCATTGCCAAAGCCATGTCTGCTTACGACAAAGACTTCTCCGACGCAATTTACGGCATTGAGAAAGACCGACGCTATGTCACCGAGTCACGGCTCAGAAAAATGCTTAGGCATGAAGTCGATCTCATCGAGGAAAGAATCAGTAGAGACAAGCATCCCAACAAGGTCTTCTTCTCTTACGCCAACACGGTGACCACAATCGATTTTGCCAAGAACTTTAAGGGACATGGATGGGTAGGCATACGTTTTCAAATGGATTCTTTGGAGGATTACAACGAAATCGTAATACACGTTCGGTTCAAGCAGAATGAATCAAGACTGCAGCAAGAGACGCTGGGCGTTTTGGGTGCGAATCTGATCTACGGGGCCTTCTATCTCAATGACAACCCCAAAGACCTGATCAAATCCTTCTACGACAATATTGACAAAGACACGATCGAAATTGATATGGTGGACTTTTCAGGTCCGCGTTTCATGTATGTTGATAACCGGCTCATGAGCTTGCATCTGATCAAGAACGGAATGACCAATGCCGTCATGTTCGGTCCGGATGGCAATAACCTGCTGCCCGCTCAACAGCTTTACAAGAAAAACATCCTGGCCTTGCGGGGAAGCTACAGACCCGTTACCCTGGTCAATATGGAAATCTACGAGGAGGCCAAGAAGATGTTCTTTGCAGAGCGTCGGGTTACGGAAAAAAACACGCATGTAATTTTCGAGATCACACTGTCAAATCTGACATCGGAAGGTAAAATCAACGAAAGAGATTTTCTGGATAGAGCTGAACTTCTATGCTCTCTTGGTCAAACGGTTATGATAACTAACTTCCAGGAATACTACAAGCTGGTGGATTACTTCTCAGAGTTTACCAAGGCGCGTATGGGTCTTGCCATGGGTGTCTATAATCTCATTCAGATCTTCGATGAGAAATACTATCGAGATCTCAGTGGCGGTGTGTTGGAAGCATTTGGAAAACTCTTCTACAAGGATTTGAAAATCTACCTCTACCCTCTACAGGATCAGGAAACCGGAGAGATTATCACGAGCGAGAATTTGAAGGTTCATCCTCGAATGAAAGAGCTCTACAAATACTTCAAATACAACGGGCGAATCTCAGACATTACCAAGTTTAACGCGGACATTCTGGAGATATTCTCTCGCAAGGTATTCAAGATGATCACCTCCGGACAAAACGGATGGGAAGAAATGCTTCCGGAAGGTGTCGCACAGGTTATCAAAGACAAACGACTATTCGGCTATTCTGAGAGAAAACACCGCCAGAATAAACCCAAAGTCACCCGTTAGATCAAAGTATTTGCGCTGCGTGGTCCTTGGTCTTCACCTTGGTGATTACCTCTTCTATCAAACCTTTCTCATCGATGACAAATGAGGTCCGGTGAATGCCGTCATACTCCCTGCCCATGAATTTTTTGGGCCCCCATACCCCGTAGGCTTCAATGACTTTTTTATCGGTGTCAGCAAGAAGATTATAAGGCAGGTCGTGCTTTTCGCTGAAATTCAGTTGCTTTTTTTCAGAATCGGCACTGGCTCCGATGATTTCGTACCCTTTTTCCAAAAAGGTCTCGTAATTGTCCCTTAGATTACAAGCTTCAGCTGTGCATCCGGGGGTGCTGGCTTTGGGATAAAAGAAAAGAAGCACTTTCTTGCCTTTGAAATCACTGAGTCGAACGGTTTCGCCTTTCTGATTTACCGCCTCAAATGAGGGAGCTTTGTCTCCCGGTTTTAGTGTTGTCATAATTTGTATTTTTATCTGCTAATTTACCCAAAATATGAACAAAAAGGAAAAAGTTCAGTTTGTCATTGACACCCTGGAAGAGCTTTACCCCAACCCTCCTATCCCACTCCAGCACAAGGACCCATACACACTTTTGATCGCTGTTTTGCTCTCTGCCCAGAGCACGGATGCACGGGTAAATCAGATTACACCGATTCTATTCGCCAAAGCAGACAATCCCTACACCATGATCAAACTAACCGAGGAGGAGATTCGTGAGATCATAAAGCCCGTTGGACTCTCCCCCATGAAAGCCAAAGGCATCTATGGCCTTTCGAAAATACTGGTGGAAAAGTACGATGGAGAGGTTCCTGCGGATATTGAGGCATTGGAATCATTGCCTGCCGTCGGGCACAAGACGGCCTCAGTAGTTATGAGCCAGGCGTTCGGCGTACCCAGCTTTCCGGTAGACACTCACATCCATAGGCTGATGTACCGTTGGAACCTCAGCTCCGGCAAGAATGTCGTTCAAACCGAGAAAGATGCCAAAAGGCTCTTTCCACGGGAATTGTGGAACAAGCTTCATCTTCAAATTATCTACTACGGACGTGAATATTCACCGGCTCGAGGTTGGGATATTGACAAGGATGTGATTACCCGAACTGTGGGAAGGAAAAGTTTAATCCAAAAAAAAAGCTCTTAATTTTCGATTAAGAGCCTTTTCCGATTAATTCAAATGAAACATTAAGCTTTCTTTTTCTGTCTTGACCGCTTTGATCGATTTTGAATAATTCAGCAAAAACGATATGGTTTCTGTCTTTGGGTCAAGTTTTTCTTTGAAAAATCTTTCAGTGTAAAGTTTTGCCATAAATCTATTAATGTTTTAGGGATTAATAAGATAACGGACAAAAACAAATATTATTGCATGAAAGAAAAAAAAATTCAATATTTCAATTAATTCGTAAGAATAATATTGTTGTTGTCAATCATTTTTCTGAGATTGATCAATGCATATCGCATGCGTCCAAGTGCAGTATTGATGCTTACATTGGTCTGTTCTGAAATCTCCTTGAAGCTCATGTCTTTGAAAATTCGCATCATCAGCACCTCTTTCTGGTCCACGGGCAATTCTTCGATCAATTTCTTCACGTCTTCGTGAATTTGATTCTTGATCATTTTGCTTTCCGCACTGAGGTCGTTGTCGCTCAGAACTGAGAAGATGTCGAATTCTTCTGTATTCTGGAAGGTGGGCATGCGATTTCCTTTTCGGAAGTGATCGATCACCAAATTGTGAGCAATTCTCATGACCCAAGGCAAGAATTTGCCTTCTTCATTGTACTTGCCCATTTTCAACGTGTTGATCACTTTGATGAAGGTGTCCTGGAAAATATCCTCAGATACATCCCTGTCCTGTACTTTTGAATAAATAAAACTGAAAACTCGTTGTTTGTGACGTAGAATAAGAATTTCTAAACATCTTTCATTGCCAGCGATGTATTTGGATACAAGGACGCTGTCGTCTAATTTTTGTGTGTGCATAATTCCCCTTTTTTTATATGAGAATCAGTTATACGATTTGATTCTCACGCATTATTGTTATGAAAAAGTAGAACTATACTATATACAAAAATTTTAAAGTTAGAAATTAGGGGAGACTAGTTCAATTTTTCTAAAGTCTCGGGACAAATATAAAAACAAAATATTTTCTTAAACAAGTTTTTTTTGCTTTTATTTTAATTTTTTTAACATTTTTCTCTCTTTTATTAACAGTTTTTACTTAGTATCTTTGTCGTTCTCTTCTTTATATTCTAAACCTAAAATATTGAAAGACAATAACTTTAAGGATTTTATCACCATAACGGGAGCTGCATTGCACAATCTGAAAAATTTAGATGTAAAAATTCCCAGAAATAAGCTTGTAGTGATCACCGGATTGTCCGGATCCGGCAAATCATCCCTGGCTTTTGACACTTTGTACGCCGAAGGTCAGCGACGTTACGTGGAGAGTTTGTCGTCCTATGCAAGGCAGTTTTTGGGGAAACTCAACAAGCCCAAAGTGAGTTCGATCAAGGGTATCTCGCCGGCCATTGCGATTGAGCAAAAAGTCAACAGCACGAACCCGAGATCCACGGTAGGCACAACCACGGAAATCTATGACTATTTGAAGTTGTTGTATGCCCGGGTTGGAAAAACCTTTTCTCCGATCTCAGGGGAATTGGTCAAGAAAGATACCATCTCAGATGTGATCGACCGGGTGCTTTCCATGGATGAAGGAACAAAGTTATTGCTATTGTCGCCCATTCATGCTACCGAAGAAAGGGATCTGCCAACCCTGGTTAAAATTATGGATCAACAGGGGTTTTCAAGGTTAAAAACCGAGAGCGGCATCGTGCGAATCGATGAATTCAACACGGAATATCAGGGATTGTTGTACCTCGTAGTTGACAGAGTTGTCGTCCAAAGAGGAGAGGATTTTGTCAATCGTTTGTCGGATTCGGTTCAGACCGCATTTTACGAAGGAAAAGGAGAATGCATTCTTGAAAATGTCAAGTCTGAGGAACAGCTCTATTTCAGCAACCGCTTTGAAAAAGACGGTATAACGTTCATGGATCCCAATGTCCATTTTTTCAGTTTCAACAATCCCTACGGGGCCTGCCCCAAATGCGAAGGTTACGGAAATACCATTGGGATAGATGAAGATCTTGTGATTCCAAACAATACGCTCTCCATCTATGATGATGCGGTTCTTCCCTGGAAAAGCGACTCTTTCAAACATTTTAAGGAGGACCTTGTTTTGAATGCGTACAAATTCGACTTTCCAATTCACAAACCGGTTTTTGAGTTATCAGATCAGCAATATCAGCTTTTATGGGAAGGCAACGAGTATTTTGAAGGCCTCAACGGATTTTTTTCCTATTTGGAAGAAAAGAGCTACAAAATCCAGTATCGGGTGATGCTATCCAGATACAGGGGAAAGACAAAATGTCCTGAATGCCAGGGAAGAAGACTCAGGAAAGAAGCGGAATACGTCAAAATTGGAGGTAAAAACATAATGGAGCTTGTCGATCTTCCGATCGACGAGGTCCTGGACTTTTTCAAAAATCTGAAGCTCGACCCCTATCGGGAAAAGATCGCGAAAAGACTGCTGAAAGAGGTGGTCAACCGTCTCACCTTTCTGAATGATGTGGGTCTGAGCTATCTCACATTGAACCGGAATTCGAATACGCTATCCGGGGGAGAAAGTCAGCGTATCAATTTGGCTACCTCCTTGGGCAGCAGCCTGGTCGGCTCCATGTATATATTGGATGAACCCAGTATTGGTCTTCATTCCAGGGATACCGAAAAGTTGATCAAAGTATTGAAGAAGCTGCGGGACCTCGGTAACACGGTCATCGTGGTAGAACATGATGAGGACATCATTCGTGTCGCTGACCATATCATTGACATTGGTCCGGAGGCGGGAAGCTTTGGAGGAGAACTCGTCGCAGAGGGCAATTTTGAACAGATCTTAAAATCGGACTCCCTGACAGCCAATTACCTGAACGGTTCTTTGAGAATTGATGTGCCCCCAAAGCGACGTGCCAAGAAGAAATTCATTGAAATCAAAGGAGCGCGGGAGCACAACCTGCAGAATGTGGATGTCCAGATTCCGCTCAACGCCTTGTCAGTGATCACCGGGGTTTCAGGCAGCGGAAAAAGCACACTTATCCGGGACATCCTCTACCCTGCCCTCCAGCGCATCATTCACAAGTATGGAGAAAAGGCGGGTCGTTTCACCGAGATTTCAGGGGATTTGGAAACCCTTCAGAATGTGGAGTTCATCAACCAGAATCCCATTGGAAGGTCTAGCCGATCGAATCCTGTCACCTATATCAAGGCCTATGACGAGATTCGGGGCTTGTTCACGGATCAAAAACTCTCCCAGGTTCGGGGGTACAAGGCCAAGCATTTCTCTTTCAATGTTGACGGTGGGCGCTGTGATGCCTGCAAGGGTGAGGGCGAAGTAACCATAGAAATGCAATTCATGGCGGATGTTCACATCGAATGCGAAACCTGCAAAGGAAAGCGTTTCAAAAAAGAGATACTCGAAATCGAGTTCCACGGCAGGAACATCAATGACATTTTGGAAACGACCGTGGATGAGGCCATCCTTTTCTTTGAAGAGAAAAAACAGAAGCGCATCGTCCAAAAGCTGAAACCCCTTCAAGATGTTGGGCTCGGTTATGTCCAGCTCGGTCAGGCCTCCTCCACCCTTTCCGGAGGAGAAGCACAGAGGATCAAACTGGCCTCTTTTCTCGTCAAGGGATCCAACAGCGACAAAACGCTCTTTATATTTGACGAGCCCACGACGGGATTGCACTTTCACGACATCAAAAAGCTTCTTGACTCGTTTAACGCCTTGATAGGGAAAGGACACTCAATTGTTGTCATTGAGCACAACATGGAACTGATCAAATGCGCAGATTACATCATCGATCTGGGACCTGAAGGAGGCAAGCACGGTGGTCAGGTGATCGGGCAGGGACTGCCGGAAGAACTCGTTCTCAATGAAAAGTCCTACACAGGTAAATATCTGAAGGAAAAGCTTGAAATTTAATGAAACAAACTTTGAGGCAATGGACTACTGGCTCAAAGCCTCGATCTTGTTTTTGGGCAAGATGAAATCAGGCTGTATTGTAAGCGATTTCTGATAACTCTCTTTCGCCGCGTCTTTTAAATCCAGTTCCTCTTCGATCAAACCTTTGAGATAGGGAATGGCTCCCAATAATTCGACCTGCTGGGTCTTGTTTTGATTGATCACGAAATTAACCTTATAAGCCCCTGTGTCGTTGATCCCTTCCACCTTTTGAATCGTCTTGTAGGCTTCCTGGTATCTCTTAAGGCCAAATTGCAATTTGGCCAGGCTGTATCCGTGAAAGTTGTTCTGGGTCAGCCCAAACAATTTCTCATACACTTCGGCGCTTTTGTCAATGGCCCCAATGGACTCCAGGGCAACTGCCTTGATCTCTAGCATTTCGAGATGCTCGGGTTCTCGTTGCAGCACTTCATCGGCCATCAGAAAACTGGGAGCGAACTGTCTCGCTGAAAAATAAATATAGGCCAAACTGTCTTTATAAGTGCTGTTCTCCCCTTCCAGGGCGATGATCCTGTAAAAAGTAGAGGTCACGACTGATGGATCCCCGACACGTTTGGCGAGATCCGCCACTCTGTGTTCCAATTCCAGCTCAGATGCTTTGTCAACCTGGGCAAACACGCCAATCCCTATCATTAGAGCCAGCATAATTGAATAGATCTTCTTCATGTTATTATGTTTTTAAGATTCTCGTTCCATTGGAGTCGGGAAAGCCAAACCTTGATTGATTTATTTAATGAACGGTAAAAAAAAACACCCATTGGACCTGGGCGTTCTTTCTTGTCTTGGGTGGAAGACCGGTCTCGAACCGGCGACCTCTAGAACCACAATCTAGCGCTCTAACCAACTGAGCTACAACCACCATTTCTTGACGAAATCAGTTCCATCAAATTCGGACGCAAATATAATCCATTTCCCAACTTCTTCAAACAAATTTCAAAAAATATCAAATCAGATGATCCAAATGATCCACAGCCACATAGCGCTCTGCTGTAAACCCTTCCCCGTGCTCCCTGCCGATCAGTCTGCCAAGGTCTCTGGCCCGGTAGGTGACGCTTTCGAGGAAATTCTTGCTGGAAATCGGAGATTCCGGTTCTTTACTTGACGGATCGTAAAACTGCGACGAATAGGCCAGCACAGCATCTACCTTCTTCTGAATGAACCCCGATACATCAACGACAAAATCGGGTTCCAGGTTCTGCCACTGGATATAGTGATAGACGATGGATGGTCGCCAGGCTTCCTGAGATTCCCCTTCATGCTGAGTTTCGATTTTACGGAGTCCCGAAAGAAAGCACGCGTCAGAGACAAGGCTACTTCCTTTACCATGATCTATATGCCTGTCTTTTATGGCATTGCACAAAACTATGTCGGGTCTGAATTTTCGGATTCTCTTGATGATCTCCATTTGATGCATCTCATCTTTGGTAAAAAATCCGTCTCTGAAATTCAAATTTTCCCTGATCACCACGCCGAGGATTTCAGCTGCCCGCGCCGCTTCCTGATCCCGGAGATCGGCAGAGCCGCGCGTACCAAGTTCTCCCCGGGTCAAATCTATGATTCCCACTTTCTTTCCAAGGGAAACTTCTTTCGCAACGGTCGCACCGCATCCCAGTTCAACGTCGTCGGGGTGTGCGCCAAAGGCTAAAACATCTAACTTCATCTTTCTTTCAATTTATATTGGGATGAATCAAACCTTCAGGGCTTGAATGAGGTCTTCTATTATATCTTCTTTGTTCTCGATACCCACAGAGAGTCTGAGCAATTGGTCGGAAATTCCCTGCTTTGCCCGCTCTTCAGGAGTCATCAGGGCGTGAGAAGTTAGACTCGGCTGAATCACGGTGCTTTCGACACCGGCTAAACTCATCGCCGGTTTGATCATTTTAAGTCTCTTCTGGTAGGCCTTGGCATCAATTGAAGCATGGAGCTCAAAAGACAGCATGCCGCCAAAGCCATGCATTTGGGAACGGGCCAAATCATGATTCTTGTGGGTCTCCAGACCTGGATAGAAAACTTTAGTCACTCCTTTTTGAAGTTCCAGCTGTTCGGCAACATAACCCGCATTTTCATTGTGTTTTTCGATCCGCAAGCCCAGGGTTTTGATGCTTCTCTCAAGCATGTAGCAAGTGAAGTCGCTCAAACTGCCCCCGAGATTTCTCCCTTTGTGCAATATTTTTTCAATGTGCTCTTCGCTTCCCGCAACCGCTCCCGCACAAAGGTCGCTGTGCCCACCCAAATACTTGGTTGCGCTGTGCAGAGAAATATCAATTCCAAGGTCGATAGGTGTCTGGTTCAAGGGAGACGCGAATGTGTTGTCGATCACGCTGATGATTCCCCTGGATCGAGCCAGATCTGCCACTGCCTTAATATCGGTAATGCTCAGGAGCGGATTCGACGGGGTTTCGATATAGATCACCCGGGTATTGGGTCGAATGGCTTCTTCGAAATCCTGAACTTCAATCCCTCGTGTAAGCGTAAACTCGATGCCGTAATTCTGAAATTCCTTGTGGATCAAATTGAAGGAACCGCCGTAGATTTCATTTTGAAAAACAGCGTGATCGCCCTGCTTCAAAAAAGACAGGAGAGTGGTGCTTATGGCAGCCATGCCCGAGGAAAAGGGCAATGCTGCTTCGGCTTTCTCCAGTGCGGCGATTTTTTTTGCGATTACCTGCTGGTTTGGGGTGTTGAAATAGCGTGGGTATCGTTTTTCGTCCTGATCGATAAACGGATAGGAACTGGCCAAAAAGATGGGAGAAATTGCTCCCCCGAACTGCTCATCGTGAATTTCTCCCTCATGAATGCAAACCGTGTGCTTTCCTCTGCTTTCTTTCATAGTTAATGGTATGAGTAATATTAATTTTCTCCTGTTGCTCCTAAAATTTTATTCCTGGAGCTTTCCTGAAATTCCGATGAAACTCAGAAACCAACAGCTTTATCATCCCCTCGAGGATCAGCTCCTCCCTCCAGCTTTCCATCCGGAAGAACCAGGATCGCATCCACCTTACCAATGATTGGAGAGTTTCCTTTGCTCAGCGAATACCCTTTGCGTCTCAGTTCCGGAAAGGCCAGGGTGTCAAAACTATTCTCAAAAAGAATCTGATCGGGCAACCATTGATGGTGAAACCTGGGTGCAGAAACCGACTGCTGCATGCCCATCCCGTGCTCTACTACATTTAAAATATTTTGAACCACCGAGGTTATAATGGTCGATCCCCCGGGTGATCCCACGACCATGAACAGTTGATCGTCCTTCTCCACGATCGTCGGGGTCATCGAGCTCAGCATCCTCTTTTCAGGTTCAATGGAATTGGCCTCCGCACCGATAAGGCCGAACATGTTCGGCTCACCCGGCTTGGAGCTTAGATCGTCCATCTCATTGTTCAGAAAAAACCCGGCTCCATCAACGTATACCTTGGAGCCGTAGGCACCATTTAAGGTGTTGGTAACTGAAACCGCATTGCCTTGCGTATCGACAATCGAATAATGTGTGGTTTGGTCACTTTCAATAATTTGAATATCGCCGTGGGACACATCCGAAGACAGCGTGGCCCGATCCCAATTGAAATCTGACATTCGGTGGCGATTGTACCCAGCCGATTTCAGGGAGTCCAGGGGAATCACATTGAAATCAGGGTCGCCCAGAAAATATGCCCGATCTGCATAGACACGACGCTCGGCCTCAGCCAGCAATTGAACGTACCGTGCCGAATTGTGCGGATATTGACCTATGTCATAAGGCTCGACGCTCTTGAGGATCTGGGCCACACAAATTCCTCCGCTTGAAGGAGGGGGCATGGAAATAATCCTGTAATCCTTGTATTCGAATACGATGGGCTCCCTCCAAACGGCTTCGTACTTCGCTAAATCCTCCAGGGTCAAAATTCCACCAAGCTTTTTTAAATACTCGACCATCATTAGACCGGTTTCCCCCTGGTAGAACTCCTCCCGCCCATTGTCTCTGATGCGCTCAAAGGTTTTGGCCAGGTCAGGGTAACGAATAGTGTCACCCTCCTTCCATTCGCGATCCAGGAAAATCGTTCTTTCGTTGGCCTGCTCGAAATACTTCCGGTAACGGTTGAGCCGGTCTGCTTGTTTTTTTGTGACTACAACTCCTTTGTAGGCCAGATCGATTGCAGGTTGAATGAGTTCTGAAAAAGGTTTGGTGCCGAATCGGGAATGAATCTCAAATAATCCGGCAATTGTACCAGGAACCCCGACTGCCAGTGCTCCCAGGGTACTCAAACCCGGAATGATCTCCCCGTTTTCATCGAGGTACATGTCGCGATGCGCTGCCAGGGG
This sequence comes from uncultured Flavobacteriaceae bacterium, assembly GCA_942492425.1. Classification (GTDB taxonomy): domain Bacteria; phylum Bacteroidota; class Bacteroidia; order Flavobacteriales; family Flavobacteriaceae; genus Lutimonas. Next base: position 411,956 of record CALOEQ010000009.1, read on the forward strand.
AGCTTTTTCCCTGTAATCCACACTTCCGATTTCACCTTCATGGGTACGAAAAACGGTGAATCCACCCCCTCCGATATTCCCGGCGAAGGGATACGCCACGACCAGGGCCAGATCCGTGGCGATCATGGCGTCGAATGCGTTTCCACCATTTCGAAGAACTTCAAGTCCGATGCGCGAAGCTTCCACTCTAGCACTGACCACCATGGCACTGTCGGCGATTACCCCGCGAATGTGGCGAACCGTTTGGTCCTTCTTTGACCGGCATTGAACAAGCACCAGCGATGAGAGAGGATAAGCAAAATAACACTACGAAATAAATGGATCTTTTAAAGGGAGAACTGCTCATGTAATTCTTGAAGATTTTGGGAGGAAAAGGTACGCAACTTTTTGAAAAAATGCCTGAAGTCCAACTCGAAATCCTCGTAATGCTCCAGCAGATCTTCTATAGCTCTATCCATTTTTCCGTGCCCGCCTGTCCGACGGTTCATTCCGGATAGAACCTGGCGTATGCCCTCAGGGTCCGCATAACTCGTTAGCCAATCGTTTTGAATCATATATCCGGTCATGTATTTGACCTTTTCAGGCAGCAGGTCCTCATTGGCCTCCAGCGACCGGTAAAACAAGGCTGCATATTCATGAAGAGGCACTGCAGAAAAATCAGCCCAATTAGCTGCCAGCATATGATCGTAAAAAATGTCAATAATGACTCCCCGATACAAACCGTATCTGTCATGGAGCCTCCTTTTGCTCTTCCTGGCTGTTTCGTCCTGATCGGTGAACCAGTCTATTTTGCGGTGCAAAAGGATTCCTTTCTGCACTTCTGTCGGATAGACCTTGTATTTTGAACCTTTGACATGATCCGCCATGAAGTTTCCAATTCGGATCAATTCCTGATCTTCAGAAAGATAGATATGTGCCAGGTAGTTCATGTGAGGATTTCGTGTAAAAATAACACAATTGGAAAGAACAGTGACCCCGAACTTTGAATGCAGACCGCATTTTTACTATTTTTGCCTAACAAGGATGATTTCTCTCCTCAAGAAGGAATTGCACATGTATCATTCAACCACAGGTCTATCTTTTTCTGTGGGGTTCAATTCAAAATTCTATGTTAGTTAAGAATCAAGGAGCGTCTCAGGCAGCCATCGCGTTGGAGGATCAGTTCGGAGCGCACAACTACCATCCTTTGCCCGTAGTACTGCATCGCGGAGAAGGGGTATATGTCTGGGACGTTGAGGGGAAAAGATATTATGATTTTTTATCGGCTTATTCTGCTGTAAATCAAGGTCATTGCCACCCTAGAATCATTAATAAGTTGAAAGAACAGGCTGAGACGCTGACGCTTACTTCCAGGGCTTTTTACAACGATCGGCTTGGAGTGTATGAGAAGTACGTGACCCATTATTTCGGATTCGACAAAGTACTTCCGATGAACACCGGTGCTGAAGCTGTGGAAACCGCAATCAAGATCTGCAGGAAATATGCTTACGAGAAAAAAGGAATAACCGAGCACAATGCGAAAATTATTGTTTGTGAGAACAATTTTCACGGGAGGACGACGACAATCATCTCCTTCTCCAACGATGAAACGGCCAGAAAGAATTTTGGTCCCTACACTCCCGGGTTCATAAAAATTCCTTATGATGATTTAAGCGCGCTTGAGACAGTGCTAAAGAATGAGAAAAATATAGCAGGTTTTCTAGTAGAGCCCATCCAGGGCGAAGCCGGCGTTTATGTTCCAGGTGACGGATATTTAAAGGGCGCCAGTGAGCTGTGTGCAGAGCATGATGTGCTCTTCATCGCTGACGAAGTACAGACTGGAATCGCACGGACAGGAAGGCTGCTCGCCGTTCATCATGAAGAGGTTCAGCCAGACATCCTGATTTTGGGAAAAGCCCTGTCTGGTGGTGCATACCCCGTTTCCGCTGTGCTCGCTGACAATCACATCATGGAAGTCATTCGTCCCGGGGAGCATGGATCCACTTTTGGGGGCAATCCAATGGCCTCGGCAATCGCAATGGAAGCCCTGGAAGTAGTCAAGGACGAGAAGTTGGCGGAAAACTCAGAAAAACTGGGTCAAATCTTCCGCAGCGAAATGCAAAAGCTTGTCGACGAAAGTGAATTGCTCGTGCTTGTGCGGGGTAAAGGACTGCTCAACGCGATTGTGATCAACGATTCAGAAGACAGCTCAACCGCCTGGGACATTTGTATGAAATTAAAGGAGAACGGCCTCCTGGCCAAACCGACTCATGGGAACATCATTCGCTTCGCACCTCCTTTGGTTATGACAGAAGAGCAGCTTCGTGAATGCACTGAGATAATTGCAAGGACGATTCGATCCTTTTCGAAATAAACACCCGTAACATCAAAACGAAAAAAGCCCGCAGTTCTCTGCGGGCTTTTTTTATCAATTGAATGTTGTTCGGTTCTTAGTAGCCCTCGGTCAGGTGCTGCAATTTCACCTTGTCAGCTATTTTTATCTTTTTCCCTGAAAGGATGATATATCCTTCCTTTTTGAACTCCGACAGGAGCCGAATCGTTGATTCTGTAGCTGTTCCGATGGCATTGGCAATTTCTTCCCGGGTCAGGGTCACCGATATGAATCCTTCCGCGTCTACTCCGAATATCTTCTCGAAGAACAGCAGGGATTCTGCCAGGCGTTCCCTTACATTTTTCTGCGCCATATTCGCGATGGACGAGTTGGCCTCATCCAAATCCTCTGCTATAGACTGGGTAATGCCCAGTGAGAAATCCGAGTTGTTCTTAAACATATCGAGAATTTCCTGCTTTGGAATAAAACAAACTTCCATATCCTCAAGGGCCGTGACGGTCAAATGGGCCACTGAGTTGCTGATCACGGACCTGTGCCCGACCATTTCTCCTTTTCGGATGAATCTGACGATCTGCTCTTTCCCGTTCGGTGCCAATTTGGTCATTTTGCATTTACCGCTGTGCAAACAATAAACTCCTCGCAAGGTATTTCCTTCGCTGAAAATAACTTCTCCTTTCTGGAAATGGATCGTCGTTTTTTTGTGATTGATCTCCTTCAGATTATCCGCAGAGACGGTCTTCAGGGAGTTCAAATCACGAACTACGCATTTTTCGCATTCTGGCCTCATAAATGAACTGTTGGGTGGTGCAAATTTATATAAATTCTGCTATCATTCATTTTTTTAAACAATTTTTTTGTGGGAAATTTACACACTTTTTCAAGTGTTTATGAACAATCCCGATTGTTTTCATTGCGGTACAAAATGTGGTTCAGACCCCATTGTCTTTGAAGATAAGCCTTTTTGCTGTAATGGATGCAAAACGGTCTTTGAGATCCTGAACCAGAACGAGCTGAATGTGTATTACGACCTCGAGTCTGCCCCCGGAATGATTCCCAATGAGATCGCCGGGAAATTCGACTACCTGGCAAATCAGGACATCGCGAAAAAGCTTCTTGAATTTGAGGATGAGGAAACAGCCGTGGTCAACTTTTTCATTCCGACCATTCATTGCAGCTCCTGTATCTGGGTCCTTGAGAATCTGCACAAACTGAACAAAGGAGTTCAAACGACCCTGGTGAACTTTCCCAAGAAAGAGGTCCGAATCACCTTCAAGAAGAACGAGATCAGCCTCCAGCAGTTGGCGGAGCTCATCACCTCCATCGGTTACGAGCCCTATATCAGTCTCGAGAGCGCCGATGCAGATGAAACGAGAGTGGATCGAAAGCTCATATACCAGGTAGCGATCGCAGGATTTGCATTTGGAAACATCATGATGCTTTCCTTTCCCGAGTACTTTCAGGTGGATGAGTTCTGGCTCAACCGTTTCAAGCCTTTTTTCAGGGGGATCATGCTTGTCATGGCGATCCCGGCCGTCGTCTATTCAGGACGAGATTACCTGATCTCGGCTTTCAAAGGTCTTAAACATGGCATTCTGAACATAGACGTCCCGATTTCCCTCGGAATCCTGGTTCTTTTTGCAAGGAGCACCTACGAAGTCATGACGGGTACAGGCCAGGGTTATTTTGACAGTCTTACCGGCTTGATCTTCTTCTTGCTGCTCGGAAAGATCTTTCAGCAGAAGACCTATAGTTTTCTATCTTTCGAAAGAGATTACAAATCTTACTTCCCGATCGCTGTCACGCAGATCGACAAAAACAAGACTCAGCACTCAATCAGTGTAAATGACGTAAAAAAAGGAGATCGGCTCCTGATCAGAAATGAAGAAATCCTTCCGGTAGACGGCATACTCTTGAACGGCGATGCTTTGATCGACTATAGCTTCGTCACCGGGGAATCCCTGCCCTTGAGCAAAATCTCGGGTGACAAACTGTACGCCGGTGGAAAACAAAAAGGGCCGGCCATTGAAATGGAAGCCATAGAATCCGTCAAGCAAAGTTATCTCACCCAGTTGTGGAGCAAGGATATTTTCGGACAGCAGAACAAGGACAATATCAAAACTCTCACCGATTCCATATCGAAACAGTTCACCATAATCATCCTCGGGATTGCTTTAGCTGCGGGAATCTTCTGGTATTTCCAGGACAGAAGCATCGCATTTCAGGTCGTCTCTGCCATTCTCATCGTGGCCTGCCCCTGCGCACTTGCCCTGTCAGCTCCGTTCTCGCTTGGCAACATGATTCGGATTTTTGGCAAGGAGAGCTTTTACCTCAAAGATGCCTATGTCATCGAATCCCTGTCAAGGGCGGATACCTTGGTTTTTGATAAAACCGGAACCATAACGGCCAACAACGCCTCAGAAATCAATTATTCGGGCACTCCCCTGTCAAAGACAGAGATGATGGCGATCAAAGCCGTTCTCAAATCATCAAATCACCCGCTGAGCAGAGCCCTGTACGAGCACATTCCGGGTAAGACAGAAGATGAGGTTGAAAGTTTTACCGAGCATTTGGGCGAGGGGGTTTCAGGGCAAGTTCAGGACATGAAAATTTCATTGGGCTCTGCCCAATTCACCGGAGCGGTGAATCAGAACCCCAACCAGACTCAAATTCATGTGAAAATAGATGGCGAGTTGAAAGGTGTTTTTCTGGTCAGCAACAATTACAGAAAGGGATTGAACCGGGTCATGGACACTCTTGGCAAGGAATACGAACTCTCGGTCCTGACAGGAGACAATGAAGGAGAAAAAGAGAACCTGGAAGGCATTTTACCGGAAGGATCCCAAATTTTCTTTCGGCAAAAACCCGAAGACAAACTCAACCGGGTAAAAGCTTTTCAGGAATCTGAAAAATCGGTCATGATGCTCGGAGACGGACTCAATGATGCAGGGGCTCTGGTGCAGAGTGATGTGGGAATTGCCATTTCTGAGAATATCAACGTCTTCTCCCCCGCTTGCGACGGCATTCTGGATGCCAGAAGTTTTTCAAAGCTGCCCTCTTTTCTAGAACTCTCCAAAAAAACCATGTCAATCATAAAGATCAGCTTCGTGATTTCTTTCCTTTACAACATCATAGGGTTGCTCTTCGCCATAACGGGCAACCTGTCACCGATTGTTGCTGCAATATTGATGCCCGTGAGCTCGATTTCGGTTGTCCTGTTTGCTACTTTAGCTACAAATTTCGTTGCCAAAAAAGTACTATATTAGCTTCAGACAATTTGAGTGTGCTTGAAAAACTGACAAATGTCATGTTTGAAAACTCATGTATTTTGTTAATTTGTCACAACTAAGAAAATCAAAATGAATATCATTTTCATGCTTATCACTGCAAGCCTGGTGATAGCCATCATTTTTTTTATTCTATTCGTCAAGTCAGTGAAGTCAGGGCAGTATGATGACGTCTACACCCCTTCTGTTCGCATGCTTTTTGAAGATGAGCTGGTCAAACAGAAGGCATCAGAACCAGATAACAATCAAAAATCAGTCAACTAATTATTAACTTTTTCTAAGATGGATAAAGAGCAATTTTATTACGACAACAAAATTGTAAAAATGTTCCTTATCGCGACCGTTTTATGGGGCGTGGTAGGAATGCTGGTGGGACTTATTGTTGCCTTCCTTTTCATTTTCCCAAATATTCTGGAAGGAATTCCCTGGCTCAGCTTCGGGCGCTTGAGACCTCTTCACACCAATGCGGTGATTTTCGCCTTTGTGGGTAACAGCATTTTTCTTGGGGTCTACTACTCCATGCAACGACTCCTCAAAACAAGGATGTTCAGTGATGCTTTGAGCAAAATCCACTTCTGGGGCTGGCAATTGATTATTGTCGCTGCAGCGCTTACCTTGCCACTGGGACTTACCAGTTCCAAGGAATACGCGGAGTTGGAATGGCCCATCGATATAGCTATCACGCTGATTTGGGTCGTATTCGGAATCAACATGATCGGAACCATCCTCAAAAGAAGGCAACGACACATTTATGTGGCCATATGGTTTTACCTGGCGACCTTCGTAACCGTTGCGGTGCTTCACATTTTCAACAACCTGGAGCTCCCTGTTTCAGCATTTAAGAGTTACTCCATTTACGCCGGAGTTCAGGATGCGCTTGTACAATGGTGGTACGGACACAACGCGGTCGCTTTCTTCCTGACAACTCCTGTTTTGGGTCTTATGTACTATTTTGTACCCAAGGTAGCGAATCGACCTGTCTACTCATACAGGCTGTCCATCATACACTTTTGGTCGCTCATATTCATTTATATCTGGGCCGGACCACACCATTTGCTCTATACCGCCCTTCCCGAATGGGCTCAAAACCTTGGAACCGTATTTTCAGTTATGCTGATTTTCCCTTCCTGGGGTGGTATGATCAACGGTTTGCTGACGCTCAGGGGAGCCTGGGACAAAGTAAGAGAAGATCCTATCTTGAAGTTCTTTGTGGTCTCCATTACCGGATACGGTATGTCGACTTTTGAAGGACCTATGCTGTCTTTTAAGAACCTCAATGCGATCGCGCATTTCACCGACTGGATCGTGGCTCACGTGCACATTGGAGCCCTCGCCTGGAATGGTTTCATGGCGGCTGGTATCATTTACTGGTTGGCAGGCAAGCTTTGGAAAACAGATTTATACAGCAAGAAACTGGCTAATGTGCATTTTTGGCTGGGCACCCTGGGAATTCTTTTCTATGCTCTGCCACTTTATGTCGCAGGATTTACGCAAGCGGCTATGTGGAAGCAATTCAATCCCGACGGAACTCTGGTTTACGGGAACTTCCTGGAAACCGTTACTCAGATTATGCCAATGTACGCCATGCGTGCCTTCGGAGGCACCCTGTACCTGGTTGGGTTTATTCTGTTGGCCTACAATGTTATCATGACGGCCAAAGCCGGATCGGCAGTTGAAGATGAACTGGCTGAGGCGGCTCCTTTGAAAAAAATATCCAATTCAAGAATGGCCGGAGAAGGTTTCCACTCATGGCTGGAAAGAAGAACAATATTGTTCACCGCTCTCATTGTGCTGGCCATAGCAATCGGTGGGGCTGTTGAGATCATTCCGCTGCTCACGGTGGATTCGAATATCCCGAAAATCACTTCGGTCAAACCCTACACTCCCTTGGAATTGGAAGGACGCGACATCTATATTCGAGAGGGCTGTAACAACTGTCACTCACAGATGATCCGTCCGTTCAGATCCGAAGTGGAGAGGTACGGTGAATATTCCAAAGCCGGTGAATTCGTCTATGATTTCCCATTCTTATGGGGCTCGAAAAGAACCGGACCGGACGTGCATCGCGTCGGAGGCAAGTACAACGACAACTGGCACTTCAATCACATGATTGATCCGCGTTCGACTTCACCGGGCTCGATTATGCCGCGTTACCCCTGGTTGGTGAAAAACGACCTGGACATTTCCAATACTACAGGCAAGGTGAATGCCATGGTGAAGCTGGGTGTACCTTACAGCCAGTTCGAATTGGACAAGGCTGTTTATCTCCTGCAAAGTCAGGCGAAGGAAGTCGAAAACAACTTGAGACAGGATCCGGAGTTTGTTAAGAATTATGGAAACGCGAATATACAGGATAAGGAGATCGTGGCACTCATTGCCTATCTGCAGCGACTTGGAACAGATATCAACGCGGAATCCGCAGAATAAAGAAAAACCATGCTAAAGTTCGTTAAACATCATTTAGAGAGCATGTCTGGGGTCGAGATCTATCCCATTATCTCGCTAACCTTGTTCTTCACGGTATTCATCACCATGCTCATTATCGTGTGGAAAATGCCAAAGAAGAATATTGAGGAATTGAGCAACATGCCATTAGACAACCAATCAAACACAATCAACAATGACTGAGAAGAAACAAAAAAGTGCGTGGAAGAAGTTTTTGCAGTCCATGACCAAAGCCCATGATCTGGGCAAGGAGGAAGAAATAATGATTGCAGACCACGAATACGACGGGATCAAAGAATTGGACAATGTACTTCCCCCCTGGTGGAAATACGGTTTCTACATCACGATACTTGTAGGTGTCTTTTACTACATCCAGGTATTCACAAATCAAGAGCAGTACAGCCAGGAGCAGGAGTACCTCGCGGAAGTGGAAAAAGGAAAGGCCGAGGTGGAAGCCTATAAGGCAGCCAACCCGGAACTTTTCAAACTCGACGTGACCCTGTTGACCGACAGTGAGAATCTTGAGGCCGGACAAAAGGTATTTGGTACCTACTGTGTCGCCTGCCATATGGCAGACGGTGGAGGCGGCATCGGCCCCAACCTGACGGATGACAAGTGGATACTTGGCGGTGGAATGGAGAATGTCCTGAACACCCTCAACAACGGTGGGCGACCCGGAAAGGGTATGATCTCCTGGAAGACCACCCTGAACAATACAGAAATGCAGCAAGTTGCAAGCTATGTGATATCCCTGAACGGAACGACACCAGCCAACCCAAAAGCGGCTGAAGGGGACATCACGTGGAGTAAACAGTAGTTTCACTATAGTTCTCAGCTCAGGTGAGCTACTGTGTTTTTGATTTTTTTAGTTAGTAGTAGAAAAGGCTACGCTTATCCTTATGGGTGAAGTAGCCTTTTCAAATTCACATCTTATGCAAGACAGAAACGGCGAAGCTTTCAGGGACAGTATAGCCACCATCGATCAGGAGGGCAAACGGAACTACATACACCCCAAAAAGCCGAAAGGACCGTATACGAGATACAGGACGTATGTGGCTTGGATCTTGCTCGCCTTTTTATTTGCCGCTCCCTTTATCAAAATAGACGGCAACCAACTCCTACTTTTAAATGTCATCGACAGAAAATTCAATATTTTCGGTCAACCCTTCTGGCCACAGGATTTCTATCTCCTTGTCTTGTCGCTGTTGGTATCCGTAGTCTTTATCATCTTGTTCACGGTCATTTTTGGTCGAATCTTCTGCGGTTGGATGTGTCCACAGACCATATTTATGGAAATGGTTTTCAGGAAGATCGAATACCTGATCGATGGCGACCGCCAAAAGCAGATCAAGTTGGCTGATCAGGAATGGAACGCTGAAAAAATTGGAAAAAGAACCCTGAAGTGGACCTTGTTCGCCATCGTCTCTTTTCTTATCTCAAATGTCTTTCTCGCCTATCTCATCGGAGGGGATGTCCTGATAAGCCATGTGCAGGAAGGTCCGGCAGCCCACATGGACACTTTCATCAAGCTTCTGGTGTTTACGGCCATCTTCTATTTTGTCTTTGCATGGTTCAGGGAACAGGTCTGCATAATAGCATGCCCTTATGGCCGGTTACAAGGCGTTTTGCTCGATAACAAGTCTATCGTGGTAGCCTACGATCATAAGCGAGGTGAAAACAGGCAAAAATTGCGCAAAGGAGAGAATCGTGAAGAGAAGGAGCTGGGAGATTGCATCGATTGCAAGCAATGCGTTCTTGTATGTCCAACCGGTATTGACATCCGCAACGGAACCCAACTTGAATGCGTGAACTGTACAGCATGCATCGATGCCTGTGATGAGATTATGGATCAGGTCGGCTTTGAAAAGGGCCTGATCAGGTATGCGTCTGAGAACAACATAGAAAAGGGCGAAAAATTCAAATTCAACGCGAGGATCATCAGCTACACGATCGTATTGACCCTGTTGCTTGGATTCCTGGTGACCTTGCTCTTCCTGCGCAACGACGTGGAGGCAACCGTGCTTCATCTGCCGGGTCAGCTTTATTTCCAGGAAGGTGAAACCATAAGCAATGTGTACACCTACAAGCTCATAAACAAAACAAACAATGATTATGAAAATGTAGAAGTTCGCTTATTGTCCCATGAAGGGAGCGTGGAACTTGTCGGTGGCAAGATCACCATACCGAAGAGCGGCCTGTTTGAAGGGACCTTATTTGTCAAGATCCAACAGGATGTGCTTGATTCTTCAAAAGAAAAAATCAAGATTGGAATCTTTTCAGAAGGAGAGCTCATCGAGGACACTACGACAAACTTCTCCTCCCCCCTGAGGGTGGAATAAGTTTCGAATCAATGAATATTCAAAGAATGAACCTATGAAAGTGAATTGGGGTACAGCGGTTGTAATTGCGATGATCGCCTTTATCGTATTCATCCTGACTTTTGTCTACCGCTCGGCGGTCATGGATGAGTATCAGCATGAATTGGTCTCTGAGGACTATTACGGCGACGAGCTGCGCTACCAGGAAGAAATTGACAAGATCAATAATGCATCAAAACTGGAGGTCGATGTGACCATGGTTCGCACGGCGGATGGATTGAGGTTTCGATTTCCTGAAGGCCTGAAACCTGAAAAAATCTCTGGAACCATTTCTTTGCAAAGACCTTCTAATAAAAGCCTCGACTTGAAAATGCCTATTGAACTCACTGACAGTGATTTTTTGATCCCGGATGAGAATTTGGCATCGGGGAAATACATCGTAGTCGTGGACTGGAAGCACGAGAGCTCGGAATACATGTTCAAAGACGAAATTTTCTACTGACATTATGCTTTATACGGCTCTAGTTCTCGGGCTGCTTGGCAGCTTTCACTGCATCGGAATGTGTGGTCCCATCGCTTTTGTTCTGCCTGTGGACAAGAAAAGTCACAGTCGTGCATTCGTCGGATCCTCTCTCTACCATATCGGGCGATTGCTGAGCTATGGGCTCATCGGCGTCTTATTCGGGCTTCTAGGCAGAGGTCTGTATCTGGCAGGCTTTCAGCAAAGACTTTCGATCCTGATCGGGGTGGTAATGATTCTCATCGTGCTCATACCAGCCCGGCACCTGAACCGATTCGCAATATCGAGACCGTTGTATCAAATGATCGGCAGGGTAAAATCCAAACTTGGGCTCTACCTTAAAAAGACTTCGTACAAAGCTCTTTTTCTTATCGGGTTCTTCAATGGCTTCCTTCCCTGTGGCTTGGTTTACATGGCCCTGCTAGGTTCCGTGTCGACGGGAAGTGCCGTAGACGGAGCCCTTTACATGATCGTTTTCGGTCTGGGGACCGTTCCCTTGATGACAGCAGCGATCTACCTGGGAAACTTCTTTAAAGTTTCGGTGAGAAATCGTATTCAAAGAGCAATTCCTATATTTGTAGTGATAATAGGAATTTTGTTCATTCTTCGTGGCATGGGGCTCGGCATTCCCTATATTTCTCCACCGGATACCAAGTTGATCCTTACGAATGATGCGAGTTCCTGTGTAACCCAGTAGTTTATGGAAGTTATAGAGCCGATTGGCCTTTCGCGAGAAGATTTCTTGCAGATACAAAATCATACTGAGCTCCTCGAAAAGCTCAAGGAGAAAAACATTGACATCTCGTCGGTATTGAAAAGAGTGCGTTACGAGAAGGAAAAAGAGCTCCTGCAAGTAGAGCTGGTGAAGCTTCAGCGATATATCAAGAAAAATAAATTGCGTGTGGCGGTGATCTTCGAGGGTCGGGACGCAGCCGGAAAAGGGGGAAATATCAGGCGCTTCATGGAGCATCTAAATCCCAGATCCATGCGACTTGTCGCCCTGAACAAACCTACCGATGTAGAACGTGGTCAATGGTATTTCAGGCGATACATCCAGCATCTTCCGAATCCGGGAGAAATCGTCTTCTTTGACAGATCCTGGTACAACCGGGCCGTTGTGGAACCCGTAATGGGGTTTTGCAACAATGAGCAGTACAGGCAGTTCATGGTGCAGTTGCCGGAATTTGAGCACATGCTGTATGAGGATGGAGTGATCATCGTGAAATTCTGGCTTTCGATCACAAAGGAGGAGCAGCTAAAGCGTTTCAACTCCAGAATGGGCAATCCCCTTAAGCACTGGAAGTTCAGTCCTGTGGACAAGAAGGGACAGGAGTACTGGGATGTCTACACCAAATACAAGGAACTGATGTTCAGCAGGACGCACACCTCGTTCAGCCCATGGATCATTGTCAAAACGAATGACAAGCAGGAAGCCCGCTTGAACTGTATGCGCCATGTTTTGTCGCTCATTGAATACGAAGGCAGGGATGAAGCCAAAACTTCTCTCCTGCCCGACCCCAATGTCATCATGAGATATTACCGCTCACTTCACAAATACGATTGATTATGATAGAACTTAGTCAAAAAGACCTGCTCAAATTGAATTCCACCAAGGGAATTCACTCTATTTTGCAGAATGAGGAGATCAATCTGAAGAAGACGATTCGATATGTCGACTATACCAAACAACTGAAGGAGCTTCAGGTGGAACTGATTCGGCAGCAAGCCTGTATCATTGAAAAAGGGCAACGCGTAATTGTACTGTTCGAAGGACGTGACGCTGCCGGCAAAGGAGGTGCGATTCGCAGGATCACCGAAAGGATCAACCCACGGCATTTCAGGATCGTTGCCTTGCCCAAACCTTCAAACGAGGAACAATCGCAGTGGTACTTTCAGAGGTACATCCGGCAGTTTCCAAAGGCCGGTGAGATCGTCTTCTTTGACAGAAGCTGGTACAACCGGGCGGTTGTCGAACCGGTTAACGGGTTTTGCTCAGATGAAGAGTACCGGATATTCATGAATCAGGTCAATGAATTCGAAAGAATGATCACGGAATCAGGGATCATCCTGGTCAAGATTTACATGTCCATTTCCAAGAAAGAGCAGAAAGAGAGGTTCGAAGACATAAAAAGTAACCCCCTGAAGCACTGGAAGATGAGTGCCGTGGACGAAAAGGCCCAGGAACTTTGGGATGTTTATACGCTTTACAAGAAACGAATGTTTGAGAACACCAAAAACAATGGCATTCCGTTCAAGGTCATCAAGGCAAATCGGAAGATCGACGCACGTCTCAATGTGATCGAGCACATGTTGAAGAGCATTCCTTACAATAAGAACCGGGAGGTCTGAGTTGGTTGACTATTTTGCGGATTTGGTTCCTGTTTTCCTAAACATGAAGTACAACCCAACCAGAATCATGGGTATGCTGAGAAGCTGACCCGTATTGAGTTCCCAGTCGCCCCGGGCATCCACCTGCGCCTCCTTGAAGAATTCCACAATCAAACGGACCGACCATAACATCACCATGAAGAGACCGAAGATGTAACCTAACTTTTCGCGTTTGTCAGTCTTCCAGTAAACATACCACAGTAGGATAAAAGTAATCAGATAACCGGCCGCTTCATACAATTGCGCCGGATGACGAGGGAAGTTCTCGCCCAGCTTTTCAAAAATAAAGCCGTAATCGGAATTCGTTGGTTTCCCAATAATTTCTGAATTCATCAAGTTTCCAATGCGAACAAAAATGGCTCCACTTGCAACCGGAATCACGATTCGGTCGAGAATCCACAGCATGGGTTTGTGCAGCACCTTTTTGGAATAGAAATACATGGCTAAAATAATACCTATGGCAGCTCCATGACTGGCCAATCCTTGATACCCCGTAAAGCGGAATGGATTCAATTGAATCGGCAGCAGAACCTCAAGTGGTCGCGAAAAGAGAAACTCGGGATCATAGAAAAGGAAATGACCCAGCCGGGCTCCCAACAAGGTGGCAACGACCGTATAGATAAATAGAGAATCCAATTTCTCGATCGGAACCCCTTCCCGATTGAAAATCTTCTTCATGATCTGCAAACCGAGAACAAAGGCGATTACGAACATGAGGCTGTAATAACGCACGGCAAAAGAGCCGATTTTGAAGATCTCTACGTCCGGGTTCCAGTTAATGCTTGCAAATACCATAAATCAGTTTTCTCTTGTTTCGGGGGTAAATGTAAATAAAAGCGTCCAATCGGCCTTTGAATTCAGGTTACTGTTTTTCTTTTTTTTCTGGAACCGGATCGTATCCCGAGCTTCCCCAAGGATGGCATTTCGAAATCCTCTTGATCGCCAACCACCCCCCTTGAAACAGCCCGTGCGTCTCCAAAGCTTCAATGGAATATTGTGAGCAGGTGGGAGAAAACCGGCAGCTGGCCGGTGTATAGGGTGATATGGCAATCTGATAGAAGCGAATCACCAATTTGAATGGAAAAATCAATATCTTTTTCAACATGTTTAGATGAACGAATAGGATGTCCCGTCCTTGCCGTCTTTCAACTGAATCCCCTGGGCTGCAAGATCATCTCTGATCTGATCGGAAAGCGCCCAGTTTTTATCTGCCCGGGCCTGTTCCCGCAAAGCGATGAGAACCTTGACCACTCCGTCCAGCTTTTCAGAATTGTCGTCACCGGCCATCGTGTTTTCAAGACCAAGCACCTCCAGGACAAAATCTTTCAAGGTCTGTTCGAGCAACTTCTTGTCGGATGCTGAGAGGGTCTCCTTGCCCTCCTTGATCAGGTTGACCCATTTGACAGCCTCAAAGAGATGGGCAATGAGAATAGGGGTGTTGAAATCATCACTCATCGCCACATAACAGTCTTCTCTCCAACGTTCCAAATCGACACTGGAAGATTCTGAGACTTTGAGATTCGGCAAAAGATTCATGGCATCCATGAGCCTGTTGTATCCCTTTTCTGCAGCGAGCATGGCGTCATTCGAGAAATCCAGAACGCTCCTGTAATGCGCCTGCATCATGAAAAATCTTGCCACACTCGGGGCAAATGCTTTTGAAATATTGGGGTTGTTGCCGGTAAAGATCTCTTCGGGCAAAATATTGTTCCCCGTGGATTTGGCCATCTTCTTCCCATTCATTGTCAGCATGTTGCCGTGCATCCAGTAACGTACCGGAGCAACGTGGTTGCAGGCCTGGGCCTGAGCTATCTCGCATTCGTGATGCGGGAATTTAAGGTCCATGCCTCCCCCGTGTATGTCGAACTCTTCTCCCAGGTATTTGGTGCTCATCACCGAGCACTCCAGGTGCCAACCCGGGAAACCAATGCCCCAGGGAGAGCTCCATCGCTGAATGTGTTCCGGTTCCGCCCTTTTCCAGAGCGCAAAGTCCTGTGGGTTCTTTTTGTCGCTCTGCCCGTCAAGAGCACGTGTGTTTTCAATGGCGTCCTCAATCTTTCTCTTGGACAGAATGCCATAATGCTCCTTTTCATTGTATTTCAACACGTCGAAATAAACCGAGCCATTTACGATATATGCGAGTCCATTTTCGAGAATTGTCTCGATGGCCTGGATTTGTTCCAGAATATGGCCCGTAGCAGTCGGCTCTATGCTTGGCGGCAGGTTGTTGAACTTTTCCAGGATGCTGTGAAAGTCAATCGTGTATTTCTGTACGATCTCCATGGGCTCCAACTGCTCCAACCTTGCTTTTTTCGAGATCTTGTCCTCTTCTGAATCTTCGGTCAGATGCCCCGCATCGGTGATGTTCCTTACATAACGAACTTTGTAACCCAAATGAATCAAATATCTGAAAATCATATCGAAAGACATGAAAGTCCTGACATTTCCGAGGTGCACGTTGCTGTAAACCGTCGGACCACAGACATACATGCCAACATAGCCCTCTTTGACGGGTTTGAAGATTTCTTTCTTATTCGTAAGTGAGTTGTAGATGAATAAGTCTCTGATTTTTTCCACTGAAGTCAGTTTTTGTGCTGCGAAATGTTCTTGCCGCTAAAAGATACAAACATAATAAAAAAACATCCGCAATTGACTTTGCGGATGTTTCTCTTTAAAGATGTAAATCACTTAATTCACCGTCGTGATCTTGCAATAGTCAACGTCCATTTCCAATTTGGCGTTCTTGGGCATTTTGACCTTTAAGGTGCGTTTGACTTTGATCTTTTGACGCTCTGCCAGTATCTTCTGAATCTCTGTCTGACGCTTCATCACTTCCTTTTCAACTTCACGCGCCTCTTTTTCCGCCATCTGTGCCTGTCGCTCAATCTGCCTGGCCTGCCGCTCTACCTCCCGTTCTGCTTTTACCCGGGCCTGTTCTTGTATCACAATGATTTGTTTCTCCATTTCCTTATGCTTCTCGGCCATCTCAAGGTGACTCTCCTTGAGTTCCTCTTTCAGACGTTGCAATTGCTCCTTGTTCCTTTCCTGCCATTCCTTGAGATAAGCACTGTTCCTCTTGAACTCGTCGTAGTCGAAGCTCAGTGACTCATAGTCCAGGTTGGTGTTGAAATCAAAGTTGTAGTCGATATCCGGGAAATCTGAAATTTCAGGAAGCACTACCTGAAGGGAATCCAGCGCCTCCAGCACATGAGCAGAGATCTCCGGAATATCCACAACCACATTTCCGAGATATTTGTCATTGTGGATAAAGAAAAACTCGTTCCCAAAACTATCCGAATTGGCTGTAATCTCAATGGTATTGCCTCTTTTTTCGGTCGCAACCACCCAGGAATCAAAAATGTTCTTCGCCTCTGATTCGGATAAGCCTTCCACAGTCATGACGCCTTGAATCTCGACGCGATTTTTGTTCCATTCTTCAATTTCGATTTCCGTGTAGGAGGCGTCGATTATAACCTTGGCCTGCTGGTCAACCGGAAATTCACTTACCGGGGTCATGAATTCCTGAGCATGGGCAGGACCGAATAATAGCCCTGCTATCAGCAATATTCTAAATTGTAGCTTTTTCATTGTTTATCGTTTTTATTTTTTTCAATTCCTTTTTTAATTCGACCATCAATTGCAAGCGCATTTGAAGGTTATCGATCAGATTGTTGATCAATTCCTCGTCAATTGTATCCACTCGAAGCTGGCGGGACAGCAATTCATACTCCCGGGTCAACCCATTCATTCTTCTCAGGTAATCATCGAGAAGTGCACGGTTTTCATCTGTCACTTCCAAACTGGCCAGTTCAAAGTTTATCGCAGTGAGATAGTAGTTCTCAATTTTCTTTAACTCCGGTGAGTAGTCCTTGAGGCTTATCTCAGTCGCTTGAGGAACAGGACTATTCTCAACACCCTCCTGAACAGTAAACACGTAACCCAGTCCGAAAAGAACGAGCACGGTGGCGGCAACGCTCAGGAACCTCAGGGAAATCCCCTGACTGCCGTGTAATTCTTTTTTCAACTTCCTCTCAAAAACCGAACGGTCGTTGGCCGGTAATTTTCGTATCATCTTTTCCTCTTTAAATCTTTCTCTTAAATCATCTTTCATAATTACGTGCAGTTAAAAGTTCTTTGAGTCTTGATTTGCCTCGTGAAAGTTGTGATCTTGACGCAACCTCGGATATATCCAGGATCTGCGCCACTTCCTGGTGATCATAGCCCTCCAGGAGATACAATTTGACCACATTCTTGCATTTCAGGGGCAATTCTTCAATACACCGTACAATTTCATTCAGACTGATCTCAGGATCGACAATCCAGGAAGTCTCGTCCTGAGCGGGTTCCATGTAGTCCTTCAGCTCTACGGTCTCAATTTTCTTTCTTTTGATCCAGTCGAGGCACTGGTTGATTACGATTCGCTTCAACCAGGACCCGAATGTCGCCTCTCCCGTAAAGGAATCAATCCTCTTAAAGGCCTTTAAAAATGCCTCGTGCATCAAGTCCTGTGCGAGTGCGTCATCCTTTACCATATTGAACGCCGTGGTAAACATGGACTGACAATACGCATCGTACAATTCCATCTGAGCCCTTTGATCATTCTTTCGGCACTTCTCAACCAGTTGTAAATGATAGATATTGGTCATTCAGCTAATTTCTTCTACTCTAAATACGACTCACAAATCAAGACGTTGCAGAATTTTTGAGTTTTATTTAAAAATATAACTTTTGACTCATTATGAAGGAAACAAGCAGAAACAAAAAAGAGGGCATAAAGCCCTCCATAATTATTTTGAAACATGATTTGTTCAATCTGTCAAATCGAATTATTCTTCGACGATTTCGATCTCGAAAAGCAAATCGGCGTTCGGTGGAATCACCCCTCTCGATCCCTGTTCTCCATATCCCAGGTGAGACGGTATCATAAGTAGAGCCTTGTCCCCGTAGTTGAGCTGCTGCAACCCTTCTTTGAAACCGGGTATGAGCAAAGCCTCAGGACTGTAGTCCATGGTAACCGGCTGATATCCGCCTGCCTGATCCCTTCTCCTGTCATATTTTCCATAGGTCTCGGCGACTTCTTTGACATTGGAGTCAAAAAGATCTCCCGTTGAGAAGTATCCGGCGTAGTTTACTTTGACTTTACTCCCGGTTTTAGGTTTCAAGCCCGTTCCACTTTTTATGGGGATTACTTTTAAGCCCGAAGGCATCACGGTGGCATTGGCTTCATTCTCCTCTATGAAGCTGAGAAGTCTTGCCTTTTGCTTTTCTTTCCTTTCTTCTGCCTGCCTTTTCTCCTCCTCGATTCTCGCAAAATAGCTTTCAAATTCCTTGGCGGCGTCAAAATTCTTTGCCTCCTGGCCCACTCGAATAATGTCTATTCTGTTTATTTTATCATCCTTTTGTATGGAGTCCACGACCTCCATGCCCTGAACCACGTATCCAAAGACACTGTGCTTACCGTCCAACCATTTGGCCGGCTTCAATGTAATGAAGAACTGGCAACCGTTTGCGTCGGGGCCCGAATTGGCCATGGAGAGAATACCCGGGCTGTCGTGTATCAGCTTCAGGTAACCGTCCTCGTCTATTGGGAACTCATCTTCGAACTTATAGCCCGGATCGCCGGATCCATTGTTTCTTGGATCCCCACCCTGAACCACAAAATCCTCTACAACCCGATGAAACCGTAAACCATCGTAAAATCTCTTTTGGGCGAATTTCTCATCCACATAGGTATTGGTCCCTTCTGCCAACGAGACGAAATTCGCAACCGTGATGGGAACGAGTTCGTACTCCAGTTTCAACAAAACGTCTCCCTTGTCGGTCTGCAAATCGGCATACATGCCATCATCCAGGTTATCGTATTTGGTGCTCTTGCATGAGGTCAGAAGCACCATCGAAAGAAACAATGCTGTACTAATTCTTTTCATTATCGGTCAATTTATTTACTTTAATCAATTCAACTTTATAAATGAGTGGTTGGTTGGGGTTGATCCTTTCGGATCCTGTATATCCGTAGGCTTTGTAAGAAGGAAACAAAAAGGTTATGCGTTCTCCCTCTCGCATTAGTTTTAATCCGTCCTGCAAACCCGAAATCAACTCTTCCTTGTCTACAATATAGCTCTGCGGACCCAATTCTTCCTCAGAGAAAATGACCTGGTCGGCCAGGTCCCGCACTTCATAATTGAAAACAATCTGGTCACCCGTCACAGGCATGGGGGCATCCGAGGAGTCTTTTTTTTCGTAGTAGTACCAGAAACCTTGTTCCGAATTGAGATAGGTGTGCAAACTATCTCCTTCCATCTGTTTCTGAATCAGTTGATTTTCAGCTTTCGTTAAAATCTTGTTTCGCTCGATCGATTCACTCATAAAGGAGCTCGTCTTGCGAACAACAGGTTTTCTTGCCTCCGGCTGGGAACATCCCAAGAGCAATCCGATAAGTACAAAAAGGCTGGGTATTCTCATTCTGATGTTTTTAATTCCTCAATGTAATCCGGAAGGAGATTCTTGAATCTTTCTACCGTCTCCTGAAGTGACGTCTCGCTTCGCCCACCGGCAGCATTGATGTGCCCCCCTCCGCTGAAATGGTCCCTGGCAAACTCATTGACTGAAAAACTGCCTGAAGACCTGAAGGAAATCTTTATTATTTTCTGTTTTCTGTCCTCTATGAAAATCGCGGCAAAAATAACATTTTTAAGAGAGAGCGCATAGTTGACGAAACCTTCGGTATCCCCTCTTTGGAAATTGTGTCGATTCAATTCGTTTTGGGACAATGTGATATACGCTGTGTGATATTTTTTCAACACCACGAGATTGTGCAGTGCCCTGCTGAGAAGCTGGAGACGATCATACGTATTCACGTCGTGAATTTTCCTGTATATCTCTGCGTTGTCTGCCCCGTGATCCAATAAATTGGCTACAATTCTGTGGGTGGTACTGTCAGTAGCCGGGAAACGAAAAGATCCCGTATCGGTCAGGATTCCGGTGTAGAGACAGGTGGCAATTTTTTCATCCATGAGAGTGAGGTCTCCCATGGAGTCCATGAATTGGTAGACCATCTGACTGGTTGAGCAGATCGTCGGATCGACATAAGTGATGTTCGCAAAATCATCCGGTTCCTGGTGATGATCGATCATCACATAGAAGGGATTCAAAGTCTCCATAAAGTCACCCATCATGTCACCCAATCTGTGCAGTGCATTGAAATCCAAAGCAAAAACGACTTCGGAGTTCTTAAGAATTCGTGAGGCCGACTTGAGATCGTGCTCAAAAATGGTGATTTCACCCTGGCCCGGCATCCATTTGAGGAACTCGGGAGAATCATTCGGTGAAACCACATGTACCTTGTGACCCAGCTTCAAAAGATAAAAATAGAGGGCAAGAGAGGATCCATAGGCATCACCGTCAGGATTTCTATGGGTCACGATCCCTATAGACTTGGGAGTTTTCAATACCTCCTTGAGACGTTGACAATCATCAGATTTCATAGGTGGCGAATATACAATAAAATCCAGATTTACTTTTCAAATTTTATGATCCTTTAGCCAACTTTTGATTTACTTTGCAATTATGAATCCTGCTTCCATGACTCGTATAGTGACATGCATCTTTTTTTTGATCAACCTCCTCGCCTGTCAACCTTCCAAATCCAGGTCGGAACAGAAAGATCCAATAAATCAAAATACGAATTCCGATCTGACCATAACGTTTGGGTCCTGCAACAACCAAAGGGTCAAGAGCCCCATCTGGAAAGCCATCTCTGAGACAGAGCCAGACCTGTTTATTTGGGGTGGTGATATCGTTTACTCGGACACAAAAGACATGGATAAAATGAGGGCTGCCTATGATGTGGTTCTCGCTGATTCAGGGTATGTCGCTCTTTCTGAAAAGACAATAATAACCGGATCCTGGGACGACCACGACTATGGGTTGAACGATGGTGGAGCCGAATGGGAATTCAAGGACAGTGTGCAGCAGATACTTCTCGATTTTCTCAAGATTGAAAAAAAGGATCCCAGACGCAAGCAAAAAGGCATCTATCATTCGATGCTCCTTGAGATGAAAAACAAAATCGTCAAGATTATCGTACTGGACACCCGTTATTTCAGATCCGCTTTGACGAAAGACCCTTCTGGTGAAAAGCGTTATGTTCCTAACCCTTACGGTCAGGGTACGATGCTCGGAGAAAGCCAATGGCAATGGTTGAAGAAGGAGCTTTCAGATCCTGAGGTCGATTTTAACCTTATCGTGAGCAGCATTCAGTTCCTGTCTGGTGAGCACGGTTTCGAATCCTGGTCCAACATGCCTCATGAGGTCGACCGGATGATCGACCTGATTCAGACCGTTCAGCCCCGAGGAGTCCTTTTTCTTTCAGGAGATCGTCATATAGCAGAATTTTCAAGCCTCAAACTTGACGAATTGAGTTATCCGCTCATTGATTTCACCGCCAGCGGCATGACGCACAGTTATTCCTCTTTCAGCGGAGAGCCCAATAAATACCGCATTTCTGAAGTTATTTCGGACAAGAACTTTGGTTTGTTGAAATTTGACCTGGACAATAACGAAGTCATGATGGAAATTCGTTCGGAAAACAACGAAATTCTTGGGTCCCATTCTCAAAAATATTAAACCTCCCAGGGCATTTATTTGTTTAAAGTTTGTGTCGTACGCATGAAAATGGGTATTTTTGCCAAAAATTTGAAAAACTATTTTGATGGCAACCAATAGAACATTCACAATGCTCAAACCGGATTCTCTTGAAAAGGGGAATACGGGAGCTATCCTCGAAAAAATCAACTCAGCGGGATTCAAGATCGTAGCGATGAAACAAACCCAAATGTCGAAAAGAGATGCGGAGACTTTCTACGCGATCCACAGGGAGAGACCCTTCTTCCCGGATTTGGTGGAATACATGACGCGAGGTCCGATTGTAGCAGCCATTTTGGAAAAGGAGAATGCTGTTGAGGATTTCAGGACGCTAATCGGGGCAACCAACCCTGAAGAGGCTGCTGAAGGCACGATCAGGAAGCTCTACGCCCATTCCATCAGCGAAAATGCCGTTCACGGGTCTGACAGCGACGAGAATGCGGCAATCGAAGGCGCATTTCACTTTTCAGGAAGGGAGATCTTTTAGATTGATTTCCGATTTAGTCCTTTAGAACATAAAAAAAGCCGCTTCACAGCGGCTTTTTTTAGTTTTGACCTGTAGTATCCAACTACTTTAAAGGAGCCTGATCTTTTGCAGTTCCAGGTGGGTTAAAGATTCTCTCATCATTTTCAATATCTTGTCTTTGCCGTATTCGAGCTCTTGTCTCAGAGCAGAAGAATTGAGTTTGACCTGGAGCACCTGGTTTTTGAGAGAAACTTCCTCGGTATAGTTTGCCACCCCCGGCCCCATGACCCGCAACCAGGCCTCCTTGACCGATATCTGGTCCATACCTTTCTGCAGATGGTTTTCGCTCAGCATTTTTGGAATGAGGTCTTTGATTTTGTTGGATTCGTTCTCTCTTCGTGTCATTTATTCTTTTTTAAGGGTAAGGTTATGTCAAAAAGCAAATCTCACAGCGGGTACATCGTGAAACTTTGCCCGGTATTGCGTATCAGTCTTTCCGTTCGCTCATCATGGGTGTCGGTAATGAACAACTGCCCAAAGTTCTCATCGTTGACCAGGTGGAGCAACTGCCCTACCCGATTATCATCCAGCTTGTCAAAAATATCGTCGAGCAGCAAAATGGGTTTCATATGAGATTTTTTCTTCATAAAGTCAAACTGGGCGAGTTTCAAGGCGATCAGGAAAGATTTTTGTTGACCCTGTGAGCCCACCTTTTTAATGGGGTACCCATCAATTTCAAATACCAGGTCATCTCTGTGCACGCCCGCCGAGGTGTACTGGAGAACCCGATCCTTCTCAAGGGTTTCCTTTAATAATTCCTCGAATTGGGCGGATGCGAGTTTTGACTTATATGAGAACCCAACACGTTCAGACCCTCCAGCCAAATTTGAACCCTCCAGAATGTGTCGGTGCCATTTTTCAAAGATGGGTATAAACTCATCGATAAAGGCCTTGCGTTTCAGATGAATTGAAGTCCCGTATTCCACCAGCTGCGTATCGTAAACTTCCAGGTTATCGCGGTTGAAAACGAAATTCGCCGCAAAGTATTTGAGCAAGGCATTTCTTTGACTGATCGTTTTGTTGTAACGGATCAAATTCTGGAAATAATCCGGATCATTCATGGAGATGATCATGTCCATGAACTTTCTTCGCACCTCGCTTCCTTCGATGATGAGATCCGTGTCATAAGGAGAAATGATCACCAGAGGGAGAAAACCGTAATGATCGGATAACTTTTCGTACTCTTTGCCGTTTCTTTTCATGATCTTCTTCTGACCACTTTTCAAACTGCAATGTATATGCTCACGCCTTCCGCTTTTGTTGAAGACGCCATCGATGACGAAAAAGTCCTCGCCATGTTTTATGTTTTGCGAGGCAATAGGGTTAAAATATCCCCGGGTATGAGCCAAATAATAAATTGCATCCAGGACATTTGTCTTTCCGACTCCATTGTTTCCGACAAGGCAATTGATCTTTTGGTCGAACTCAAAGTTTTTTTGATCGAAATTCTTGAAATTAATTAAAGAGATACTTTCCAAATACATCGTAGAACCGCAGGGTTGCAACTGAATTTATATCGACTTAAACTACTGTATTTCAGGAGTTAGAATAAAATCAGTAGCTCGCAAACTCAGCACCACAAAAAAACGAAATTAAAACGTAAAAACCGATTTTAATTTCAATAAAAATTATATTTTTGCGCCATCAATAAAAAACCCTATGGCGACATACAAGAAAAGAGGAAGCAAGGTCAAGAAAGGACATCAGGCGAGTATCGAGGATCAGAGTACCACGGCGGAAGTATTCAATACGCTGGATGAAACTGCCTCAAGATCGGAGCAGTGGGTTGAGAAAAATCAAAGAATCATTTTTACCGGTTTGATAGCTGTAGCAGCCGTCATTCTCGGATTTTTGGCATACAACAAATATGTCATGGAGCCCAAGGAGAAGGAAGCAGCGAACGAACTGGCCTTTCCTAAGAGCTATTTTGAGCAGGCCCAGAACAATGCCGCCGAAGCGGATTCTCTGTATGCACTGAGTCTCAATGGGGCAGATGGAAAATACGGACTGGTCGACATTGCAGATACCTACAGCAGCACCAAAGCTGGAAACCTGGCCAAATACATGAGTGGTATCGCTTACTTGAAAACAGGTGATTATGAAAACGCCATCAAGTATCTCTCCGATTTCTCATCGGATGACGAAATGCTTTCAGCCATAGCCCTCGGTAATATCGGGGATGCGTTTATCGAGATCAACCAGCCAGACGATGCACTGGAATACTATCTGAAGGCAGCTGAATTGAGGGACAACAACTTCACCACGCCTTTCTATTTGTTCAAAGCAGGACAGACTGCCATGGATCTGGGCAAGTTTTCGGATGCAGAGCGATATTTTACCCGAATCAAGGAAGAATACGTAAAATCCGAGGAAGCCAAGAGTATAAACATATATATTCAGAGAGCGCAGCTGGCAAACAAATAAGCTAATTAAAAATGGCTACGACTGACTTGTCGGCATACGATAAAAACACAATCCCAAACGCGAAGGCACTTCGGTTTGGGATTGTTGTTTCTGAATGGAATTCAGACATAACTGAAAATTTGCTGAAAGGTGCGATCGAAACCCTTGAAGAAAACGGGGCTGAGGACAAAAACATTTTGGTGCAATGGGTTCCCGGCAGCTTCGAATTGATTTTTGGCTGTAGCCAAATGCTCAAAACCGAGAAACTGGACGCTGTTATTGCCATTGGCAATGTCATCCGTGGAGAAACGGAACACTTCACCTTTGTCTGTGAGGGAGTCACCCAGGGGATCAAGGACCTCAATTTGACCTATGACGTCCCAACCATTTTTTGCGTCTTGACCGACAACAACAAGCAGCAGTCGATCGACAGATCGGGAGGAAAGCACGGCAACAAAGGTGTTGAATGTGCTGTTGCAGCCATCAAAATGGCGGCTTCCCTCAAAAGAGGCATTTAACATAACTTTATTTGACAGGCTACCGGTATTTCAGTAATTTTGTGATTACCTAAGTCTTCACAGAATGTTGTTTGGAAACGCTTTTAAACCAAGGTCGCACTACGTGTACAATTACAAGCCTCGCTACTACGACGAGAGGAAGGAGCGTTTGGAAAAACTGAAAGCCAAATACGAAAAATCGAATTTGGAATCGGGGGAAGAAGATGATGTTCCCAAAATCACTCTTACCAAAGATCAGTTGAGATCCAGCTGGCAGAGGCACAAAAGAGTTTCCTCGAATCGTGCGGTCAACATCAGGCTGGCCATAATAATCACCATATTGGTGGGTCTGCTGGCCTATATCTTTGAAATTCATACATTGTTTTAATGGCGAATCAAATTCGTTTACTCCCCGAGAATGTGGCCAATCAAATCGCTGCAGGTGAGGTGGTTCAAAGGCCCGCATCTGTTGTGAAAGAATTGTTGGAGAACGCAGTGGATGCAGGAGCCACCAGGATCGAGCTGATTGTAAAGGATGCCGGAAAAACCTTGATTCAGGTCATTGACAATGGGTCAGGCATTAGTCCGTCCGACGCAAAGCTCGCCTTTGAAAGGCATGCCACCTCCAAGATTAAAACAGCAGACGACTTGTTTGATTTGCACACAAATGGATTCCGTGGAGAGGCCCTGGCTTCTATTGCGGCTGTCTCGCATGTCAGGCTCAGGACCAAACCGGAAAAAGAGGAGCTTGGAACCGAAATAAGAATTGATGGAGGAGATATCAAATCAAATACACAGGTTCAGATTTCTACGGGAACGGTGATCGAGGTTCGGGATCTTTTCTACAATATTCCGGCCCGTAGAAACTTCTTGAAAGGCAACAGCGTAGAGACCCGTCATATCGTCGAAGCTTTTCAACGCGTGGCCTTTACAGCACCTGGAATACGTTTTCGATTGGTACATAACGACAACGAGGTATTCAACCTGCCTCCAGCTCAAACGGATAACCTGTCTGCCAACCTGCGCCAGCGCATTGTGGGCATCATGGGCCGAAACACCAATGAAAAACTCGTTCCCATACAGGAAGACACAGAAATACTCAAAATAACGGGATTTGTTGGTAAGCCTTCTTATTCCAAGAAAAAGAGAGGGGAACAATTCTTTTTTGTGAACAACAGGTTCATCAAGCACAATTACCTGAATCATGCGGTCCTAAACGCTTTTGAAGGTCTGATTCCTCCGGGTACCTATCCCGCTTACTACCTGTTCCTGGAGGTGCCTCCCCAAAGCCTGGACGTCAACATCCATCCGACAAAAACGGAAGTGAAGTTTGACAATGAGCGTGATCTCTATGCCATCATTCGGTCAACTGTAAAGCACAGTTTAGGTCAATACAATGTGAGCCCGAGTTTGGATTTTGAAAGAGACGCTGGTCTGGACACACCCTATGCTTACAAGGATAAATCGACGGTGAAATCTCCGAGCATTCAGGTAGACAAAGACTTCAACCCCTTTCGCAAAGAGTACTCTGCGGCTGCAGGTGCCCGAAGAAAAGAATCTCTTCAGCAATGGGAGGCACTTTACCTGGACAACGGCCCCGAGAAAGAATTGATTCACAGCATTGAAGTGGAAGCTGAGGACATCAGCCAGCAACTGTTCGATGAAAAAGAAGGCCTGGATGTTCTGCACACCTTCCAATTGCATGCCAAGTATGTTGCGAGCTCGATTAAATCGGGCATGGTCTTGATCGACCAGAACGCAGCGCACCAGCGCATTCTTTATGAAGACTATCTCGAGAAGGTGACCCTGGAAGGAATTGGGCACCAACAGCTTCTTTTTCCCCTTAAAGTGAAATTGACATCGAACGAGATAATTATTCTAAAGGATGTGAAAACAGATCTCGAAACCGCCGGATTTCATATCGCTCAGATAGGGGAAGATGAGATCACATTGGATGCCATACCCGTGAACATCGCGGAAAAGCAAGTCAATCAAATCCTGGAAGAGCTTGCAGGGAACATTGAGAACGAGGTGCCAGACACCAGTTTTAGCCAGATCGACACCATTGCAAAAAGCCTGGCAAAAAGCCTTTCGATAAAAGCCGGAACGCCGTTGAATTCCAAAGAGCAGGAATCCCTGGTGAACAAACTGTTCTCATGTAAGGAGCCCAATTATTCCCCATCTGGAAAAAAGACTTTCATCACGATTTCCATGGAGGATCTCGAACAACAATTTAATATTTGAATATGGGAAAATTAACGGATGCGGTTAAGCATTTGATCTTGTTGAATGTCGCCTTTTTTGTTGCGAGCTCCATTGTGGGGCCGAAGCTCACTGCCTGGTTCGCCCTGTTTTTCCCGGAAAGCCCAAACTTTGGAGCCTGGCAATTTTTGACCCATATGTTCATGCACGGGGGGCTGATGCACATCCTCTTCAACATGTATGCCCTCTGGGCCTTTGGGTCGCCGCTCGAACAGATGTGGGGCAGAAACAAGTTTCTGTTTTTCTACTTCTCTGCCGGAATTGGAGCCGGACTTATTTACACGGCGGTTAATTATTATCAGTTCAACGGCATTTACAACGAGTTGGTCTCATTGGGGATGCCGGGTCCGGAGATTCAGAAAATTCTCGAATCAGGACGCTACAACACCTCAATTCTCGAAAAAGTATCCGAAGAAAGGCTGGTTGAAATGTACCAGATCTACAACACACCTGCTGTAGGAGCCTCGGGCGCCATCTATGGGGTTCTGGTGGCCTTTGGCATGACCTATCCCAATGCGAAACTGGCTCTGATCTTCCTGCCGGTGCCGATTGCGGCGAAGTATTTCATTCCTGTGCTGATCGCACTTGATCTCTTCTCCGGTGTCACAGGATTTTCTATATTTGGAGGAGGCATAGCGCACTTCGCACATGTCGGCGGGGCCCTGATTGGTTTCATCATGATGAAATACTGGGAAAAGAACCAATTCAAACGCTGGAACTGACAAAAAAGCTCTCCTGATGAGTACAGATTTGTATCAAAGATTTAAGGAGCGGAATGTTGTTGAAAAACTAATTGTTCTCAACATTCTTGTTTTCATTCTGACCTATCTTTTGAATACGGCATCTTTCCTGTTCAATTATGACGGCAATATGCTTGTCGACTGGTTTGCATTGAGACCATCGTTCGAACAATTGCTATACAGGCCCTGGACTTTGATTACCTATGGATTCCTGCATGTAGGATTCTTTCACATACTTTTCAATCTTTTGATTCTCTACTATTTTGGAAACCTTTTCCTGGACTTTTTTCGCAGTGGACAATTCCTAACCTACTTTTTCCTGGGAGTTGTGTCTGGGGGACTCATTTACATGTTGGCCTACAACTATCTTCCTGCCCTGAAGACCCAGGATACGATTCTGGTCGGAGCCTCTGCCGGGGTTACCGCGATCGTTGTTGGAATCGCCACATACATTCCGAATTATGCTTTGCACTTCAGGTTCCTGGGAAGCATTAAGCTGATGTATGTCGCCATAGCCATGGTTGTGCTTGACGTAGTGCAAATACCTGCGGGAAATGCCGGCGGGCACCTGGCCCATTTGGGAGGAGCGCTGTTGGGATTCCTTTTGACCCGCTACCTGAATCAAGGAAAGGGTATTGCCGAATGGTGGAAGAGTCAGTGGCCGATCCGAAAGCAAACTCCGCTCAAAACGGTTTACAGGAGTGATCCCTCCTTCAAGAAAGAGGTTCGGGTGGAATACGATCAGAAGCGAATAGATGCCATACTCGACAAGATCAGCAAATCCGGTTACGACACTTTGACCAAAGAAGAGAAAGACTACTTGTTCAAAGCAGGGAAAAACTAGTTTGGAAATGAAAGATCTTAAGCCCCTTCACAAACTCGTATTCTTTCTGAACAATATTTTCGCCCTTTTGTTTCTGGCTTCGTTCGCGATCCCCTATGTGTCGCCGGAAAGCTTCCCCTTGCTTTCTGTTCTGAGCCTCGCAGTGCCTTTGATCGTTTTCATCCATATCGGATTTGTTCTCTACTGGTGGCTAGTCGGTTTCAAAAGACAGTTTCTTCTGTCCTTCTTCTGCCTGTTGCTCGCTGTTGGGTTTTCATATTTCCCCTATAAGTTCAAGGATCATACGGTTGTCAGTGGAAACAGTATTTCCGTAATGAGCTATAATGTTCGCATTTTCAACCGATATGACTGGATCGAAGATCCCGAAGTTCCAAATAAAATTTCGAGATTCATACGTGACCATGATCCTGACATACTGGCCTTGCAGGAATACGCCCCGCTCGAAGAGATAGCCTCCGAATATGACTACAAATATGAAGAGGTCAAGGGACGTCGGTCACCCTATGGCATGGGAATTTTTACCAAGTACCCCATTGTGCGCTCGGGAAACCTGGATTTCGAGAATTCCACGAACAATGCTATTTTCATCGATGTTCTAATGAAAGCAGACACGGTTCGAATCTACAATGTGCATCTGGAGTCTTTTGGAATCAAGACAGACAGTCTGAACATCTCAGGCATCAATGAAAAAGATTCGCGAAAGCTCATAAAGCGGTTGAAAGGTTCGTTTGTGAAACAGCAGCACCAGGTGGAGAGACTGGTTGATCACCAGATGAGTTGTCCCTACCCGATCATTCTTTGCGGAGACTTCAATAACACCTATTACTCCTGGGCCTACCGGAATCTGAAGAATGATCTCAAAGACAGTTTTGTGGAAGCCGGAAAGGGATTTGGCAAGACCTATTCTCTCAACGGATATCCTTTGCGCATAGATTTTGTTCTTCCTGATTCCCGCTTCAAAGTGAATGAGCACCGAAATTTTGAAATCGCCCTTTCAGATCACGAGCCCATACTCGTAAAGCTCAGCCAATGAAAAAATTACTATTTTTGCCGCTCAGTTCAAAAGAATGAATCAGGACAAAAAAGTGGCGTTTTACACCCTGGGTTGTAAACTCAATTTTTCGGAGACCTCTACTATTGCCAGGCGCTTTCAGCATGAAGGTTTCACGAGAGTCGATTTTAGTGAAAAAGCAGATATCTATGTGATCAACACCTGCTCGGTCACAGATAACGCAGACAAGCGCTTTAAGACCATCGTGAAGAATGCACAAAAGCAGAACGAGAAGGCATTTGTGGCGGCCATAGGTTGCTATGCACAGCTCAAACCCGAAGAGCTGGCGCGAGTCGACGGGGTGGATCTGGTCCTTGGCGCCTCTGAAAAGTTCAAGGTTACCGATTATCTGAATGATCTCTCTAAAAACGAAATGGGTGAAATTCACGCCTGCGAGATCGAGGAGGCTAATTTCTATGTGGGCTCCTATTCCATTGGAGATCGAACCCGTGCCTTCCTGAAAGTCCAGGACGGATGTGATTATAAGTGTACCTTTTGCACCATTCCCCTGGCACGCGGGATATCGAGAAGTGACAGACTCGAGAGCGTATTGAGCAATGCCCGCGAGATCTCTGAGAAAGGTATTCGTGAGATCGTTCTCACCGGCGTAAACATCGGGGATTACGGCAAGGGAGAGTTTGGAAACAAAAAGCACGATCATACCTTCTACGAATTGATCGAATCCCTGGAAGGGGTGGAAGGCATAAGTCGACTTAGAATTTCTTCGATCGAGCCGAACCTGCTGAAAAATGAAACGATAGAATTTGTGTCGCAATCCGGTAAATTCGTGCCTCACTTTCATATCCCGCTCCAAAGCGGCTCGGATTCCATTTTGAGAAAAATGAAGAGAAGGTACAACCGCTCGCTGTACACGGATCGTGTTGAAACGATCAAGCGATACATGCCACATGCCTGCATCGGAGTGGATGTCATCGTTGGTTTTCCCGGTGAGACCGAAGAGGAATTTTTGGAAACCTACAGATACCTCTCTGAGATGGACATATCCTATCTTCATGTGTTCACCTATTCGGAGCGGCCCAACACCCCTGCTATCGAAATGGACGGCAGAGTTGATCCCAAAGTTCGACAAAAGAGAAGCAAAATGCTGAGGGGTCTGTCCGTCAAAAAAAGAAGAGCTTTTTACGAAACTCAGATCGGAACGGAGCGAACAGTCCTTTTCGAAGCTGAAAACAAGTTGGGTTATATTCACGGATTTACTGAAAACTATGTCAAAGTGAAGGCCCCATGGAACCCGGAACTGGTAAATACGCTTCACAAGATTCGTCTCACAGAAATAGACGACGACGGAATTGTGAGATTTGATTGGGTAAGGTCGGAAACACTCCAATTAACATCTTACCAATCAGATGAGTGAGAAAACTTCGATCTACCTTGTTCCCGGACTTGGCGCAGGAACCGAGATCTTTGAATACCTGGGGTTGCCCGAAGATCGATTTGAAGTTCATCCGATCGAATGGCTCATTCCGCAATCCGAAGATGAAAGCCTGGAAAACTATGCGAGTCGAATGGCTGAGTTCGTAAAAGACGAAATGCCGGTCTTGATCGGGGTGTCTTTCGGCGGCGTTCTGGTCCAGGAAATGAGCAAACTTATCCCAGCGAAGAAAGTCATCATCATTTCAAGCCTGAAAAAAAGGAGTGAATTGCCCAAGCGACTGAAGCTTCTTCAAAAACTGGGATTGTATAAATTATTGCCAACGGGACGAATCTCAAGGATTGATGACTTTTCGAGGTTCAACTTCCATCAGACTCTCAAAAGAAAAACAGAATTGTACAATCGTTACATGCGGGTCAGAAATGAAAAATACTTAAATTGGGCCATTAAAACCGTCTTGCATTGGAAAGGAAGCGGCGACATTTCAAATGTGGTGCACATTCACGGGACCCAGGATGAGATTTTCCCAATAAAACACATTGATAATTGCATTCGGGTTGAAAAAGGCACACACGCAATGATTATTACCAGAGCAAAAAGAATCAGCGAAATCATCATCAATTCGTTAGAAACATGATCATCGAAACTACTTCCTTAAAGGATCTCCTGCTTCTGACCCCCCAAGTTTACATTGATGACAGGGGCTATTTTATGGAGTCCTACAACAAAATGAGAATTGGCAAGATGATCAAGAATGACTTTGTGCAGGACAATGAGTCGCTTTCGCGGAAGAATGTGTTGCGCGGATTGCACCTGCAGCTTCCACCGCATGCACAGGCAAAACTCATCCGGGTCATCAAAGGAAGCATTCTCGACGTGGCCGTGGACCTGAGAAAGAACTCCGACACCTTTGGTGAGCATTTCAAACACGTTTTGAGCGGAGAAAACAAAAAACAGCTCTACATTCCCGAGGGATTTGCCCATGGCTTTCTCACCCTGGAAGACGACACTTTGATCAATTATAAGTGCTCAAACTACTATCACGCTGAAAGCGAATCCTCTATCCTCTGGAACGACCCTGACCTGAATATCGACTGGGGAATACAGAATCCGATTTTAGCTGAAAAAGATCGATATGCTGAAAAATTCATTACATTTGAAAATCCCTTTTAATTTTAACAACACGGATTATGAAAAGATCGTATCGATTCATTGCGCTGTCCGTCGCTGTTGTTGCAGGCTTGTTTTTCATCAACGCGGACAAATCGATCAAAAAAACCGAACCTACATTTAAAGCTGGCACTGACCCGGCAAAAAGCAC
This sequence comes from uncultured Flavobacteriaceae bacterium, assembly GCA_942492425.1. Taxonomy (GTDB): domain Bacteria; phylum Bacteroidota; class Bacteroidia; order Flavobacteriales; family Flavobacteriaceae; genus Lutimonas. The sequence goes on from CALOEQ010000009.1 coordinate 444,923, forward strand.
CAGCGATACCTATCGCATAAAAGCTTTGAAAATCCCCGAAAATTTGACCTTTGCGGGTGAAAAGGTGGAACTTGACAAAACGGACATACGTGAGCGTATTGACCGGGAGCTCCTGGTAAACACCTATTGGCAATCCAATGCCCTTTTGTGGTTCAAACGAACCAACAAGTATTTCCCGGTGATCGAACCCATCCTGAAGGAAAAAGGCGTCCCGGACGATTTCAAATACCTCTCGGTCATCGAGAGTGACCTGCGAAACGTGACTTCCCCCGCCGGGGCCAAAGGCATGTGGCAGATGCTGCAGGAAGCTGCTCGTGAAAACGGCCTTGAGGTCAATTCCAATGTAGATGAGCGCTATCACCTGGAAAAAGCGACGCGTGCGGCATGTGACTACCTCATCGCTGCCAAAGAGAGACTCGGGAGCTGGACCCTGGCTGCCGCGGCATATCACGCCGGCAACTACGGGATAGAAAAGCGATTGGAAGAGCAACAAGTGTCGAGCTATTACGATGTGCTCGCCGGCGAAAACACAGAAAGGTACATTCCCAGGATCATTGCCGCGAAAGAAATTCTGACCCATCCTGAGAAATACGGCTTTGAATTTGAAAAGGATGATTTGTACGAACTCGGCCCTACTTATAGCGTTGAGGTAGATACGGCCATTGCTGACATTGCCTCATTTGCAAAAAAATATGGAACCAATTACAAGGAGTTGAAAATGTACAACCCCTGGTTGAGAGAAAACAAATTGAATAACAAGACGCAGAGGCTTTACCAGATCAAAATTCCGGAATAGAGCACAATTGTGACTGAGCTTCCTTGAACTCTTTCATCAAATCCGAAACGATTTCGGAGGCGGGTTTGATCGCATCGATGAGCCCTGCGACCTGACCGATTTCCAATTCACCTTCTTCCAGGTCACCTTCGAACATGCCCAGTTTGGCTCGAGCCCTTCCCAAAAGGGCGCTGAGCTCTTCTTTCGAAGCATTTTTATCGTAGAGCTCCTGAACCTTTTTGTAGAATGAGTTCTTTATCAATCGCACGGGTGTCAGCTCTTTTAGGGTAAGGTGGGTGTCCCCGTCTTGTGTCATCAAAACCTTCTCTTTGAAATTCGCGTGTGCGGATGACTCTGTACTCGCTACAAACCGGCTGCCGACCTGCACACCATCCGCTCCCAGGGCCATCGCTGCGAGCATTCCTCGTCCGGAAGCAATTCCCCCCGCTGCGAGCAAGGGCACTTCTATTTCTCGTCTAACCATGGGAATCAGGGTAAAAGTAGTTGTCTCTTCCCTTCCATTGTGTCCTCCGGCTTCAAAACCCTCTGCGACTATGGCATCCACACCCGACTCCTGGGCCTTCTTGGCAAATTTGACGCTGCTGACAACATGTGCCACGCAAACCCCATTATCCTTCAATCTTTTCGTATGAAGTTTAGGATTCCCTGCAGATGTGAAAGCGATCCTCACCCCCTCTTCCAGGACAATGTCTAAAATTTCCTCCAGGTCAGGGTAAAACAAAGGTATATTCACTCCAAAAGGCTTACTGGTCGCCTTCTTGCATTTGCGAATGTGCTCCCTCAGGACATCCGGATACATGGAACCGGCTCCGATCAGGCCGAGCCCCCCCGCATTCGATACAGCTGAGGCCAGCTTGTGCCCACTGACCCATACCATGCCCGCTTGAATTACAGGGTATTGAATGCCAAACAACTTGGTAATCCTGTTTTCCATATGCATACTGATTTGAAACAGGAATATACGACTTTTAACATCAAAATGAATCTGGATTCGGGGCACAAGTTCATGGATTTGATTAGCTTTAGCTCCAAATGATAAATCCGGAAGACCATTCTAAAAGCTGGAAGACGGCTTTGCTGACTTTTCTCGCACTGACAGCCTTTGCTGCAAATTCTGTACTCTGCCGCATGGCCCTGGGACAGGAGACCATCGATGCGGGTTCTTTTACCAGCGTAAGGCTTCTTTCCGGCACGACCATGCTCCTCCTGCTTATTCAAATCACTCGAAAAAGGAAGTCCCCAACGAAAAAGATGTCAAAAGGATCCTGGATCTCAGGACTTATGCTATTCCTCTACGCGGTCTGTTTTTCCTATGCCTACATCACCCTGGAAACAGGAGTCGGAGCTCTCATAGCCTTTGCATCCGTTCAAATCACAATGATTGCCCATGGATTCCTCAAAGGACACCGACTGAACAAAACAGAATGGTCGGGAGTGTTGCTGGCCTTTGGTGGTTTCGTTTATCTTGTGAGTCCGGGGATCAGCGCCCCACCGATAGAAGGCTTCATCCTGATGACCTTGTCTGGCTTTGGTTGGGGAATGTACAGCGTCAGGGGGATGGGGTCTGCCAATCCTCTTGAGGATACAACTTTCAATTTTCTGAGAAGCAACCTTTTTCTTCTGCTTTTCATGGGCTTTCTCATCATCATCTATTTGTTTTATCCTGAGTTGGTGGAGCCTGTTGTTTCCTCAAAGGGTTTCTTTTTAGCCGTTGTTTCAGGAGCAATAACCTCCGGACTCGGTTATACCATATGGTATATGGCACTGAGAGGATTAAGCAATGTCCAGGCCTCTGTGGTGCAATTATCAGTTCCGATCATCGCCGCTCTGGGTGGCATCTTGCTGCTGTCTGAAAAATTGAGTCTGAGGCTTGCGCTCTCATCTGTCATCATCTTAGGCGGTATCCTCCTGGTTATAGTGGGAAAATCTAAAGTTGGATCTAAGAAATGACCCCGGAGCCAAGAAGTTCTTCTCCGTCATACCAGGCGACAAACTGACCCTCGCTGATGGCTGATTGCGGTTCTGCAAATAAAACATACAGGCCATCCGCAGATCGAAATAATTGAGATTCTTGCAGATCCTGTCGATAGCGGATTCTCGAATGGACAAGCATTTCTTCCCCTACTCCAAGTTCCAGGTCCGGACGTATCCAGTGAATGTCTTTTTCTCGAACGAAAAGAGCTTTTCGATACAAACCTTGATGGGATTTTCCTTCACCCGTGTAGATGACGTTTTCCCGGACATCAGTGTCTATAACAAATAAAGGCTCGACGGTACCTCCAACAGCCAGGCCTTTTCGCTGGCCTTTTGTAAAATAGTGAGCACCTTGATGAGTGCCTACGACCTTTCCGTCATTTTGGGTATAATGAAACTTGCTGCTCAAGAACTTCAATTCCTCCTCTCGCGATTCAAATTCCGGGACTTCGCGTTGGTAGATCGGCGAGTCTCCAGGGACCTGAATGATCACACCTTCCTTTGGACTGAGCTTCTGTTGCAGGAACTCCGGAAGTTTCACTTTTCCCACAAAGCACAAACCCTGGGAGTCTTTCTTCTCCGCCGTCACCAAACCGAGATCGGCAGCAATCTCTCTCACTTCGGACTTGTTAAGTTCACCGATTGGAAACAGGGATTTGGCGAGTTGTTCCTGGGAGAGCTGGCACAAAAAATAGGACTGGTCCTTATTCTTGTCTTTACCTGACAGCAGGCGATAGATTTTACGACCGTTTGAATCGAATTCCCCTTTACGGACATAATGACCTGTGGCCACAAAGTCCGCTTTCAGGCTCAAGGCGAGTTCCATGAAGACGTCAAACTTGATTTCCCGATTACAAAGAACATCGGGATTCGGGGTCCTTCCCTCCTCGTATTCACGAAACATGTAATCCACGATTCGCTCCTTATACTGTTCGCTGAGATCCACGACCTGGAACGGGATTCCCAGCTTTTCAGCCACCAGCATGGCATCATTGCTGTCTTCGAGCCAGGGACATTCTTTCGAAATCGTGACCGTGTCATCATGCCAGTTCTTCATGAACAGACCGATAACCTCGTATCCCTGCTGTTTTAAAAGATAGGCTGCAACACTGGAGTCAACTCCCCCGGAAAGTCCTACAATGACTCTTTTCATTGACGTCAAATTTCAGACGGCAAAGATACAAAAATGGGGTAGATTCAATTCTTTTCAGGTTTTAGCGCAGGTTGCTCGGTACTGACGAGCTCCCCATCCACGTAATTCTCCCAGGTGCCCACGCGTTGATCGTCTTTAAAGGGCCCTTTTTTGATGAGATCTCCTGATTTCCGGCTGTAATAAACGGCCATTCCATTTAATTTGCCCTCAGCGTAGTTGAAATCCTGATAAAGGAATCCCTTGATCGAGTATTTTTTGTAGTTTCCGTGGAGCAAGCCATTTTTATAGTATGCTATTTCCGTCGGTTCTCCTGTGGGATAAAACGTCTTGTATTCCCCATCGAGTTTTCCATTTACGTAATTCTCTTCGCTCATGATCGATTTGCCGTCCTCGTGATAGTAGAGCCATTTTCCCTCTCTTTCCTTTCCTCTCATCTTGCCTTCGCTTTCCAGAACTCCTGATGGGGTGTAAAAACGGACGTCCGCGAGGTCGCTGTTCTCACTGTACTCCTTGATGATCACCGGGTTGTCCGAATTGGAGGCTGAATAAAACTTGAAAACACCGACTTCCTTTCCATGATCGAAGGTCCCCGTGTAGCGTACGCGGTTGTTGTTGTAGTATTTGCGCCATACCCCGTGACGTTCACCATTCTCGTCAAACTGATTGATCGAGGTCTGCCCGGAGAGCAAAAGCGTCTGGAAAAGCAGCAGTAAAAAAAACAGTCTTTTCAACATATGAATCGGGTTTGTAATGAATAACACAAAAAAACAAAAATTGTTGTCTTTTCTGAGCCTAAAGCCGGGTAAAAGTAGGAATATTTTTTATTTTTAGTAAAGGTTTGGGCCTGACGTTACTATGCGTCCCAAAGCAGCAGAATGAACGAGCCGAATCGTAAAGCAGGTAGGTATGAACACGGATGAAATCCATCGCAGGAACCTGGAAGATATCCTGAAAACTGTGCGAAATGCAAAGCGCGTATACAGGGATCAGGGAGCCGAGGCAATTCTCAGGCAACCTGAATTAATGCCTTTTTTGATCGAATACCTGTATTCAAGCGATGAGAAGCACGGCATTAAGTCTGCCTGGGTTCTGGAGCTGGTCTGCCTCTTCGAAATTCGCCTGCTGCTCCCCTATCTCCCGGAATTCACCTCTCGTTTGAACTCCCTCGAACAAGAAAGCGCCATCCGGCCGGTATCTAAAATTTGCTCCCTGATCTGCCATCATTGCGACGAGCATGCCTGCGAATCTCAGGCACAGGACTCGTCCTGGAAAAACAGCATCATTGAAGCGAGTTTTGAATGGCTCACCGGGCAGCACAAGATCGCCGCCCAGGTTTTTGCCATGGAATCCCTGTTTATCCTGGGTCAGGAATCCGACTGGATCCTGGATGAGCTCTATTCCATACTCGACAAGCACTATCCGAACAAAAGCTCGGGATACCAGTCAAGAGCGAGAAAAATAATGGATAAAATCTCTAAAGTCAAAAGGAAGAAAACCTAAAAAAAACTATTTTTGCAGCTCACCTGAATACACATCCAGCATGAATCTCAGCAGTCTGAATGCCATCTCACCCATCGACGGAAGATACAGAAACAAAATAGAGTCGCTTGCCGATTATTTTTCCGAAGAGGCACTGATCAAATACAGAGTTTTGGTTGAAGTGGAATACTTTATCTTACTCTGCAAGAAGGGCCTACCCCAATTATCAGGGTTCCCGACCGAGCGATTTCAGGACCTGAGGGACATCTATTCGAATTTTAACTCGGAACAGGCCAGCGAGATCAAGGAAATTGAGAAGGTCACCAATCACGATGTCAAGGCGGTGGAGTATTATTTGAAACGACGTTTTGACGAATTGGGAGTTGGTGAGTTCAAAGAATTCATTCACTTTGGACTAACCTCTCAAGACATCAACAACACGGCGATACCTCTTTCGCTGAAAGAAGCCTATGAAAATGTTTACCTGCCCAGGATCACGGCCCTTGTTGAAGTTCTGAAGGAATATGCGGAAGATTGGAAATCTGTGCCCATGCTGGCCAAAACTCACGGACAGCCGGCTTCTCCCACCCGATTGGGAAAAGAGATTGAGGTCTTCGTGGAACGACTCAGGCAACAGTTGAATTTATTGAGCCAGGTTCCGTTTGCGGCTAAATTCGGTGGAGCCACAGGTAATTTCAACGCCCACCACATTGCGTATCCCGAAATAGACTGGAAAGGTTTCGGCCGGGACTTTGTCGAAAACACACTGGGTCTAACACAGTCCTTTCCAACCACACAGATAGAGCATTATGACCATTTGGCCGCTTTCTTTGACGGGCTAAAAAGGATCAATACCATACTCATTGACCTCGACAGGGACGTATGGCAATATATTTCCATGAACTACTTCAAACAGAAGATCAAAAAGGGAGAGGTGGGCTCTTCGGCGATGCCGCACAAAGTGAATCCCATTGACTTTGAAAACAGCGAGGGCAACCTGGGCATTGCGAATGCGATCTTCGAGCACCTTTCGGCAAAATTACCGATTTCGAGGCTCCAGAGGGATCTGACCGACTCAACTGTTCTCAGGAATATTGGCGTCCCCATGGGTCATACGCTTATCGGAATTGAATCCACCATAAAGGGGCTCGGAAAGCTTTTGCTCAACCAGGAAGCCTTTGAAAAAGACCTGGAGGACAATTGGGCCGTTGCTGCGGAGGCCATCCAGACCATTCTAAGACGTGAATCCTATCCGGATCCCTACGAAGCCCTCAAAGGTCTGACACGTACAAATTCAAAAATTGATCGCAATTCAATTGCAAAGTTCATCGATAGTCTCGATGTGAATGAATCCGTCAAAAAAGAACTCAAGGCAATAACGCCTCAAAACTACACGGGAATCTAAACAGAACTGATATGCGTTATTTCTGGGTATTGTCTCTCATTATTCTACTGACTTCCTGCCTGAAGAATTCCTCGACGTCCGTAGATGATTTCCGAGAAGGCACCTTTAAGACCATTCTCGAGGATAATGAAGCAGTTTCCATGGCAACGCGAAATGACAGCCTGCAGATTGAGACCTACGAGCAGGTCACAGACACCTTTCTGATCAGATGGTTGGATCCGTTTGAATACGTATTGAAAAAGAAGAACCCCAAAACGCTGCTTGACAGCACTGACTTTCACGTCAAAATCACGGGCATTTCCGAAGACAGCTACGATTTCAAAGCCTTTTACTCGGGTTCCAACTTTCAGCAAAAAGGAACTGCATATAAAATTGAGTGAGAAAACTTCTCTCAATGCATAGAACTTTAAAAACCTTTTGTCTATGGAAATCTTTACGTACATCGACACCTGGGTAGCCTTGCTTACCCTTACTTTTCTTGAAATAGTTCTCGGAATTGACAACATTGTCTTCATCTCCATAACGGCCGGGAAACTTCCGAAACACCAAATCAGAAAAGCCACCAACATTGGATTGCTTCTTGCCATGGTCTTCAGAATTCTCCTCCTGATGGGGGTTTCGTATCTGATCGCCATGAAAGACCCTCTCGTCAACGTCGACTGGGGATGGTTCAAGGCCTCTGTTTCGGGTCAAAGCCTGATCCTTCTTGGGGGAGGAATATTCCTGCTCTACAAAAGCACTCGGGAGATTCATCACAAAGTAGAAGGAATTGAGGATCAAACCGAACAGAAGAACAGTGTCAAATCCAGTATGGCTGCCGTGATCCTGCAAATCGTGCTGGTCGATATGGTTTTCTCATTCGATTCGGTGCTGACAGCCGTGGGCATGACCAACGGCCTCGAGGGAGCTATCATTATCATGGTTATAGCCGTTATCGTATCCATTTTGATTATGATGATCTTTGCTGTTCCGGTCGGAACGTTTGTCAACAAGCATCCGACAGTTCAAATGCTGGCACTGTCTTTTTTGATCCTCATCGGTTTCATGCTGGTTACTGAGAGTGCCCATTTGTCCAATGCTGTAATCTTCAAACAACACGTGGGCGCCATTCCCAAGGGATACCTGTATTTCGCAATCGCTTTTTCGTTGCTGGTTGAGGCCCTGAACATGAAGATTCGTTTTCCGAAAAAGTCGAAGGCCTCATAAGGGATTTTATAAGATTCTCTGTACCCTAAGTTACTTTGACAAAGAGCTGACGCCGATAATTTTGCAGTAAAAAATTATCAAAGTCATGCCTAGAATCAACAAACAATGGACTGCACTTCTACTCTTTTTGAGTTTCGTGCTGCCATTCAACTCTGCGGAGGCTCAGGAAAGAAGCCTTGTAAGCCTTGATGAAGCAAGGACCCAGGCAAGGTCAAACAATACTGACCTGAAGCTCTTCCAAAAGAAATATGCGGTAGCCAAAGCGAATTACGAGCAGACACGTGCCGTGCTCCTGCCTCAAATTCGTCTTACCAATACGAGCACGTTTACCAACAACCCTTTGATGGCGTTTGGTTTTAAGCTTCTCCAAAGGGATGTCAGCGCCCCGGATTTCGACCCGGACCTGCTGAATGATCCGGGAGATGTGGAGAACTTCAATACCCGCATCGAGGTACAGCAACCTATAATCAATGTGGACGGCTGGCAAGAGAGAAAAGCCGCGAACCTTCAACTGGAAATATCCAATCTTCAACAGGAGCGTTACCTGGAGTACCTTGATCTGGAAGTCAGCAAGACTTACATGCAGCTGCAACTCGCCTACAAATCGATTGCTGTTTTGGAAAAGGCCATGGAAACAGCCGCTGAAAATGAGAAAACGGCTCGCAACAACCTGGAGCAGGGTCTCATTCAAAACGCAGATTACCTCAATGTACAGGTTCGACTTGGAGAGGTTGAAAATCAGCTCCTTGCCGCTCGAAGCCAGGCAGAGAACGTTTCGGAATACCTCAGTGTCCTGATTGGAAATGGAGCGAATTCCTACCTCACCCCGGAATCTGAGCTTTTGCCAATCAGTCAGGAGAGTTCCTCAGCCATTGAACTGAACACAGAAAGGAAGGACATCAAGGCCAATGCCATTGCGGCCGAGGCACAAAAAAAGATGTATAGCTCTTCGAAAATGAATTTCGTTCCCAGAGCGAATGCCATGGCTTCTTATGGATGGAACGATCCCGAGTTTATGGGCTTTGGCGCTGACAATTACGTAGTCGGAATACAGCTTTCATGGGACCTTTTCGGCGGATACAAGAACATTGGCAAAATCCACAAAGAGAAAGCACTGCTGGAGCAGGCTGAGCTGGAACAGCAAAAATATCTGGATCAAAGTGAAATGGAGCTCAACAAAGCTCTCCGTCATCGATCTGAGTCACAAAACAGGATGGTCCTGGCCGGTTTGGCCGTGGAACAATCCAGGGAGGCCCTGCGGGTCACTACCAACAGGTTTGAGCAGGGGCTTGAGAAAACAATGGATCTGCTCCATGCCGAGTCCCAGTTCCTGGAAAAGGAATTGGCCTATTACGAGTCTGTTTTCAACCTGAATTACTCCCATGCCTATCTCGAATTTTTAAGCAAATAAAAACGTAACAACAAAAGATATGAAACCAATGAGAACATTTATAATCCTAATGGCAATCACTTCAATCCTCGCAGGATGTCAGACTGAGAAGAGCAGCCCGGACGAATCCGGGCCTGCGGTTAAGGTTGTCCTGAAATCACCCTCTGCTCCTGATGGAGGAGCCTACTTTACAATTAGCGGCAGCATCGAATCCGAGAATTTCGCGAGTTTGAGCACCCGAAATATGGGCTATGTATCCAGGGTATACGTGAAAGTCGGTGACAAGGTCAGAAAAGGGCAGCTCCTGATTGACATAAACAGTGAAGAGATCGACGCTAAAAAAGCACAAGCGCAGGCGGGTTTCAAACAAGCAGAAGCCCAACTGACCGTTGCAGAAAAGAACTTTGAAAGATACACGGAGCTGTTTAATGAAAACAGCGCATCTCAAAAGGAGTTGGATGACATGACCTTGCAGTATGAGATCGCCAAAGCGAATTATGAGCGAGCCGTGCAGATTGAAAATGAAATCGACGCGAACATGGCATACAGCCATATTCGGGCTCCATTTTCCGGAGTGATCACCTCCAAATCCATCAAAATGGGTGACATGGCCCGACCAGGTCAACCTCTGATGAGCCTTGAAGCCCCGGGAAAATTTGTCGCGCGGGCCCTGGTTCCGGAGAACTCGATAGAATATGTCGAGAAAGGTCAGGAAGTGACTGTCAATGTGAAGTCCCTGGGCAAATCCATGAAGGGGCGCATAACCGAAGTGAGCGGATCGTCACTGAACTCGGGTGGCCAATACATGATCAAGATGGATCTTGAGGATGTAAAAGACATCAAATTGTTTTCTGGAATGTACGTATCTGTTTTGGTTCCAACTCCCGGAAAAGAAGCGTCAAAAAGTCTCTTTGTCGATGAAAGCGCACTGGTTCGGAAAGGAGAATTGGAAGGTATCTATACCGTCAGTGAGTCGGGTACGGCCATTTTGCGATGGTTGAAGCTCGGTCAGCGCATGGGAGACCAGGTGGAGGTCCTTTCAGGACTCAATGAAGAAGAAAAATATATTGCCTCCAGTGAAGGCAAATTGTTCAACGGCGCAAAAATCGCCAGTCAAGAATAAGATGATGGAAAAAGGTTTTGCAGGTAACATAGCTTCGTTCTTTTTACAATCGAAGCTGACGGTATTGCTGATGGGGATTTTTCTCCTGATCGGGATCTACAGCTCCTTTCTGATTCCCCGTGAGGAAGAGCCTCAGATTGAAGTTCCCATTGCAGATGTTTTCGTGGGATACCCCGGGGCATCGCCTCTCGAAGTGGAATCCAAGGTGGCCAAACCCCTTGAGAAGATCATTTCCAATCTCCCCGGCGTTGAATATGTCTATTCGACTTCAATGAACGGACAGGCCATGCTCATCGTGCAGTTCTATGTGGGGGAAGACATCGAGCGTTCTTTTGTGCAGCTGTACAACGAGATCATAAAGCACATGGACCAGATCCCACAAGGGGTGCAGCTTCCCCTGGTGAAAACCCGGGCGATTGACGACGTACCCGTCCTGGGTTTGACTTTCTGGAGCCAGAACTACGACGACTATCAGCTCAAGCAACTCGTTCAGGAAGTGAATTCGGAGATCGAAAAAGTGGATGGCGTAGCCATAACACAGATCATCGGTGGCAGAAGCAGGGAATTCAGTGTGGTGCTGGACAAGGATAAAATGGCAGAGAACAAGGTTGACATCCTTAACGTGGCCCAAACGATTCAGGCCAGCAACCACCAATCCTCTTCGGGAACGCTGACCAAACAGGACCAGGAGTTCAGGGTCCATACTGGGAACTTCCTGCAGAATGAGGAGGATCTGAAAAACCTGATCGTTGGTACCAATGAAATGAAGCCGGTATACCTCAAGCAGGTGGCAGAGGTCATCAATGGGCCCGAATCGCCGAAAGAATTTGTTGATTTCGGCTATGGGAAAGCCAACGCTCAAAGCCAGCAGCAGTTCCCGGGCATGTACAATGCCATTACACTTTCCGTAGGCAAGCAGAAAGGCGGAGATGCCATGAAAGTGGCAAAAGTCATTCTGGAAAGGATTGAAGACATGAAAAAAGAGCTCATCCCCAACGACGTTGAGGTTACGGTCTCCCGGAATTACGGGGAGACAGCTTCGCACAAGGTTTCCGAGCTTCTAAGCCACCTGATAATCGCGATTGTATCGGTTTCTCTGGTTGTGATGCTCGCCATGGGATGGCGTGGGGGACTCGTGGTCTTCTTGTCGGTGCCTGTAACTTTTGCCCTTACCTTATTCAGCTATTACTTCATGGATTACACGCTGAACAGGATCACACTTTTCGCACTTGTTTTTGTGACGGGTATCGTGGTTGATGATTCGATCATCATAGCAGAAAACATGCATCGTCATTTTAAAATGAAAAGGCTTCCGTTCAAGCAGGCGGCCATCTATGCGATAAATGAAGTTGGAAATCCAACGATCCTGGCCACTTTTACGGTGATTGCGGCTGTCCTGCCCATGGCCTTTGTGTCAGGACTTATGGGACCCTATATGAGTCCCATGCCGATTGGAGCTTCCATCGCCATGCTCATCTCCCTTTTTGTGGCACTTACCATAACTCCATACCTCGGATACATCTTTTTAAGGGAGAAAGACAAGGAAAGCTCAGAGGCAAATGAAGACAAGGAAGATCAGTCACTGGCCACGACTAAAATTTACAGATTTTACAAGAAAACGATAGATCCTTTGCTGGACAACAAAATGTACCGAATAGCCTTTTTTGGGATAAACATACTCATGCTCCTGGGTGCCATGGGGATGTTCATGACCAAAGCGGTAGCAGTCAAAATGCTTCCTTTTGACAACAAAAATGAATTCCAGGTCATTATTGACATGCCGGAAGGAACTACTTTGGAAAGAACCGACATGGTGGCCAAAGAGCTGGCCCAGTACCTGAAAGACAGTGACTACGTCCTGGACTATCAGACCTATGTAGGCACGGCTTCGCCCATAACCTTCAACGGGTTGGTTCGCCACTATGATCTGAGACAAGGATCTCATATTGCCGATATACAGGTCAATCTGACCGACAAAGGAGACAGGAGTGAACAGAGTCATTATATAGCCCGGTTTTTCCGACCTGAGCTTCAGCGTATCGGTGAAAAATTCGGAGCCAATGTCAAGGTGGTTGAAGTTCCACCGGGTCCTCCGGTGCTTTCCACCTTGGTGGCTGAAGTTTACGGTCCTGACTATGATGAACAAAAACGGATTGCGAATGAGCTGCAGACCAAAATGCGAGGGACGGATGATGTTGTTGATGTCGACTGGATGGTCGAGGCAGATCAGAAAGAACACCGCCTGGTCATCGACAAGGAGAAAGCACTGCTCAATGGGGTTGCTCCTGAGCAAATCGTAAAAGCCATGCACCTCTCTTTGGCTGATCAGCCCGTTGGAAAAATCTACAACGAACGTTCGAATCAGGACATAGGCATAAATCTCAAGTTCGAGGACAAAGACAAATCGAGTGTATCAGACATCCTGGAATTCAAGATTCGCTCTCAAAATGGCAACACTTACCCCATAAGAGATTTTGTCAAGACGGAAGAACACATCATTGAGAAGAACATCATGCGCAAGAATCAGCGTCGTGTTGTCTATGTGACAGCAGATATGGCAGGGGAGCTTGAAAGTCCGGTGTACGCACTTTTGTCGCTATCGGATCAACTTGGGGAAATTCAAATGCCAGCTGGCTATGAGCTAAAGGAAGAATGGAACCAGCAACCGGATTCCAGCGAGGAGTACACCGTAAAATGGGACGGAGAATGGCAGATCACTTTTGAGGTTTTTCGAGATCTTGGAGCCGCCTTCGCTGTGGTGGTGATTATCATCTACGTTCTCCTTGTGGGATGGTTCCAGTCCTTCAGGTCACCCGTGGTGATGTTGATTGCCATTCCGCTTTCGCTGGTTGGAATTATTTTTGGTCACTGGGTGTTTGACGCCTATTTCACAGCCACCTCAATGATAGGTTTGATCGCACTCGCAGGTATTATGGTTCGAAACTCTGTTCTTCTGGTGGACTTCATCAATTTAAGGCTGGATGAGGGCATCCCCTTGAGGCAAGCCGTGATTGAAGCCGGGGCGGTTCGAACAACCCCTATTCTATTGACAGCAGGAACCGTAGTTATCGGCGCCATGGTCATGCTTTTTGATCCCATATTTCAAGGGCTCGCCATCTCGATGCTGGGTGGGACAATCTTTTCGACGTTCCTGACCCTGCTTGCAGTTCCTCTTATTTACTATTATCTTGAAAAAAGCAAATACAAAAAAACGGAATAAGATGAAATTATTGATAGTCACGGCTGTAAAGGCCTTCGAGAAAGAGGCGCTGAAACTCTTTAAGACAGCAAAAATAAACGCATTCAGCAGTGGGGATATCAACGGATTCAAAACCGATGATCACGAAAACCTGATCGACAATTGGTTCTCCAGCTCAAATGACAAGGTACAATCCGTGCTGTTCTTCACTTTTGAGGAGCAGCACAAGATCGAAGTTTTGTTGGATCAGCTGAATGAGTTCAACAAAGAAATCGAAAGCGACAATCCCATGAAGGCGATTGTTCTTCCTATAGAGAGGTTTGTCTAGACAGATGGGGATACCCATTTGGAGAATGAACACAAGTATAACAAATAAAATTTAACATCATGATAGACAGATATATAAAAGGCATTGCCGGAAGTTTCGTTTTGATCAGCTTGATGCTCGCATACTTCGTGAATCCCAATTGGGCATGGTTCACCGCATTCGTCGGAGCCAACCTGTTGCAATCGGCATTCACCAATTGGTGCCTGATGGAGACATTTCTGAGAAAAATGGGCGTGAAGGACTAATCAGAAAGCATGGACCAGGCGTTATAACATTTTCGTATCTTTGCGCTGATATGGACAAACAATTGCGCAAAACAATTGCGAGCCTGATTTTGGCTTTCACTCTGGTGTTACCGATGGTAGTCGGTCTCACGCATGCCCTACATGAGCACGACCAGGTTGTCTGCCTGGCTGAGAACGAAAGTCATATTCACAGCCAGGGAGTTGACTGCGATCACGAGCATTACTTCAATCCCGGGGGTGTGGTCGAACAAGATGCACCCGATGAAAAGCATATTCCAGCAGCAGATTCCATCTCCAGCTGGGGTGTTCCTTCTGCAAAATACAACAATCTCTCATCCTACCTGACCCTTCGGGGTCCACCCATGATTAATGTGTAATTTCTAATTGAATCCTCTTTCACATTAATCTTTTATTCATGAAATCCATATATTTTGCCCTATTTTTAATAGGCTTTCCCCTTTTGTCATTTGGACAATTCTCGGCTCAGGGAACCGTAGTCGACGAAAATCAACAACCTTTGCCCGGAGTAGAGGTTTACATTGAAGAACTTCACATAGGATCAACCACGGATCTTGACGGAAACTACGTGCTCAAGAACATTCCAAAAGGAGTGCATAAGCTGAATTTCAGCTTTATCGGTTACAGCACCTACAACACGACAATCACTGTTTTGACAGAAGACATTAAAATAGATGTCTCCATGGAACCCTCTGTTTTTCACATGGATGAGGTCATCGTTTCGGCACCCTTCAGCAAGCTGCAAAGCGAGAATGTGATGAAAATAGAATCCCGTACGCTTACCTCACTTCAGAAGCAAGGCGCTCCTACCCTCGCCCAAAGCTTGACAAGAATACCGGGAGTGTCTGAAGTCTCAACAGGCAACGGGATTGGAAAACCGGTTATTCGGGGTCTCTCGGGCAACAGGGTGCTTGTCTACACCCAGGGCGTCCGGTTGGAAAATCAACAATACGGTCAGGAGCACGGCCTGGGACTGAATGACTCCGGTATTGAAAGCGTTGAGGTCATCAAAGGACCCGCATCTCTGCTATATGGCTCAGATGCCCTCGGGGGAGTTTTATATATAAATCCCGAGAAGTTTGCCTTTCAAAATGAGACAGAGGCCAATGTCAGTCAAACTTTCTTTTCCAATACCCTGGGCAGTAACACCTCAGTCGGAGCAAAAACTTCAAATGACCAGTTTAAACTTTTGCTGAGAGGTGGATACAATACTCATTCCGACTACGAAATTCCGGATGGTGACCGGGTTACGAACTCGCGCTACAGGGAGGTTGATTTTAAAGCAGGACTCGGACTGAATTTGGATAATTTTGTCACCGAGCTCAGATACAATTACAACAAAAGCGACATCGGAATTCCGGAGGAGATTGGAGAACAATCGAGTTCTAAAAACCTTCTTCTTCCCTATCAGGATCTGACCACACATATTTTGAGTCTTCACAACCACTTCTTTCTCAATCGATCCAAGTTTGAGGTGAACCTGGGTTACATCAACAACATCAGGAAAGAATTTGAGGGTGGGCACGGACACGGACACGATGAACATGAAGAAGAAGGCCATGATGATGAGGAGCATGATGATGAGGAGCATGACGAAGACCACGATCCCTCTGAACCTGCACTTTTTATGGACCTGAAAACCTTTACCTATGATGTCAAGTATCACATCCCTTCCTCAGATCGATTTGAAACAATTGCAGGGGTGCAGGGGATGTGGCAGTCGAATGAGAATTTCGGTGAAGAGATATTGATCCCTGATGCCATTACAAACGATATCGGGTTGTTGATCAATTCCTCGTTTGAGATCAACAGCAACAATACCCTTCAGGGAGGATTGAGATTTGACCACAGGTCAATTGATACAGAAGCCTACGAGATCGAACACCATGAGCACGAGGAACACGAGGATGAGATGGACGCGGATCACGAAGAAGAAGAGAAATTGTGGAAGCGATTGACAGGAACTTTTCCAACATGACCTTTTCCTTGGGGTACAAGACAATGCTCTTTCAAAGAGTTTCTACACGAATCAATTTTGCCACAGGCTTCAGGGCACCAAACCTGGCTGAGTTGGGCTCCTACGGGGTTCATCACGGAACAAATCGCTTCGAGATTGGCAACTCCAACCTGGAAAGTGAGAGAAACTTTCAGACCGACATCTCATTGGAATACGGCAACAGGCACATCGAGGTCTATGTCAATGGTTTCTATAATGACCTGAACAACTACATCTATTTGAATCCGACCGGTGAGGAAATGGATGAAGCCCCCGTCTATGAATATGTGCAGAATGACGCTCGTCTTTACGGGAGTGAATTTGGCGTTCATTTGCATCCGCATCCACTCGATTGGTTGCATCTGGAATCCGATTTCGAAATGGTCATTGGCGAATTGGATGAAGGAGGATATTTACCCCTGATTCCGGCAAACAAATGGTCGAATACACTTCGTGGGGAGTTCAAGGGTTGGCAAAGTTTCAACGAGCTCTACCTTTCGGTTACTTTGGACTCCTTCTTTGATCAAAATCGGGTGAGCGATTTTGAAACGGAGACACCGGGCTACAATCTCCTGAATTTTGGACTGGGAGGAAAACTCTCTTTTGAAAATTGGTCACTCGGTTTGCGAATGAGCCTCAATAATGCACTCAATGAGACTTATATTTCTCACCTGTCGAGACTTAAACCGGAAGGAATTCCCAATCCGGGACGAAACTTTACATTCGGTTTGAATTTCAACATCTAGTTCCTCATATAGTGTCCGGCATTTGCTAACTTTGGACAGCAAATTACTGATGCAATGAAGAAACTCGTTGAGTGCGTCCCCAACATTAGTGAGGGGCGTGACGTAGAAAAAATTCAAACCATAGCTTCCGTCGTGGAAACGATAGAAGGGGTCAAACTTTTGGATGTTGATCCCGGGAAGGCGACAAACAGAACCGTCATAACTTTTGTCGGACATCCGGATCAGGTGATAGAAGCCGCTTTTGAACTTATAAAAAAAGCCTCTGAATTAATCGACATGAGTGTCCACAGTGGTGAACACCCGCGATTTGGAGCTACCGATGTATGTCCTTTGGTCCCCATCTCAGGCATAACCCTGGAAGAAACGGCGGCTTACGCTCGAAAATTGGGGGAGCGTGTAGGAAAAGAACTGGGCATACCAGGGTATTTCTATGAAGCAGCTGCCCTGGAGGACAAACGCAAAAATCTGGCCAGTTGCAGGGCCGGCGAGTACGAAGGACTTCCCAAGAAGCTCTCCGATCCGGAATGGAGACCGGATTTTGGCCCGGCAGAATTCAATGATTCAGTGCGTAAAACGGGAGCGACGGCTATTTCTGCAAGAGACTTCTTAATTGCCTACAACATAAACCTGAACACTACGTCTGCCAGAAGGGCCAATGCTATCGCCTTTGACATCCGCGAAGCTGGAAGGATCAAGCGCGAAGGCAACCCGATCACTGGAAAAAAGGTCCTGGATGAAAACGGCGAACCCATGCGAATTCCGGGGAAGCTGAAAGCCGTGAAAGGAATTGGGTGGTACATCGAAGAGTACGGCATTGCTCAGATCTCGTATAACCTTACCAACATCAGCATTACAAGCATGCATGAGGCTTTTGATGAAACCTGTAAGGCTGCAGAGCACAGGGGCCTTCGTGTCACGGGATCAGAGCTCGTTGGCTTGATACCTCTGAAGGCTATGACGGATGCCGCCGATTTCTTCTTGAGAAAACAGAATCGCTCCCTGGGCATCTCAGAGGGCGAGAAAATCAAAATTGCAATCAAATCCCTTGGGCTTGACGATCTGAAACCTTTTGATCCCAATCAGAAAATCATTGAGTATTTGCTCGGAATAGATCAATCTGAAAAACTGGTGGATTTGACGGCAAGTGATCTCACCGAAGAGACAGCAAGCGAATCTGTTGCACCGGGGGGAGGCTCCATCTCGGCCTATGTAGGTGCTCTAGGAGTGGCTCTGGGTACCATGGTGGCCAATATATCAGCCCACAAACCCGGATGGGATGACCGGTGGGAGGAATTCTCGGATTGGGCAGAAAAAGGTCAGAAATACAAGGACCGCTTGCTTTTTCTTGTGGATGAAGACACCCGGGCTTTCAACAAGATCATTGAAGCATTCCGGATGCCCAAAGGATCGGAGGAGGAAATTCTAAAAAGAAAACAGGCCGTAGAAGATGCTACGCGCTACGCCACAGAAATTCCATTGCAGGTGATGGAAACTGCCCTGTCTTCAATGGAAGTGATGGAAGCCATGCTTGAGAAAGGGCTCCAGACTTCCCTTTCAGATGCCGGGGTAGGAATCCTGTGCGCGAGAACGGCCGTGCTGGGGGCTTATTTCAATGTGAAGATCAATGCAAAAGATCTTAAGAACAGAGCTGCGGCTGAGGATTTACTTGCAAGGGCAAAAAGAATCTATGACGAGGCCCTCGTGCGCGAGGCTGAGGCAATAGCGTTTATCGAATCCAAAATGTGACTGCTGTCAAGCACTATTTCACAAGTTTGATCTGTTCCTGACGACCGTTGACATAACGGAAACCGGAAGCCCCGAAAAAGCCTGCTTCCTCCAACATGATTCGGATATCCTTGTCCCACTGAGGCACATTGACAGTTGTGTTCAATTCAATAGCGTAAGCTGTATTCAGGTGCAGGGGATAGTCTCCTGTAAAGGGCACTCCGCCCTGGGAATCCCACATGCCGAGTGTAGTTCCGGCACTGTGTCCATAGCTGCCAAGCGGGTGGGTGTATATAGCAGGTCTGAGCCCTTCTGAACGTCCTGCATTCAGGGAGGCCAAAAGTATTTCATTTCCCGTGGCCCCCTCTTTGAAATTCCCTGTAAAAATATCCTGTACGCGATTCCCCTTGGAGAATGCATCTTCCAGAAAGCCCGGTACGGCAGTTTCGCCCGACTTCGGAACATAAGCGTGCTGTTGGCAATCCGTATTCAGACCCAAATAGGTAATACCGAAATCACAATGCAACAAATCGCCCGGAAGAATCACCTTGTTCTTTTCTCCCTTTGAAAAGGAATAAATATGACTCTTGAGTTCTTCATCACTTCGCTGGATGTCCACAGTCGGATGAAACCAGGTTTCCAGTCCGAGGTCGGTCACTTTTTGACGCATCCACCAGACCACGTCGTCTGTTGTCGTCTCACCCGGTTTGATTACATCGGAAGAAAAGGCCTCGTCAATAATGTCATGGGTAATCTGAACCAGATCTTCAAAGAGCTCCATTTCCCTTTTTGTACGCGTTTCGATCCAGGCTATCGACAGCTTTTCTGCACTGACCAGGCGCTGATCCAGGGAATCAGGCAAGGCTTGTTTCAACTCGTTGTAGTCTGTCAAAACCAGCCCGTCAGCCAGTCCAAAGTGCTCTGAATGATTTATCCCAATCCTGGAAGGGTTTCTCGAGGCGATGATTCTCTCCAATGCCTTCCATTGTTCGGGCTCCTCCTCCTTGTTCCAGGCGGATGCGATGTTCTCTCCAATGTCGTAGCGTGCCACAGCCAGCTTTTCTATGGTGTCCCGTTCTTTGTCCCTGTAAAAAGCGATGATGGTTCGTCGCCTTGCATTGAGCCACTTGGCCGGAAGCATCGTCCTCATTACCGGATCCTCATTGTACTCCCTGGAAATGATCAGCCACATGTCTATCCCTGTTCGGTCCATCAATTCCGGCAGGAGCTCATTGAACCGCTCTTTGAGGATCTCATCCCTCACCTGGGCACGTTCCCTCTCATTTAAAATGTCAATTTTATTCTCTTGACCCTGTCCAATTGCTGCAAGGCTCAACAAAGTCATCAGGATCCCCAAAACAAATTTTGTCTTTTTCATGTCTTACTCTCTTAACTTGCCCATAAAAACACTCACCTTTGAATTAAAAGGATTGCCCGATGCCCGCCTTAAAAGTACAAGCTGTCCACAATGCCACAGGGCATCCGAAATCGGGCCATTGACCTGGTTCCAAAATGGGTACTCGACATTCGATTCCTTTCCCTTGAAAACCACGGGATATTCACCCAGGTCCTCTGCTGACCTGAAGATCCGTGACGCCTGCTCCAGGTTTTTCAGGGTAAGAGCTCTTTTCTGGTCAAATGTCATAGGCTCTTCCTCCCTCGGCTCGTTCACCTGACGGAGGGCTGAATTCAAGACCACATAGGAAAGGCCCAAAATGTGATCTGCCGTTTCCTCCGAAGTTCTTCCCTCAGGAGAGGCTTTGTACTTGAGGTCCTCGGGCCTGAGTCCTTCTGTGGCCCAGTAGTACCTGAATCCCAGCCCATCGATCATGCGAGAAACCAGTCCACCTGGCGTGTAAGCATCAGGGGCCTCGGGGATCTCGGCATAAGGGAGCTGACTATCTTGTTGTGCAGTCATAACTAAACTTGTGAGCAAAATCGCAATGAAGATAAAATTTTTAAAATACATATATTCAGTCTTTAATCGGTTGATTTGCTGTCGCGCTGGTTCCATATCGATCGATCAGATAGATCAAGGAAGCCATCGTCGCTGCCCCGAGCTCGAGCTCTCTTCGGTTGACAGCGTCAAAGGTATCATTGCTCGCATGGTGATGATCAAAGTAACGTTGAGAATCGGGTCTCAAGCCCGCCAGAACGATACCCTCTGATTTCAGTGGACCAATGTCGGCTCCACTTCCTCCTTTTTCAAAATAGTGAATCAGATACGGCTTAAAGAGAGGCTTCCATTGAAGAATCCGGGCATAATCCTCATCACTGCAATCGAAAGAGAACCCTCTTGGCGTAAATCCACCGGAATCACTTTCCAGGGCAAAAATGTGATTCTCGCCCTTTGACAAGGCTTCCTCCGCGTACTTTTTTCCTCCGCGCAGCCCGTTCTCCTCGTTCATGAACAAGACGACGCGAATCGATCTTTTGGGCCTTATTCCTGATTTCTTCAGCAACCTGAGCACTTCCATGGATTGAACCACGCCGGCTCCATCATCATGGGAGCCGTCTCCCAAATCCCAGGAATCCAGGTGGCCGCCTACGAGCATGAATTGATTCGGAAATTCCGTTCCCGTGATTTCACCGATGACATTGAAAGACTCCACGTCTTCAAACTGCCTGCAATTTTGCCAGAAGAACAGTTCAAGACCCGGATCGGTTTTGAGCCGATTGCTCAGGAATTCAGCATCATTGGTGCTTATCGCGGCTGAAGGAATCCGCTGCTCCACGGGAAGATCACCATACGTCATGCTTCCAGTGTGCGGAAAATCGTCCAAACGCAGGTTCATCGAACGCACGATAACCCCGGCTGCACCCAACTTTCCGGCTTCCATGGCGCCCGAATACCTTTGGTCCACGCATCCGCCATAAGCCTCAAAGGTATGGATGAGTTTTTTTTCCATGGGGCGGTTAAAAAAAATGATCTTTCCCTTTATGGCTTCGGGGTCCATGGCTTTAATCTCCTCTATGCCGTTCACTTCAATAACATTGGCAGACACGCCGGTTTCGGGTGTGGCTACCGATCCTCCCAGAGCACAAATATTCAAAGGCCTCTTGCTCCCATCAGCACCCCGAATCTCACCTTTTTCAGCACTGCCCCGCTCCCATTTGGGAACCATCACGGATTGCAGGCGAACCTCGTCAAGACCCAGTTTTTCCAACTCGTCTTTGACGTAAAGAACAGCTTTTTCCGCATTCTCCGAACCCGACAGCCGCCCCCCGATATCATTGGAAAGATGATCGAGCCAATGATAGCTCATTCCATCCTCCAGCGAGTTCTCAAACAGATTTTTTACAGCTTCGGAATCTGCTTGGGCCCACGATGCGAGGGTGAGCATCAGGGCAAATATGAATCCAGGTAATCTCATAGTTTCTCTCAAATCAATCAAATTATTTCTTCAGGTATTTCTTCCGTTTCAAACAGAAAGGCCTAAAGATACATTTCTCTGATAAAAAAACTTATTTTTATGTCCTTCAAAATAGAACACGATGTCAATATTAAGTCCATTTCATTTAGCGATCCCCGTAAGGGATTTGGAACTTTGTCGAAACTTTTACAAGAAGGTGCTGTCGTGCAGGGAAGGCCGAAGTGACAAACACTGGGTGGATTTTGATTTCTTCGGTCACCAACTCGTGATTCATCAAAAAGAAGGCTATGAACCTGTAAAAAGTGCCTCAAACCCGGTGGATGGACATGATGTCCCGGTTCCGCATTTCGGCGTGGTCCTGGACTGGGACCAATGGCACGAGCTGAGAGACAGACTCCTGAAAGCCGAAATCGACTTTGTGATCGAACCCTACATTCGCTTCAAGGGGCAGGTCGGGGAACAGGCAACGATGTTCTTCAATGATCCCGAAGGCAATGCCCTGGAATTCAAGTCTTTTAAAGATATGAATGAGTTGTTCCGAAAATAAGCCACCTCCGGTGAATCCTTTCTACATGCTGTGGAACTCGATCAGATTGGCCTCGTAATACTGCTCCCCCAGTTTGTTCAACAAAGCTCTGATCTCATTCGAATCCCCTTCAACTGCGAGCGCCGAATAACCTATTTTATTCCTTTTCCCCAGACGCAGATCTACGATATTGACGTGCTTGGAAGCGAGGGCAGACAAGAGTATGAGCAGAACCCCGGGAGAGTTTTCATGTTTGGTAACGATCATTTTGTCACTGAGCGCCATCTTGAGCTCAACGCCATCCAACTCATAGAGATAGACTCCTTCACCGTAAAAATTGGGAAGCTCCGTGTTATCATTGAAAAAAAGCTCCAAAAAGGAACCCTGATCGGTTCCCCGAACGAATTCAATGGCGTTTTGAATGTTCCCATTGTGTTGGCCCAGTGTTAAAAAGGCCACGGCGGTTCCGTCATTCTTGGAATGCAGGCGGGCCGTTTCCACGTTCACCCCTTCTGAAGCAAGTGAATTGAAAAGGGAGGACAGTATGCCCGGTTTGTCGAGATGCTTTGAGAACAAGCCTTTGACAGGCATTTTGGAATCTATGGGCGTCTCGTTTGAAACCGTGACGGATTTGTTGCCCTTTCGGATGCGAACTGCGTTGTAGTCACCCATTCCCGTGGCATTCTTGTAGATGTCGACAAACTCTGAAAAAGAGCCTCCGAAAGAAAAATCCGGGATGATCCTCCTGCTTTGTGCATCAAGACGCTGATTGAGGAGTTCAATCCCCTTGTTTAAAATTGTGTACTTGACCTTCAGATCGTGATCGTCGAAAATAGTTCTCTTCTCGGGGATCAACTTGGAAAAACTCACGTACTGTTCATATCCGGCCCGCTTGATGTAATCCAGACTCTCACGAAAATTATGACCGTAATATCTCACGTGATGCGTATCCGTGCCAACGGCTACAGGGATCTGCAATTCAAAGGCCCTCTTTAAAATATTCTGAGAAGGGTAAACGCCGACGCCTTTGAACTCACCTGCCATGTTGACATCCAGGGCGAGATCCCGGTCTGCGATGATCTCCAAAAGGGTCCTGAACTTGTTTGCCAATGGATGAGAGCTGCTTTCAAAATTTTGTAAAACCTGAGGAACCTCAACATTTAGCTTGGGCAGGTCCAGATGACCCACGACCTGGATCATGTCACCAAACGATTCGATCATCTCGATCATCTCATTGATGTATCCGTTCCAGTAATTCTCCAGGGAACCTCTAAGTTTCAGGAGCTCCAATGCCTCTTCCTTGCTGCCGTCATAGGGCAACCCTTCCGGGGCAAAATGCACGGATCCAATAACAAAGTCAGCCTCTTCAGCCTGGAAAATCTTTGACCGGCTCCACAAAAGCCCGATATCCGGACCCATCCACTCCAATTCAACCCCGTATTTGATATTGATTCGGCCCTGGTACTTCTCCCTTAAATTGGCAATCCGTTTCGGGTAATTCAGATAGGAACGATCCCCACGAATAAACTTGATATTGGTATCCTTCTCAGCTCTGTACCTGAAATTTGTAAGTCGGGGGGAATGAATTATGAAGGTGATGCTCGGATGCTTATTCTCTATGGCCTTGTCAACGATATCCTCAAGCCGGTCTATCCCGTGTTTGACGTGATCATTTTCTGTGCCGGCATGTATCCCATGGGTTTCCCATATGAACTCATTGAGCTTCCTCATATTCAAATCTACAAAGTTTAAGAAGTTGCAAACATAAGGAATGCCTTAAAAAATCTAAACACAAAGTGATGAAAAAATGTCAAATCCAAAATCATATGATCCTAAAACTGACATTCTTCCATCTCAAGACTTTTTCGCTTAGAAATTCATAGGCACCTCGACGATCAGGATCTCCGACTCCTCTTGGGCTTTCAGCTCAAATGATTCGGTTTCCCAGACACCCAGGGCATCTCTCTGATTCAGTTCAATGCCTCCGATGCTCGCCTGACCTGAGATCAACATCACATAGACCCCATGCCCTTCTGATTTCGGGCGGTATTCAAAGTTCTTCTTCGCATCCAGGTCTATTCTTGAGATTCGGGCATCCTGATGAATCTTCAGACTCGATTGGTCCTCCTTTTCATCATGAGAAGATACCAGGGTCTGAAGCTGGTTGTGCCTGTCCTCCTTTTCAAACTTTTTCTGATCATAAGCCGGGTCAATGTTCATTTTGTCGGGTATGATCCAAAGTTGAAACAAATTGATGAAATCGGTCGGGGAATTGTTTTTTTCTGAGTGATAGACCCCGCTGCCCGCAGACATTACCTGTACCTCTCCGGTATGGAGCGGAATCCAGGTATTGCTCATGGAGTCTTTATGCTTCAAAGAACCTTGCAGGGGAATGGTAATGATCTCCATATTTTGGTGGGGATGCTCGCCGAAACCTGCGCCTCCCTGAATGACGTCGTCATTCAATACGCGCAGGGCCCCGAAGTTCTGTTTGCCCGGATTGTAGTAATTGGCAAAACTGAATGAATAATTGGCTTGCAGCCATTCGTAGTTGGCATAGCCTCTTTCCGATGCTTTGTATAAATTAGTTTTCATGTCTCAATCTTTATTTCTTTAAAAGTTTACTTTCTTATTTTATCCAACAAAAGGTTCAACTGCATCGCCTCAGCCCTACTGAGCTGCTTCATATAAGGCTCGAAGCCGTCAAAACGAATCTCCTCAAGGAGTTCTGCGCCTTTTTCCAATATTTCTATATACACCACCCTTCGGTCATTCTCGCAACGACTCCTTTGGATCAGGGACTTTTCACATAGCTTGTCCATGAGCCGGGTCGTGTTCGGAGACTTCTGAACCATTCTCTCCTTCACCTGATTCACGGTGATTGGCTTTCCCGCTCCCTTGAGTATCCTCAAAATATTGTACTGAGGCTCCGAAATCCCAAAGGGTTTGAGCATGGATGCCCCGATCTGGTCCAGATAACTTGCCGTGTACTTGATGTTGATCAATGCCTTGATGTGCTCACTCGGAAAAGTGGAATTTATGTCTTTTGCCAGGTCACCCATCTCAGATACTTTCTTCAAGTAGTCTCACGCCTTTGTTCAACTCGGCCTTGAGCTCCGGGTTTACGACTTCATCCCTATTGAAATTTTCGTTGAACGAAGGAAACGACATGGAAAAGACGATATTTCCATCATGACGGGGGAAACGGTCCAAAGCCATAGACATTACAGACTTCCCCCCTCTTTCTCCGGGTGAGGTGCTCAATAAAAGCATAGGTATGTTTCTCCAGGTTTTGGACTCCATGCGTGAGAGCCAGTCGAATGCATTTTTGAACGCAGCCGTGTAAGCTCCGTTATGTTCAGCCAAAGACAAGACGATCCCGTCAGATTCGGCTATTTGCTGATCCAATTTCTTTAAATCTGCAGGAAAACCGTTTTCTTTCTCTTCATCTATGGAATACAAGGGTATTCTGTAGTCATTGAGATCCAGGTTTATGACCTCCGCATTTTGGATTAAAGAGCCTGCATACTCGGCCAATCTCTTGTTGATTGACTCTCTGCTGCTGCTTCCTCCAAGAGTTATGATTGATTTCATGTCAAATTTTTAGTGTTTTACGAGACAAAGATAAGAGAAATAATTTTATTTACCATGGTATTTATTTACATGTTATATATTTTAACAGAGTTTAACAGATTTCGTATTTTAGTCCGCTCTTACACGGTATGACCCCATGGACATAAACTTTAATATCAACGAGGATCACAACAAGCTTCTCCTTTCCCAATTGCGAAAAAAAATGAGCCGTATTCATTTGGGTGGTGGGAAAGACCGAATCGCCAAACTGCATGGAGATGGAAAAATGACGGCGCGTGAGCGCATTGATTTTCTTCTGGACAAACCCGGGGATGCTCTCGAAATTGGAGCATTTGCAGGTGACGGAATGTACGAAGAGGAAGGGGGCTGCCCTGCGGGGGGTGTCGTGGTCAAAATTGGCAAAGTAAAAGAGAAATTGTGTGTCGTTGTGGCCAATGATGCCACAGTCAAGGCGGGCGCCTGGTTTCCAATCACGGCCAAAAAGAATCTGCGCGCGCAGGAGATCGCCATTGAGAACCGAATTCCCATCATATACCTTGTCGACAGCGCCGGAGTTTTTCTTCCCATGCAGGACGAAATATTCCCGGACAAAGAGCATTTTGGAAGAATCTTCAGGAACAATGCAGTAATGAGCAGCATGGGAATTACCCAGATTGCCGCAGTCATGGGCAGCTGTGTCGCTGGAGGCGCGTATTTGCCGATCATGAGTGACGAGTCGATCATAGTTGACAAAACGGGAAGCATCTTTCTGGCCGGAAGCTACCTGGTCAAGGCTGCCATTGGAGAGATCATACAGAACGAGGAATTGGGAGGTGCCACAACGCACACGGAGATTTCAGGGGTTTGTGACTACAAGGCCAAGGACGACCAGGACGCACTTGACACCATTAAGCAGATCGTCGATAAAATAGGTAGCTTTGATACTGCAGGATTCAACAGGATTGAGGCATCCAGGCCCAAGGAAAAACCAGAAGAAGTCTTTGGAATTTTACCCAAATCCAGGTCAGATCAATACGATTTTCACAAAATCATCGATCGTCTTGTTGATGATTCCGAATACAAGGAGTACAAGGCTAATTACGGGAAATCGATCATCTGTGCCTATGCCAGGATCGACGGTTGGGCCGTGGGCATCGTGGCCAATCAAAGAAAGGTCATAAAAAATGCCAAAGGGGAATTGCAATTCGGAGGTGTAATCTACTCGGAAAGCGCAGACAAGGCAACCCGGTTTATAGCCAACTGCAATCAAAAGAAAATACCACTCGTATTTCTTCAGGATGTCACCGGTTTTATGGTGGGCAGCAAGTCAGAGCACGGTGGAATCATCAAGGACGGCGCCAAAATGGTGAATGCCGTTTCCAACTCCGTGGTGCCCAAGTTTACCGTTATCGTGGGAAACTCTTACGGAGCGGGGAATTACGCCATGTGCGGAAAAGCCTACGACCCCAGGCTCATCGTCGCCTGGCCCAGCGCTGAACTCGCCGTCATGGGGGGAGATCAGGCGGCTAAAGTTCTGCTCCAAATCGAAACTTCCAAGCTGAAGAAACAGGGTGAAAAAATAAGTGAACAAAAAGAGAAAGAGATACTGGAATCGATTCGCAAGCGCTACAAGGAGCAGACATCTCCCTATTATGCAGCAGCACGTTTGTGGACCGATGCCATCATCAATCCCCTGCACACGCGCCATTGGATCAGCACCGGAATCGAAATGGCCAATCACGCCCCGATCGAAAAGAAATTCAATTTGGGCGTTCTTCAGGTGTGAAAATTGACTTGAACAACCAGCTTACGACAAAGATTAATTATGGGAAGAGCATTTGAATTCAGAAAAGCGAGGAAGATGAAAAGGTGGTCAGCTATGGCCAAAACCTTTACTCGCATAGGAAAGGACATCGCCATGGCCGTAAAGGAGGGAGGACCCAATCCGGAAACGAATTCCAGGCTTCGAGCCGTCATTCAGAATGCCAAGGCGGCCAACATGCCCAAGGACAACATCGAGAGAGCCATTAAGAAGGCCTCTGAAAAAGATACGGCCGAATACAAAGAGGTGCTTTTTGAAGGATATGCGCCCCACGGAATTGCTGTGCTTGTGGAAACGGCCACTGACAACAACAACAGGACCGTTGCCAATGTCAGGGCGGCTTTTAACAAATGCAACGGGACGCTGGGCACCTCAGGCTCCGTGGTCTTTATGTTCGATCACACTTGCAATTTCAGGATCGACGCGTCCAGTGTGAAAATGGATTTGGAAGAACTCGAACTCGAACTGATCGACTTCGACGTCGAGGAGGTTTTTGACGATGAAGACGGAATCATCATATATGCTCCCTTCGAGCAGTTCGGGGCCATTCAAAAGTTTTTAGAGGAAAAGGAAATGGAAATCCTGTCCTCCGGTTTTGAACGTATCCCGACTACCACGAAAAAGCTGTCTGAGGAGGAAGAGGCGGAAGTGGACAAGCTCCTGGAGAAACTGGAAGACGATGACGATGTTCAAAATGTCTATCACTCAATGGAGCACAGCTAGATTTTCATGAAGACAAGATATAAGCTCGCTGAAATCTCAGAAGTTGCGGAAAGCCTCCTTCGTGAAGCAGATTCCCGCATTCTCCTGTTTTACGGTGCGATGGGAAGCGGCAAAACCACGATCATCAAGGAGATCGCGGCTAAACTTGGGGTAAAGGACCTTACCAACTCCCCTACTTTCAGCCTGGTGAACGAATATGTGACAGGTAAAGGTGACCGAATGTACCACTTCGATTTTTACCGTATAGAAAAAGAAGAAGAAGCGTTTGACATCGGCTTTGAAGAATACCTGGACAGTGGAAACTGGTGCCTGATCGAATGGCCTGAAAAAGTTGAAAATTTACTACCTTTAGAGTCGGTTGTCATTCGGATAGATATTAATCCGGACGATTCCAGAACTATTCAACTGACTAAAAATGTCTAAACAACTTTCTCCTTTCAGCAAAGAGGAATTGCTTCCAAAACCTGAGATGCTGGAGATCCGAAAAAGCAAAGATGAATTGTTTATAGGAATTCCCAGGGAAACCCATTTTGAAGAGAAAAGAATTTGCCTGACACCCAACGCCGTGGCGGCTTTGACGTCGAATGGACATCGAATCATGGTCGAATCCGGGGCTGGCGACGGAACTAACTACAGCGATGATCAGTATTCTGAGGCTGGAGCGAAAATCTCCTACAATGCCAATGACGTCTTCGCCTGCAATATCATTTTGAAAATCGAGCCACCATCGCTGGATGAGATAAAGATGATGAATCCGCAGAGTGTGCTAATCTCCGCCATGCAGCTCAAAACCCAGACCAAAGCCTTTTTCAAGGCCCTGGCCGAAAAGAGAATCACAGCGATTGCTTTCGATTATATTCAGGATGATCACGGAATTTTTCCCCTGGTCAAATCTTTGAGCGAGATCGCCGGAATCGCATCTGTATTGATCGCGGCTGAGATCATGAACAACAACAACCTGGGCAACGGATTGCTCCTGGGCAATATTGGTGGGGTTCCGCCGAGCAAGGTCGTGATCATCGGAGCGGGAACTGTCGCGGAATTCGCTGCCAGGTCGGCTTTGGGGCTGGGAGCTCAAGTCGAGGTTTTTGACAACTCCCTGACCAAGCTGAGGAACCTGCAGCACAAACTCCAGTTTCCTATCGCCACCTCAACCATTCAACCCAAGAACCTTCTCAAGTCGCTGATCGATTGCGACGTAGCTATTGGTGCTCTGAGGGGCAAGACCCGAACACCGGTCGTCGTCACCGAAAGCATGGTTGAGCAAATGAAGGACGGGGCTGTTGTGATTGACGTGAGTATCGATAATGGAGGTAGTTTCGAGACCTCCGAAATCACAACGCACAGCAATCCAACCATGGTCAAGCATGGAGTCATCCACTATTGCGTGCCAAATGTGCCTTCACGATACTCAAGAACCGCCTCTGTTTCAATCAGCAACATCTTCACCCCGTACTTGCTCAACATCGGAGAAATGGGAGGAATCGAGAATGCCGCCCGATTCGACAAAAGCCTTCAAAAGGGCATGTATTTTTATCACGGAATTCTGACCAACAAGAAAATCGCTGACTGGTTCAATTTACCAATGACAGACATTAATCTTCTTATCCTGTAGCAATGGATGATATGCGACAGCGATTTGCCCTTTACGGGATTGGTTTTGCCATGGGAATCGTGATTGTTTTTTTCTTCCTGGGCGGGAAAAGGGCCTCGTGCAACTGGTTGCCCAATGATCGGATTCTCAATATCATTGAAAGAAAACAGCTCCGCTATGGAGATCAGATTGAACAGAATCTCAAAGAGGCGGAAGCCGACAGTCTGGACATACGCGCCATCCTGAAAAACGGGGATATCGATTTCTCAAAAAGCCAGGTGAAAAATGAGCCCTGCAGATTGTACTGGATCGATGGAAAAGGAAAACAGAGCTCTTTGCTGATCAGCGTCGAGCTCTGTGATTCAATTGCTACGGTAAGCTCTTTGAAGCGCTTGCCGTCTCAATAAGTACTTACATTCCCGGATCCGCTTACTTTGACATCTTCGATCCTGGGATTGCCTTTGTATTTTATGTTTCCGGATCCTGAAATTCGAGCGATGAGCTCATTGGACACCTGGGCATGGATGGTCCCGGATCCAGATATCTTCAGGTCCGCCTTTTCCGATTTGAGCTCATAGGCCTTGATATCTCCACTGCCTGCCACGGCAGCATCAAAGCTCTTGCTTGTTCCGCTCAGCTCGATGTCGCCCGAACCGGAAACCGCTGCATTGGATTCCATGGCGTCAAGCTCAAGCCTTATATCACCCGATCCGGCCACTGCAATATCCAGCTCATCCGTTGTAATAGGGTCACGCGAAACGATATCTCCCGATCCGGAAAGGGCCACCCCACTGAGGTCCTCAAAATAAACCGTAACCTTGGTGCTCTTTGTCGTTCGAACGTTGGTGCCCTTTTTCCATTTTACCTTGAGGGTTCCATTCTGCACTTCCGTGATCAAATAGGGCTCTAAATTTTGCTCCACATTGACGATGACCTTTCCCTCCTGGCCTTTTACCAGAAAGACGTCAAAGGAACCCGATACACCCAGGGCGTCAAAATCACCTACCTGACGTGTCTTTTCGATGAGCTTTCCATTTCCCTTGACACGCTGGGCATGCAAAGTCGTTGTCATGCCTATAAGAAGGGTGAGCACCGTTAGTGTTCTAAAGAGAGTAGTTTTCATTCTTTTTGTTTTTAGATTTAAATTAGTTTGCACGATTAATTGTGGTAGAGTTTAACGCCACCATAGTCAGAGACAATGTCTATTACGGATCCTGAGTTCTCCTGGTTCACATAGCCCTGGTAAAATTTAGAAGACGATTTGACGATTTTTTTCAGGTAATTGATATTGTCTGCGTCATAATCGAATCCGCCATAGCTCAGTTTGGCCGTGAAATCAAAGGAAATTCCCTCTTCCAGTCCCATTTTGATGCCGGTGTAGTCAGATCGTACACTCACCAGGTCAAAACCTTTCATCAATTTATCGACTTTGATGCTGCCGTAATCCGCCTCTATGGTGAGGCTCTTGTAGATGTTGTCAAAACGCATGGTCAGGTAATCTCCGTGCCCATCAACGGTATTTGCCCTGCCCACGTCGATTTTTCCATAGTCACAGACGAAATTAAGATCCTCGATGTTTTCGATTTTCGTATCCGTATAATCTGCATTGAGTTGAATGCTCTTGGATTTCTCAACGGTCAATTGGGAATAATCCGCATTGATCTTTCCGGTATTCATGAATTCGATCACCGAATTGGACGTGTAGTCTATGTTGATCTCATTGTCTTCGTGAAAGAGGCTTCCGATCAGGATTTTTCCGTAGTCGCAGTTGATGCGGGCAGAGCCTTTGATCTCGTTGAGCGAAATGTTGCCGTAGTCATTGGTCAGATTCACACTGTTGGTGACAGGCACCTTGATCTTGTAGTCAATCTGGTAGTTCATTTTGCTTCCCGTGTTCCACCATCCCGAAGAGCTTTCAATAACCGTTTTGGCAGACACCTCACTGGCACTACTGTTGAATTTGACATCAATCTGCTGCAAACGGCTATCCACTTTGGACTCGTTATTGCCCGAAACGGTTATGGTCACCTCGATCTCAACCCGGTTTTCATCCCAGGAGACAGCTTCGACATTTCCATACTTGTTATTGATTCTCAAAA
Source organism: uncultured Flavobacteriaceae bacterium (assembly GCA_942492425.1). Taxonomy (GTDB): domain Bacteria; phylum Bacteroidota; class Bacteroidia; order Flavobacteriales; family Flavobacteriaceae; genus Lutimonas. The sequence continues at coordinate 477,417 of CALOEQ010000009.1, forward strand.
GAGCATCCGAATTCACGCTGAATTCCTTTTTAATCGTCTTGCTCTTCTCGTGGGCCCAGCGCTTATCTATTGGGTTTGCATTTGCCGCTATCGGAAACACCAACAGGGCTATGAAAAGAATTGTTATTTTATTGATCATCGCTTCTGAATTTTGATTTTTGTTCGTTTTAAACTCTGTTTTCCTCGGGAGCCATATTTTCCAACTCCTCGAGTCGATCCATCAAATTCTCCAAAACGTACAGACGATTTTGAAAATTTGTGATCATTGCGTGTATGACACGCTTATCAGCGCCGCTTTCCTTGAGCTCTAAGGTCAGCTTCTGATAATTTGCCTCCAGGATCTCCAATTGCTTGAAGGCATCATCTATGATCCTGGTGTTTTCTTCTGTTCTCTTTCCACTTATAGTCTCCATTTCCTTGCGGATGGTAGAGACATAGAAATTTTGAGTCTCTTCCATCTGGGGAGACACATCCGCGAGTTCGATGCCCTTGTTCGAATTGAAGTTGCCCAACCAATAACCGAAAACCAGCAATACGGATGCTGCAACAGCCATTATGTAATATGAAAAGCTGCTTCTTCCGCCTGAACTCCTGTCCTGGCTCTCCAATCTTGCCCTAAATCGCTCGAAATGACCTTCATTCGGCTCATAGGCATCGAACATCTCTTTGTTCTTGTCGAAATATTGTTCCAAATTCATTTTCATCTCATTTAATTTACTGCTGACGCTTCCATCAGTATTTTTCTCAATCGGGCTTTGGCCCTTGATATTGTCGTCCTGCAGTTCTCATTGCTTATCTGCAGAATCTTCGTTATTTCGTCATTGTCATACCCCTCGATCAAACTCAGGTGCAAAATGACCCTGTAATTGTCTTTGAGCTTATCCATGGCCTGTAATACTTCCTGAACCTTGGAATCGGTCAGATCCAATTCGCTCATCCCCTCTTCTTCACTGTCTTCTTCCAACTTGTAATCGACCACTTCGAGATTGGTTTCGTTCAAGCGACTTCTCTTTTTCAGTTGGGTCAAACTTCGGTTAATGACGATCCGCTTCAACCAGGCTCCAAATGCGACCTCACCTTTAAAAGAATCGAGCTTCGTGAATGCGCTCAAAAAAGACTCCTGCATCACATCTTCGGCTTCATAACTGTTCTGAACAATCCTCAGCGAGGTATTGAACATGGCCTTGTAATAGAGCTGATACACCTCAAACTGGGCGCTCTGACTGCCCTTCTTACACGATTCAATCAATTGATCTATATGTGCGTTTCTAACTTGCAATACTCAACTTCTGATAAAAAGACAATTCAATTGTTCTGTTGTTACACTTGTTGAAATAAAAGTACGATTTTTTGCAGGCCCCAATGAGGATTCACGAAATCAGGAATTGGCACAAGAATTGAGTTACAGTTAAAGCAAGAGCAATTGACTTTTGACTAAACCCTTGTTAAATAATAGTTTAGATATTATACGGCATTTGTACATCGATTCACAGATCGTGTCAGTAATGTCAAAATGACTGAAAAAGAACATGAGCAGAGCGAAATTTATGAATATTGACAATTTGTCACTGCAACACATACTCGACGAAGATGCGGAGTTGATCCCGCTTATGTCCCCGGAGGACGAAGAGGAAATGAAAAAAGAAGACGTGCCTAAAGTGTTGCCACTTCTTCCTCTGCGGAATACCGTGTTGTTTCCGGGTGTGGTGATTCCTATAACGGCGGGCAGGGACCAATCGATCAAATTGATCAAAGAGGCCAATAAAGGGGATAAAACGATTGGAGTTGTCGCTCAGATCAATGAGGCAACTGAGAACCCCGGAGTCAACGACATCTATATGTCGGGTACGGTTGCCCGGATTCTGAAAATTCTGAAAATGCCTGACGGAAACACCATGGTCGTTCTGCAGGGCAAGAAGAGATTCAAGGTAAAGGAACTGGTTCAACAGGAACCTTACATGACCGCCAGCGTAGTGGAATTAAAGGAGAAACCACCTGCGAAAAATGACAGTGAATTCAAGGCCATCATTGATTCGATAAAAGACATTGCGCTAAAAATAATCAGGGAGAACCCGAATCTTCCCACCGAGGCTTCCTTTGCCATAAAGAATATACAAAGTGATTCTTTCCTGGTGAATTTTGTTTCCTCAAACCTCAATCTTGAAATTAAAGAAAAACAAGAGATACTAGAGATTGATAAATTGAAAGACAGGGCATTATTCACACTGAAAAAGATGAATATTGAACTTCAACGGCTTGAACTGAGCAATGATATTCAGTCGAAGGTCCGAGAAGACATGGACCAGCAACAAAGAGAGTATTACCTCCATCAGCAGATGAAAACGATCCAGGAAGAGCTTGGAGGCGTTTCGCACGATGAGGAGATCGAGGAGATGCAGGAGTTGGCAAAAACCAAAAAATGGAACGAGGAAATTGCCAAAACGTTTGAGAAGGAAATCGGAAGGCTTCAGCGTATGAATCCCCAGGTAGCAGAATACTCGGTTCAGCGAAATTATCTCGACCTGCTGCTCGAATTGCCATGGGGAGAATACTCAGAGGACAACTTCGACCTCAAAAGAGCTCAGAAAATTCTCGACAGGGATCATTTTGGACTGGAAAAAGTCAAAAAAAGAATCATTGAGCATTTGGCTGTCCTCAAACTGAAAGGAGACATGAAGTCCCCCATTCTTTGTCTTTATGGGCCTCCGGGTGTGGGAAAAACCTCACTTGGAAAATCCGTAGCAGAGTCTCTGGGCAGGAAATACGTGCGAATGTCACTTGGAGGGCTTCGCGACGAGGCTGAAATAAGGGGACACAGAAAGACTTACATCGGGGCGCTTCCCGGGCGAATCGTTCAAAGCATCAAAAAGGCTGAGACTTCGAACCCTGTATTCGTGCTCGATGAGATTGACAAGCTGGGCTCGAGTCATTCCGGCGACCCTTCCTCTGCCATGCTCGAAGTTCTGGATCCGGAGCAAAATGAAGACTTCTATGACAATTACCTCGAGGTAGGCTACGATCTTTCAAAGGTCATGTTCATCGCAACTGCGAATAGCCTGAGCACGATACCGTGGGCCCTGCGAGATCGAATGGAAATCATTGAAGTGAGCGGCTACACGGTCGAAGAAAAGATCGAAATCGGAAAGAGGCACCTGCTTCCCAAGTTGTTGAAAGAGCATGGAATGACTTCCAAGAACCTTAAACTCAGTAAAAAAGCCCTGGAAAAGGTCGTAACCGGATACACCCGTGAATCCGGAGTCCGCGGGCTGGAAAAGAAATTGGCAGAGCTGGTTCGTTACGCTGCCAAATCATTGGCCATGGAAGAAGAGTACTCGACCCAGCCTTCCGAAAGTGAGATTGAGTCGATCCTGGGGCCTTCGCACCTCGAGAGAGACAAATACGAGAGCAACGACATTCCCGGCGTGGTAACGGGTCTGGCCTGGACGAGTGTCGGCGGAGACATCCTGTTTATCGAGTCCATTCTGTCGAAAGGCAAAGGCGCACTGACAATTACAGGAAACCTGGGAAAGGTCATGAAGGAATCCGCGACAATCGCCCTTGAATTTATCAAGGCGCATGCGGATGCGTTGGACATTAATTTCAATACAATCGCCCATAACAATGTGCATATCCATGTGCCTGAAGGAGCCACTCCGAAAGACGGACCGAGCGCAGGTATCACTATGCTGACCTCGCTCGTCTCAACGTTTACCCGTAGAAAAGTCAAATCCAGACTGGCAATGACCGGGGAAATCACTCTCAGAGGCAAAGTTCTTCCGGTAGGAGGCATCAAGGAGAAGATTTTGGCCGCCAAACGAGCCAACATCAAGGAAATCATTTTGTCCGCTGACAACCGCAAAGATGTCGAAGACATCAAGCCAGAGTATCTTAAGGGACTGAAGTTTCATTATGTGACCGATATGATGGAAGTCATTGACCTGGCTTTGTTGAAGCAAAAAGCACCGAAGGCCAGATAAAATTTGGATATTGCCGCACTGAATAAAAAGTCGCCCCATCCGGGCGACTTTTTTTATAGCATTCAATTTCACTATATTTACCGTTAGTATTCATGCTTACGAGTAACGTCCTATGCTGGAATTCATACTCAAATTATCTTTTTGGCAGGGCCTTTTTTTGACAACACTGTCGATTGCTTTGCTCGGCATAATGGTGATTTTGGTTGTCAAGAGATATGTAGCCCCTCATCTCAAAAAACAGCACGAAAAAGTAGGTCGATTATTGTTCAGGGTCACCGCCGGTCTGATCGCACTGCTCGTATCTTTAAGCTATGCCAATGAACGCGTTGCACAGGGCAAGATCATTAACGCTCTGGAGGAAGAGGCCTCCCTTTTGGTAAACACCGCGTTTCTTTTGAATTTTTTCGATGATCCACAGAGTGATTTGATCCGCGAGAAATTCATCGAATACATCGATCTGACCATAAAGGACGACTGGAAAACCGTGAATTCCAACCCCTTTTTTTCCGATGCGACGAATCGATTGAAACAAGCCTATGGACTTACCACCAGTTTACCAACTTCGAACGCTGACGAGACGAACCTCAAAAATAAACTGCTCGACAACTTGGATCGGATCATACAATTGATGCAGGTCCGCATTTATTCGCGAACCGTCCTAATTCCGAACTTGATTTATATTTTGTGCATCGGACTTCTTTTCATGTGGATCTTCTATACCGTATACCCAATAGACCTAATTACATTGAGCTTCATTAGCCTTTACAATCTATTCATTGGGACTTTGATTTATTTTGTTCTTGCCCTGAGCAATCCTCTTGCAGGGCCCTTGAAAATCAACGCCCACTCTTTTGAAGTGATTCAGTCCTTGGGAATTGAAAAAGTTGTAAATTAATGCATTCACGTTACATTATCCCCAATGAAAAGACAACTATCCCTATTTCTCCTTTTTATACTCTCAACTCTTGCAGCTCATTCTCAAGAGGTTAACGAGCTTTTTCAAACTGATGAGGTTCTGGATTTCACGCTGACCATGAACATGAAAGAAGTTTATCGCGATGTTGAGGAAAGAAACTACCATCCTGTGCTCATCAGTTGGAACCGACCTGATGGAACCACTCTTGAATTGAACTCACGCGCAAAAGTGCGGGGCCATACCCGTACAATGAAATCCACATGCAGAATACCCCCACTCTTTCTGGATTTCAAAAAATCCGAGACCAAGGACACCCCCTTTCACAAGCAGAAAAAGATCAAGCTTGTCAGCCATTGCAAGAGCAGCAAGAGCTTTCAGGAATACGTGGAGAAGGAGTATCTGATCTATAAAATTTACAATCAGGTCTCTCCATACAGTTTTAATGTCAGACCCTGCCGAATCACTTATGTCGACTCTGAAAAACCCGAGAACAGCTCCACGCATTTTGGTTTTCTGATTGAGTCGATCAAAGACCTGGCGAAGAGAAATGACATGAAAGAGTTTGACGGGCTCCTGCGGAATCAAGAGGCACTCGACAAAGACAATATGGACAAGCTTGCCCTGTTTCAATACATGATCGGAAATCTCGATTGGTCCGTTCCGGAACGCCATAACATTAAAATCATGCGCAAAGAAGGTGGATCGTTGCCTGTAGCCGTCCCTTATGATTTCGATTATTCGGGCCTCGTTGACGCTCCATATGCCGTTCCACCGGAGGGCATGGGCATTACGAGTGTTCGGACTAGGATTTTCAGGGGGCTCTGCCGTGAACATGGGTACAGCGGCGAAATTCAATTCTTCAAAGCCTTGCAGCCCAAGATCGCGAACGAGGTGAATCAGGCCGATTACTTAGAGGAAAAATCACGGTCGGATGTGCTCGACTATATAAATGGGTTCTATAAAGACATCAACAACCCCTCAACGGTTAAAGAGAAAATCGACCGGGCGTGCCGGGCAAAACACAAGCATCAATATGAATACTAAAAAGAAATATGCAGGTTCATTTCTATTGAGCCTCATAATCTTGGCAATGACCGGCTTGAGCCTGGCGTTTTCCATATCGGATACAGAAAGGCTGCAGGAGACCATGAAGTATGACGGAACCTATTCCCTTTACGTTTCTTTGGATTCGGGCATGACCATTAATTGGATTACCAACAAAGGACAAAATGGCAAAGTCGCATTGAAAGATGAAAACGGCAATACGATCGAAGAAAGTACTACAGAAGTCTCGAGGGTTCACAGCTTCAGTCCGAAAGAAAAACCGAATCACAATGTCAGATTGGAGTTTGGAGGCGAGGAATCGGGCATTGAATCCGTTCTTCTACGACCTAATTTTCCCAGAGAAAAAGGAGTGTTTAAAGGAGTAGATTCGGTATATCTCGTAGGAGACGTTCACGGGATGTATGACAATCTGATCAATCTTCTGAGGAAGGCAGGCGTGATCAATTCAGAACTCAAGTGGCAAGCAGGTAAAGCGCATTTGGTTTTCTTAGGGGATCAGTTTGACCGCGGAGATGATGTTACCAAGGCACTTTGGTTCATCCATGAACTGGAGCCCCAAGCCAAAAAACAAGGAGGTAAGGTTCACCTGTTGCTCGGAAATCACGAAATTATGATCACAACCAAAGATTTGAGGTATTTGAGTCGCAAGGAGAAAGCGCTCTCCATAGCCTATACGGTGGGGTATGATCACATGTATCACCCTACTAAATCCTATCTCGGAGCCTGGCTGACAAGCAAACCTTCCGTAATAAAAATAGACGGGCTGATATTGGCCCATGGTGGCATCGTCGACCTGGGCACACCCTACATCGAAGAATTCAATGATCAGGTTTACAAATACATGCAGGAAGACATGTACCTGGATATTATGAAAGAACATGCCGACAGCTCATCCTATGATCCTGAAAGATGGCTGAAAATGAAACATTTTTTCTACAGCGACATGAGTCCGTTTTGGTATCGGGGTTACGTACTATCTGACACCCTGGGCAAACAGTTGGATGGCATGCTCAGTAAATACAAGTCGAAAGTCCATATCGTCGGTCATACCCCAATGGAAACGATCACTTCGCGTTACAAGGGAAAATTGATTACAACGGATCTGAGCGAAAAGGCGACAGAGCTTGTTTTAATGAAAAGAAAAAGGAATAAATATGAAAGGTTCAAGATCGATTCTGAAGGACAAGTAAGTGAACTGATATCCGAGTAATCCAATCCCGTTTCTTGTGAAATAAATTCCTATTTTTGGGAAAAGCAATTGGGAAAGATGCAATTCAATCATCCAGAAATTCTGGCACTTCTCTTCGTATTGATCATCCCGATACTGATTCACTTATTTCAACTCCAACGATTTAAAAAAGAAGCTTTTACAAATGTAAAATTCCTTCAACAGATCGAGCTGGAGTCCAGAAAAAGCTCGAGGATCAAGAAATTGCTCATCCTGGCGTCCCGCTTGTTGGCCCTAACTTGTCTGATCCTGGCCTTTGCACAGCCTGTATTGAAAAAAACGGACGGTCAGGAGAACCGCAAAACAATCATATACCTGGACAATTCCCTCAGCATGCAGGCTGCAGACAATAATGGATCTGAGTTGCTGCAGAATACAAAACGAATCCTGATCGACGAGCTTCAGAGCTTTCCCGGCGACTTTGCCCTGATAACCAACGACAACATACAGGAAAACCTTCAATCAGACGTCTTGAGGCAGGAATTGACAAGTATAACATACTATCCCGTTCGAAAGGATCTGTCTCAAATCTTTTTGGAAGCCGGAACACTCGCAGACAACAAAAGATATGAAGGATCGGACGTTTATATTTTTTCCGACTTTCGAACCTCACCTTATGAGATCGACTCGCTGCCTGAATGGGATCAGAACCGATACTACCTTATTCCGGTTCGACCGGATCGCTTCCGGAACCTGAGTCTCGACAGCCTTTGGATCAGCACCTTTGACCGAAATGAATTGAAAATCAGCGGCAGAATACAGGCTCAGAACATTGAAGAGGAGAATCTCAGTGTCTCGCTTGTTTTGAACGGCCAACTTTTCGGAAAGTCTTCAGTATCCATAGACAAAGGCAATGATGTCACTGTAGAATTCAGCATCCCTCCTGAAACAATGGGCAACGGAGCTATGACATTCTCTGATCCCAGACTCGGATTCGACAACTCCCTGTTTTTTACTCTCCCCGAACCCATCAAGCCCAAGGTCCTGGTCATTGGAGACTATTCCAATTATATTCAGCGCATTTACACGAGTGATTCCTTTGAACTGACATTTCAGGAATTGTCGAATCTCAACCAGGGCGAAATACAGGATTATGACCTGATTGTCCTGAACGAGCTGGACAAGGTTCCGGCACCATTGATCAAAAGCTTGAATCCCTATGTTCAAGAGATTGGCAACCTGGTCATAATACCTTCAGCACAACCTGATCTGGCCTCCTACCAATCGATTTTCAGTGTTCTGGGCATTGGAAGGGTCTCGTCTGAATTCGAGAGGCAAAAGACAATTATCTCAGTCTCGGAGGACCATCCGTTTTTTAACAATGTATTCAAAGGCGAAGTAAATAATTTTGATTATCCGGAAGCCACTTACGGAATCGAAACGGATTTCAGATCCTCGGCTCCTCTGATCAGCTTTGATGATGGCAGCGCTTTTGCCAGTGAAATTCCAGTCGGAAAGAACAGGGTGTTTTGGATATCCTCCCCGTTGAAAGGCGAACAGTCGAATTTTCGTGATTCCCCTTTGATCGTTCCGTTGTTCTACAATTTCTCTTTACCCGAGAATCAAGCTGACGGTGTCTACACCATCATAGGCAGAGCGAATGAGCTTCAGGTCAGTAATGATTCTCTCAGCGGCAATGCCCTCAAAATAACGAACGGCAAGGAGGAGTATATTCCCCTTCAGAAAAATACGTCAAAGGAGGTTCAGCTCTTCACAAAAGATTACCCACTCCTGCCCGGAGTTTACCAGATCGTCGATCAAGACAGAGTGCTTTCTGAAGAGGCATTCAATTACGACCGGGAGCTCATCCGTCGCGGCTATGCGAATCTGAACCGGCTCGCGGAGGGCAGCAATCAGATCAAATTGCTATCCACCCCGGAGGAAGGTCTGCGCGAGCTAAATGACATGTTTTCAAGTAGAAGTTTGTGGCAATTATTTACTATTTTTGCTCTGATCTTCTTAGTTCTGGAAATGCTTATTCAAAAATTCTTTAAAAATTAACCATCCGCCAATGGACGTACTTCTGAGATCTGCCAGGATAATTGATGAAAACTCAAAATACCATCAACAAACAAGGGATATACTGATCGAAAAAGGAGTGATCAAGGTCATTCGGAAAAAAATTGAGCTTCCTCCAAAATGCAAGGAGATCAAGGTTAAAAATCTGCATGTGTCGAACGGCTGGTTCGACACGAGTGTCTCATTCGGGGAGCCGGGCTTTGAAGAAAGAGATACCATAGAGAATGGTTTGAAAACAGCAGCTCGCAGCGGCGTAACCAAAGTGGCTGTAAATCCGAATACGAATCCGTTAATCGACAACAAATCGCAGGTCGAGTTTCTCATTCAGAAGAGCACAGGTTCAGCGGTTGCCCTGTTCCCGATTGCGAATCTGACGCAGGGAGCACAGGGAAAGGAACTCGCAGAGCTCTACGATATGAAAAACTCCGGGGCAGTTGCGTTCAGCGATTACGCAAAAGGCATTGCAAACGCAAATCTCTTGAAGATTGCTTTGCTCTACGCCCAGAATTTTGATGGCCTGATCATGAGCTTTCCACAAGACGACAGCATTGGAAGCCATGGTTTTGTCAATGAAAGTCCTGCAACAACCAAACTCGGACTCAACTCGGTTCCCAACCTTTCTGAAGAATTGCAGATTGTTCGAGACCTTTATCTGCTGGAGTATACGGGTGGAAAGCTTCACATTCCAACCATAACGACTGCAGGCGCGGTTAAGCTCATTCGAGAGGCGAAAAAGAAAGGACTGGATGTGAGTTGCAGCGTTTCTGCCCACCATTTGTCGCTGACCGATGAAGAAATTGCTTCGTTTGATTCGAATTTCAAGGTGAGTCCTCCTTTGAGAACCTCCAAAGATGCCAAAGCCCTGATAAAAGGAGTTCAGGATGGGACCATTGACATGATTGTGAGTGACCACAACCCAATAGACATTGAAAACAAAAAAGTGGAATTTGAAAATGGCCTCTATGGAACAATCGGTTTGGAAACACTTTTTGGAAGTGTTTCAAACCTTGTTGGCATCGAGTCTTTCGTCAAATGCATGACGACAAATCCACAAAAGCGGTTTGGCCTTCCACTATCGGTTATTGAGGAAAATGCGAGCGCGGATCTGACATTGTTTGATCCTGAAAGGGAATACGTTTTTGAGGAAGAGATGATAAGAAGCAAATCGCACAATTCGGCTTTTCTGGGAAAAAATCTAAAAGGTCAGGCCCTGGGAATATTCGCTCGAAATCAGTTGGTGATCTAAAAAACTAATGCCATGTACAATCAAACTGTTGCAGAAGGAAAAACCATTGCAATAATCAGCTATATCACCATCATCGGAACGGTGATCGCATTCGTCCTGAACCAAAACAAACAGAATTACTTCGCGGCCTTTCATATCAGGCAGGCCCTTGGAATTTTCTTAACAGCTCTGATTGTCAATTTCTTGCAGCGCTTCAGCGATTTCGACTGGTTGGACTGGATTCTCAGCCTTGGGATTTTTGTCCTATGGATCATTGGCCTGATTGGAGCTATTCAGGGAGAGGAGAGAAAAGTACCCCTGCTTGGCGATCAGTTCCAGGAATGGTTTAGATCCATTGGTTGATCCGTCCCTACCTGTAATACTAGCAAATTCATACGATTCATGTCCGATCTCAATTTGGAATATCTTATCAGAAAACCGGCTGACAATAATGCCCGGCCTCCCCTGCTCATAATGCTTCACGGATATGGCAGCAATGAACAGGATTTATTCTCCTTCGCACAGGAGTTACCCTCTGAGCTCCTGATAATCAGCGTAAGGGCACCATTGTCCTTAGGATTTGGGAGCTATGCCTGGTATTCGATAAATTTTGAAGCCGATCGGGATAATTTTTCAAATTTGGAAGAGGCCAACACCGCACTGAAATCGATCGACGTCTTCATCGATGGGCTTCTGGACAAATACAAGCCAGATCCGACCCGTATTTTTCTGATGGGCTTCAGCCAGGGGACGATATTGAGTCTCGCCTACGCCCTGAATCATCCGGGGAAGATTCAACACGTAATTGCACTGAGCGGTTATGTCAACCAAAAGCTGATCAAGATGCCCCTTGAAGCGAGCAACTACAAAGATCTCGATGTCTTTGCTTCGCACGGATCGGTGGATCAGGTGATCCCGGTTGAATGGGCACGAAGAACGCCGGATTTTCTCGATAAACTGAAGATTGAACATGAGTATAAGGAATACCCCGTGGGTCATGGTGTTGCCCCTCAGAATTTTTTCGACCTGCTTTCCTGGATTCGAAAACGACTCTAAATTTAGATTTTTATGCCGGCTTTAAGCAAATTGAAAACCCTCACCAATCTGACAAGAATTTGGTTCGCTCTGAGTTTGATCCCGATGCTGTCGGTCGTCTCATGCGCCGACAACGAAAACTCGCGGGAGATCGCCGAAATCAATGACCGTATTGAAAACGAATTCGCTCCTGACAAGCGAGTTGCCGTCTATGACATTGAGATTGTGAGTGATCGCAATTCCATCCGGATCAAAGGGGAAACCGATCAACCCGAGGCACTGAATCGACTGAAGGAGGAGCTGAAATCGTTGGATGCATCAATTGAGGATGAGGTTTCGTTGCTTCCCGACAAGAGTGTTGGCAATCACCCTTATGCGGTGGTCAACAACTCCGTAGCAAACATACGCTCAGCTCCCAGGCATTCAGCTGAACTTGCAACCCAGGCCATTTTGGGAACCGGCCTGAAGGTCCTGAAGATCGAAGGAGATTTCTACAGGGTTCAGACGCCTGATCAATATATCTCGTGGGTGGACCACGGCGGGGTTCAGCTGATGACCCAGGAAGAATATGACAGTTGGTCAACTGCACCCAAGATGATCTATTTGAAAAGTTTCGGTCATGTATACGCCTCAAAAGACAATGAGCTTCAGACCCAGGGTGACCTGGTTTTGGGATCCCTGTTGAAATTGACCGGGAAGGATGAAAAATACTTTGAAGTGGCTTACCCGGACGGCAGAATCGGATATGTCAGACGCGATGAGGCTGAGGTCTACCTGGATTGGCTGGATGAGCTGAACCCCTCTCCCGATAGATTGGAATTGTACGCCCGTTCCCTGCTGGGATCACCCTATCTCTGGGGAGGCACCTCATCCAAAGGAATGGATTGCAGCGGTTTTACCAAAACGGCGTTTCGCATGAATGGACTCATTATACCACGTGATGCTTCGCAACAGATCATGGCAGGAAAAGACATTGACCCCGACCTAGGCCTGGACTCCCTCGTCAAAGGGGATTTGATGTTTTTTGGAAAAAAAGCCACGGACAGCACACGGCAGAGGGTCACCCATGTGGCCATTTGGCTCGGCAACGATCGTGGCGAATTCATTCATTCCTCGGGTCGGGTGAAAATCGGTTCAATTAATCCTGAATCCCCGAACTACGATGAATTCAACACCGGACGGTACCTCGGAAGCAGGCGGTATCTAGGAGAAACCGATCCTCAAATTACTCCGCTGCCCTTCAAAAACTAGTTGAACTCCCAACCAAAGGAGGTCGTGAAGACATAGTCAGAATCCGCTGCTCCTTCCGTCGGCTGACTATCGTAGTTGTAAGTTACGCTCAACTTGATGTAGAAGTCGAGCGGCAAGTCATATTTCATATCTCCGTTCAAATCCACACGATATCTTCCGGATTCCGTAAAGCTCGGGTAAAGCGCAGCCGTAGTTAAAAAGCTCAGATCTCCAATTGAATACTTTTGAAAACCCAGTCCGATAAACCCTTCAGCACTTCTTCGTTCCGGGTTGTCGTTGGAGTACACTTCAGAAGTGAAGGCCACACCACCACTGAGCGCCAGGTACATCGAATTGCTATGGATGAAATAGTAACCGACACCACCCTGGTAGGTCTGTCTTAAATCGAGCAATTGCTCATCGTTAGCCAGGTATTTGGCCCTTGCCGTAACAAACCAGTCATCGGGCAAAAAATACTGCCCACCGAGTTCAGCATCCATTCTTCGAATGTCGGCCACATCGTCCTGGCTGCTCAACACTGTTTTAAAAAACCCATTGGCATTCCACTTCCTGGCCAAATAGGTGCCTCCCAGGTATGTATTCAACTGCCGCAAGTTATTCGCCTTGGTAAGTGTGATTCCCAAATCCACATCGATCGTGAGGTTACTAAACAAACTGGCTCCTATGGGTTCGAGAAAAATCAGATCATTCATCACCTCCTCCGCATTTTGGCCATCAAAACTAACCCTTAGGATTTTGTCTTCCTCCGGGACGCTGCTCAATTGACCTGTAAAGCGATCCCCGTCCGAAAACGCCATGATGAAGGTGCGCCGGCTTTTCAATTCCAACACTTTGTGCCATTCAATTTTAAAGTCGGAGTCGCTGTAAGCAGTGCTGAAAGTCAGGACATTTTTGTCCAGCTTTTCAATTTCTCCAACCAAGACATCCTCATTGATTAATCTTATCGTGTCCTTCTGTGCCCAGGTTTGCAGACCTACAAATAATGCGAAAAGAACTAGAATGTCAATTTTTTTCATGTAGCAAAATTTTGCGCAAAGATAAGGAAACTTCAATTTATCTAAATCCTCAACAAGGTATCCCAATATGAGTCAAACGATCTTTTAACATTACCATAACACGCTGCTTTTCAAATAGTCTGTACATTAGATCTTACAGATCCTCAGGGAAATAAAACCTAGGTATACAAGGATCTATTTAATATTAACTCAAAATCCTTCTTTATGAAAAGTATCTTTACATCATCAAGATTTCACCTGATTCTCTCCCTGCTGTTTTTTGTGGGCTTTAGCACTTACGGTCAAATGGATATGCCCCAGGGCAGTCAAAGAGCCAGCGTCAGCCAACGGGTTGGAATCACCGACATCACCATCACCTATTCACGGCCCAGTGTCAATGACCGCGAAATCTGGGGTAAGCTGGTCCCCTACGGGATGAACAATCTCGGTTTTGGAACGGCCAAGGAATCTCCCTGGAGAGCCGGTGCCAACGAGAACACCACCATTCATTTTACAGACGATGTCTCCATTCAGGGCAATAAGCTGGCAGCTGGCACCTACGGACTGCACATGGTGATCCATGAGGACGGCAAAGTCGACATCATCTTCTCCAGCAATTCAACAGCCTGGGGAAGTTATTTCTATGATCCGGCAGAGGATGCGCTCCGCGTAACAGTGAATTCGGAAAGTGGCCCCCACAGCGAATTGCTGACCTACGAGTTCCCGTCTGTTGACAAAACTTCGACGACTGCAGTACTCAAATGGGCCGAAAAGAGGATTCCATTCAAGATAGACGTCGATGTTACCGACATCGTTCTTGCCCAGGTGAGAAAAGACCTTCAGGGCATGAAGGGCTTCTCCGACCAGAACTGGAACCAGGCGGCGAACTGGTCGATGAACAATGGTGGAGACATGGAAGAGGCCCTGGCCTGGAGTGAAGCCGCGATTAGTGCGCCATTTGTTGGAGTCGAGAATTACAACAACCTTCAGACCAAGGCACAGATTCTCAACAAAATGGGAAAAACCGACGAGGCGGACAAAGTCATGGAAATGGCCATGGAGAAAGGAACCGTTCTCGACGTTCACAGCTATGGTCGCCAGCTGATCGCCCGGGGAGAAAAGGAAAAAGCACTTGAGGTATTCAAAAAGAATGCTAAAATGCACAAGGACACCTGGCCCGTGAACTACGGCCTTGCCAGAGGATACTCTGCTTTGGGCGACTACAAGAAAGCCTTGCAATATCTTGAAAAAGCATATGATCTCGCTCCTCAGCAAGTGAACAAAGACAGGGTGCAGGCCAATATGGAAAAACTGAAAAAAGGAGAGGACATCAACTGATCTTGCTCCACAGGGACTTGTTTCTCGTAATCATTTGATAACTGTCCCAAATCTCACTGTACGCGGCGTTCGATGAGCCTCCTTCTGCCGAGGTGACTTCGAACGCCGCTTTTCTTGCGAGTTCCAGAATTCCCTGGTCCTTTACAATATCTGCAATTTTCATCTGCAAGACCCCGCTCTGTTGCGTCCCCATGAGATCACCTGGCCCGCGAAGCTTCAAGTCGACTTCGGCAATGCGAAACCCGTCACTGGTGTCAACCATGGTTTTCAATCTTGTTTTGGCATCATCGGTCAATTTATGAGACGAGAGCAAAATGCAATAGCTCTGATCGGCACCCCTTCCTACCCTTCCTCGAAGCTGGTGCAATTGAGACAGTCCGAATCGTTCTGCGCTCTCAATGACCATGACACTCGCATTGGGAACGTTTACGCCAACCTCGATAACAGTCGTGGCCACCAGGATCTGGGTCTCCCCTTTCACAAATCGCTGCATCTCATAGTCTTTGTCAGCTGCCTTCATCTTGCCGTGCACAATGCTGATTCTGTAATCCGGAAGCGGGAACTCACGCGAAATGCTTTCGTATCCGTCCATCAGATCTTTATAATCCAACTGCTCGGACTCCTGTATCAACGGGTATACGATATAGACCTGTCGGCCTTGTGCAATCTCTTCTTTCAGGAATCGAAAGACAGAGAGTCGGTTTTGGTCAAATTTATGCACCGTCTTGATTTCTTTTCGACCCGGAGGAAGCTCATCGATGACAGAGATGTCAAGATCTCCATAGACGCTCATGGCCAGGGTCCTGGGGATGGGTGTGGCCGTCATTACCAGTATATGAGGAGGCAATACATTCTTTTTCCACATTTTGGCTCGCTGGGCAACCCCAAACCGGTGCTGTTCGTCAATGATTGCAAATCCCAGGTTTTTAAACTTTACTTTGTCCTCAAAAAGTGCGTGGGTGCCTATCAAAATATCGAGAACCCCTTCTTCAAGCTCCCCGTGAATCACCTTTCTCTGGGAAGTAGTTGACGAACCGGTCAGAAGCCTGACATTGATGTCCATTTTATGCAAGAGCTCCACTACGGCCATAAAATGTTGATTCGCCAGGATCTCAGTGGGTGCAATCAGGGCCGATTGAAACCCATTGTCTTTGGCGATTAGCATGGCTAAAACTGCCACGATCGTCTTTCCAGAGCCCACATCCCCCTGCAACAGGCGATTCATCTGGGCTCCGGTGCTGAAATCCTTTCGAATCTCTTTCAAGACCTTCTTCTGCGCCCCGGTGAGATCAAACGGAAGAAACTCGCCATAGAACCTGTTGAAATTGGCTCCAACTTTTTCAAAGACATAGCCCTTGATCTTCAATTGACGCGTTCGTTTCTTAACGACCAGTTGCAGCTGAATGAAGAACAGTTCCTCGAATTTAAGCCTGAAGCGTGCACTTTTGAGCAATTCCTGGTTTTGAGGGAAATGGATATTGAACATGGCCTCATCCTTGGTCACGAGTCGGTATTGCTTTCTAAATCCCGGAGAAAGCGTTTCTTTGAACCGTCCTTTTGTTTCCTCGAAAAGCTGGACCATCAGCTTCTGAACCACCCGGTTCGTCACTCCTTTGTTCGCCAATTTCTCTGTTGAAGGATATACGGGCTGAAGGCTGCCCCTCAAGCTCTTTTTGAAATCAGCGACGAGCTCCATCTCCGGATGGGGCATGCTATAGATTCCTTTGAACCGATTCACACGACCAAAGATGACGTAGGGCGTATTGAGCTTGATGGTATCCCGAATCCATTTTGTTCCGCGAAACCAAACGAGTTCCATGGTTCCGGTCTCATCGGCGAATTGAGCCACAAGCCGGCTGCCTCTTTTCTGAGCTACGGTCTGCAGGGAAGTTACCCGACCGACCAGCTGCACTTCCAGGGCATTGTCGTTGAGCTCGGCAATCTCATAGAATCTCGAGCGATCGATATACCTGTTGGGGAACAGGTTCGCCAGGTCCGCACAGGTGTAGATTCCCAGTTCTGAGCCGAGGAGTTCACCTCGGGCCGGACCTACACCTTTTAAATACGATATTGGAGTTTGAAGTTGAATCACTTTAACGAGGATACCGCTTACGAAGATAAAAAACTAGACGGTTTTATCTATTTTTGAAAAGCATTAAAACTGCTCTATGAAAAGAAAAGAGCTCAAGGAATTTCTCGATCAGAAGGCAGAGCTGTACAATCGATCTGATTTTATCGAAACGGACCCCATCCGTGTGCCTCATCGCTACAGTCTAAAAGAAGACATCGAGATTTCAGGTTTTCTGACAGCGACCATTTCCTGGGGGAACCGAAAGATGATTATCCGAAATGCCGAGCGTCTTATGGAGATGATGGGCAACTCGCCCTATGATTTTGTGATGGAAAGCAGAGCAGAGCACCTCGATGAGTTCGTGCATCGAACATTCAATTTGCAGGATCTTCAATTCTTTCTGACGTCACTTCGAAACCTTTACGAGTCCCATGGAGGCCTGGAAGGTATTTTTCGGACCCATGCAACCGGAGACAGTCTTCAACCCGCGATCCATGAGTTTAAAAAAGTGTTCTTCGAGATCGAGCATCCCATGAGAACGACCAAACACGTTTCCGACCCGATGAAGGGATCAGCTGCCAAGCGGATCAACATGTTCTTGCGTTGGATGATCAGAAAAGATCCCTATGGCGTCGATCTGGGTGTATGGGAGTCGTTGTCTCCTTCCCTTCTTTCCTGCCCGCTCGATGTTCACACAGGCAGGGTAGCCAGGAAACTCAATCTGATGAAAAGAAAGACAAATGATGCCCGTGCACTCCAGGAACTCGACAAGAGTCTGCGGGCACTCGATCCTGATGATCCGGTTCGATACGATTTTGCCCTCTTCGGACTTGGGGTATTCGAAGGGTTCTAAAATAGTGGTACCTTTGGCCCCTAAACAATTGCTTGATGCGACTTCACAGAAATTTGGTCATGGCAGTGATCCAGGCTTTGGATCAGATCTACAACGAGGGACTTTATGCCGATAAAGTGGTCCAAAAGGCCTTGAAAACAGACAAGCGCTGGGGGGCGCGCGATCGTAAATTCGTAGCGGAAACCATTTATGACATGGTCCGATGGAAGAGACTCTACGATGAGATTGCGGGTACCAAAGGGCACTATTCCAAGGAGAATCTCTGGAAGAATTTTGCGGTTTGGGCGGTTTTGAAAGGCTATTCCCTTCCTGACTGGAAACAATTTGCAGGAACCCCATCCCGAAGGATCAAAGGCAAATTCGACGAATGTCAAAAAGTCCGCAAGATCCGGGAGTCCATTCCTGACTGGATGGACGAAGTCGGTTCCAAAGAACTCGGTGAAACCTGGGACAAGGAAATCAAGGAACTGAACAAACAGGCCAAAGTCGTGCTAAGGGCTAATCAAATCAAGATCAGCAGAAATGACTTGAAAAAGAGGTTGGCCGAAGAAAATATTGAGACAGAATACATCAAGGGGTATCCCAACGCCCTGGTGCTCACCGAACGCAAGAACGTATTCCTGACCGAGGCCTTTAAGCAAGGGCTTTTTGAGGTGCAGGATGCCTCTTCGCAGCTCGTGGCTCCCTTTTTGGAGGTCGAACCGGGCCAAAAAGTGATAGACACCTGCGCCGGGGCGGGCGGGAAAAGTCTTCACCTGGCCGCACTGATGGAGAATCGGGGCCAGATCATCGCCATGGACATCTATGGACATAAGTTGACCGAGTTAAAAAAAAGAGCCCGCCGCGATGGGATCCACAATATTGAAAACCGAGTCATTGACGGTACCAAAACCATCAAGAAGCTCAAAGGCAAGGCTGACCGCGTTCTGATCGATGCTCCATGCAGCGGAATTGGGGTTCTCAAAAGGAATCCGGATTCCAAATGGAAGCTGGAACCCGACTTTCTGGATCGAATCCGAAAGACTCAGGCTTCGATCCTGGATCAGTATGCCTCGATGGTCAAACCTGGTGGCAAGCTCGTTTATGCCACATGTTCCATCCTGCCATCGGAGAACGAGGAGCAGGTAAAGGGATTTTTAAAGAAGCATCCAGAATTTGCTTTTGTAAAGGAGAACAAGGTTTCTCCCTCCGCAAGTGGCTTTGACGGTTTTTACATGGCACTCCTGGAGCGAAAGTCCGATGCCTAGAAAATATTGAACATTTTAAGGTTCTTATTAACATTGGGGCACTTAAAACTTATTCAATTGATTAAATTTGCACTTTTTACAACAAGCGCATAATCTGACGATCATGATCCATTTCTTCCAAAAATCCCCCGTTGTATTTGCTGTTCATTGCCCTGACCCCCTGCATCCATCTGACATCGACAAACTAATTTGGCTTTTTGGAGAGGCGACTCATCTGGGCACGGGAGAGATTAAGGGAAGCCACGTCGGACCGAGAAAGGAAATGATCAGCCCGTGGAGCACAAATGCCGTGGAAATCACCCAGAATATGGGGATACAGGGAATTCTTCGCATCGAGGAATTTACAGCAACGGAACAAACCTCTCCGGATTACGACCCCATGATCCAGCACTTGTACGAGAAACTGGATCAGGAACTTTTCACCGTCGATATCGATCCCGAACCGATCCAATACATAAAAGACATCGCCGGCTACAATGAAAGCGAAGGACTCGCCCTGAGCCCTGAAGAAGTAGGATACCTGGAGAATCTGTCTGAGAAACTCGGGAGAGACTTGACGGATTCGGAAATATTCGGATTTTCCCAGGTGAATTCAGAGCACTGCCGACACAAGATCTTCAACGGGACTTTTGTGATCGATGGCAAAGAGATGCCCCATTCGCTGTTCAAGATGATCAAAAAGACGTCGCAAGAGCATCCGAACAGCATTGTGTCTGCCTACAAGGACAATGTGGCCTTCGTCAAAGGCCCCCAAATAGAGCAGTTTGCCCCAAAGTCTTTCGACAAACCGGACTACTACCAAAAGAAAACCATTGAATCCGTGCTTTCGCTGAAGGCAGAAACACATAATTTTCCGACGACCGTTGAGCCCTTCAACGGAGCGGCCACCGGGTCAGGGGGTGAGATACGCGACCGTCTTGCCGGAGGAAAGGGATCGATTCCTCTGGCGGGCACAGCTGTCTACATGACGCCGTATTCCCGACTCGAAAAGGAAAGACCCTGGGAAAATATGGAGGAGCGCAAATGGCTGTACCAGACCCCAATTGACATTTTGATCAAAGCTTCGAATGGCGCCTCGGATTTCGGAAACAAATTCGGACAACCTTTGATTTCGGGTTCCCTGCTGACCTTTGAGCATGAGGAGGGAGATCGAAAGCTGGGATATGACAAGGTGATCATGCTGGCGGGTGGCATCGGATTCGGCGTGAAAAGAGACAGCCTGAAAGAAAGACCAACCAAAGGCGACACCATTGTCGTCATGGGAGGTGACAATTACAGAATTGGAATGGGAGGTGCCGCTGTGTCCTCAGCCGACACGGGTCAATTCAACAATGCGATCACGCTCAATGCGGTACAACGATCCAACCCCGAAATGCAGAAACGTGTGGCCAACACGATTCGATCCATGGTCGAAGGAGATACGAACAAAATCGTTTCCATTCACGATCACGGAGCCGGAGGCCACCTGAATTGTTTGTCGGAACTCGTCGAAGAAACCGGGGGGCTCATTGACCTGGATGCCCTGCCTGTGGGAGATCAAACCCTTTCGGCCAAAGAAATCATCGGGAATGAATCCCAGGAGCGCATGGGGCTTGTGATCCACCAAAAGGATCTCGACTATCTTCATCGACTCGCAGACCGCGAGCGGTCCCCGATCTATGATGTCGGAAAAGTGACGGACGATTTCCGCTTTGCTTTCCGATCCTCCAAAACCGGAAAAGCTCCGATGGATTTCAGTTTGACCGACATGTTCGGCAGCTCTCCACATACCATCATGAACGACAGCTCTATCCAAAGAGATTATGAAGCCGTTGATTTCGATGCTGCTGAAATTTACAACTACACTGAGAAGCTGCTTCAGCTCGAAGCCGTGGCTTGCAAAGACTGGCTCACAAATAAAGTCGACCGTTGTGTCGGAGGAAAGGTTGCGAAACAGCAGTGTGCCGGCCCGCTTCAACTCCCTTTGAACGATGTCGGGGTGATGGCCCTTGATTATTCAGGTCACAAAGGCCTGGCTACCTCCATTGGGCATGCACCGGCCAGTGGTTTGATTGACGAAAAGGCGGGTTCGGTCAATTCCATAGCCGAAGCCCTTACAAACCTGGTTTGGTCACCTCTGACCGAAGGTCTCGCGTCTGTGTCTCTATCCGCCAATTGGATGTGGCCCTGCCGAAATCCCGGTGAGGATGCAAGACTTTATGCAGCTGTCGAGGCCGCCTCTGAATTCGCCATTGCATTGGGGATCAATATCCCAACCGGAAAGGACTCTCTTTCCATGAAACAGAAATATGCCGATGATGAGGTCATCGCTCCCGGAACGGTCATCATCTCTGCTGCGGGAGAATGCGATGACATTCGGAAAATTGTGGAACCGGTTTTAAGCCGCAAAGATGGCAATGCCATTTTTTACATCGATTTTAGCTCGGATGCTTTTAAATTGGGAGGGTCGAGCTTTGCCCAGGTACGGAACCGGGTGGGTAAAGAGACACCCACCGTAAAGGATGCCGACTACTTCAAGACCTGTTTCAATGCTGTTCAGGAAGCCATCGGTCAGGACCTGGTTTTAGCCGGACATGATATTTCCGCGGGAGGAATGCTGACCGCCCTGCTTGAAATGTGCTTTGCAGACAATAATCTGGGAGCCGAAATCGACCTGGCCCCGATTTCTGAAACGGATCCTGTGAAAATCCTTTTTGCGGAGAACAGTGGCGTGATCCTTCAAACGGATCAATCAGAAAAGCTTGAAGAGCTGTTCCGGGAAAGAGAAATTTCCTATCATAAAATTGGAAGCGCGAATGCGAGTTCCGCTCTGACCTTTAAAAATCCGGATCTTCAATTTGACATTGCAAAATACAGGGATTTTTGGTTCCGAACCTCCTATCTGCTCGACTCCAGGCAAACGGCCAACAACCTGGCCAGGGACCGATTCGACAATTACAAAGCACAACCTCTGACTTTCACTCTGCCAACACAATTCGATGGCAAAATCGCTTCGAACCACGCAAAGCCCGGACAACGTCCTAAGGCTGCGGTAATACGCGAAAAAGGATCAAACAGTGAGCGTGAAATGGCGAATGCCATGTATCTTGCCGGGTTTGACGTAAAAGACGTCCATATGACCGACCTGATCAGCGGCCGCGAAACCCTTGAGGACATTCAGTTTATTGGAGCCGTGGGCGGGTTTTCCAACTCGGATGTTTTGGGTTCGGCCAAAGGTTGGGCAGGAGCCTTCATGTACAATGAAAAGGCCAAAAAGGCCCTGGAGAAATTCTTTGCCCGAGAAGACACCTTGTCGGTTGGAATATGCAATGGCTGCCAGCTTTTTGTGGAGTTGGAGATGATCAATCCGGACCACGAAGTCAAACCCAAAATGCTTCACAACGATTCGATGAAGCACGAAAGCGGCTTCACTTCTGTTGCCATACAAGAGAACAATTCCGTCATGCTTTCAAGTCTTGCGGGCTCTACCCTGGGCGTTTGGATTTCTCATGGAGAAGGCAAATTCAGCTTCCCCTACGACGAGAGTCGCTATAATATCGTTGCCAAATACGGATATGGTGAATATCCTGCCAACCCAAATGGATCCGATTTCAACACTGCCATGATGGCGAGTGATGACGGCAGGCACCTGGTGATGATGCCGCATATCGAGCGGTCTATTTTTCAATGGAACTGGGCCAACTATCCAGAAGACAGGAATGATGAAGTGAGCCCCTGGCTGGAAGCCTTTGTCAATGCCAGGAAATGGATTGAAAACGTTAATGGATAGAAATTCTCAGGTCTTTTGCTTCTTTTTCTTGGCGGCTGGAAACAACACATTGTTCAGGATGAGCCTGTAACCGGGTGAATTGGGATGAAGGTCCAGTTCGGTTTTGAGGTCCCCTACCCGGTGCTGATAATCTTCGGGGTCATGGCCTCCAAAGAAAGTAAAGAGGCCCTGCCCTTTGACTCCATGAATATATCGAGCCTCCCCGTTGATCTTGTTTTCTCCCAGTATCATGACCGTTGGTTTAACGGTCGCAGCCTCAAAGGCCGTGGTCTGCCCCATGAAACCCTTGACCAGCAGCGTGTGGTTCTGACAGAGCATACTTGGCACAACATCCCATTTGGCGGAGAATTCTTTCAGTTCAAAATAATCTTCCGTGCGAAGAACCTGGCGCTTTCTCGTCGTGTCAATATTGGAGAATTCATAAATGGTCGGATTGCGCTCAAGCATAAAATCGGTAAATGCAAAGGTCTGGGAATAATCGAGCTTGTTCTGATATCCGCTGTCTGAGGGATCACCATCAAACATAGTTTCACAGATGTCAAGGCCCTGAGCCGCCAGCGCAATGTCAAAGCTGTCGGTGGCTGAGCACATCGCAAACATGAATCCGCCGCCCAGCACAAAGTTTCGAATCTTCAGTGCCACGTCCAGCTTTTGCTCAGAGACCTTGGCGTATCCCATCTCGGCTGCCTGCTTTTCAGCATTCATCTTGTTCTCAATGTACCAGGGCGCCGTTCTGAAAGCCCCGTAGAACTTTCCATACTGCCCGGTGAAATCTTCGTGATGAAGGTGCAACCATTCGTACAGGAGCAGCTTTTCATCCAATACCTCCTGATCATACACCACATCATAGGGAATTTCAGCGTATTGCAGAACCATGGTAACCGCATCGTCCCAGGGTTGTTTGTCCTTTGGAGAATAGACGGCAATTTTCGGAGCTTTTTCGAGGATCACGGATTCCATGTTTTGGGAAGGACTCCCGATAAAGGCCAGAATATCCAGGGCCTCAGAATCGGAAATCAACTCATAGCTCACGCCTCTGATCACGCATTCATTTCGAAAGTCCTCATTGTCCTCGAGCAAAAACGATCCGCCGCGATAGTTCAGGAGCCATTGCACTTTCTTTCCCTTTAAGAGGGAATAAAATGTGATCCCGTAGGCCTTCAGGTGATTTTTTTGGGAGGTGTCATCCATGGGGATGAGCAAATAGGAAGCAAATCCTTGAAAACTAAAGAAAAGAATAAAAACAGCCATAGCCCAGGAACGCCGAACCGATCCGAAAACCCGAATTCGCAAGGAACGTAAGCTTTGCATGTTTAGTGAAATTAAAATGGGACGTCGTCATTGTCCATTTGACCGAATGCCTCATTGGCGCTGTTAAAATTGCTCGGAGATATGGAGTCATTGTTCATTGAGGACTGGAACTCAGTCTCAAAGCCCTCTTCGAGATTTGCAAATTTGGCAAGTCTGCCGATAAACTTCATCCGTATGTTGTCCAACCCGCCATTTCGGTGTTTAGCCACGATGAACTCGGCCTGGCCTTCACAAGGGGTTCGCTCCTCGTCATCCCACTCGGTAAGACCGTAATACTCTGGCCGGTAAATAAACGAAACGATGTCGGCATCCTGTTCAATCGCACCCGACTCACGCAGATCCGACAGGAGTGGGCGTTTGCTTCCTCCCCGGGTTTCAACGGCTCGTGACAATTGCGACAGGGCGATGACAGGAACGTTGAGTTCCTTGGCCAGTGCCTTGAGGTTTCGCGAGATCGTCGATATTTCCTGCTCCCTGTTCCCTGTGCTTTTCATCGTTGAACCCGCCGTCATCAGCTGCAGGTAGTCGATGATCACCGCTTTCACATCGTGCTGAGACACAAGACGCCGCGCCTTGGCCCGAAGGTCAAATACTGACAGCGAAGGCGTGTCGTCAATGAATATGGGAGCCTCAGCAAGCTTTTTCACCTTGACATTCAGGGCTTCCCATTCGTAGGTCTCAAGATTACCTTTTCTGAGTTTTTCGGATGAGATTCCTGTTTCACTCGAGATCATACGCGTGATGAGCTGAACCGATGACATTTCAAGCGAGAATATCGCTACCGGTTGATTGAAGTCAATAGCCATGTTCTTGGCCATCGACATCACAAAAGCGGTCTTACCCATACCGGGTCTTGCCGCAAGAATAACCAGATCGGAAGGCTGCCAACCAGAGGTCAGCTGATCGAGCTTGTCGAAACCCGTGGGAATTCCACTCATACCCTCTTTGTTGGAAATGTCCTCAATTTTCTTCAAAGCCTGGGTCACAAGATTGTGAGCCGCTTCTGAGCTCTTCTTCAAGTTCCCCTGGGTAATGTCGAAAAGCTTGGATTCGGCGTCATCCAACAGGTCAAAAACATCAACCGTCTCATCGTAAGAATTCGTGATGATCTCGCTCGAGATGCTGATAAGCTTTCTCTGAATGTATTTTTGAAGAATGATTCGCGCATGAAACTCAATATGTGCGGCGGAGGATACCTTTTGACTCAGGTTGATCAGGTAAAAATCCCCTCCTACGGCCTCGAGCTTTTCGTCTTTTTTTAATTGATTGGATACCGTGAGCAGATCGATGGGCTCAGAATTTTCAAAAAGGGTGAAAATAGCATTGTAAATTAACTGATGAGCCGGTTTGTAGAAGGCCTCGTGATGAAGGATGTCAATGACGTCATCCACTCCCTTTTTATCGATCATCATGGCTCCAAGGACTGCTTCCTCGAGGTCCGTCGCCTGCGGAGGAACCTTGCCCTGCTCGAGGTTGATGATCGTACCCTTCCCCTTTTTCTGCACCGAAATTTGTCTTGCGGAATCCATGTGGCAAATGTATATGTTTATGCAGCAATCCCAATTTTTTTGGTCAACATAAAAGTTAACAATATTTGTTAACAAAGCGTCAAATGTTAACAACCTCGCGGTCGGATTCTCCTATTTCGCAACCTTGTCAAATAACAAGCTACGAAACACGATTGAAAAAGTTCCAACCTAAAAAATTAGTTTGCAAATTATTAGCAATTTCGAAGACCTCGAACCTGGGGGACACAAACCATAAACACATTGTCAATGTTGTTAATAATTTGTTCTTTTGTTCCGTCTTCCGAATGCAATGTATAAAGAAAAACGAAATATTCTACTTACCCTCTTCCTTTTTTTACAGATCGGTCTGGTTCAATGGGCATCCAAACATTCGCTGTGGATTGAAACCTACTACAGTCTCGGTATATACCCCCATGTCTCTCGTTTCATGAGGCGAATCTTCGGGTGGCTGCAGATGTCCGTGGGAGACCTGGTCTACCTTGTGCTCATACTCCTGTTTATCAGATTGATCTATCGCGTCATCAAAAAACCGCAGACCTGGAGATCACAACTTTTCAGTATGGGCGCAGGCATATCCCTGCTCTATTTTGCCTTCTATTTCCTTTGGGGACTCAATTACTCTCGGATATCTGTGGCAGAAAACCTTGGACTGGCCAACGAGTCCTATGACATTGAAAAAATTGAGAATCTCACAGAAAGAATTCTGAAAAGAACCCAAACACTTCACGGATATCTGTCATCCCATGACACCCTTCCCGTATCCTCACCTTATACGAAGAGAGAAATTCTAGGAATGACAAAGTTGGGATATTCAAGTTTGTCTGAGTATTTGCCACAATATGCCTATGATAACCCCTCGATCAAAAATTCTCTATTCAGCCTTCCTCTGACCTACATGGGATTTGCCGGATATTTGAACCCACTCACCGGGGAAGCTCAGGTTGATGCGTTGATTCCCGAGGTGAGCTATGCCCTTACCGCCTCGCATGAGGTGGCCCATCAATTGGGCGTTGCCTATGAAAACGAGGCGAATTTTCTCGGGTTTTTGGCCGCAGCGCTGCATGAGGACCCCTATTTCAACTATGCCGCCATGTTGTTTGCCCTTCGATATGCCTTGTCGGATATCCGTCGCTATGACGAGGAACTCTTCGAAAACTACCTGGAAAAAGTGCCGGAGGGTGTGCTCGAAAACCTCAGGGAATCGGACCGTTTTTGGAGAAGTTATCAGAATCCTCTGGAGCCTTTGTTCAAAGGCTTCTATGACAAATATCTCAAATACAATCAGCAAGAGGACGGCCTGGAGACCTACAATCAAATCATGGGTCTTCTAATTTCAGCCGACGAGGTCCACGCATTTGATATTTATTAATACTTTTGACGCAATTCCAATTTTCAACTCTACTTGTACTTTTTATGAAAAGAATACTGATTCTACTATTGCTCCTGCCCATTGCGATCGCAAGTGCCCAGGAGTACATACCGAAAAATGACGGTGTGAAGACCCCTGATAATGGATTTGTGGCTTTGACAGGGGCAAAAATATTCATGGCACCCGGGCAAGTCATCGATAACGGAACCCTTCTGATCCACAAGGGTAAAGTGGCCCAGGTCGGAAAGCAGGTGAATATACCTGAGAATTCTGCGGTAATTGATCTGAAGGGTCTCTCTGTTTACCCTTCCTTCATAGACGTCTATTCGGATTTCGGCATTGATTTGCCCCAGTCCGACAAGGATGGATCCAGGAGCGCGCAGTACGACAGCAAGAGAGAGGGTTACTACTGGAACGAGCATATCATGCCCGAAACCGACGCAACCTCGAAATTCAAGTACAGCAAGGTCAAAGCTGAAGCTTATCTCAAGCAAGGGTTCGGAGTGGTCAACACCCACGTCCAGGACGGAATCGTCAGGGGGACAGGAATGCTGGTCGCGCTGAACAATTCAGGAAACGACAACAAACGAATCCTGGAAAGTAATTCCGGTCAATATCTTTCTTTCAGGAAAAGCAAGTTCCACAACCAGTCCTACCCTACCTCGCTCATGGGTTCCATGGCCCTTTTGAGACAACTGTACTCCGACCTGGATTGGTATTCAAAAGGGAACATAAAGACAACTGACATCTCCCTGGAGGCGTTGAAGGAGAATCGCCCATTGGTACAGATTTTTGACGCGGGGAGCAAGGGCAATGTCCTGAGAGCGAATCAGATCGGTGAAGCCTTCGGAATCGATTATGTGCTGCTCGGAGGAGGAGATGAATACGAAATGGTCGAACAAATAAAAAATACGCAGTCCTCGCTGATCCTGCCGCTGAATTTTCCCATGGCATTTGATGTTGAGGATGTTCACACTTCACAATATTTGTCACTGGCAGAAATGAGAGCCTGGAATCAGGCGCCGTCCAATCCGGCAGTCTTGAAGAAAAATGGAATCGACTTTGCTCTGACCCTTCACGGTCTCAAGGATATCAAAGATTTTAACACCAATGTCAGAAAGGCTATTCAGTACGGTTTGTCGGAAGAGGATGCTTTGGCTTCACTCACCACGATACCCGCAGGGATCTTGAAAAAAAGCGATCAGGTTGGGAGCCTGAAACAAGGTGCTCTGGCTAACTTTTTCATCTGTGACGGCAATGTTTTTGCCAAAGACCGCAGAATTCTTGAGCATTGGGTGCAGGGCGAGCCCTATCGCATCGAATCCCTTGACAGTCCGGATCTAAACGGAAAATACGAATTGACCATCGGAGATGATGCTTATGATTTGGTAATCAGCGGCGAACCATCACAAAGGTCTTCTGCTGTGAAGAAGGACGGTAACAGCGTCAAAAGCAAACTGACGATCAAAGACAATTCCTTACAATTGTTTCTTGAATCTGACAGCTTGTCCAAAAAATACATTCGATTGTCATCCCTCCTGGATCGGAATAAAAACCTCACAGGAATGGCTATCTTCCCTGACGGGAGTAAAAAAGACTGGGCGGCGCGCCGGGTGAAACCGGGGAGCTCAAAATCCAAAGAGGAGACCACGTATCCCCTTGTGCCTGTCACCTATCCCAATGTTGCCTATGGATTTACTGAGCTTCCAGAGGCAGAGGACGTCCTGTTCAAAGGGGCAACGGTTTGGACCAATGAAGCGGAAGGAATCATGGAAGCGACCGATGTTCTGGTACGAGACGGAAAAATAAGCAAGGTCGGAAAAGATCTGAAAGCGGGTCGGGCCCGTGTCATCGATGCCCAGGGCAAGCACCTCACAACCGGAATCATAGACGAACATTCCCATATCGCGACCCTGTCGACCAATGAAGCAGGTCAAAATTCAACAGCTGAGGTCAGCATGGAGGATGCCGTCAACCCTAAGGACGTGAACATCTATCGCAACCTGGCCGGAGGAGTCACTCAAGTTCAAATCTTGCACGGTTCGGCAAACCCGATTGGGGGAAGATCGGCCATTGTTAAGCTCAAATGGGGAAGAACCGTCGATGAAATGATTGATATAAAGGCTCCCGGCTTCATAAAATTCGCTTTGGGTGAAAACGTAAAGCAGTCGAACTGGGGCAGCACCACGAGGTTCCCACAGACGAGAATGGGAGTTGAGCAGGTTTATGTGGATTATTTTCAACGGGCAAAAGAATACGATCTCAATCGTAAATCCGGGGTGGAACAACGAAGAGATCACGATCTTGAAGTCCTGGCTGAGATTCTTAACGAGGAACGCTTCATCTCTTGCCATTCGTACGTTCAAAGCGAGATCAACATGCTGATGAAGGTCGCTGAGCAATTCGATTTCAAAGTGAACACGTTCACCCACATTCTCGAGGGCTATAAAGTGGCTGACATAATGAGCGAGCACGGAGCCGGCGGATCGACTTTCAGTGACTGGTGGGCCTATAAATACGAGGTCAACGATGCCATTCCTTACAATGCGGCAATCATGCACAGCCAGGGAGTTGTGACGGCCATCAATTCGGACGATGCCGAGATGAGTCGCCGTTTGAACCAGGAAGCCGCGAAAACCATCAAATACGGGGGTGTAAGTGAGGAAGACGCCTGGAAATTCGTAACCCTGAATCCGGCTAAATTGCTTCACATCGATGACCGGCTGGGAAGTGTCAAAGTAGGCAAAGAGGCTGATCTGGTATTGTGGTCGGACCATCCGTTGTCTGTCAAGGCGATAGCAGAGAAGACCATGATTGAAGGGGTGTTCTATTTCGATCTGGAAAAAGACCTTCAAATGCGTAAGGATATAGAAAAGGAAAAGAATGAATTAGTCAATATGATGCTGAGTGAGAAAATAAAAGGAGAGCCCACCACGGCCCCAAAAACAAAATCCTCAAGACTGAATCACTGTGATACCGTTGACTACTAAACTATTGAAAACATGAAGAAAATAAGATATACCCTACTGACCGTTCTCTTTCTGGGACTGACCGGACTCCGTGCGCAACAAACGCCAGGCGACAAACAAGATGAAACTGTGACTATTTCAGGGGCAACTCTGCACCTGGGCAATGGTCAGGTCATAGAGAAGGGAACCATCGTCTTCACCGATGGAATCCTATCTGAAATAGGCACCACAGAAGAGATTCAGGCCAAAGGAAAAGTGATTGTTGCCAACGGCAAACATGTCTATCCCGGGTTCATTCTGCCCAACTCGTCCCTGGGGCTCGGAGAAATAGACGCAGTGAGGGCCACCAGAGACTTCGATGAACTTGGATCGTACCTTCCTCATGTCAGAAGCCTCATTGCCTACAATGCAGAGTCGAAAGTCGTTGAGAGCATGCGACCCAACGGCATCCTGCTCGCACAGGTAACCCCGAGGGGTGGAAGAATTTCAGGAACCTCTTCCATTGTCCAACTCGATGCATGGAACTGGGAGGACGCAGCGGTAAAAACAGATGACGGCATTCATATGAACTGGCCGAACACCTATCAGACCAAGTACGTTTCATTTGGCAGCGTGAGAATCTCCGGCGGGAATGAAGATTACCAAATGCAGGTTGATGAGCTGAAGGACTACCTGATCAGGGCCAGGGCCTATGGCAAGAATTCTTCTCCAAAGAAACGCCATTTGCCCTTTGAGGCCATGCAAGGAATATTCTCGGGAGACGCCCGTTTGTTCATACACGCGAAACGCGAAAAAGAAATCCGTGATGCCCTCGACCTGGTGAAAGAGCTCAAAATTGACAATGTCGTACTTGTCGGTGGTCATGAGGCCTACAAGGTGATTGACCGCATCAAGGATCAGAATGTCTCTGTGCTTGTCTCCAGGGTGCACAGCCTCCCGCTGCAAGAAGACGACGACTACGATCGACCCTACAAGAATGCCGCAGAATTGTCCCGAAATGGGATTCTCGTTGCCCTTGAGAACAGCGGTGATATGGAACGCATGAATGGGCGGAACCTTCCATTCTATGCAGGGACAGTTTCTTCTTATGGGCTAAACGATGAGCAAGCCCTGAGCCTGATCACTCTGAATCCTGCAAAAATCCTCGGGATTGACGACCGGTATGGATCCCTTGAAAAAGGAAAAAGCGCCACGCTTTTCATCAGCGATGGCAATCCTTTGGACATGCGCACCAATAATTTGACGCGGGCCTTTATCGATGGCAGGGAGATTAGTTTGGAGACCCATCAAACCGAACTTTGGAAGCGCTACATGGGCAAGTTTGAAGCCTCCTCTGATTGAGAAACCCTGTCTGAATGAAAAAGCATATCTCCAGTCTTCAAAACGAACTGATAAAATTCACTTACTCGCTTCAGAACAAGTCCAGGATCAGAAAAAAAGAGGGGCTGTTTGTCGTCGAAGGCATTCGCGAATCCTTGCTGGCCCTGGAATCGGGATTTAGCTTCAGGTACTGGCTGGTTTGTGAGGACATTGTACTGGAGTCGGATTTACAGGAGCTGGAACGACTGAGTCACTCAAAAACCGAAACGGAAGAATCTGCAGCCGAATGGATTTCTATCTCCTTAAAGGTATACCAGCACCTGGCACATCGAAAAACCACAGAAGGGGTCATCGGCATTGCGAGCAGCCGGAACAGATCCCTGCGGGATTTGAATCTCGGCAGGAATCCATTGATTTTGGTAGCGGAGGCATCCGAAAAACCCGGCAACATAGGGGCTTTGCTCCGAACTGCAGATGCCGCCAACCTGGATGCCGTCATCATTGCCAATGCGCGAACCGATATCTTTAATCCCAACATCATACGATCGAGCGTGGGCTGTGTATTCACCCAAAATGTGATAACAGCATCCACAGATGAGATCATCTCCTACCTCAAAAGCAACCATGTTGCGATTCTGGCGGCTGCCCTGAAAGATAAAAGCATCCCCTATTTCAATGCCAACTACAGCAAAGCCTCCGCTATTGTTCTGGGAACAGAGGATACCGGACTCAGCAATACGTGGTTGGACCAGGCCGATGAGCTGATAAAAATACCCATGGAGGGTAAAATCGATTCATTAAACGTTTCCGTGTCAGGCGCAATTCTTATTTTTGAAGCCAAAAGGCAACGGGCGTGGTCGAAATGAAAACGCCAAACGCAAATGCTATGGATCCTCAACTACTTTTTGTAATCATCATTTCGGTACTGGTCGTGAGTTTTTTGATCGACATGTGGATCGACCATCTCAATGCCCGACACTTTGACGATGAAATCCCTGAGCCACTCAAAGATGTTTACAAAGAAGAAGAGTATCTCCGTTCTCAAGCCTACAAAAAGGAGAATTACCGATTCTCACTCATCACGAGCACCTTCAGTATTCTGGTGACACTGTGCTTCTTTTTATTCAAAGGGTTTGCCTGGGTCGATGGGATTGCTCGCAGCCTCGGCAACAACGAGGTGATCATTACCTTGATATTCTTCGGAATCATCATGCTGGGAAGCGATCTGATCAATACACCCTTTTCCTATTACAGAACCTTTGTCATCGAGGAGAAATATGGATTTAACAAGAGCACCAAAAGGCTTTTTTTCACAGACAAGCTCAAAGGCTGGATGCTTTCAATCCTGGTGGGGGGAGCCATTCTTGCCGTCATTCTGTGGTTCTACAATAAAACAGGGGACTATTTTTGGATCTATACCTGGATCTTTATTGGTCTTTTCACGGTATTCATGACCTTGTTCTATTCCACCCTGATCGTGCCACTGTTCAACAAACAGACTCCCCTGGAAGACGGACCACTTAAATCCGCGATACACAATTTTGCCGAAAAAGCTGGCTTTGAGCTTCAGAACATTTACGTGATTGACGGTTCCAAGCGCTCTACCAAGGCCAACGCCTATTTCTCCGGTTTCGGATCCAGGAAAAGGATTGTTCTTTATGATACCTTGATCCAAGATCTAAGCACCGAGGAAATCGTCGCTGTCCTGGCCCATGAAATCGGGCATTACAAAAAGAAACACGTGGTGGTCAACATGATCCTGTCACTGCTCCTAACGGGAGTGACCTTGTATATTTTCTCTCTATTTATCGGTAACCGGATCCTTTCGGAAGCACTGTCTGTCGACATCCCGAGCTTTCACATCGGCCTGATCACTTTTGGCATTCTCTACAGCCCGATCTCAGAGTTGACGGGAATTTTGATGAACTACATTTCTCGCCGTTTCGAATACCAGGCCGACGACTACGCGCGGGAAAACTACAACGCCGAAGCCTTGATCTCCTCTTTGAAGAAATTGTCCGGCAAAAGCCTGAGCAATCTCACTCCGCACAAACTCAATGTTTTTGTGCATTACTCTCACCCTACCCTTTTGCAAAGGGTTTCAAATCTCAAAGTGAGCAACTGATTTCCTTCTTTCATTCACCCACTTGTACATTCCCCCTGTTATTAGTATTTTTAATCTATGGCTTATACGATAACCCTGGAAGAAGAAAAGAAAGAGATCGCGAGTCGATACAAGGACATGCTCAAGGATACGTATCAAACCTTGTCGAATGAAGACAAGCTGTTGATCCGTAAGGCTTTTGATGTTGCTGCAGACGCTCACAAGGATCAAAGACGGAAGACCGGTGAGCCCTATATCTACCACCCGATAGCTGTGGCGAAGATCGTCGCCAATGAAATCGGGCTCGGAGCACCATCGATCGCATCTGCCCTTTTGCACGATGTTGTCGAGGATACGGACTATTCCTTTGCGGACATTGAACAACTTTTTGGAGAGACCATCGCAAAAATCGTAAATGGCCTGACCAAGATCTCTCGTCTTCAAAAGGACCAGGACATCTCCATACAGGCGGAGAACTTCAGAAAAATGCTTCTCACCCTCAATGATGATGTAAGGGTGATTCTCATCAAAATAGCGGATCGACTGCACAATATGCAGACCCTCGATTCGATGAAACCCGGCAAGCAAGTCAAGACGGCTTCCGAAACTTTGTTTATCTACGCCCCGTTGGCGCACCGTTTGGGCTTGTACAACATCAAAACTCAACTGGAGGATCTTGGGTTGAAATACACAGAGCCCGAAGTCTATCTCGACATTAGGAATAAAATCTCAGAGAGCCGGGAACTCCGTGACGAGTATATCGACAAGTTTACCGATATTCTAAAGAGCTCCCTGGACAAGGAAGGTTTCAAATACAGCATAAAGGGGCGCACCAAGTCGATCTATTCGATACGGCGCAAAATGCAGATTCAAAATGTTTCCTTTGAAGAGGTGTATGACAAATTTGCTATCAGGATCATCTATAAATCGTCGGATAAAAATGAAAAATTTGACGCGTGGAAGATTTACTCGATCGTGACGGACCACTTCAGTCCAAACCCCAACAGGCTGAGAGACTGGATCACCCAGCCCAAATCGACAGGGTACGAATCCCTGCACACCACGGTGATGGGTCCGAGAGGCAAGTGGGTTGAGGTGCAAATTCGCTCGGAACGCATGGACGAAATCGCGGAAAAGGGATACGCGGCCCATTTCCGTTATAAACACGGGTCCCATAAAGAAAGTGGATTGGAAGAATGGCTCAATAAGTTGAGGGAGTCGCTCGAAAATCCGGATGTCAATGCCATTGACTTTGTTGAGCAGTTCAAATTGAACCTCTACGCCAAGGAAATTTATGTTTTTACTCCCAATGGTGACATCAAGTCATTGCCCAAAGGAGCGACAGCCATAGATTTCGCCTTCGCTATTCATACGGAGGTCGGAATGCATTGTCGAGCGGCCAAGGTAAACGGCAAATTGGTCCAACTCAGCAAAGAACTCAACAGTGGCGACCAGGTCGAAATCATCACTTCCAAGACTCAGAAACCGAAGCTGGGATGGCTCGACATTGTTAAAACGGCAAGGGCGAAGTCCAAGATCAAAAGCATCTTGAAGGAAGAGCAGAAAATGATCTCATCCGAGGGCAAGGAAATTCTCGAAAGAAAATTGAGGCACCTCAAAATCAAGATGAATGAGCGCACGATTAATGAGTTGGTGAATTTTTTCAAATTGAAGACGAGCTTCGATCTGTTCTACCAGATCGGAACCGGAACGATCAGCAACCCCCAACTCAAAAAATACGCCAGTCAAAGATCGAATGCCCTGATGCATTTCCTCAAGACCAAGATGAACCGACCGACAGCGTTGAAAGACGAGTCCGTTAAGGAAGAGGTTACACCTGACTATGACATGCTGGTCTTCGGCAAGGATGAGGAAAAACTGAAATACAGCTTGTCGAAATGCTGCAATCCCATACCGGGAGACAAGGTATTCGGTTTCATAACCATAAAGGACGGTATCAAGGTTCACAAGCACAACTGTCCCAACGCTCTGAGCATGCAGTCGCAATACGCTTATCGTGTGATCAGCGCCAAATGGATCGATTCGAAGCAAGTGGGCTTCAAAGCCACCGTTGAATTGACGGGTGTGGACACCATGGGCCTTGTAAATGAAGTAACGCGCGTGATATCCAACAACCTGCACGTCAATATACACAGCTTGAACATTTCAAGCGATGAGGGAATTTTTCTGGGACGCATCGTGGTGGAAATCAAAAATAACAACCAACTGAATCAATTGGTTCAGAAGCTGCTGAAAATAGACGGCATAGAAAAAGTCAAAAGAATCGACAAATAGGGCTTTTTTTAGCGAATAAACCCTCCTTTTTTCGCGATTAAATGTACCTTTGTAAGGAGTCTAAAAGCCTTCAATCTCATGAGTGACAAGCAAAGCCACGAAACAGTTAAGAACTTCTTTACTAAGTTCTTAGAAGACAATAGCCATAGAAAAACCCCGGAGAGATTCGCCATTCTGCAGGAGATTTATGACAACGATGATCACTTTGACATAGAGACTCTTTACATCGATATGAAGAATAAGAATTACCGGGTCAGCCGGGCGACCTTGTACAACACTATCGAACTGCTTCTCGAATGCGGACTGGTAAGACGGCATCAGTTTGGTCAGAACCAGGCGCACTATGAGAAATCTTATTTCAACAAGCAACACGATCATCTCATTCTGACGGATACAGGTGAGGTGATTGAATTCTGTGACCCGAGAATTGAGAACATCAAAAAGTCGATCGAGGAGGTTTTCAATGTTGAAATTGACAAGCATTCACTCTACTTTTACGGTCGCAAGAAAGAAGGGTCTAACAGCGAAGAGACAAGCAACGAAGCGACAAACCAAGAAGCGGCAAACTAAACTCTAACAGGATATTTACGAATGATTGATTTATTACTAGGCCTGCAATGGGGCGATGAGGGCAAGGGAAAAGTAGTGGATGTACTGACCCGAAACTATGATATCATAGCCAGATTCCAAGGCGGACCCAATGCGGGTCACACTTTGATTTTTGACGGAAACAAACATGTTCTTCACACCATTCCATCGGGAATTTTTCACCCCAGGGCAATGAACCTGGTCGGAAACGGGGTCGTGATTGACCCGGTGATTTTCAAAAAAGAACTTGAGAATCTTTCCAGGCACAACATCAATTTCAAGGAGCGCCTGCTAATCTCCAGAAAGGCGCATATCATCTTGCCAACTCATCGTTTGCTTGACGCGGCCTCTGAAAAAATGAAGGGGAAAGCAAAAATCGGATCTACCTTAAAGGGAATAGGCCCGACCTATATGGACAAGACCGGAAGAAACGGAATTCGCGTTGGGGATCTCGAACTCAGCGACTGGAAGGAGCGCTACAGCAATCTGTGCCATAAGCACCTCAAGATGATCAAATTCTACGAAGTTGAACTGGAATTTGACCTGGATGCCATGGAGAAAGAGTTTTTCGAGGCCATCGAGGTTCTCAGGGAGCTGCAGTTCATTGACAGCGAGGCCTATATCAATAAAGCCCTTCGCGACAAAAAAAGCATATTGGCTGAAGGAGCACAGGGTTCGCTTCTGGACATTGATTTCGGCACCTACCCCTATGTGACTTCCTCAAACACCACGGCTGCTGGTGCCTGTACGGGACTCGGCGTGGCTCCGAGTAAAATCGGCAACGTGTATGGTATATTCAAGGCGTACACAACACGAGTCGGATCCGGTCCTTTCCCTACCGAGCTGTTTGATGAGGATGGGAAGACCATGGGACGAGTCGGAAATGAATTCGGAGCCACAACGGGAAGACCCAGACGATGTGGCTGGCTCGACCTGATCGCGCTGAAATATGCGGTAGAGATTAACGGAGTCACAGATCTGATGATGATGAAAGGTGATGTCCTATCCGGTTTCAAAACGATAAAAGCCTGTACGTCCTATACCTACAAAGGAAAAGATATCCTGCACCTGCCGTATAACATCGAACCCGAGAATGTTTCGGTGAATTACACGGAGTTTGAAGGTTGGGACGAAGACCTGACGGCCATCACAAGCCCTTCTCAAATGCCGGAGAACCTGAAGGATTATATCCGTTTTATCGAGGATTTTGTCGGGGTGAAGGTCAGCCTGGTCTCTGTCGGACCCGATCGGAACCAGACGATTCGCATTGAATAAAAGAGAATACTTTTGAGATCTGTATTATTCGTTTTCATACTGGTATGCACCTGTTTCTCAATTCAGGGACAGGGAAAGCGAATACAAATTCTTCATTCGGACAATTCGACCATTGACGAGGTTGCCTATCCAGGGGCCACCGTGCTGATCGGAAACGTATTCATAAGGCATGAGGGAATTACCCTCAAATGCAAAAAGGCGATTCACTACAAGAACGAAAACTACATCAAAGCTTTCGGAAACGTTGTCCTGAACCAGGGAGACAGCATCCGCCAGACGAGCCAATACACGGAGTACAACGGAAACACTAAAAAGGCGCTCTCCTGGGGAAGGGTCATGCTAAAGGATCCGCAAATGACCCTTCGCACCGATACTTTGCAGTTCGACAGGGAAAAGCAACTGCTCTACTACAGGTACAGTGCCACGATTCAGGACAGCATCAATACCCTGACCAGCGACACGGGAAATTACTACCTGTCTCTGAACAAATTCCAGGCGATTTCAGATGTCGTGCTGACGAATCCGGACTATGTGTTGAATTCCAATCACCTGGATTACTATACAGACAGTGGCAAGGCTTTTCTTTACGGAGAGTCAACGATCCGCAGCGATGACAACCTGATTTTTTGCAAAAAGGGTTTCTATGACACAAAGACGGACGTTTCTTATTTTACGCGAGATGCCCGCATAGAGTTCGACAACAAGGAAATCAAAGCAGACAGTCTGTATTACAACCGAAACCTCGGTTTTGCATCGGCCAATGAGAACATTGTCATCATCGACACCCTGAACAACAGCGTACTGAAAGGGAATTACGCCGAGTTTTTTGAAAAGTTGGATTCCGCATTTGTGGTGGGACGAGCCGTGGCCATTACCAACACCAACAAGGATTCGCTTTTTATTCACGGGGATACGATTCTAGCGACGGGAGTACCGGAGGAAAGGATCATTCGATGTTATCATCATGTCAAGTTCTTCAAAAGTGACCTGAGCGGAAAATGCGATTCAATTCACTCGAACCAGGGCACCGGGCTCACCCAGATGTTTGTCAACCCCATCCTTTGGTCAGATGGAAGCCAGATCACGGGAGATACGATTCAGCTCATCAATGACACCGAAGAGGATCGCCTCGACAGTCTGAAGGTATTGTACAATGCCTTTATCATCAACAAGGATTCCATGGGTTACAATCAGATCAAAGGACGGAATCTTTATGGCAAGTTCGAAGACAATGACCTTCGTTTCGTAAATGTTGTTGGAAACGGAGAGATCATTCACTACGTGCGCGATGAGGCCCAGGAATTGATTGGCATAGAAAAAACAAGTTGCAGTGAAATCCATTTTCTTCTGAGAGAAAGCAAAATCGAACAGGCCAGGTTCATCAATCAGCCCGACGGGCAAACCTATCCTCCCTCGAAGCTGCCGAAGAATGCCAGGAAACTGAGAGGTTTCAATTGGAGAGAGAGTGAACAACCCCGGAGCAAGGAAGACATATTCATAAAAGATGACTGAGGATTTCTTCGCATACCAGGCCCAGACATCACCTCATCCCCTGGCCCTTAAAATAGAGCGGGCACAGGGAAGTTATCTCTATGATGACCAGGGAAAGTCTTACCTGGATTTTGTCGCCGGTGTATCTGCCAACACGCTTGGACATCAGCCCGAAAGGGTGAAGAGAGCGATCAGCGATCAACTTGACAAATACATGCATGTGATGGTCTATGGAGAATTTATCCAGTCCCCGCAGGTTGACCTGTGCCGATTTTTGGCTGACAAACTTCCTGAGAGACTCAACTGCACCTACTTGACAAACTCTGGTACGGAGGCCACCGAGGGAGCAATCAAACTGGCCAAGAGGCTTACGGGAAGAGCCGAGATTGTCGCGGCTCGCAATGCCTACCATGGAAATACCCAGGGCGCAATGAGTGTCTGTGGCCGGGAAGAACAGAACCGAGCCTATCGCCCTCTGATTCCGGGATCGCGATTCATTCGTTTTAACAATGAAGCTGATCTAGAAGTCATTGATCACAACACGGCCGCGGTCATTCTGGAGACCATCCAGGGAGGTGCCGGATTTATTAGGCCGGAACCCGGGTATTTGAAAAAGGTCAGGAATAGATGTCAACAGGTGGGAGCCCTGCTGATCCTGGATGAGATTCAAAGCGGCATTGGAAGAACCGGTAAATTCTTCGGTTTTATGAATTATGAGGTGGAACCTGACATATTGATCACAGGCAAAGGTTTGGGAGGTGGCATGCCGATCGGCGCCTTCATCTCTTCCAAAGAGAACATGTCAGTCTTTACAGAAAACCCTAAACTCGGTCACATCACAACCTTTGGGGGTCATCCGGTCATCGCAGCTGCGGCCCTTGCTACCTTGCGGGAGCTTTACGATAATCATTGGATGGAGAAGGTCGAGGCAAAAGAGAGATTGCTGCGAGAACACCTGCAGCACGAGCATATCCTGGAGATTCGCGGACAAGGTCTGATGCTCGCATTGATACTGAAGGATTCAGAAAAAGTCAATTACCTGATACATCAATCGATAAAAAACGGTTTGATTCTTTTTTGGCTTCTTTATGAACCCAGAGCGGCTCGAATCACGCCTCCCCTCAACATCTCTGATTCCGATCTCATCAAGGGCTGCCAGATCATTCTTCGAATTCTGGATCAGATCAAATAACCAGCCTTAATTTGTCATATTGACACATTTAGCGATATTCAATTGCGAATATGTTAATTATGTTAATTGATTCTTAACCAATTCCAAATTTTCGGCCAATTTTCGTTAAATGTTTCTTAATTGATAAAAATTTAACTGTAACAATTGTAACAGATGCTCGGAAAGTTCCGTCCTTTAAGTTATAAATGTCTAATCAAAGTGTCTAATCTAAATTATCTATCATGAAATCTTTCAAATTTATCCTTCTCGTTTCAGCAGTATTTTTACTAAGCGTAGCCTCATTTGCGAATCCAATTAAACCTACCGATCAATTGCGTGAAGAAATTGTCGACATCATCGGGTTCAGTTTCCTGGATGATTACGAAGAAAATGAGTATTCTGCGGAAGTGTTGTTCACGGTGAATTCAGATCAGGAATTAATAGTCCTGTCTGTGAATTCAGAAAGTGATGAAGCAGAGGACTACCTAAGAGACAAACTCAACTACAAAAAAGTGGATCACTTGCCTTCAAAATACGGCGAGATTTATTTGCTTCCTGTGAAAATGGTCAAGGAGTAGAGACGTGCTTCTATCAAAAATTTTCAAAATGAAGTCGCTCCCAACAGGGCGACTTTTTTATTGGATCATCTCATCGAGCAAGGATCGAACCTTTTTACTGTTCCAGTCGGCGGCCCCGACCTTGTCGACCCGGATCACGCCTTGTGAGTCGATCACATAAGTTGTGGGAAGGGAACTCGTCGCCATTGTCTTTGGTGGCGCTGTTCTTTCGTAATAAACGGGAAGGCTCAGATTCTTTTTTTTCAAGAACTTCACTACGCGCTCATGATCGTCTCGCGCAATGAAGACAAACGCAACACGATCTCCGTAGTCTTCGTACAGTTCCTGCATACTGGGCATTTCTGCCACGCAGGGCGGACACCAGGTCGCCCAGAAGTTGACCAGGACGACCTTGCCTTTCAGCGATTCGAAATTCAGGTTTTCGCCTGACATGGACACCAGGTTCCAATTGAAATCGTCCAATTTCTCCCTTTCATCCTCGTCCACTTCCATATTGAAAACACTTGTGGTCACTACCGACAAGCCTTTTATCAACAAGGCGCGCACGGGCAAACCATATGGCGTGAAAAGAAACAGCGCAAAAAGCACAAACAGAATATTGGAAAGGTTCTTTCGAATAAATTTCATGTAAAAAGGGTTTCGAACGACATTCCTGATTTTTTGAATGTCATCCATTTGTCCTTTTGCAAGATAGCAGTTATGAGGCACATGGTAAAAACAAGTATGGCCAGCCCAATTCTTCCCACAGACTTACATTTCTACCATAAAAAAACCCCTTCTCGTCGAGAAGGGGTTTAACATCAAGCGTTTTGCTTCTTTATGAGATTCAGGGCCGAACCTTCCCTGAACCACTCGATCTGATTCGAGTTGTAGGTATGATTCAACTTGATCAGGTCTTTGGAACCATCTTCATGAACCGCTTCTAACGTCAGTTGCTTGCCGGGAGCAAAGCTGTCCAGATCAACAAAATTGAAAGTGTCTTTCTCCTGGATCAGGTCATAGTCACTTTCATTGGCAAAGGTCAGACCAAGCATACCCTGTTTTTTCAGGTTTGTCTCGTGAATTCTGGCAAAGGATTTTACAATCACAGCAGCAACACCAAGATGCCTGGGCTCCATTGCAGCATGCTCACGTGAGGATCCTTCTCCGTAGTTATGGTCACCTACAACGACCGAATAAATACCGGCTGCCTTGTAGGCCCTTGCGGTGTCGGGAACCGGTCCGTATTCTCCGGTGAGTTGATTTTGCACCTTGTTGGTTTCCTTGTTGAAGGCATTCACCGCACCGATGAGCAAGTTGTCGGAGATATTGTCCAGGTGACCTCGGAAGCGCAACCAGGGTCCGGCCATCGAGATGTGGTCGGTGGTGCATTTACCAAAGGCCTTGATCAGCAACTTGGCTCCTTTTACATCCGTTCCAATAGGTTCGAAGGGAGTGAGCAGCTGTAGTCTTTTTGAGTCCGGATTGACAACCACTTCAATGGCCGACCCATCCTCAACAGGCTCTACAAATCCAGGATCCTTAACATCGAATCCTTTAGGTGGCAATTCGAAACCTGTCGGCTCATCGAGCATGACTTCTTCACCATCCTGGTTGATAAGTTTATCGGTTACGGGATTGAAATCCAATCGACCGGAGATCGCAATTGCCGCAACCATTTCAGGAGATCCGACAAAAGCATGGGTGTTCGGGTTTCCATCTGCGCGTTTCGAGAAGTTTCGGTTAAAGGAATGAACAATTGTATTCTTTTCTTGCTTGTCTGCCCCTTCCCTGGCCCACTGACCAATACAGGGTCCACAGGCATTTGTGAATATCATTGCATCCAGATCTTCAAAAATCTCCAACAGTCCGTCTCTCTCGGCAGTATATCTCACTTGCTCCGAACCCGGGTTGATTCCAAATTCTGCTTTGGTGACCAATTTCTTGTCAACTGCCTGCTTGGCAACCGATGCAGCACGAGAAAGGTCCTCATAGGACGAATTCGTACACGAACCGATCAGACCCCACTCGACTTCCAGAGGCCAGTCATTGGCTTCCGCTTTTTCCCTGAGCTCACCCACTGGCGTAGCGAGGTCGGGCGTAAAGGGTCCGTTGAGATGTGGTTTTAGTTCTGACAGGTTGATTTCAATCACCTGGTCAAAGTATTTGTCAGGATCCGCGTATACTTCATCGTCTCCAGTGAGATAGGGCGCAATTTCATTCGCCGCATCCGCCACCTCGTCGCGACCCGTCGCTCTGAGGTAACGCTCCATGGATTTATCATATCCGAAGGTCGAGGTTGTAGCCCCGATTTCAGCTCCCATGTTACAAATGGTACCCTTACCGGTTGCGGACAAAGACTTGGCTCCTTCCCCGAAGTATTCTACAATGGCTCCGGTTCCACCTTTGACGGTCAATATTCCTGCTACTTTGAGAATGACGTCCTTTGGAGCTGTCCAACCGCTGAGGTTACCCGTTAGCTTGACCCCGATCAGTTTGGGAAACTTCAACTCCCAGGGCATATCCGCCATCACATCCACAGCATCTGCACCTCCAACTCCAATCGCCAACATACCCAGTCCACCTGCATTCACCGTATGTGAATCGGTGCCAATCATCATTCCTCCCGGGAAGGCGTAATTCTCCAGTACCACCTGGTGAATGATTCCGGCTCCTGGCTTCCAGAAGCCTATGCCGTATTTATTGGAAACTGATGCGAGGAAATTGAATACCTCGCTACTGGTGTTAATGGCTTCCTGCAAATCCTTGTCGGCACCGATGCGCGCCTGGATCAGGTGATCACAATGCACGGTTGTCGGAACTGCCACCTTCTTCTTCCCGGCCTGCATGAATTGAAGCAGCGCCATTTGGGCCGTAGCATCCTGACATGCAATTCTGTCCGGAGCAAAATCGACGTAATCTACGCCTCGCTCAAAAGACTTAACGGGGTTTCCGTCCCAAAGGTGGTTGTACAAAATTTTCTCAGACAGGGTCAGGGGTCTTCCAACGACTTCTCTTGCCGCGTCTACCCGTTCAGCCATTCGGCTGTAAACCTGCTTAATCATATCGAGATCAAAAGCCATAGTTTCTATTTTATTGTTTGTAAGAAAATGTTCACAAAACTACGAAATATTAAGCGCATTTGGAACTCGAGCAGATCAAAACACGTGCTTTTTTCAAATTGATAAATCGGTCGTTGTCAAATTGCAAAAAAGAAAAAAAAGTAAGCCAATAAGCCGGATTCTGTTATCCTTCCGAAGATGGATTCTCATCATTTATCTGGGTCAAAGATTGCTCTGAGACTCTAGCTGCCTACCCCTTGGAGTCGGACGGGTCATCCTTAACCGGCCGAAGCCAGATTTCCAATGTACATGGCATTGCACCGCATAGAGTTTACCTGATTTCACTACAGCCGAACTGTACATGCTTTCTGTTGCACTTGTCCTTCTGCGCCTGAACGCAGAGGCGGATGTTATCCGCTACGCTACCCTGTGGTGTCCGGACTTTCCTCTCTGAAAAACAATTTCTGAAGTTGTATTTTCAAAGCGATGAGATGACTTACTTTTCTGCAAAAGTACAACCATTGGACAGGAAAAAAAAATCCCACTTTTGTAAACAAAAGTGGGAAAATTGCTATGAAAAAGAATATTACTATTAAAAGTAATACGTAGGCTGTAAAAATACAATAAAAGGATCAATTTCCTAATTAAAATGAAAATTATTTTGGAATATTCACAAACGAGAAGGCTGAAAATAAAAAAACCCACTCTAAAGATAAGAGTGGGAAAATTGCTATGAAAAAGAAAAAGTTACTGAATTCGTGAATTCAGCAAAACAAATATAATGAAAATATTTGTTAA
This sequence comes from uncultured Flavobacteriaceae bacterium, assembly GCA_942492425.1. Taxonomy (GTDB): domain Bacteria; phylum Bacteroidota; class Bacteroidia; order Flavobacteriales; family Flavobacteriaceae; genus Lutimonas. Next base: position 522,245 of record CALOEQ010000009.1, read on the forward strand.
AAAAATACTGTTTTCCAAAAACTTAGCACAAATGGTCAGGATGACCTCCCACTAGGAAAACATGTCTTTCACCTTTTCAAAAAATGATTTTTCGGAGTTCGAGGGACGAGGCTTAAAATTTTCATGGTCCTTCATTCTTTCAAAAAACTCACGTTGTTCCTTGCTCAGCTTTCTGGGTGTCCAGACATTTATGTGGACCAACAGGTCGCCTTTTCCGTATCGATCCAGACTTTGGACTCCCTTTCCCCGCAGACGCAATATCTTGCCTGACTGCGTGCCCTCATCAATTTTAATCCTGACTTTTCCTGTCAACGTGTCGATCTCCTCGGTCGTTCCGAGAGCTGCATCCGCAATACTGATATACAGATCATAGTGCAGGTTGCTCCCCTCGCGTTTCAATGTCTCATGGGGCATTTCCTGTATCACGACCAGAATGTCTCCCGGTATGCCATCGCCGGGTGCTTCATTCCCTTTGCCTGCAACTTTCAGTTGTACCCCGTCTGTAACCCCTGGCGGGATTTCGATTTCGACGGTTTCCTCTTTGAGGATCATGCCGTTTGCATCTGCACCCTTGGGACGGTGGTCGACCATTTTTCCGGCACCTTTGCAGGTGGGACAGGTCGTCGCTGTTTGCATTCTGCCCAGGATCGTATTTGTGATTCGCGTGACGCTTCCCTGGCCGTTGCAACTCGAACAGGTCGAAAAGGTCACCCCTGGAGCCTGAACCTGCCTCTTGACCTTGACCTTTTTGGTAACTCCGTTAAGAATGTCCTTGAGCTCCAGTCTCACACGAATTCTGAGATTGCTTCCTTTAACGCGCGCCTGACGCCCTCCCCCGGAAAAGCCGCCGCCGAAACCACCGAAATGACCTCCGAAGATATCACCAAACTGACTGAAGATGTCCTCCATGTTCATCCCGCCAAAGCCTCCTCCGGCACCTCCGTTTTCAAAGGCAGCATGACCGTATTGATCGTATTTGGCCTTCTTGTCAGGGCTGCTCAAGACTCATAAGCTTCTGCCGCCTGTTTAAACCTTTCTTCAGCCGCCTTGTCTCCGGGATTCTTGTCGGGGTGATTTTGAACGGCCTTCTTCCTGTACGCCTTTTTGATCTCACTTGCCGTGGCGTTCTTGTTTACACCGAGAACTTCGTAATAATCCTGTTTCACTTGATTTTCCTTTAAATTTCAAAGAGCTTCAGCTCCCCATTACTACTTTAGGATAACGAATAATCGTATCACCGAGCTTGTACCCTTTTTCCACAACATCGATAATCTTTCCCTTGAGTTTTTTGTCAGGAGCCGGAATCTGTGAAATTGCCTCATGGATTTCAGGGTCAAAAACATCTCCTGTCTTCACCTCCACTTCTTTGAGTCCCTTTTGGATAAGTGTATTTTTGAACTTATTGTAGATGAGCTTCATCCCCTCAAAAAGAGGTCCGTCGGAAGATTTCTCGATCTCGTTCAGACCACGCTCAAAATCATCGAGAACAGGCAACAGCGCAAGCATCAGTTCTTTATTGGCTGTGCTGAATAACTCAATTCGCTCACGAGAGGTTCGTTTTTTGTAGTTCTCAAACTCCGCGAAAAGTCTAAGAAAATTGTCTTTTTCCTTCTGAACTTCATTACTGAGTTTTTCCAACTCATCCATTTCGGTCTCCTCAGATTCGGATTCCCCTGCCTTCGTTTTCTCTGTAGCCATTTCGTCGTGTACCTCTTTCTGATCTATGTCGTTTCCTCCGGGATTATGATCCTTTTCCCGGCCCTTTTCATTTTGTTCTTTCTTACTCATAAGATTTCATATTTATCCTTCTACCCTCAGTAAGCAAATTACTTGCCAAGCGTTTTAATGTGCCATAATGTCACTTAATTCCGGTGGACTGTGGTCAGGGGGTTAAAAAGTGCTATCTATACGCTCGATTTTGGCACCGAGTGCGCGAAGTCTGCCATCGATGTTCTCGTATCCCCTGTCAATTTGGTCAATGTTGTGAATGGTGCTGGTTCCTTTGGCTGATAAAGCTGCGATCAAGAGGGAAATCCCTGCGCGGATATCGGGAGATGTCATCACGGTCGCCTTTAAACTCGACTCGTGGTTCATGCCGATCACCGTAGCCCGATGCGGGTCGCAAAGAATCACTTTGGCCCCCATGTCTATGAGCTTATCAACAAAGAAAAGCCTGCTCTCGAACATCTTCTGATGGATCAAAACACTACCCTTCGCCTGAGTCGCAACCACCAGGATGATGCTGAGCAAGTCCGGGGTGAAACCAGGCCATGGAGCATCAGACACGGTAAGTATCGATCCATCGAGATACCCCTGAATCTCATAACTCTCCTGGGCCGGAATATAGATGTCATCGCCACGTTTTTCCAGTTGAATGCCCAATTTCCTGAAAACATTGGGTATGAGACCCAAATCCTTCCAACTGACATCCTTTATTGTCAATTCAGATCGGGTCATGGCGGCCATTCCGATCCAGCTTCCGATCTCGATCATATCGGGCAAAACCCTGTGCTCGCATCCTTCGAGCGATTCAACGCCTTGCACAATTAAGCGGTTGGACCCTATGCCATCGATTTTGGCACCCATGCTCACAAGCATTTTGCTGAGTTGCTGAAGGTAAGGTTCACAGGCCGCATTGTAGATTACGGTCTCTCCTTTGGCCAAAACCGCGGCCATCAGGATGTTGGCCGTACCCGTCACGGAGGCCTCGTCAAGAAGCATTTCCGTACCTACGAGCTCATCGGCCTCTACCCCATAGAAATACTCTTCTCGATTGTATCTGAACTTGGCTCCCAACTTGATAAACCCTTCAAAATGGGTATCGAGCCTTCTCCTTCCTATCTTATCACCACCGGGCCTCGGAATGTATCCCTTGCCGAATCGCGTCAGCAAAGGCCCCACGATCATGATCGAACCGCGCAAGGAGCTGCCATCTTTTTTGAACTGCAGGGATTCGAGGTAGTCCAGATTCAGATCATCTGCCTGAAAGGTATACGTGTTGGAATCCAGCTTTTCGATCTTGACCCCGAGCTCCCCGAGGATGAAGATCAATTTGTTGACATCCCGAATGTCCGGAATATTGCTAATGGTTATCTTCGAGGGTGTCAACAGGGTTGCACAAATGATCTGGAGAGCCTCATTTTTGGCGCCTTGTGGCACAATCTCTCCACTTAGGCGATGCCCGCCTTCAATGCGGAATACTGACATGGGAACGGATTAAGCGATTATCTTTTTCTGTAATTTTTCTTGCCTTGTTTCTGACCTGACTTGTGACCTGATTTTGGGTAGGTCTTGAACATCTTCTGTTTTAGCAAATCTTTTGATTCAGACAGCATTTCTTTCTCCTGCAGCTCCAGCTTCCCCCCTGAAAGTTCCTTGAGGTGACTCAAGATAACGTCATCGTCCACCGTGTCTTTGTTCCAATTGAGGTAGCATTTTTTCATGTGGTTCGCAATGGCGTATACCAAAGCGTCTTTCATCTCCCCATCTTCCCAGGTGAGAGCCGTATCGATCATGATTTGAATATTGTTTCCGTAGAACCTGTATTTTGAAGCTGATCGGGGATAAGCCAGGGGCTCTGGCTTTGCCTGAAGAACCTCCCTCTCGGGTTTGGGATATGGCGTGTCGACATCCAAACGATAGTCCGACATGATGAAGATCTGATCCCATAGCTTGTGCTGAAAATCAGGCACATCCCTAAGATGAGGCTGCATGTTCCCCATGACATGGACAATGGCTTCCGCCATCTTGTTTCTCTCTTCCCGGTCTTCAAGCGCGATGCAATGATTGACCAACTTCTGTATATGTCTTCCGTACTCCGGGATGATCAATTTCTCCCGCTCTGCATTGTATTCTAAATCCATTTGCTTTTCTCGCTAAATCATTCTTTTTTACTTGCCCGCAAAGTAATCATTTTTTGACTTTAAAGAGGCCGGATCACTCAATTATCTTCAACTTCGCGAATTGAAGGAGCAACTTTTTAGTTTCTCCCGAATCAAACCGGATTTCCGCCTTCTGATTTCCACCAGTGCCATCCAGGGTGACCACTTCTCCCCGACCGAACTTTCCGTGTTCCACGATACTTCCTGTTTTAAGGTCCGAGCCATCGGAAAGCACAACATTTTTAACTTCGCTTATCTTTTTGTAGTTGCCTCCAGACGGCTTCGCGGCTGCTCTCGATACGGGCTTTGATTCTATTCTTTTGTTCTTTTTTTGCGGAGTTCGTTGCAGGGGTTTTTTAAACCGTATTGTTCCCGGTTCCGGACTCCCAAATACATCCCTGTCAATAAAGGCTTTTGGCTGTGAAACCGGTTTGGGCGCCAGATCTTCCAAATACTGCTCGTCAATTTCCTCCAGAAAACGACTGGGCTCACAGTCGATGAGCTTTCCCCATCGGTATCGCGATTGAGCGTAGCTCAGGTAGACTTGCCGCTCGGCCCGCGTAAGGGCCACGTAGAACAACCTTCTCTCCTCTTCGATTTCACTCCGCGTGTTCATGCTCATGGCCGAAGGAAAAAGGTTCTCTTCCAATCCGACAATGTATACGAAGGGAAACTCCAGTCCTTTGGCCAGGTGAATGGTCATCAGAGAGACACGGGGCTCATCTTCCTTCTCTTTGTCAAAATCAGTGGCCAATGCCACATCCTCCAAGAAATATTCAAGTGAGGAGTCCTCTTCTTTGTCCTTCTGCTCCACGATGAAATCCCGGATTCCATTGAGGAGCTCCTGGACGTTCTCCACGCGGCTAATTGCCTCCGGGGTGCCTTCGCTTTCGATGTCACGGAGAATCCGCGTAGTCTTCACCACCTGGCTTGCCACCTCAAAAGCATCTTTGCTCCGGGCCTCGATCTGCAGGCTTCCAATCATATTGACAAAGTTCTGCAGCTTGGTGCGAATGCCCGAGTTCACCCCAATATTCAGGGTATCCAGCTTCATCAGGACTTCAAATATCGAGAGGTTATTCTGGTTGGCAGCAAGGGATAGACGGTCGAGGGTAGTCTGGCCGATTCCCCTTGCCGGATAATTGATGACTCGCTTCAGGGCCTCCTCATCATTGGGGTTGACAAGCAATCTCAAATAGCCCAAAACGTCTTTGATCTCCTTGCGCTGATAAAAAGACAAGCCTCCGTAAATCCGGTATTTGATGTTTTTCTTTCTCAGGGCATCCTCAATGGCACGAGATTGGGCGTTTGTTCGATACAGCACGGTAAAGCTGTTATTCTGCAGCTGGTGCTGCATTTTGTTGTCAAAAATCGAACTGGCCACGAATCGTCCCTCATCCCCTTCTGAAAAGTTCGCATTACGCGGATCTTTCCACCTTCGTCATTCGAGGTCCAGATCTCTTTTTCCAGCTTGGTCTTGTTCTTGTCGATCACGCTGTTGGCTGCACGCACTATGTTCTTGGAGGACCTGTAGTTCTGTTCGAGCTTGAAGATCTTTACCCCTTCGTAATCCTTTTGAAAATTCAGGATGTTCTGAATGTTCGCACCTCGGAAGGCGTAAATGCTCTGACTGTCATCGCCAACAACACAGATGTTCTGGTAGCGGTCGGCCAAAGCGCGCACGATCAGGTACTGGGAATGGTTGGTGTCCTGGTACTCATCGACCAGGATATAACGAAAGCGATCCTGGTATTTTGCCAACACTTCCGGGAACCGGGTCAGGAGCTCATTGGTTCTCAAAAGAAGATCATCAAAATCCATCGCCCCAGCCTTGAAGCATCGATCGACATACATCTTGTAAATGGCCCCCGTTTCGGGACGTCCGGCAGCTCGATCCGCCTCGATGAGCTCCGGGTTTTGGTAATAGGAGCGAACTGTGATCAGGCTATTCTTGAATTGGGAAATCCTGTGCAGCACCTGCTTGGGCTTGTACCGGTCCTTTTCGAGCTGCAACTCCTTGATGATCGATGTGAGGAGTCTCACACTGTCCTGGGTGTCGTAAATGGTGAAATTCGAGGGGTAGCCCAGTTTCTCGGCCTCACTTCTCAGGATCCGTGCAAAAACACTGTGAAAAGTACCCATCCAGAGGTTCTTCGATTCGCTCTGCCCGACAACGGATGCGATTCGACTCTTCATTTCCCGGGCCGCCTTATTGGTAAAGGTAAGAGCAAGGATGTTGAAGGGATCCACACCATTCTCCATCAGATGAGCGATGCGATAGGTCAAGACCCTTGTCTTGCCCGATCCCGCACCTGCAATGATGATCATCGGCCCTTCTTTCTGAAGCACTGCCTCTCTTTGTGCTTCGTTCAATGCATCGAGATAACTGCTCAACTCCCTTTGTTTTTGACCAAAAATACAATGGTTATTGAAGCCCTACAATAAAAGTTATCTACAACTTTTAAAAAAAAAGGGCCGCATCTCTGCGGCCCTCTTTCATAATTTGAAACAGGATTACATTTTCTCTGCGAGAATCTCAACTCTCCTGTTCTGTTGTCTTCCTTTTGAAGTGCTGTTGTCGCCTATAGGATTGGCTGAGCCAAAACCTGCCGAACGAATGTTCTCAGCTGGGAATCCATTTTCGATCAAATAGTCTCTTACTGCATCTGCTCTCTTTTGAGAAAGCTCATTGTTGATCTTGTCACTGCCTGTATTGTCGGTATGACCCTCAACGACAAACTTGACATCCTTGTACTCAGCGAGTATTTTGCTTATGCCTTCGAGTCGAATTGAAGTCTCATCGGTGAATGTATCTTTTCCTGTTCGGAAGTAGATCGCTCTGGCGAGATTGGTCAACTCGGTTTGAGCAGCTTCAGTGATCATAGGGCAGCCGTAGTTTTCAGCAACACCGGCTACGCCTGGACATTTGTCCTCTGCATCCGGAACACCGTCACCATCCTGGTCTTTGACAGGGCAACCTTTGTTTTCAACGGGGCCCGCTTCGTTCGGGCATTCGTCATTTTTATCCATGACGCCATCACCATCGGTATCGGGGCATCCGTTGAATTGTTCCAATCCTGCTTCATCGGGACACATGTCTTCTTTGTCAGGAAATCCGTCTCCATCTCTGTCAGGACATCCGTTGAATTCAGCCAAACCTGCCTCATTCGGGCAAGCATCCTCAGAATCCTGGATTCCGTCACCGTCTGAATCGGGACATCCGTTGAACTGTTCGAGTCCTGCTACTTCAGGGCAAAGATCATCCTTGTCCTTTACGCCATCACCGTCGGTGTCTTTTCCACCCAGATTGAAATTCAGACCCACCATGATCATGGAAGTTGTCATGTCATAAGCCACTTCAGACCCTGGGATAGCCCCAAGTGGGTCGTTAGGCGTTATTGCCATGGGGTTCAGTATAGGTCCCGAAGTTGTTCCGTCACTGGTTCCGTAATGATAAACCGCATCCAGAACGAAGGTGTCGCTAAACTCATAGCTGAAACCAAACTGGAAGGCATGGGCGATGACTGCCGTTGCAGGAACGGAGAAAAAGGCCAGATCTTCATTGATTGGGTTTGTGCTGTAGGTGTATCCAAAACGCAATGGCAATCTTTCGATAGCTTTCAATTGCAGACCGGCAGACACGACTGAGATATTCTCCCAGCCAAAGCCATTCACTGCACCCGTTGGGAATCCATTGCTCGCGAAGGACCATCCGGATTCCTTGAATCCATCTGTATTCTCATAATCTATGTAGCGATAATCCAGGGCAACGTCGACGATTCCCTTAGAATATCCAAGACCGACAGAGTATATGGCCGGGTAGTTCATTGTGAACTTCACGTCGGGCGCATCTGATCCGTCAAGGTATTGGTTGTCAAAATCAAATTCGTTGAAATACTGTTGTGATTTATAGCTCAAACCGAATTTGAAGCCATTTAGAGAATCATAGAAAAGTCCGATCTGTCCTCCGTAACCGATAGCGGTGGCATCTCCTTTCGGGTACCCCTTCCCGGTTCCCCCCATTTCCGGTGGAAAATCAGGTGCGGCCAATGGATTGGGCTCCAGAGACAACGTCGCATAGTCCAGGTTGGGCTGCAAACCGATAGAAAACTTGTCGGAAATCGCGTACGACCAGGTAAAGCCCACCTGAAGCAAGCTGTAGTCGGATTCTATACGTCCAAAACCTCCTTGTGACTGCGGAAAGTTAATCGGGTTTTCAAAATTCTCAGGGAATGTGACTCCAAAGCCACTGATTCCGAAAGCCGAAAATCCAAAGGTGTGCTTACTATCCTCTTTTCCCCATGCGATTGCAAGAGCTGGAAGAATGGAAGTTCCCCGGTCATCCTCGGTCGAACCGCTGAATGGACCTTCAGGGGTCGGTACCGTTGAGAAAAGCTCAGGCGATGAGAAGAAGGCTCCCGCATCGATTTTCAATTTGGTTCCGTCAAATACCGATAGGGCAGCCGGGTTCCATTGCATGGCCCCACTGATGTCCAAGGGTTGGGCCGTAGCTGCACCCCCCATCGACATGTTTACTGCACCCACTCCCTGCATGACATGCCCCGTCTGAGCAAGGGCCGCCGTGCTGAATAAAATTAAAATGTATTGTACAAATTTGTTTAACATGATGAGTAATTTAGTGATCTGCCCTATTTAGGCATGTTTTGATCCGTTAATATGATTCAAAATTAGGTCAGTACGAAATGATTTTCCGTGATAAATATCAGTAAAGCTATGAAAATTACAGTTGTGTAACAATAGTGACAGAAATTCGATAGTCAAGTCGGTTTTCAAGGCACACAGGTTGCAAGCGAAATTAGTTTGCTCTTTGTTTGACAAAGTCTATCTTTGGTCTGCATTACATACAAACAATGGAAACGAACAAAATCTTTGAAGTCCTGGCCTTCACACTGCCCGCTATCATAACGGGTCTTGTGGCGATGTATTTTTTTAAAACACAGTCGAGCAACGATGACAAGCGAAGGAATTTTCAAATCCGGAAGGAAGGTCAAAAAATTGCGTTGCCTCTGCGTCTCCAGGCTTATGAGCGTCTGACGCTTTTTCTGGAGCGCATATCCCCTTCGAAGCTCCTTCTTCGGGTAAAACCCACTGGAAAAGACAGTCAGGCCTATGCTCAGAAGCTCATTGGAGTGATCGAGCAGGAATTTGAGCACAACCTGGCCCAGCAGATCTACGTTTCAGAGACCGCCTGGAAAGCGGTCAAAACCTCAAAAAGCGTGATGGTCAAGATCATTCGCAGCGCCTCTGAAAAGGAAGACGTCAAGGATATCGCGAGCTTTCAGGAGGAAGTGATGAAATCGGTAATGACTCAGGAAGGACCTACCCAAGCGGCACTTGGCTTTCTCAGACTGGAGGTTCAAAAGCTTTTTTAACTTAACACTCATTCTCATGAAAAAATTTTTCTTATTTCTCTTTGTCTCAAGTCTCGCCACAGGTGCCCTGGCCCAGCGCCCGGAAGCGGATCATTTCACGACCCCAGCAGGTGAATTGACCATTCAACCCGTTTTACATGGCACTTTGATGATTCAATTCGATGAAAAAACGATCTATGTTGATCCCTACGGCGGAGAGCAGGCCTTTAAAGGGTTGGACAAACCGGATCTGATCCTGATCACCGACATCCACGGCGACCACCTGGATGAGAAGACCCTGGACGCGCTAAACACAGAAGGAACAACGATTATCGCACCCCAGGCGGTTAAGGACAAGATGTCTGAGAAATACAAAAAAAGCACCTCTGTAGTCAACAATGGGGATAAACACGGGGACCTGGGCATTCTGATTGAGGCGATTCCCATGTACAATCTTCCAGAAGCACCCGATGCCAAACACGTCAAAGGCCGGGGGAACGGTTACATCCTCACCCTGGGTGACAAACGGGTGTATATTTCGGGTGACACAGAGGACATTCCTGAAATGAGAGAGCTTGACGCAATTGACATCGCCTTTGTGTGCATGAATCTGCCCTATACTATGGACATCAATCAGGCGGCCAGTGCGGTTCTCGAGTTTGAGCCGGCCATTGTTTATCCTTACCATTACAGGGGAAGACCCGATATGAGTGATACAGCTGCATTTAAGGCCCTGGTGGACAAGGGTTCTAAAGGTATCGAGGTACGTCTTCGCAATTGGTACCCCGAATATCAATAACGGATAAATCGGAACACTTTTCGGAAATCACGATTCATCCGATTACCCGGATGATGTCGTGCTTGGTGACAATTTGAAACTTGCCTGATCCCATTTCTACCAACACAGCCGGGTTGTTCTTGTCAATGAGTTTGGAAATATCCTCGAGAGAGGCATTCTTCTGAACTATTGGAAAAGGCTTATTCATGATTTCCTTGATCGGTCGATCCGCAATGTCCTTGTCTTCAAAATACGACCTGAACAGGTCTCCTTCGTCAAGTGAGCCCACAAAACCCTCGGCATCCATTACCGGCAATTGGGAGATATCATGGGTTCGCATGCGCTCAATGGCGTGTGAGACCAGTTCCTCGGTCTTGACCGTAATCAATTCCTTATCCTCGCGCCGAGCCGTCAGATCAGCTGCAGATCTGACTTTTTCCTCAAGGAAACCGCGTTCACGCATCCAGTCGTCGTTGAACATCTTGCCCACATAACGACTCCCGTGATCGTGGAACAATACAACCACAACGTCATCCGGCTTGAAATTGTCTTTTAGCTGCAACACACCTTTGATGGCTGAGCCTGCAGAATTGCCAACAAAAATCCCTTCCTCCCGAGCGAGTTTTCGTGTATATACCGCTCCGTCCTTGTCGGTAACTTTTTCAAAACCATCTATGATATCAAAATCGACATTCGCCGGAAGGATATCCTCTCCGATTCCTTCCGTGATGTAGGAATAGATCTCATTGGGGTCAAATTCCCCGGTTTCGTGGTATTTTTTGAATACGGATCCGTATGTGTCAATACCCCAGATCTTGATGTTGGGGTTCTGTTCCTTCAAGTACCTGCCAACTCCTGAAATGGTCCCGCCTGTTCCAACGCCGACCACGAAATGGGTAACTTTGCCGTCGGTCTGTTTCCATATCTCCGGCCCCGTGCTCTCATAGTGAGCCGCGGTATTGGAAAGATTGTCGTACTGAAGGGCATACCAGGAGTTCGGGGTTTCTTCAGCCAATCGACGTGAAACGGAATAGTAGGAACGCGGATCCTCGGGTTCTACGGCTGTTGGGCACACGACAACTTCGGCACCCAGCGCTTTGAGAATGTCAATTTTTTCTTTGGATTGCTTGTCAGCGATGACAAAGATGCATTTATATCCTTTTACATTCGCGGCGATTGCCAGACCCATTCCGGTATTGCCGGAAGTGCCTTCGATAATGGTGCCGCCCGGTTGGAGCAAACCCTGTTCTTCGGCATCCTCAATCATCTTGAGTGCCATCCGGTCCTTTACGGAGTTACCCGGATTGAAAGTCTCAATCTTAGCCAGCACGGTGGCATCGATACCTTCCACGATCTTGTTGAGCTTCACCATGGGCGTGTTCCCAATGGTTTCCAGAATATTTTTAGCGTAGTCCATTCGTTTTGCTTGATTCGGCAAAATTACGCAAACATTTCGGGAAAGGCCTCTTTGTTTGACTTGCCTTGAATTCTCATCCTGAATTCGGTTCGGAGATAGCCTGAACCGTAACCCAGGAATTGAACAAACACGGCTATGCAGCTCAAAAAGCCAACGATGGGATTGCGATTCAGTCGCGTGGAATCCACAAAGACTGCCAGAAAATAAACAGCGAAAGGAATCAAAAGAAATGGAAAACCGAAAAAGGCCAGAACTAATGACGCAATCAGTCCCAGATCAAACAGGCTCGGCAGTGCATACGTAAATTTAGCCGTCCCGGGATGCATGCGATTCAGTATCGGTCTGGCCGCTCCAAAATTACGGGTTTGACGAAAGAATTGCACCCACGTCCCTCGCCTCTTGTGATATACAAATGCCTCCGGCAGGAACTGAGTGGAACAATTCTTTTCAAGCAAACGAAAGTTGAGGTCAATGTCCTCACCGATTCGTTGTTTGCCAAAGCCCCCGGTCAATTCAAATGCCCGCGAGGAGATACCCATATTAAAACTGCGCAGTTGAAATTTTCTTTTCTCACTCTCGGATGAGCGGAGCCCGCCTGTGCTCAGCAAAGACGTCATGGCGTAATTGAAGGCCTTTTGGTTCATGCTGAAGGAAGGATGTGCAGCATCCGGACCTCCAAAGGCATCAGTGAAATTTCTTTCCAGAGCGGCAGTGACTTTCGAGAGATAGTCTTCGGGAAGCAGGCAGTCCGAATCGAGCAGCAAAAAATAGGCTCCCGAAGACCTTCGCATACCGTAATTTCGACTGTCACCCGGACCCGAATTTTGTTTAAAGCAATACTTTATATTAAGATTTTCTTGGTATTGATTTACAACATTTTCTGATGTTCTATCTGAACCATCTTCAACCACAATCACCTCCAGCGGCACATTTCCTTGTTGCCTCGTGATGCTCTCGAGTAATTCTTCGAGCTCATGAGGCCTGTTGTACACCGGAATGATGATTGAAAACAGCAAGCAAATTCAGTTTTGGCGTATCGTACTACTGCTCCTCACCCATAAAATTCTCCATGATGACATCGCTGACACCCATGTTGGAGAAGCCCCCATCGTGGAACAAATTCTGCAGGGTGACTTTTCGAGTGAGGTCCGAAAAAAGAGTAATGGTGTAATCAGCACAATCCAGGGCTGTTGCATTGCCAAGCGGTGACATCTTGTCGGCATAGCTCAGGAACCCCTCGAATCCTTTGACACCACTACCGGCGGTTGTCGGTGTTGGAGACTGGGAAATTGTATTCACCCTTACCTTGTGATCCCTTCCGAAGAAATACCCAAAACTGCGAGCCACTGACTCCAGGTAGGCCTTGTTGTCGGCCATATCGTTATAATCCGGGAAGACACGTTGAGCTGCCATATAAGTCAGCGCGACGATGGAGCCCCATTCGTTCATCGCCTTCTTGTTGTAGAGCACATTCATGACCCTGTGAAAGGACAGGGCAGAGACGTCGAATCCCTTGTGTGTGAAATCGTAGTTGGAATCCGTGTAGTGCTTTCCCTTGCGGACATTGATAGACATGCCAATTGAGTGCAGGACAAAATCAATTTTCCCGCCGAGGATCTCCATGGATTCTGTCACGAGCTTTTCCAAATCCTCCATGGAGGTGGCATCGGCCGGGATGATCTTCGATCCTGTTTTTTCTGCCAGCTCATTGATAGCCCCCATTCGCATCGCTATCGGGGCATTAGTGAGTACAAAGCTCGCCCCTTCTTCGTGAGCCCGCTCTGCGACTTTCCACGCAATGGAATCTTCGTTCAAGGCTCCAAAAATGATTCCTTTTTTTCCTTTCAGTAAATTGTACATGTCCAATTAGTTTTAATCGTTTATAGAATTCCAGATGCTTTCCCAATCCTTCGGACAGTCATCTGTCTCTGTGTAATCTCTTTTTTCCTATTGATACTCCTACCCCGTCGACAAATTTAATGTTTCTCACGAGAAAGGGTATCCTGGGACAAAAGTTGTCTCGCATGGGCCAATGCCGAATCCGTAACCTTGCTTCCGCCAAGCATTTCAGCCAGGTGAACCAGTCGCTCATCGTCATTGAGCCTTTTTATGTTCGTCGTTATGCCTTCTTCCGCCTCTTTCTTATAAACCTGGTAATGCTGCTGCCCTTTGGATGCCACCTGCGGCAGATGCGTTATGCTGATCACCTGCATATTGGTGCTCATACGAAGCAAAAGATCTGCAATGCGGTTGGATACCTCCCCGGAAACCCCGGAATCAATCTCATCAAAGATAATAGCGGGCAACGATGCATACTCGGAAAGGATGAATTTGACAGCCAGCATCAATCTTGACATCTCTCCTCCGGAGGCAATCCTGCCTATACGCTCAAAAGTGAGGCCTTTGTCGGATGAAATCTCAAACTCAAGCTCATCCATGCCATTTCTCAAAAGCTCTTCCCCTTTTTCAAGACTCACGCGAAGTCTTGTGTTTTTCATTTCCAGTTCTGCAAGGGTTTTCACCATTTTATCCGTGAATTCCGGCAAGGCGGCCTTTCTATTCTTATGCAATGAATCTCCAAGAGCCCTGAGTTGTTCCTTTAGGTCTTTAATCTCCAGCTCTATCTCCTCGATTCTACCGGATGCCAGTTCTTTTTCATCCAGCTTTCTGGCATACTCCGACTTGAGATTCAGCAATTCCTCTATTGAGGCAACTCCGTGCTTTTTCTCCAGGCCATGTATAAGCTGTAACCTTGACTCCACTCTTTCCAGCTCAGCCGGGTCATGCACCAATTGATCATTCTCCGACTCTACTTCATACAAAAGATCCTTCGCTTCGATGTTCAGACTCTCCCATCGGCGGCTCAAAGCTTCATAAGAATCCGAATAACGCGCGATTTTGGAAAGGGAGCTTTTTACACTGCTGAGAATCTCATTCAATCCGAATGATTCTCTGTCTGCCTCTTCCAGAATTTGATTGAGCGTGCTTTTGATCTCCTCGGCATGGGAGAGCTTGTCCAATTCCGATTCCAACTCCTCCTGTTCATCGATTTCTAGATCGGCGTCTTCGAGCTCCTGGAAAATGAACTGATTGTAATCGTGATCTCTCAATGCCTGTGCTTCTTTTTCATGCAGTTGCCCAAGCTCTTTCTCCAGGCGCTTCATCTCCTCCATGCCCTGAGCATAACCTGATAACAGCTCTTCATTGCCTGCAATGGAATCGACGATATTGAATTGATAGGACGAATCAGCCAGCTGAAGGGTCTCATGCTGTGAATGAATGTCTATGATCCGGGATGAAATCGCTGACAGAATGTTCAGGGTGGTTGGAGTATCATTGACAAAGGCCCTTGACTTTCCGTTGGGCAGGATCTCCCTCCTTAAGATCAGCTCATCATCGTAATCCAGGTCTTCTTTTTCAAATAGAGGTTGCAAACCGTATTGTTTCACGTCGAACCGGGCCTCCACCACGCATTTGTTGCCTTTATCATAAACCAGGGCCGTATCTGCCCTCTTGCCCAAAACAAGACTCAGGCCACCCAGTAAAATTGATTTTCCCGCACCTGTTTCACCGGTGATTATCGACAGACCCTGCGTGAAGTCCACGGCAAGATCGCGTATCAGGGCATAGTTCTTTATGGTCAGGGACAATAGCATATTTTCTCAAATCTTGATTTCCTTCCACTTTTCATCGAATGAAGGATAAATGGTGGAAAGTACCTGTCGTAGCCTGGACGTGTCAATCCTGGGCCCATCCGAAAAGACATCGACAATCTCATCACTCTTCGTGTCAAAAAAGACGCGTATCAAAAAATTGTTTGGCCGCTCCATGTACAATCCCTGAAGATCCGAAATGCAGTTGCTCATGGTCTCTTTGGCCTCTCGGCTGTTCTCAACCATTTTATCCAACCCTTTAAGGTGGTATTCATACATGGTCTTGCGATATTGCTCGTATACGGGAGAAAGCAAATTCTCGTTGAGCTGATAGCGTGTGAAATTCCCATCTATCCGGTTCCAACCTCTACCACCTCCCTGCTGTGCCACGTTGACCACCTGTTCGGCCTTGCGGAAAAACATTTCACCCCCCTTGAATCCGAACGTATCGGCCTGGTACCCCAGGATTGTGTAGGCGTAAAAGGTCAGCAACGACAAGAGGTTTGACTCAAACGCATTCTCGTTGTAAACAAACGGCTGAAATTCAGCATATTGAAACGAAATATCATTGTCATTAAAATTCAGGATACTGGTGACATAAGTCGAATTGTAAACCGGTCGCGAGACCTGGAGCTGCAAACTTCCGCGAAATGAATTGGCCGATACAACCTCAAGTATGTTAATCGTTAGGCTGCAATCGATCTTTTGGTGCTTCTGGTAATTCTGAGTGGTCCACTTCGTGTTGTTCATGTACTCGAAGATGTCATTTTGCATGGTTTCGAAAAGCTTGCGATTCGAAATTCCGACCTGGTCGATGTTGATATTGACCATGCAATTCAGTTCCTGGCTCATTCCACTGAATCCGAGGAAAAAAAATGCAACCCAAAAAAATTTACGCATGAATATTCTTGATTATTTCATTGAAAATGTCTTCGGCCACTTCCTCCTTGACTTTCAATTCAAAATCAATGACCCGGCCGTCACTGACCAAGATACTGATTTTATTCGTATCCGATTTGAATCCCGCTCCTTTGTCTCTTAAGGAGTTCAGGACGATCATATCGAGGTTCTTTTCCGTCATTTTGGATCGGGCGTTCTCAAATTCATTTTCCGTTTCCAATGCAAAGCCAACGATGAACTGCCCCCTTTTCTTGATCTTTCCAACCGAAGCCAGAATGTCCTTTGTCCGAACCAATTCAAGGGTCATATGCTGATCCGCGTCCTTTGCCTTTTTAATTTTCTCCGAAGAGACCGTTTTGGGCCTGAAATCGGAGACAGCAGCAGAAAAAATGGCAATGTCCATATCATCTGCATAGCGATGCGTTGCCAGATACATTTCCTCGGCACTCACCACATTTATTCTTTCAATCCCGGAATGCTCCACAGGTAAACTCGTCGGACCACTGATCAAATAGACATGAGCTCCCAGACGGGCGGCTTCCTGGGCAAGGGAGTACCCCATTTTTCCTGAGGAATGATTTCCTACGAACCGAACCGGATCTATTGCTTCATAAGTGGGCCCCGCAGTGATCAGCACCTTTTTGCCAAGCAGCGGAAGACCGGAGCGAATATCATCTTCAATAAACCTAAAAATATCTTCGGGCTCGGCCATGCGACCCTCACCTTCCAGTCCACTAGCAAGTTCCCCGGTGCCGGGAGGGATCATCTTGTGCCCTCTTTCTGTCAGGGTTTCGATGTTTTTCCGGGTTGTGTCGTGCTGGTACATATCCAGGTCCATTGCCGGGGCGAAATACACGTCGGATTTGGCAGACAGGTAGGTCGCCATCAACAGGTTGTCGCAAACGCCCTCCGTCATTTTTGCCATGGTGTTGGCCGTCAAAGGGGCGATGAGCATCAAATCTGCCCATAGCGCCAATTCGACATGGCTGTTCCAAAGCTCGTTGTCCTGATCCTTGTCATAGAACGAGGAAACAACGGGATTCTTTGAAAGCGTGGAAAGGGTAAGTGGCGTTACGAAGTCTTTGGCCGCAGGGGTCATGACCACTTTAACCTCAGCTCCGGCTTTGACAAACAATCTGACGAGATACGAGGATTTATAAGCAGCAATCCCGGCGGTTACTCCGAGAAGAATTTTTTTACCGCTTAAAACAGACATCTCACACGAGGTTATCGTTCGTCGTATCGGGAGTTCTGTGGTAGATCTCATCGTTCAGCCATTCCTGGACTGCGATGGAAGTGGGCTTTGGAAGCCTCTCGTAAAACCTGGAGACTTCAATTTGCTCCTTGTTCTCAAAAACTTCTTCTAAACTATCGTTGAAGGTAGCGAACTCTTCCAACTTTTCAATCAGCTCGCTTTTCAAGTCTTCATTGATCTGGGATGCTCTTCTTGACATGATCGCAATGGCCTTGTAGATGTTCTGTGTGGGCTCTTCGATCTTGCTCTTGTCAAAAGTTACCGTGGTATCCGGTGCTCCCGTATTCTTATAATCCTTCATTTTCAGTTATTTTCAGAAATTGTAGTTAATTGTTCTCTAGTGTCTAAAAGTTCGGCCTGCAGCTTCTTTACCATTTCCTCCGTCTCCGGGATGAATTCGGACTCCGGAAAAGCGTTTTGAAGTTTTCGCTGAGACAGGATCGCATCGGAGATCCGTTCCTCCTTTTTGTTCATGATGCTTTTCATGCCCAGGTAATAGGCAGATTTGAACCTGTGATACAGGGCTTTTTCCTTGAATTCGGATGCCAGATGCTCCTCGTTGAAGATGTCGAAGGCCATAATAGCCGCGCTGTATTGCTCCCGGTGATAATACTGCCAGGCAATTTCATAGTCCTTTCTTTCCAATCGCTTGTTCAGAATATCATAATCGGCATTCGCCTCTTCGATTAATTCGGAATTCGGGTATTTGTCTATGAAATTTTGATAAGAGGTCAGTGCCTCGTAGGTGTCTTCCTGATCGCGGGTGTAGATCGGAGCAGCGAGAAAATGACTCTTCGCAGCCAGATACGCAGCTTCTTCTACTTTAGAGCTTTCCGGATAGTTGGTGATAAACTTGCCAAAATAGTAGGCTGACATCGAATAGTTCTCGTTCTGATAGTAACAATCCGAGATCATGTACTGAATACGCTCCATCTGGGGTTTATTCGCATACGGACCTACCAGTTTCTCAAAAAGCGGAATGCATTTCTTGTACTCACCCTGCTCGTACATTTCCACGGCAAGCTTGTACTTTTCGGTATTCTTGCCTTTGTTGAGTACTTTGTGATATTCTCCACAGGAAGAAAGCAACAGCACCATCATCAGAAACACAAAAAAGCTCTTGAATTTTTGCATCTGGCAAAATTACTCTTTTCCTACGAGAAAATAAAATCTATTTTTCGTAAGAATGCCTGAATTAACTTAACCTACAACCCTTTGAAAATGTGAATAATAACTGAATTCAGTCAAAATTCTCTTCAATTCGACTAAACCGGCTCTTCATTCGTAACGAGCAATTTCACATCGTTGTCAAACAGATACAGCCCCCCTTTGTCGTCTCCGATGAGGTTGATCTTGTCTAAAATGGTTCTTGCCAAAGCTTCCTCCTCAATTTGCTCGGCGACATACCACTGCAAAAAGTTATGAGTCGCGTAATCTTTTTCTTTGAGGGTGATGTCAACAAGGTCATTGATCTTCGCGGAAACCATCACCTCGTGATCGAATAGCGTCTGGAACATTTCCTTGAAGGAACCAAATTTCGCCGGAGGAGCCTCCAGGGTAGAAACCCGCGCATGTCCTCCCCTTTCATTGACAAATTTGACGAGCTTGAGCATGTGCATGCGCTCCTCGTCAGAATGGGCATACATGAAGGAAGATACTCCTTCGAATCCCTGGATCTCCGCCCAGGAGGCCATGGAGAGGTAAACCTGTGAGGAACTGGCTTCTATTTTAATCTGTTCGTTGAGTGCTTTTTCAATAGTTTCGGTTAACATATTTTAGTTTTTTAAAGTAGCTACAAATTTAATCATTTTTTGCCTTAAATCCTCGGATGCGGGAACCAAAGGCAGCCTTACACTGTCAGAGGATATCTCGAGGATGTTCAGCAGGCATTTTATGCCTGATGGGTTCCCCTCCTCAAAGATAAGATCGATGCTGTCGAGCACCTGATAGAAGACTTCAAAAGCCTCTTTCGACCTGCCATCCAGACCCATTCGAATCATCTCGCTGAATTCCTTCGGCAAACCCTGACCGATCACGGATATGACTCCAGCTCCCCCGGCGAGAACCAAAGGCAGGGCCAATTTGTCTTCTCCCGAGATGATCATGAAATCGGCGGGCTTGTCTCTCAACAAATCAAGGGCCTGTTCGAAATCGCCGGAAGCCTCCTTGACCGCGATGATATTGTCGAAATCCCTCGCCAGCCTGAGGGTGGTCTCAGGCAGAATGTTGCTTCCCGTTCTAGGCGGAACATTATAGATGATCACTGGCAGATCGCTGGCTCTGGACACCTCCTGAAAATGCCTGTAAATCCCTTCCTGGGAAGGCTTGTTGTAATAAGGAGACACCGAGAGAACAGCCTTGAATCCTGAAAGGTCCGTCGCTCTAAGCTCTTCTACAACCGCCTGTGTATTGTTACCCCCTATTCCCAGAACCACGGGCAATCTGCCTGCATTCGCTTTTAAAACACAGGACCGAACTTCAGCCTTTTCCCGGGTAGTAAGGGTCGCTGTCTCGCCGGTTGTGCCAAGCACTACAAGATAGTCCACCCCGTTGTCAACCTGGTAATGCACGAGGCGCTCCAGGGATGGAAAATCGATTTGATTGTCATCGTCAAAGGGAGTGATCAATGCAACACCTGTTCCTCTAAGTTCTTCCATAACCGTACTTATACTTTATAACAAATTCATGATTCTCAAATACTTGACCAGCTCCTCGTGAAAGGTGTCCATTTTGTTTCCCGGTATCTTTATCGAGATGTCCTGCCACCCTGCATCCTCAGCACCGAATCCGGCTTTGAGCCTTGCTTTTGATCGGGTAAGGATCACTTCTGAGAATACCCAGTCCGTCCCGCTGTAATTCACCAGAAGATCAAATTCCTTCTCGACGAACTCTTCCAGGGTCGCATTTTTGATCTTTCCGTACAAACCGAAGCTGTCTTCGCCAAACGCTTCCGGCGCGTCCAACGTGTTTTGGTTCTTTCCCGACGGATCTAAAAGTACCACCCGAACCTGGTTCGGAGCCAGTTCGAAGGACTCAATTAATTTCCTTGTGAAATCGTAGTTCCTGAAGAGATCAATGTCCGCCAGGGCCCCAACGCTCTTGATCCGGGATGGAGGATTTTTCTTCTCAGAGTCGGGGTTTTGGCCTCGATTTTTTATAAATTTAGCAGCTGTCTTAGCCTTTAAACCGAATAGATCCATTTTCAGTGAATATGCGAGCAAAACTATACAAAATATCAGTACTTGTAATCATCTGCTTTGTATTACACAAAATACCGATTTCCTGTAAAGAAAAAAACAAAAGCCTCGACTTTATTCGAGGTGCTCAAATTGAGCTCTCAAAGGATCTGCCTGAGGATGAAGACGTGATCAAACTCATAGAACCTTACAAATCAGATCTCGACACCAAAATCAATGAAGTGCTCTGCTACAACCCGAGAGTCCTCGACAAAAGAGAGTCGAAACTGGAGAGCTCACTGGGCAACCTCCTTGCCGACGTATGTTTTGAGGCGGGTGACAGCATTTTGAGAAGTGTCAAGGGAACCCCTCTTGATTTCGCTGTTTTCAATTACGGAGGCATGCGTGCACCCATCCAGAAAGGGGATGTGACCATCGAAGACATCTTCCAGCTCATGCCCTTTGAGAACCGCCTCGTCATCGTGGAATTGAACCCGGATCAGGTCAGGGCACTGATCGACTATCTCATCCGTCAGCACCAGGCCCATCCGATCTCAGGAATTCGGATCGCTCTTGACAAAGGGAGAGCGCCAAAAGTTTGGATCGGCAAAAAAAGATGGGACCCGAGCAAAAGTTATCACGTGCTGACCATTGATTACCTCCAACACGGCGGCGGGAACATGACCTTCCTGACCCAACCCGAATACCTTTATGTTTCTGACGTCAAGGTCAGGGACGCACTGATACGCAACTTCAGGGTGCGGGACTCCTTAAAGACCGGTTTGGATGGAAGATTCACAGATAGCAACAACGAATAAATGAAGAGAAGAGCATTTTTAGGAAATACGTTGGCGGCGAGTGCCAGCCTGGGTCTGGGTTTGGGCTCTCTGACTTCCTGTTCGGAAAGTTCGGAACGCAAGATTACCATCTTGCACACCAATGACGTTCACAGCCATATCGAGGCTTTCGAAATGGATCATGCCCGTTACCCAGGCATGGGAGGCGTCGCGCGTCGTGCAAGCCTGATTCAAAGCGTCCGACAGGAGAATCCGAACACACTGCTCTTTGACGCAGGTGACATTTTCCAGGGAACGCCCTATTTCAATTACTTTGGCGGAGAGCTTGAGTTTAAAATGATGAGTAAATTGGGTTACGACGGGTCTACGATTGGAAACCATGATTTCGACAATGGCATCGATGGCCTGGAGCGCCAGCTGCCCAACGCGAAGTTCGATTTCATCATATCGAATTACGATTTCAGTGACACCGTGATGGATGGCAGAACCGATCGTTTCAAAATTTACGAGAAGGGGGGTATAAAAGTCGGCGTATTCGGACTGGGCATTCGACTCAAAGGTTTGGTGGATCCGGCTCTTTACAAGGAAACTAAATATCTCGACCCCGTTGAAATAACCCAGGACATGACAAAGGTCCTGCGAGAAGAGCAGCATTGTGACCTGGTCATCGCCCTTTCACATTTGGGCTATAATTACAAAAGCAATCCCGATCGAATCAGCGACCTGACGCTGGCCAAGAAAACAGAAGGCGTCGACCTGATCATTGGGGGTCACACCCATACTTTTTTAAAGAAGCCTACGGTAGTTCGAAATCGAGCTGACAAAAACCTGTTGGTCAATCAAGTCGGATGCTGGGGGGTTCAGGTGGGTAGAATTGACTTCGAATTCAACAGCCGCGGAAAGAGCTCGGAAAAAGGAACCAGCATCGTGGTTTAAGCAAACAGATCGGAAATTGCACGAATTTTCGTCTCGTCGGTAACCATATTGAAACCCATCCCTGGAATTATTTTCTCATCCGAAGGTCTTCGGGCCGTAAAATGAAGATTGTCAATTCCTGTCTTCGACAGTGAAAGAGCATTCTCCCGATTCACACCACTGCCCGCCATAATTTGAATTTTCGACCCAAATTTCTGATGCATCGCCTTGATGAGTTCGAGCCCGTCTATGGCCTTGTCCTTCAAACCTGAAGTAAGCAGGCGGTCAAAACCCATTTGGATCAATTGATCCAGGGCTTCAAACGGGTCTTCGACCTGGTCAAAAGCTCTGTGGAATGTGGCCTGAAGTCCAAAGGAGCGTGCCAAAACCACCAGTCTCTGATTCTTCTGTGAAACCTTCATATCCGTATCCAGAATCCCGAAAACCACACCTTTCGCCCCAGCTTGAGAGGCCGCTTGAATATCACTTTCCATGATGAGTAGTTCCTCATCATTGCAGGTGAAGCTTCCTCCCCTGCTACGTATCATGGCATGCACCTCTACCGTACCGATCTCAGCGCAGCTTTTGATCATCCCAAAGCTGGGCGTCAATCCGCCTTCTGACAATGCAGAACACAATTCAATTCTCTTGAACCCATATCTTCCGGCCAAAAGGGCTCCCTCAAAGCAATCGGTGCACAACTCCAGATTCATACAAATGGTTTAAACTAAACACAGATATCACAGGTTGATCTAAATACAGATATCACACAAATCTATATTTTAATTGTGAAAAAGACTATTTTTATCCAAACAAGAAATCTATATGCTCGAACTTGCAGGAATAATAATTTTGGGGATTTTGGCCCAATGGATGGCGTGGAAACTGAAAATTCCGGCGATCCTGCCGTTGATCCTGATCGGGCTTTTCGTCGGACCGTTCTCAACCTTGATCTCCGTCGATGGAAACAAATGGATCGAACCGGTCTTCAATGGCGAATTTGGATTGTTTCCCGGGGAGAGCCTGTTCAATTTCGTCTCCCTCGCAATCGCCCTGATCCTTTTCGAAGGGGGTCTGACGCTCAAGACCGAAGAGATCAAGAACGTAGGAACAGTGATCTCCAAACTGATCACCCTGGGATCATTCATCACCTTTATCCTGGCGGGTGTGGCTGCCCATTTTATCATTGGCCTCACCTGGCAGATCTCCTTCCTGTTCTCCTCTTTGATCATCGTGACCGGTCCGACGGTGATCACTCCCATTCTGAGAAACCTGCCGCTGAAGAAAGACATCTCTACCGTCCTGAAATGGGAGGGCATCCTGATCGACCCTATCGGAGCACTTGTAGCCGTTCTGGTATTTGAATTCATCGTTTTGAGTGGTGATCATGGAACAGAGTACACCAAGGAGACCCTGCTTGAATTCGGAAAAATCATCATCATAGGCGTGTCCATCGGTTTTACATCGGCATATGCCTTCTCCTTTGCTCTTAAAAACAAATGGGTACCGCATTACCTGCTGAATGTCGTGGCCCTGGCCCTGGTTCTTTCCGTCTTTGTGCTTGCCGACCTTTTCGCCCATGAAAGCGGTCTTCTCGCGGTCGTGATCATGGGAATGGTATTGGGCAACATGAAGATAGCAGCGCTCAAAGATGTTTTCTATTTCAAGGAGACCATCAGCATCCTTTTGATTTCCATCTTGTTTATAGTGCTCTCGGCAAACATCAATCTCGAGGACCTGGAATTGATTTTCAATTGGAACTCCTTGATATTGCTCGGAATCGTAATCCTGGTTATTCGCCCTCTGGGAGTCTTTGCCAGTGCGTCAGGAAGCAAGCTCAAGAAAAACGAGAAAATCTTCATCAGCTGGGTCGGACCCCGTGGAATCGTGGCGGCAGGTATTGCCTCTCTCTTCGGAATCAAGTTGACTCTGCAGGGGTATGCCGGAGCCAATTACATCACCCCCCTGGTATTCATGATCGTTTTGGGTACGGTATTGTTAAATGCCGCAACGGCCCGGATCGTAGCCAGAATAACAGGAGTTTTGCTGAAAAAGTCAGAAGGGATCCTCATCGTCGGATCGTCCGAACCGTCCAGGCTCATCGCCAAATATCTCAAAGACAACGACCGAAGGGTCGTGCTGATCGACAGCAACAAATCAAATATCTCCCGAGCAAAACTGGAGGGCCTGGAGGCGATTGAATGTGACATCTACGAAAATGATCTGCTGGAAAACATCGAATTAAACGACATGGGCTATCTGCTGGCCCTGACCGGAAGCAATACCATCAATGAATATGCGCTGAACAAATTCAAGGCAGATTTTGGCGAGGAAGGTGCTTTCAGACTCATCAGCCCAGAGGAGATGAGAGATTCGGAGAACAACCCGGAACAGGGGCTTTTCTCACATTCCGATGACTTTATCAACATCAGTGAGGTCGTGAGGGATTACCCGATGATCAACGAGGTGGAAGTAAAGTCCAGGGAGCATTTCGAAGAACTCATTGACGCCACTCACAAGGAAATCAAGGCGATTCCTTTATTTCTGAAAGATCTGAAAGATGAAATTCACATCCTTCCGGCTGACAGTTCAAAAATGGAAGTCGAGCCCGGGTACAAACTGATGTACCTCGGGAAAAAGATCTAGATCTTCTTCATCTGCTGCTTGACCATTTTGATCTGATCCTTCAGCATTCCGTGCTTGTCGAGCTTCTTGGCCTCAGCGATCAAGGTGGTGGCCTCCCTTTTTCGTCTTTTCGTCAGGGCTATACCCGCCAGCTGCAACTTGGCCATCGCTTTGTCGTGATCCATCGCCAGTCCCAGGCTCAGTGCTTTTTTGAAGAATCTTTCCGCCTGGGTCAAATTCGTTTGTGACACCATGATCCCCCTGAGGAAATTGTAATATCCCTCCTGCTTTCTGGTCAGGGCAGAAGACGGATTCTTGATCTTGTCCAACAACCGGTTCCCTCCTTCGAAATCCTGCTTGCGAAGCTTAAAAAACGTCAGAAGGAGAATCTCATTCTTGAAGTAGAAAAACACGAAAACACCCGCGAGCAAGAGAATCGAAATCCCATTCATGATATGCCCCTTGGAAAATTCGTAGACGGCCCAAACGGTAATTAAGGCGGCAATGACTAATTTGATGTATTTGTTGAACATGTATCTGAATTTTGGGCAAATTTACACTATTTGTAAGATTTTTGAAGGGAACTCAAGGCTAAAAAACAACGGCTCAGAGAATCTTGACAAAGATGTTCTCAGCAAACTTTCTGGATACGCTTTCCATTCTATCATCGTAAGCCAAAAGAAGCGACCCGTCAAAATCCCTGATCTCCCTAACCTCGATTTCCGTGCTTAGAGCCAATCCCAACTGTGTGACGTACTTGAGAAACTCCGCCGAACTGTCTCTGACAGACACGAGTCGGCATTTCTGACCCTGGGTAAGATTCGCCAAAAGAACCCTTTCGTCTTTACTGAAGTTGCCCTTCTCGTCGGGGATGATGTGCCCGTGCGGATCATGCGAAGGGTAACCCAGATGCTTGTCCAGTTCCCTTATTAATTTTTCGGATTGAATGTGCTCGAGATCATGGGCCAACTCATGCACCTCATCCCAAGTGAAATTCAGCTTCTGATGCAGAAAAGTCTCCCAAAGCCGGTGGCGCCTGATCAATGCGACTGCAATGCTCCAACCTTTGGGAGTGAGACCAATGCGACCGTATTTCTCATAACTCACCAGTTCCCGGGTTCGAAGCTTCTTTAGCATGACACTCGCTGAAGCCGGTTTTATGTTGAGGTATTCCGCGAGTTGATTGGTTCCCACCTTTTTTTCCTCATCCTCCGAGCTCAGTTGAAATATGGCTTTTAAATAATCTTCGACGTTTGATGAAATCAATGTAGAAAAATTTTCGAATTATTACCTTAACAATATTTGTTAGACATAGCTAACTTTAATACTTTTGTATACCAAAGTTATTGAATTATTGGGGATCCAAAAAGAAATCTTTTGAAAAATCAGATTCGATGAAATTCCAAAACCTTGTCTCCTGCCTTTGCGGATTTCTATTTCTGATCTCTTTCCAGGTCGTGGGCCAGACAGGGAACATCAAAGGAACGATTGTCAGCGGTGAAGAAACCCTTCCTTTTGCCACAGTCTCAATCAAGAATTCACCTGTTGGCGTGACCAGCGGATCGGATGGCAGCTATTTCTTGAAGAATCTCGAACCCGGAAAACACGTGGTTGTCGTATCCCACGTCGGGCATATCTCGGAGAAAAGGGAGGTCCTGGTCAAAGCGGGAGAAACAACTACAGTCAATTTTCTGATGAGCTCTTCTGCCCTGTTAGATGAAATCGTAGTGACCGGAACGATGAAACCTACTTTTGTTTCCAGCTCGCCTGTCAAGATTGACGTGGTGACCTCGGAGCAATTCGACCTCTATTTGCCTTCGGCAGCTTCTTCGATCATAGAAAGCGTGCAGTTGGTCAATGGGGTACAGGAAGTCATCGACTGTGGGGTATGTTACACCAACAGCATAAGCGTCAATGGGCTTCCCGGGTCTTACACGGCCATCCTGATGGACGGCACACCTATTTATGGAAGTCTTGCTTCTGTCTACGGCCTGAACGGAATCCCGAACATGATCATAGACCGCTTCGAAGTCATCAAAGGGCCCAACAGCACCTTGTACGGATCGGATGCCGTGGCCGGCGTGATCAACGTGATCACGAAGAATCCTTCGGAGCAACCCATGTTTTCGGCCGATGTGATGACCACCACCATGGAGGAGGTTTTTGCCAACATAGCCTTCGCCCCCGAATTGGGCAAATCCAACGGATATATCGGCCTGAATTTGAATTATGTCAACAACTACCAGGACATCAATGATGACGGTTTCGGGGATGGAGTGAATACGGATGTCATTTCGCTGTTTTCCAAATTCAACATCTACAGACCCAGCGACAAGATTTTCACAATTGCCGCCAAGTACTATTACGAGGATCGTAGAAACGGGGTTGAAGCCTTTGTGAAAGACAGGGCCTACAGACAATTGAGAGGAAGCGACGAAATCTACGGAGAGAGCATTTACACCAACCGGGTAGAGCTTTTCGGCACCTATGCCCTGAACACTTCCGAGAGCATGAAGATCGACTACTCGCTTTCCAATCACTTGCAGGACAGCTATTACGGATCGGAACGTTACGAGGCCTCTCAGCAGATCGCCTTTACCAATTTCACCTGGAGCTTTGATCATAACAAACATGATTTCCTTATCGGATCCACCTTGCGCTATGATGCTTACGACGACACGACGGTAGCAACCGAAATCAAAGATGATGATGGAGATGTCATAAACAATCCCAACAACCAGTTCGTACCCGGGGTCTTCGGCCAGGATGAGTTCAGAGCCTCTGAAAAATTTACCGCTCTCGGCGGATTGAGACTCGACTATCACAACCAACACGGTCTGATTGCAGCGCCGCGACTGAATTTAAAGTACAAATCATCTGACTGGACCACCTTTCGATTCAATTTTGGAACCGGCTTTAAAGTGGTGAACCTCTTCACCGAAGATCATGCCTTCGTTTTGGGCCAAAGGGATGTGGTCATCCTGGAAGACCTGGAACCGGAAAGGAGCTACAACTTCTCCCTGAACTACAACCAGGTTTACACCGGATTGGGCGGAAGCGGTTCATTCGACATGGAGGCTTTCTACACGCATTTCACCAATAAGATCATCCCGAATTACGATCAGCAGGGACTGATCATCTATGAAAACACGGATGGATGGGCCAGAACCATGGGGGTGAGTGCCAGCATCAACCACAATTTCAAGTTTCCATTGAGTTTTAACCTGGGTGTCAATTTCCTGAACTCAACACAGACCGAAGAGGATGAGAATGGAGTGCCCGTTACAGAAGATCTGGTACTGGCACCCCGCATGAGCGGAGTATTTACGGCCAACTACCGCTTGCCGAATCAACGTATAACCTTTGCCTACACGGCGCAATACACCGGAGTGATGGCCCTGCCCGAGGTTTATGACCTGGATGCCAATGGGGTTCCGCTGGATACCCCCAGACCCACAGAAAGCGAGCCTTTCAGCCTTCACCAGCTGCAGGTGACCAAGGTATTCAACAACAATTACACCCTTTATTTTGGCGTGAACAACCTCTTCAATTATGTCCAAAGAGAATCTCAATTGGTAGGTTACGACGATCCGAACTACGCACCGGGATTCAGCCCTTACTTTGATACTTCATATGTGTACGCGCCCAACCACGGCAGGGAGTTTTACATCGGTTTCAAACTGGATCTTGATACGGCTAAAAGTCAGGTCGTTGCCGAGAGGTAATGCGGGCTATTGAAAGGCATGCCCGAGCCAATTGTTCAATGTTTCCCTGATAAGATCAGGTGTAAAATCGAGAGGCAGTTGGAGTATCAAAAGATCCGGGCAACCCTTCTCTGAGAGGAACTCCTCCAGATGGGTCATAAAGTCTTTGCCTTGATTCCCTTCCGGTCCGAACAAAATCAGAAGGTCAGCGTCATTTTCTATGGCATTCATGCCCAATTGGACAAAAGAGTCAAAAGGTATGCCTATGTCAACGTCGAATCCGTATCCCGCCAGGTCTACTGATATTTCCTTGATTTTTTTATCGGCCTCGCATTCCCTGCTTCGGCAGACCATGGCGCGGGGTTGGCGACCTTCCTGCTTTGAGAATTTTTCAACGAGTGATTTCAGTGTTTTTTCGGGTTCAGCGCCCTCATTGCGGTCAAAAGTCATGGATCAATCCTCAATCGTGTCGTATTCAATCAAAAATATCTCTTCATTCTCCTTTTTCATTTTGTACTCCTCGCGGGCATACTTTTCAAGAGAATCCGGATCATTCAAATTGTCTATCACCTTTTTGTCCTGTTCAATCTGATCCCTGTAATACTCATTGCTCTTTTCCAGCTTGTCGATCTCCTTGTCGAGTTCCCAGTGATTGATCAGGGAATTCTCGTCGAAAAAGATCATCCAAACGACAAACAGCAAAAGTATGATGACATACTTGTTGCTCAGGATTCGAACTATCTTGTTCTCACGCAGTTTTTTAAGCATTGCTACTGATCAGTCTTTCGTTAATAACGGTTCTGACAATGTCTATGGCCACCGTATTGTACCTGTCATTGGGTATGATGATATCGGCATAGCTCTTTGTCGGTTCTATGAATTCCTCATGCATCGGCTTCAGGGTGTTCTGGTAACGGTCCAGGACCTCGTTGAGATCCCTGCCCCGCTCCTTCATGTCTCGTTTCAACCTTCGAATGAGCCTTTCGTCTGAATCGGCATGCACATAAACCTTGATGTCAAAAAGATCCCGCAGCGACTTTTCGGTAAAAATCAAAATTCCCTCAATAATGACCACCTTCTTCGGGTGCGTAATTAACGTATCGGTCAGGCGGTTATGCGTCTCAAAGGAATAAACGGGTTGTTCGATGCTCTTTCCTTTCTTTAGCTCGGTCAGATGTTCCTTCAGAAGCTCAAAATCAATGGCGCCGGGATGGTCGAAGTTGATGTCACAGCGCTGATCATAGGTGAGATGATCATTTTGTTTGTAATAAGAATCCTGTGAAAGGATTGACACTTCCCCGGCGGGAAGCTCGTTCAGGATCTGCTCAACTACCGTGCTCTTTCCACTTCCGGTACCACCGGCGATTCCAAGCGTCAACATCGATACAAATTAAAGGATTCGGATACTTACCCGAGTATTTGAACCCAAAACTATGAAAATGTATTTGATTACTGAACTTAAATTGACTAATTTGAACAATCATACAACTAACGGGAAACCAATGAAATCTTTTTTTGGGAATTTAAGAGGTGATATTTTTGGGGGAATCACCGCGGGCATCGTTGCTCTTCCCCTGGCACTTGCCTTTGGAGTTGCCTCTGGATTGGGACCGAGTGCGGGTCTCTACGGAGCGATTTTTCTCGGTTTCTTCGCCGCCATTTTCGGCGGCACCGCCACTCAGATTTCGGGTCCGACAGCACCCATTACCGCCATCAGCACAATCCTGATCGCCGGGTATCCTCCAGGCCAATGATGGTGACATCAGCCGATCGATGCCGGTCATTCTTGCGGTTTTCATTATGGCGGGAGGGATACAGGTAGTTATCGGGGGCATGGGTCTTGGCCAGTACATCAAATACATCCCCTACCCCGTGGTCTCGGGCTTCATGACGGCTATCGGGCTCATCATAATTATCACCAACCTGCTTCCCATGCTCGGATATTATGTCGAGGATGATCTCACGCGCATCGAGGATTTCAAACCCGAAGCCGAAGAGCTGATCTTGGAGCATATTCTTGAAGAGGAGGTCGAGGAAGGGCTTCTTGTCCTGGAAGATTTCAGGGAGACCATCGAAAGAGGCGAGAAAATCACGGAGGAAGAAATCTACAAGGAGGCAGGAATATTAGCGAGAAAAGAGAATTCAGGAGTGATCGGCGCTATCCGCAGTTTGCCCAGGGCCCTCGAGGACATCAACTACACAGAATTCGTGCTCGCTTTGCTGACCATCATCATCATCTTTGGTTTCAAAAAGATCACTACAGCAATACCGTCCACCCTGGTGGCGCTGATCCTCGTCTCAGGGGCCGCGATGGCGATTGGGCTGGATTACAGGCCCATCCAGGAGATCCCGAGTGGCTTTCCGATTTTCCGGACCGATATCTTTTCCGAGTTTCAGCTCGGCTCCCTGTCCCCACATGTATTCACGGCCATAACACTCGCTTTTCTCGGAGCGATTGACTCACTGCTTACCTCCGTCGTGGCAGACAACATGACCAAAACCAGTCACAAACCCAACCGGGAACTGATCGGCCAGGGCATCGGCAACACGATTGGTGCTCTTTTTGGCGGGCTGCCGGGTGCCGGCGCCACCATCCGGACGGTCGTTAACATAAATGCAGGGGGCATAACCAGGTTATCCGGAATGATCGCAGGTCTTTTCCTGTTGGTGATTCTCCTTGTGATGGGGCCGCTCGCCTCAAAAATACCAGCAGCGGTACTCGCAGGCATATTGATCACCGTGGGAATCGGAGTCATGGATTACAAGGGGCTGAGAGCCATTCCATCCATGCCTTATGCTGAAGTTGTTGTCATGATCGTCGTACTGGTCCTCTCTACGTTTTGGAACCTGGTCTATGCCGTTGGGATTGGTTTGGTGATCGCTTCGCTGGTTTTCATGAAGAAAATGGGAGATGCGACCGCCCGGCAGTCCAATGTGAGGAGTCTTAAGGCTGAGACAGCCTGGATTGACGAAAGCATATTTCCCAAGGAATGGATCGACAAGGTATTCATCAAACATATCAAAGGCCCCATATTTTTCGGTTCGACCAGCTTCATTCAGGGACTGGCCAAACAAATACCCGACGAGGCGACGCATGTCATCCTGAGGATGGATCGTGTTCCCTACATCGACCAGTCAGGTCTGTATATTCTGGAGGATGTCCTGCTCGAGCTGGAAAAGAAAGAGGTCCATGTGTTGATCGTCGACATTCAGCAACAACCCCTTTATCTGATGAAATCCATAGACATCATTCCCGACCTGATTCCGGAAGAGCACGTTTTCGAAAATTTCAGGGACTGCACCAGCTGGATCATCAGGCACGTCGAGAAGGATTAGAGGCAGTTGACAGATCGATTCATGACAATTGTCATGAAATTTCAAAGGTCTGAATTCTACCTTTAGTAGTTAAACCATAAAGAGATGAATTATGAGAAGAAGATTCGCACTTATTCTGAGCCTTGCTTTGATGTGGCAGGGCTTTAGCCAGGTGATCAGCGACCTGGACTGGGTCAGTCCGATGCATGAAGGAATGGCGGCAGTGAAAAAAGGAAACATGTGGGGTTTCATCGACAAGGATGGAAGCATGAAAATCGAGCCGAGAGAAGATTTGGCACCCTCAAAAACAAGTTTGTCGGGAGTATCGGAAGACAGCGAAATGAAATATCCCATCTTCGTTGAAGGACGTTGCCTCATTGAACAGACTTTTGAAGGAATACGATATTTCGGTTTCATCGACAAGCAGGGAAAGACTGTGGTAGAACCGGGGTACATTAATGCTACCAACTTCAGAAACGGCTTCGCCATTGTAACCCAATACAGCAAGCAGGTTCTGGGTAAAAACAACATTTTGGGCAAGGATGTCGTGAATT
Organism: uncultured Flavobacteriaceae bacterium; assembly: GCA_942492425.1. Lineage (GTDB taxonomy): Bacteria > Bacteroidota > Bacteroidia > Flavobacteriales > Flavobacteriaceae > Lutimonas. Next base: position 554,587 of record CALOEQ010000009.1, read on the forward strand.
ATCTGGCGGAAGAACTGATCATTGACAACCAAGGTAAAGTCGTTACTTCACTGATGAACTCAAGAACTTTTGTTCCGAACAAGTTAAAAGACAGTCCACCCGAAATGCATGCCTATTTTATAGGTGAAAGACTTGTTGCCGTCAAAGGAGATGACGGCCAATGGTCGATATACAAGTTTTGACGAATAGATATAAATGCTTTCATTCAAGAATTACAATATCGCGGATTGGTTTTCCTTTTACAGGGTAGCCGCCTCGCCCTTCCTTCTGTTGCTCATTATTCTTGGAGAAAGGGAGGCTTTCAGCTGGCTGCTTTTGATCAGCTATTGCACGGATATGATCGACGGCTTTTTGGCCAGACGACTCAAAATTACAAGTGCCAGGGGTTCACAGCTCGATTCCCTGGGTGATCAGATTACCCTCGGGGTTGCCTTCATCGGTTTGTTCGTATTCGAAAACGAGTTCATTCTGGCGAACTACAAAATCATTTTGATCCCATTTGTTCTTTACTTTTTTCAAATGTTCCTGGCCTTCAGGAAATACGGCAAAACAACGGCCTTTCACACCTACCTGGCCAAGTTGTCTGCCATTGCTCAGGGCGTTTTCATTTTGTGGTTCCTTTTTTTCTCACCGGTGTACTGGCTATTTTGTCTGATGATTATTCTCGGCATTGTCGAAACGATTGAAGAGATTGCCCTGATTTTCATGTACCCCAAATGGGTGGCGGGCGTAAAAGGCCTATATTGGGCCTATCGCGACCGGCGAAGAATCAATGCGCAGATGAAGCAAAATAATCCATCATGAGGGCCGTCTCCAACAAAGAGGTTTTGTTGCTTTGTGCGGCGATTTTAATCATTGACCTGCTCGCCTTTTATTGGCTTCAGTCGATTACCCAACTCATCGGACTTGACTGGTTGATATACCTGATCCATGGGCTCTTCTGGTTTTTCACCATAGGACTGGTCAGCTCGATTATCATTCTAAAAATACGCCTCGACCGAATCCATCCGCAAAGGAAACACCTACTTGTCACCTCACTTTATGGATTGACGGTCTCATCATTTATTCCCAAGGTCATATTTGTCATCATCATCTCGGTTCTTTTTTTCACCAATTACGCGTTTTCACAAAAGGAATCCCTTCTGGTCATTCCGATTGTCGGGCTCTTCTCAGGGTTCCTGCCCTTCTTTGTCATCATGCATGCGATCTTCAGGGCCCTCTACAGGTTCAAGGTCCATCATTCCAAAATAAGAGCCCAGCACCTCTCCAAAGAGACCGGCCGACTCAAGATTGTCCACATCTCGGATTTGCACCTGGGAAGCTTCAATTTCAGGTACCACATCCTGGAGCGGGCCGTAAAGATCATCAACCACATCGAACCTGACCTCATTCTTTTCACAGGGGATCTTGTCAACAACTTCGCCTGGGAACTCAAGGGATGGAGCGAGGTTCTTCAGAAGCTCGAAGCCAAGTACGGGAAATACGCCGTTCTCGGCAACCATGACTACGGAGACTACAGCAGCTGGAAAACCGAAGATCTCAAGCAAAAGAATTTTGAATCGATTAAATACTTCTATCGAAAAATCGGATTCAGACTGCTCCTTAACGAATCCGAAACCCTTGCTTTCAACGGGGCAGATCTTGGAATCATCGGAGTCGAAAACTGGGGTCATCCGCCTTTCCCACAGCACGGAGATCTCAATAAGGCTCTTGAAGACCTGCCCGATACTGACCTGAATATCCTTCTCTCCCATGATCCGACCCATTGGGCAGAGGAAGTCGTCGGTGTGACCGATATTTTCCTCACACTTTCAGGTCATACTCATGGCATGCAGGCTGGAGTCAATCTCAAGAACAAGCAATGGAGCCCGATCAAATACAAATACAAGCATTGGGCCGGTATTCACAAGGAGGGCAATCAGTACATCAATGTGAACCGGGGACTCGGATGGCTGGGATTTCCAGGAAGATTGGGCATGCGCCCTGAAATCTCCTTTATTGAGATTTTGCCGAAATCCTGATCTCTTTCTGCAATTCTTCGCGAGCTGCCTCATATCCGATCTGATAGATGACGTCCAACTTGTTGACGTCCAAAAGGCCGTACTGAACCAACTTTGAGGGGCGAAACAGAATATCGCAGGCGTCAAATTTTCGTCTCGACCTTTTCGAATAATTGATTCGAATGGCGCGCTCCAAAACATTTACAGAGTACTTGAGGCTCTCGGCGGGAATGGTATCCAGAGGGCTTACATAGCTGCCCACCAGGTAATCGACTTCTGTCTCAATCGGGTCTATGGGAAAATTGTCGAGAATACCCCCATCAGCGTACAAAACCTCATCGATGCACACCGGTGAAAACAGGCCGGGAAAGGCCGAAGAAGCCAACAAGGGTCTTATCAATTGGCCTTCCGAAAAAATTCGCTTTTCTCCCTTTAGCATATCGACCGTTGTCACATAGAGCTTTTTCTTGAGGCTGCTGAAATCATCCAGCCTGAAATACTGGATGAAATCCTTGAAAAACTTGTCCGTATCTATAAATCCTGGCTTCCCAAAGGCGAATCGACTGATGTGAAACAATGGAGTCTCAGCGAAAAATTGCTTCATCTCGGCAGGACTGTAACCGTGACAGTAAAGTGCACCAACAACAGCTCCGGCACTCGATCCGGATACAACCTCAGGAAATATGCCCTGCTCCTCAAGGGCCTGAATCGCGCCAATGTGCGCCATTCCTCGCACTCCACCACCTGAGAGAACCAATCCTACTTTTTTGTTCGTCATATTCATTGCTTTGATTTTTTCCTCTTCATTCATTCTTTTTCGCCTTTTTTGCCTCTTTCTTCTCTTCTTTCTCCATTTTTTTGAAATATCCCTTGAAAAGAAAATTGTGTCGCATGGCCTCGAGATTCTCATTCAGGAGCACACTCCCCTGTTTGACATTCTTCACCGTCTCGTCGATGTCATTGACCAGTGTAGTGTCATTCACTATGTAGTTAAAAGTGCCATCACCCTCTTTGACTTCCAGGATGACCGAATTGAGATTCTCAACGGCTTCCTCGATCTGCTCGCTTGACGTCTCAAGATGGGTCAGTGTCGACCGAAACTGCGATGCGGCAACGCTGTCATTGACCAAAACGTAAAGAAGGCTCTCCTCGAATTCAATGTCAGAAATCACTGTTTTCAGGTCATTGATAACCTCTGAAGCCTCGCGACTGACCTTATTCAGGTTCTTGACTGTCTCTTTCAGGTCATTCCCCATCTCCTCATCATTGAGCAAGCGACCGAGTGTGCCCTGACCCTCGTTCAATGAACTCGTTATTTTGAGCAATTCAGATGACAGCTCTGCGGCATTCTGATTGGTCACACTCAGGGTGGACATCATGTCGCTAGTGCTTATCTTTCGAATAGAACTTAGCGTATCCCCGGGTCTCAGCAAATCAGCTTCTACGGTGCCCGGAAAGATGTTGAGTACCATGCTGCCGACAATGCCATCCGACCCAATGACGGCTTTTGCATCCTTTCGGATATGTTCCAAGATATCACTCTCTACCGCCATGTTCACACAGATCGTGGTGTCGTTTATCATTGTGATCTTACGCACGGTTCCAACGTTTATGCCGGAATACCTCACATTGTTGCCCAACTTCAAACCGTTGACATTGGTGAAAATGGCACTGATATAGGAAGTGCCTCCAAAAATATTCTGTTTCCTGCCTATCACGTAGAGGGCAGTCACCAAAAGAATAGCCGTGATGATCACGAAGAGTCCGAGTTTGATCTTTTGTGCATTGGTAATTCTCATATTCAGCTATTTAAAAAAGGCCCTGATTTTCTCGTCTTTTGAAGCTATCAGGTCCGAAAAGCTTCCTTCCGCATAGTTCACCCCATCGATCAGGAGTATCATACGGTCAGCAATCACCCGGGAACAATCGACGTCATGGGTGATGATTAGAGCCGCAGATCCATGCTTTTTCTGAATGTTTCGCATCAACTGTATGATCTCCTTCGCAGTGATCGGATCCAGCCCTGTTGTCGGTTCGTCGTAAATGATGATCTTCGGATGCAGAATTATGGCCCGGGCCAAGGCGATTCTTCGCTTCATGCCCCCTGACAGTTCAGATGGCATCAGTTCAACGGCGTGTTCCAATCCAACGCTTTCCAACGCATCCATCACCAGCTCATCCTTCTCTGACTGCTCCAAATTTTGCTTTCTCAGCGGAAACTCCAGGTTTTCCCTTACCGTCATGGAATCGTACAGGGCACTTCCCTGAAAGAGAAACCCGATCTCCTTGCGCAACTGGTCGAGCTCTTGCTGTTCCATGGACAATACATCGAGACCCATGATCTCGATTTTGCCCTCATCGGGCTGCATCAATCCCATCACGCATTTGATCATCACCGATTTTCCCGAGCCTGATTTGCCCATGATGACCAGGTTCTCGCCTTCATATAAATCCATATTGAAGCCATTCAGCACGTGATTGTCTCCAAAATGCTTTACAAGTCCCTCAATCCGAATAACGGATTTTTCGGTTTGTTTGACCTGCTCGGTATGTAGTTTCGACTCTTTCATATTTCGGTGAAAATGTCCGTTACAAAGACGGCGATAAAATCAATCACAAACAGCAGCATGGAAGTAAAAACTACCGCCGAATTCGAGGCCTCTCCCACGCCTACGGTTCCGCGCGTACAGGTGTAACCCTTGTAGCTGCCCACCAGACCGATGGCAAAACCGAAAAAGAAAGACTTGATGATAGCCGGGTTGATATCGGAGTATTCCAGGGCATCAAAAGCCGAGTTGAAATACAGCTGGAACGATACGTCCCCCTTGAGGTACTCAACCAGGGCCGAGCCCAAAAGGGCGATAGCATCCCCAAAAATGATCAAAAGCGGTATCATCAGGGTAGCCGCCAGGATTCTTGTCACCACGAGGTATTTGAACGGGTTGGTGCCCGAGACTTCCATGGCATCAATCTGTTCGGTTACCCGCATGGAACCCAGTTCGGCCCCGATACCGGAACTGATCCTACCGGCACAGATCAGGGCAGTGATGACGGGTCCGATCTCTCGTACGATCGATATGCTCACCATCGAGGGCATCCAGGACTCGGCTCCAAATTCCATCAATGTGGGTCGCGACTGCAGGGTAAAAACAAGGCCGAGAATAAATCCGGTGACTCCTACGAGCAGCAGCGACCGGTTACCCATGTTGTAGCATTGACGCATCAGCTCCTTGAACTCAAACGGCCGGGTGAACAGCTCTCGGAAGAAACGACCCGCGAAATAAGACAAATCCCCAATCTCGATCAGAAAAGATCGTACATTCTCGGGTATTCGGATCCTTTTTTCCATCAGAGTCCATTAAGTCATTCTATCAAATGTACTCAAGCATCCCAAATAAAATCATGACTTCGATCATGCCTTTTAGATGGCGATCTCTTTTCCACCCTGCTCGGCCGATTTGAATATGGCCTCGACAACGCGGATATCGAGAAGGCCTTCTTCGCCAGGCACCAGCGGCTTCGTATTCTGGATTATTGCCAGGGCGTCATCGTCCATTTGACGCGCCTGTTGGTTGCCCTTGAAGGGACTCAGAAACTTGTTGTCGCTGGTCTTGCCTTTTACGCCGCTATACGACTGAAAGGGACTGAGTTCGTACCACCCCTTTTCACATTCTGTGCGCAGGGTGTTGAGTCCTTCAGAAAAACTGGTTTTACAATGAGCAACTATTCCACCTGGGAACTCCAGGTCGAAAATTGTGGTCTCATCCGCTTCGAATATTTCAGGTCTCGAGCGCTCGATGGTTGCCCTTACACGGGTGGGTTCCATTCCCGTTGCGTAGCGAACCGCATTGAGCGGATAAACGCCCATGTCAAACATCGCTCCGCCCCCAAGCTCCTTGAAAAGCTTCCAATGGGTACCGTCACCGCCACCGTTGTAAAATCCCGCCTCGGCCGTCAACTTCAGGGGTTTTCCATAAGGTCTGCTCTTGTTCCAGGAAATGATTTTCTGAGTAACGGGCTCATGATGCATGCGATAGCCTATGGTGAGCTGAACCTTGTTCTTCTTGCAGGCATTGATGATCTCCTCGCACTCGCCGACATTGATGGCCATGGGCTTCTCGCACCAAACGTGTTTGCCCGCTTCTGCTCCGATTACCGAATATTTTTTGTGCAGGGCATTGGGCAGCACGATATAGACGATGTCGATGTCCTCATTGTCGGCCATTTCATGCATGTTCTCATAGTTGTAGACATTATTATCCGTGATGCCGTATTTTTTTTGCCAAACCGGAATTTTCTCCGGCGAGCCCGTAACGATACCTTTCAGCTCGCAGTGACGGGTCAGCTGAAGCGCCGGTCCCAAAAGGTCCCTGCTGTAATATCCCAATCCAACCAGGGCAACTCCCAATTTCTCTTTCGATTGGGGGATCATAAAACTGGAAAATGGCAATGTGCTGGCGGCCAAAAGAAGGCCCGAGTTTTTTAAAAAGGTTCTGCGGCTTTTCATAAGTAAGGATGTTGAGAATCATAAAGTTATCAATTCTCAAGACAAAAAGCCAATGGAAACTGTTAAATCAGGATCACATATACACTTCGAGCAGTCGGCAGCCCTCAGAATTCAAGTGAATCTTCTCACATTCGGCCGGGATGAGAATGGTTTCTCCAAGTTTGAGAGCAAATACCATATCGTTGACAGAGAGCTCTGCATCTCCTTCCACGCACATATAAATGACAAAAGAGTCTCGCCCCGAAAGGTCCCGTTCCATTGGGCTGTCCAGGATCAGAATGTCCGTTTTGAAATAAGGAGAGTGTATCAGTCGATTCGCGGCATTGACTTTCTCCGGATATTCCGTATGGTAAGACTCGTGAAGCTCAAAATCAATCGCATCTTTGGCCTGTTCCGTATGGAGCTCCCTTTTCTGACCTGTTTTGGAGTCGACCCGATCATAATCGTAGATCCGATAGGTGACATCCGAAGTCTGCTGAATTTCAGCGAGCAGAACCCCGGCTCCTATGGCATGAACCCTTCCTGTGGGGATGTAAAACGCATCTCCTGCCCTTACAGTCTGCGCATTCATCACTTTCATCAGATCGTTGTTCTGCAAAAGTATCTCGTACTGATCGCCGTTGACGTCTTGATTGAAGCCAATGACCAGCTCTGCCGCTTCATCGGCTCCCATGATGTACCACATCTCATTTTTACCAAATGAGTCGTGCCTTTCTCTGGCCAGCTCATCATTGGGATGGACCTGTATCGAAAGTGGTCGGGCAGCGTCGATGTATTTTATCAGCAACGGAAACTCGGTTCCAAAATCCTTGAAGACTTTTTCTCCCAAAAGGTCGCCTTTGAATCGCTCAATGAGCTGGGTCAACGTGTTACCTGAATGCGGTCCTTCAGAAACCCGGGTTTCAAAACCCTCTACAGCTGAAATCTCCCAGGACTCCCCTATTGACGTATCCTGGTAGTCCTTCTTAAGAAGCGTTTTCAATTTTTCTCCGCCCCAGATGCGGTAGCAGAATATGGGATCAAATTTTAACGGACCTATTTGCATAAGGTTTTTATTGCTCTTTAATTTTTTCAGACGCCCCAGAGATAATTGAAAGGGTGCTTGAGTCGGTCGAGTAGACTCCGTACCAACCCTGAAGCTCGTGCGGCGGATCGCCTGTAAAAATATCGCCTTTTTTCCAATATTCACCCGGACGCGGTGGAAAACCCGTTCCTGAATAGGTCCAGAAGTTGATTCCCTGTACAGGATCCCCTTCAAGAATTGACTTCACTGCCTTGTTGAAAAAATGAGAATAGAACTTATCTCGCCAGGTGACGCTGCCATCCGTTTGGAAAGAACCTCCGTCCCGTGCAATGCCAAACTCTTCAAACACGATGGGCTTTTCCAGTTTTTGCGCCACCCTCATATGTTTTTCCCAGTAGGCATCTATTTTTTCCAGCGTGGGCCGGAAACTCGCTTCGGCATTTTCAGGATCGAACCAGCCCCAATTCTGCGGCCAGATATGCATGGTGATGTAATCAATGTCGGGATTGTCATTATCCAGAAGAACATTGACCCCGGCATGCGAGCTTCCGGTATTGCCCTCGCTGCCCAGGCAAACCAGGTGATTCGCATCCAGGCTTTTTATAAAGGATGCGACCCTGCGGGTCCACTTCCTGTACAATTCGGGAGTGTCATAGCCCCGGGGCTCATTGGCCAATTGCCAGGCCATGATGGTCGGATCTTCCTTGTAAGCCTCCCCCGTGACGTGGTTGATGCGGTTGATCACCTTGCGGATGTGATCCTCCATCATTTTCTGTGCCTTCTCATTGCTGTAAAAAGTCTTTGAATAATCTGTAAACTCTTGCCAGCTCGTACCTTCCTCCTGGGGAAAAGGGATGTCTCCAGCCCCACTCCATTTCAGATACTGGGGAAACCCACCACTCCAGGTCCAGAAATTTCCAAGCACCATGGTCGCTGTCATTCCTCTATTTTTCATTTCTGCAAGCAGGAAGTCCAAACCTTTCCAAAGATCTTCATCGTATTCTCCGGGGTCGTTCTGAAGGGCCGGATGAATCGCGTATTTCATCTCCTGATCCGCTTCACTTGCCGCGAGAACCCGTAGGTTTTTTACGCCCAGCTTTTGCAATTGATCCAATTCCGTTAGAAGACGGTCCCGATCTCCTGACAAAGGTGCCCCCAGGTTCATTCCCTGCCAGTAGTTGCTACCGATAAAGCAATAGCGCTCTCCGGCCAAAACAAGTTCTCCATTCACAACTTCGACAAATGGGGAAGAACCTTTCTCCTGACCAGTCAGGCCAAAAGTTGTTATAAACAATACAATCAGAATGTATAATCTCATTTTCAATTTATTACAGTTTCATTTAGTCTACTGGTCTTTTATTCCGCTCGTCTTTCGGCCAACTCATCGGTTATGGTCATCATGAATTTGTCGTTCAACTTGTAGATCGTCAGGAACAAGACGGCGAGCAACGCGCCCGAAGCCGGATAGATCGTGATCATCAAACGAATGCCCTTGAGTGATTCAACAGTTTGCTCGGCATTGGCTTCGAAACCATAGGCAGCGAGCAGCCACCCGGTAATGGCACCACCCAGGGTCCATCCCAATTTTTGCGACATGGAAGAAGATGAAAAGACCAGACCAGTGGCGCGCCTTCCTGTTTTCCATTCGGAGTAATCGGCGATATCGGCGTACATCGACCAGATCAATGGCAACACGATCCCGGAGGCTATACCCATGATGATGTTCAAACCGAATATGAGTGCAATGTCATTCGGGTCGACCCAGTAGAACAGCACACTGAAGATGCAGCCTATGACCATGGCACCCATGAAGACCTTTTTTTTGCCGAACCTCGAGGATGCGGGCTTGGCCATCAATACGCCCAAAAGGTTGGTGACCAGCCAAACGGTCATGTAGGCCCCGGCCAGTTTGTCCCAGGCCACCTCGCCAAAAAAGTCCAGAGTCTGATCTTTGACGAAATACTTGAAATAGTACATGATGCTCCCGTCCCTCAGGGAATTGAAAATTAGAACCGAAACTCCAGCGCCAAGCATGATGAACCATTGTGCGTTTTTACCGAGGTCCTTCAGGTCTTTCCAAATTGAGGATTTCTCCCTCAAGGGTTTGACTCGTTCCTTGGTCCAGAGATAAGTCATGATGAAAAAGAAAGCCGCAAGTACAGCGTATACGGCCACGGTAAACTGGTAGCTTTGGGCCTCATCCGACCCTCCGGATTTGAAAAAATCCAGCAGATACGGCACGGTGGCCGTCATAAAGATCCCACCGGAATAGGCCCCAATAAATCGAAACGATGCCAAAGAGGTTCGGTCTTCGGTATTCGAAGTCATAACCCCCATGAGTGACGAATAGGGAACATTGATCGCCGTGTACACCATCATCATCATCGTGTAGGTCACATAGGCATATATTAATTTGCCCGACGGGCCGAGGTCCGGGGAGCTAAAGGTGAGAACTCCTATCAGAGCAAAGGGTATGGCTATCCAAAGGAGGTAGGGCCTGAATTTGCCCTTGCTCGTCACCGTTCGATCGGCGATGATCCCCATGATGGGATCGTTGAGTCCATCCCACAGACGGGTCAGTAAAAACATGGTTCCTACCGCTGCAGGAGACAATTCCACCACATCCGTGTAATAGATCATCAGGAACATGGAAAAAAGCTTCCAAAACATGGAGGAAGCAAAGTCTCCGAAACTGTAGCCGATCTTTTCTTTTAATTGAATTTTTTCAGTCATTTGAATTCGTGATTTGTTCGATGCGCCTTTTGATCTCCATCAGGGCTCGACTGTTGTGATATGGGCATTTCCAGAAGCCCGCTTTGTCATCCGTTTCATCCGGTTTTCCATCGATGTCAACCCTCCAGTACCATTCTCCCTGCTCACGGTCAATGAGTTTTTTCTTGATGAAATCCCAAACGCGTGTGCATTCGACAAGATACGAGGAATTTCCAGTGATCTCATAGGCATCGAGATAACCCACCATCGCCTCGGCTTGCGGCCACCAGTGCTTGTCGGTATCCAAAACTCCATCTTCCGACTCGTTAAACAGGGAACCGTCGTGGTCCGTACCTTCATTCAAAGTGACCTCTACGAGTCTCTCTGAGGCCTGTTCAACCTCTCGGGTCAAACTTGGGTCACCAATCAATTCGGCTGCCTCATGTAACAACCAGGCCCCTTCGATGTTGTGACCATACGAATGAATGTCAGACTGTCTCGACCAATCCCTGGCGAAGAAAAGATCAAAATGACCCGATTCAGGATTTATGATCTTGTCGAGAAAGAGGCGAGTCAGCGTTTCGAGCCTGTCTCTGAGCTCTGTCGAGGGGTCCACGCGATAAAGATTGGAATAGGGTTCCAGGATGTGGAGATGGGTATTCATCGTTTTGGGAGCATTCGCGTCTTTGTCACTCAGGCGCTGATCCTCAATTTCTGACCAATCCCGATCCAGGGCTTCCAGGTAACCCCCAAATTGCGGATCATAGAATTTGTCTTCCAGGGTGCGATAAAGCGAACGAGCACGATCGAGAGCCACTGGATCCCTAAATGCGCTGTAATACTCAGACAGACCATAAATACCAAAGCCCTGGGCATAGGCTTGCTTTCGAGTACTGCTCACCTGCCCGTCGTGATTGACGCTCCAGAAGAGTCCGCCGAACTGATCGTCCCAAAAGGAATGGGTCACCAGCTCAAAAGCAGCTTTTGCCACTACCTTGTATTCCTCTCGCCCACTGAGCTTGAAGGCCGCAGAAAAGGTCCATAAGATTCGAGTGATTAATACAGCGCCCAAATCGGCATCCGGGTACTTATTGCCCACCTGATCGATCCTTCCAATAAAGGAACCCCTTTCAGATTGGAAGACTTCCTGTGACCAGAATTCAAGAATTCGTGTGAGCTCCTGCCGAGATTCTTCCTTCATCGTTGTCAATTGGTCCAACAACTTTTTGTCTATAGGGTTCATCATTGAGGATGCGGTCATTTGGAGAAATCCTGGTTCTTGTCGATAAGATCGTTGATCGTTTCTACCGAAAGATGGGAATACAAGCGATCCGATGGGCTATTGATGCAATAATCCAGAAGCCGGGAAAGACTGGTCTTTGCCACGTGCATCCGGGTGTCGGAAGAAGCATAGTAAATCAATACGGTTCCGTCGTCATCTAAAATCCAGCCGTTGGAGAAGACGACATTGGAGACGTCTCCCACTCTTTCATTTTCAAGGGGTGCGATCAGGTGCCCTTGAGGTTTATGCGTAACAACCCAGGGCTTTTCCAGATCCGTCATAAAGACATATAGTGTATAGCGCAATCCTGCTGCTGTGTTTCTGACCCCATGGGCCAGGTGCAACCATCCTTTCTCTGTTTTCAAAGGAGCGGGACCCAATCCGTTTTTCACTTCATAGATCGTGTGGTAGACCTTTTGATCCACGATAATCTCGTTCTTGACCTCCGGGACCTTGATGCTTTCAGAAAGACCAAACCCGATGCCTCCGCCTTTACCCGTGTCTATGAAACCGTCCTGTGGTCGGGTGAAGAAGGCGTATTGGCCGTTTACCCAGTGCGGAAAGAGCACCACGTTTCGCTGCTGGCCCGTTGTGGATATAAGATCAGGCAATCTTTCCCAATTCACAAGATCCCTTGTTCTGGCGATTCCGGCATTGGCAACGGCCATGGAAGTATCCCCGTCCGGTGCATTCGGATCCTTGCGTTCGGTGCAGAACACGCCATAGATCCAACCATCATCGTGAGCGGTGAGCCTCATGTCGTAGACATTGGTGTCCCATTCTTCGTTCTGGGGCATCGTTACGGGTCTTTCCCAGAACCTGAAATTATCGACCCCATTCGGGCTCTCCGCCACAGCAAAGAAGGACTTTCGGTCATTGCCCTCCACGCGCACCATGATCAGGTATTTGTCTTTCCATTTCATGGCGCCGGCGTTGAAAACCGCGTTAAAACCGATTCGCTCCATAAAAAATGGGTTGGTTTCAGGGTTCAGGTCATAGCGCCAGTGTATGGGAACATGATCTCTTGTCAATATGGGGTTCTTGTAACGAGAGTATATTCCGTTGTGACTGAAAAGCATCTCATTCTCCTTGCTGAGGAGCTCTTCATGATCTTTTAGAATCCTGTTATATCGTCCTTCAAATTGATCGTCTTTCATGATTCTGTTTATTTTTTCATCCGTTATTTTGCATTCTTCTTTGCCTTATTGTAATCTGACAGCAGAAAAATGCTCTTGCGTTCCAACAATGTTTTTGCTCCCGCTTCCGCAGGATGTCCCGGGTACGGAAAGAAGAAATGCACCTTCGGGTCATTTCTCCAAACCATGACATAGCTGATTTCATTTTGAACCAGGGAGTCATTAAGGACGGCTCCAAGCACATCGGGATACCAGGTCGTGTCCTTGACATTTTCCAATCCGGTTTCCGTAAAGGCCGAGAGCTTGTTTCTCGTTTTGGACTCAGCGATAACGATATGCAATTTTCTGATGGCATCCTGGTGCCCCTTCGCTTGCTTCAGGTCGTGATAGTTGTCGACTCCAAGTATATCGACATACACGTCACCGGGATACCAGGTGAGGTACTCTTCGGATGATTCGAAATTCCGGTCGGGAGAATAGGCGACCAGCATATTATCAATGCCTTTATCTTCCCGCAGGTATTTTACGGTAAAGACAAAGAGCTTCTTGAACTCTTCGGGGGTACACTGTTTGCTGCCCCACCAGAACCACGTACCATCCATTTCGTGCCAGGGCCTGAAAATAAAGGGAATTGACTTTCCGTCTTCGCGCTTGATCGATTTGAGGAAAAGCGCCACCTTGTCAAGCTGTGATTTAAAAGCCTCATGGTACTCGGCACCGGGTAATATATGCTTTACTACCTCTACATCCCGGGTCCAGGAACTTCGGCCCTCGATGACCTCATAGGGGTGCCAGCTGAAGGTGTTGATTCCACCCATCTGATCCGCCTTGACGGCCAGATCCCTCATTTTGTCAAAAGGAACGCTGTCGAGGTTATGTGTATCTCCGCGCTCCAGGCCTCCGAGTTCCCATCCGAACAAGGCCGGATAGTCACCGGCAACTCGCTTTACATCAGATCCACCTTCCTCATAGTGCCAATCCACCCCGTAGGCCAGGTCGTCCTGGTGCCCGAATAGAATTCCCTGCCCTTTTACAGCAAGCAAATCTTCATGAATGGGATTCTGCTGGTCCGATTCCGGAATCTTCTCCTTCTTGCCCTGGCATCTGGCTGCCAAGGTTACCAAAATGAAAAGGGACAGAGTCATCGGAAGAATTCGTTTCATGCTGAATGTATTATGATCCTTGTTTCAAAAGTACTTGGAGACTCATTCGGAATCAAGTATTTTTTGATCATAGTATGATACTTTTCCATCAAAATATGTACCTTCAGGGCAATGAAAGCGATCGAAAAAGGCATACACAGGGAGATCACACCCCTCAAAAACCAAGACTGCTTCCTCGTTTTTGACCGAAGAAGAAAGAAGTTCAACTACCCTGTACATTTCCATCCTGAATACGAGCTCAATTTCATTTTCGGCGCTCAAGGCGGAAGGAGAATCGTCGGTGACCATATGGGCACCATCGACAACCTGGAACTGGTTCTCATCGGGCCGAACATCTTTCACGGATGGGAGAATTTCGAGAATACCGGAGAAGACGAATTTCACGAAGTCACGATACAGTTCCAAAAGGACATCTTTGACCCTGTTCTGCTGGAGAAGAATATCATGCTTCCGATAAAAACCTTGTTTGAAAACTCCACCCGGGGAATCCTGTTCTCGCAGGAGACCATAAAATCTGTTGAGAATACCATCCTGTCTATGAGTCATACCCAGGGTTTTGACAGTTTTCTGAAGCTGCAATCCCTGCTTTATGACCTTGCCCTATCGAGAGATCAGACCTTCTTGACTCATATGGCCTTTGCACAGAAGAATGATTTTCACAGTAGTCAAAGGATTGAGATCATTTACAGGTTTCTCAAAGACAACTACCAGCACAAGATCAAAATCGAAGAACTAGCCGACCAGATGAATATGTCTGTGATTTCCCTGAGTCGTCTGATCAAGAAAAGCACGGGCAAATCCTTTAAGGAGTTCCTGATCGAGGTTCGGCTGGGATCAGCCACTAGGCAATTGATCGAGTCGAACAAGAACATCACGGAAATCTGCTACGATTGTGGGTTCAACAACATCTCCAATTTCAATCGCATTTTCAAAAAATACCGAAATAGCACCCCTTCCGAGTTTCGTTTGAATTTCAGCGGCGTTCGAACGGTTTATTAAATCTTCTTTGAAATCTTTTATCGGGAGTTTCGATTGAATCCAAATTTTCTCTATTTTTAAATTCGTACAAACCATCTTTGTAATTGTTTTCATGAAAAGGACAATTATCGACTACAAGAAACTCACTCCTGAGTTGCTCAACAAACTTGTTGAAATGTTCCCTTATGGATATAATGATGAGGACATCATCCGTTTTAAAAATGCCCAGGGAGAACTGATTCAAGCCATTGAAATCAAAACCGAAGACACCAATTACCTGGTCAAGGTCAGCAAGGGTTTGGCCACTTCCATCGAGAATTTTGACGACCAGGACCTGGAGGACGAAAAGTTGGACCTGGATTTTGAAGAAGATGAATTTGAAGAAGAGGATTGAGGATTACCTCTCTACGGTCATTGATCCTCAAGGGAGGTGGAGTCAATTGCTCCTATTTTCTTGTGCAAAAAAATAAAACAATTTCATGTTTTTATAAATCAATCACCAGTTAAAGGAACTGATATTTAAGAGTGATGATATTTACGAATAAAAACAATATGCACGTTCATTACACAGTTGTACAACATTAGACAATCTCATTCGATTTTTTTGGATATTTACGATAGATAAGAAACTCGATGAATTAAACGATGGCAACTGTAGACAAAATAAGAAACGAATTGATAGACAAGATTCTTTCTATCCAAAATAAAGATTTCCTCGAAGCCCTGGACAAATTGGTTTCTTCAACCGTTTCTAAAGATCAGCCGGTAATCTTAAGTGAAGAGCAGAAGATGATGTTGGAAATGAGTGAGGAAGACATCAAAAACGGAAGACTGGTTTCTCAAGAGGAAATGGTCAAACGAAATCTTGAATGGCTCAACGAAAGGTAATTTGGACCAAAACCGCTGAAATTCAATTCGTGGGAATTCTCGAATATTGGGTCAAACACAACGAATCCAATACGTATTCTAAAAAACTTCTGGGAATCGTTGCAGAAAGGACGGAGCAAATTGCCGAGTATCCGTTAATGCACAAGGCTACAAACTTCAAAGATGTTCGCGTAGCCTCTTTAGGAAATTTCAGCATTTTTTATAAGGTCACTGATGACTCAATAATCATTTCTTCTTTCTGGGATAATCGACAAGATCCAACAAAACTATTGGATATTCTGAAATCCAAAAAATAACGTTGCAAAACAACGAGTATAACCAGCCTGCCGGCAGGCAGGTCATACCTAAACCGTTGGGTGTCATTAAAAAAATGAATAAAAGAATTGCAATATTGAGAGGCATCAATGTCGGAGGTAAAAGGAAAATCCTCATGACTGACTTGAAATCAATGTTCGAGAACATGAAATTTTCAAACGTCAGCACCTATATCCAAAGCGGGAATGTATTTTTTGAAGTGAAAAAAGAGATTTGCAATTCGGAAGTGGCAAAGAAAATTGAGGAAGCCATAGAGAACAAATTTGGATTTGACGTTCCTGTTATCGTGAAGACACCCAAAGAAATGGAAACGGCAATAAATCGAAATCCATTTTACAAGGATGGTGTCGATATTGCGCATTTACACTTAACCTTTATCAGCGAAGAACCAACAAAAGAAAATCAACAAAAGACAGAGTCGTACAACTACAAACCAGATAAATTTGAAATAAAAGAAAGAGATGTATTCATTTATTGCGAGGGAAAATATCACCAATCCAAATTGACAAACAATTTTTTTGAAAAGAAATCAAAAGTGAAAGCTACTACACGAAATTGGAAAACTGTTTTGAAGTTGTGCGAACTGAGTAAATAAAACTACCGACAAAAATGTGCAAAATGTCCTAAGTGGTTAACGCCATTGAGCCAATTATAAGGTGCGTTTTGGTCTATTTGAACCAACATAATGAGATTATTTAGAAGAGTAAGACAAAAGCTAATTTTGGACAATAAAAAAATTCAATATCTAAAGTATGCTTTAGGAGAAATTCTATTGGTGGTAATCGGGATTTTGATTGCACTTCAGATAAATAATTGGAATCAGTCAGTAAAAGACAAAAAATCCTTGAATGAATATTTGATAAAGATAAAATCCCATACATCCGAAGATATAACCCAGTTAGAAGAATTATCAAATGGAAGAAAACAAATTGCCGATATCTGTAAAAAGGCACGAAACAGCATCTTGAATAAGACCGAAAATGACAATCTTTTTTTGCTCATGGCAAGTGGTCTTGCTTTTGCTGATTACTATTTTAAACCGAATTCAGGTGGTTATGAATCATTGAAGAGTTCAGAATATTATGGGAAAATAAACAATACCAAAATCGATTCACTTTTGGCTAAATATCACGGTTTAGTAGATGTTATTGCAGAAAATGAAAGGAGTTATAATCAACAAACAGTTTACCAGGAGAATTATCTCGATACGCAATTCGACAGATCCCTTATCTTGGCCTCTGCATTTATGCCTTTAGACTCCTTAGCCACAAAAGCTACATCTCAATCCGAATATGACCAGGCATTCATTGAATACACAGCCAAACCAGGGTATCGAAATGTCATTAGTTTAGCTGCATGGCAATTTGATACGATGATCGAACAATATCATCAATTAACTGAATTAGGGCATCTCATTATAGAAGAAATAGATGCGATAACCGCAGACTGAGAAAGAATATGATAAAAAACAAAAAAGCCAAGTGGATCATACGCATTTTGTTGTTCGTTGGAACAGCAATATCCATGTATTTCGTGCCATGGATTTTGGTAAAGGCCTGGATTTTACCGCTACCCGACACTGTTCAAGAACAAGTAGATGAGGCCATTGGACATGGATTTGACGGCATGATTGTTTATGTGGACCAAGCAGGAAAACCACCAGCATTTTACACAGGTGGTTGGAAAGATAGAGAAAACAAAATACCAGCCGACCCAAAGTCATTGTTCAAAATTGCCAGCATTAGCAAATTATACACGGCTGTTGCCATAACCAAAATGGTCAGAGAAAAACGTTTGTCTTTTGATAAAACACTCGCTGATTATCTTCCGGAACTGAGAGGCAGGATCGAAAATGCTGAAGAAATTACCTTGAAGATGATGGTTCAACATCGTTCTGGTATTCCAAATTTCACAGATAATCCAGCTTATTGGGAAAACGAACAGGAAAATGGCAAAAATGCCTTAGATTTTGTTCTTGACCTACCAGCCAATTTTAAACCTGATAAAGGATATGAATATTCAAACACGAATTATTTATTGCTTCGTAGGATTATGGATGATGTTTTAGGGTATGACCACAATCAGTATATCAAAGAGAGAATATTGATTCCCCTGGAGTTGAAAAACACCTTTTTTTCGATTTCTGAAGTCGATTTAGATGATGTCATGAGTGGATATTATGTGGGTTATGAGGAAGATTTTAAAGCTCGTGAATATGGAATGTTGGCTACAGCAGAAGATGTGGGTATATTCTTGCGAGCCTTGAACGATGGTTCGGTATTTGACGAAGGCGAACAGGAAATCTATCCCTACGAATACAACCACGGAGGTTTGGTCGTTGGCTATCAAAGCCTCGCAGAATACCACAAGGATATAGACGCGGTAGTGGTTCAATTTATCAATACCACAGATTTCAATGGTTATGAATGGAACTTATCGGAAATTACGATTAACCGAATTGTAAAAATCATTAGGAAGAAAAACTAGCCATAACAACTTTTGGGCATAATTAATCCGAACCAATATGACCTTAGTTTCAAAACATACTTCCGGAGAGCTGTCCTCACCTTTCTATGTTGAGAACAAAGAAAAGTGCGAAGAATACGAATCCTTTATCCAAGAAATTGGCGGCGAATCTAAAGGGTATTACAATGCATATTTCAATAATGTTGTTGCCATACTCTTGAATTTTGGATAAATATCTCGAGGTATTCAAAAAGTTCATCCCATTGGATTACCTCCCTTCGGTCGGTGGTCAAAAAGGGGTGTGGCGTTGGCAGAATTGGACTGAGTAAATAGGATCAGCTTCAAAATATATTTTGCTCCTTTGCGTTTTGATTAATGAAAATTTGAAAAGCCAAAGTAATTCTCAAAGCTTTTCAAACAAACTTTGTCTATGAAAAAGTCCGTTTTAATCTCTGCTGTATTTCTATTTCTACTTGCTTCATGTTCGTCCGACAGCGAAGATGACGAATTCTTGTCACCCGCCAAAAATGACGTAACGTATTCGAATACCATTAAAACAATCATAGAAAACAATTGCCTGGACTGTCACAGGACCCCACCTCGAAACGGCGCGTCGATTTCTTTAACGACGAGCGATGACGTTCGCGATGCCGTACTGAATAGAGGTCTTATTGGCCGGGTAGAAAGTGGATCTATGCCCCCTGTTGGTGATTTCCTGACGGAGGCTGAGGTACAAGCCCTTAAAGATTGGCAATCGGGTGACTTTCAAGATTAATCTTGAGTACCACCCCTTTTAGGTGTTGCGTTCTTGCATACTAAACGACGCTGTTTTTCGTTTCTGTTAAGCAGGCAAACTCCCCAGACTAACTAAAACATTCATTTTGAGCAAAATAGAAATGGGGACAAGTGCGCATAATTCACCTTTTAGGAGTATTTTCCTCCTGTTCCTACTACTTTCCTTTTCTTCTCATAGTCAGTTTCATCACGGCCTGGATCTGGGCATTAACCTGACCAGCGCAGATTTGATATTCGAGGAATCGCTTGAATCCGGCAGCGCTTTGGGCTTTTCTATCGGATATGTAGCTGAGCGCGATTTTTCTGAAAATCTCTACCTGAGATTTGGAGTGAACTACGTCCAGAGAACGTTCAATGCAGAAGGTTTGAGAGGTTTTGTAGAAATCGATGAAAAGTGGGGCGTAGACGGCATCGAGATACCCATAAACATGGGATACTATTTGAATTGGAACAATAGAAATTACCAGTTCTTTCTGGATGCAGGACTGAATCTCGGATACAATACCAGAGCCTTCATTCAAAGTGAAGAAGAAACAATACGATTGGAGATGGGCAGTGATGGAGAAATAAGTCGAACCGCTATAGGTGCCAACATTGGGGCAGGGCTACTGATTAAGAGCAAATTAAAGGTTAGATTGAATTATTACAACGGCTTCACCAACCTGGCCAATGCTGAAGAAAATACATGGAAAAACAGGACTTTCAGTCTTTCCCTGAATTACTTTTTAAAAGAAAAATTTGACGATTAAACTAAAGGCAACTCACGAGGGTTTACGGCCCAAGTGATTCCCTTTTAGCATCCAGAAAACCAAAGTATAAATCATCGAGAAGATAAAAAAAACGTTTATGACCACTAATGATTTATCGTGCAACACCTCATCCCTGGCGCCGTTCACGCCAACAGGTACCAACCCATGGGACGCAATCAAGGTAAGACACTTGCACAATCGACTCGGATTTGGCATTGACTCATCAAAAATCGCCAGTGCCTTAAGCAAGAACCCAGGGGCCTACGTAGATGAATTAATCGATGAGGCCATCAACTTACCCCAATCCATGGCACCGACATGGGCATTGTTGGATCCAATTGATTACGATGCGAATGGATTGACTTACAGTGAAGAGCAAAACGATCTGTATGTCGATGACACCCAGTATTTCTTTATCAAAGAGCTGATGGACCATGGGGTTCGTGGCAGACTTACTCTATTTTGGCATAACATACTCGTCACCCGGGCCGTAGAATATGGTTTCGCCGGTTACGCCTTCAGATACTTTCTCGCCCTGGAAAGACATAGCCTGGGAAATTTCAAAACCTTCATTCACGAAATAGGCCTCGATGAGGCCATGCTGAGATTTTTAAACGGATTTGAAAACACATCCGGAAGTCCGAATGAAAATTATGCCCGGGAGTTGTATGAGCTTTTTACACTGGGCGAAGGAAACGGATATACAGAAGATGACATTGTCGAAACGTCACGCGCCCTCACGGGTTATACGGAATATACAAATGGAGAAAACTCCAGAATTGTTTTCAATGAAGAAACGTTTGACGCTGAGAACAAAACCATATTCGACCAAACAGGCAACTGGGGATACGACGACGTCATAGACATACTCTTTGAACAGCGTTCACTGCTCATCGCCCGTTATATTTGCGAAAGGATCTATGTGGATTTTGTAAGCCCCAAGGTGGATGAGCAAATACGCGAACTCGTGATCAACCCCCTTGCCGATATCTTTATCGACAGTAATTATGAGATTGCACCGGTACTCAAAACCCTGTTCAAAAGCGCCCATTTTTTTGATGAGAATGCGAGAGCCGTGATCATTAAAAGTCCACTCGATTTGATTCTTCAGTTTATGAATACGACCGGTTTGGATTTCGGTGAATACGATTTGAATAAAGAATCGATTAAAAACATAGCCCGTCTTTTTGGGCAAGACATTTTAAATCCGCCCACGGTTGCCGGTTGGGACGGTAATAAAGATTGGATCAATTCGGGAACCATCACCTTCAGGGGGGCATTTTTAGGCCAAGACGTGTTGGATTGGGCCTGGACTCAGGATCCAGAACAATTCAGACAATTGGCCATCACCGTATCGGGCAACAGCAATGATCCCGAACAGGTGGCTAGAGATATTTTTGAAGCGCTGATGGTGGAAGTGCCCTATACACAGGATGACTTTGATGACGGAGTGGACATATTCAAAAGCAGGGTTCCGTCTAATTATTTTGAAGACTATAGCTGGACCCTAAACTTTGAAGTAGTCCCTCTTCAAGTGCGCGACCTCATAGAATACATCGTTTTACTGCCCGACTATCAACTAAAATAATTCACAATGAAGCCAAATGAAAAATTGCACATGAATTGCAATCGAGATGACCATGAGAATTGGAACCGGCGTTCGTTCCTGAGAACACTCGGCCTGGGTGGGGCTGGCGCTACCTTGATGATGAACGGAATTCCCATGGCCTTTGGACAGCCTACGCCTCTTTCAGCCGCTCTTGGAGAATCTGTTTCTGACAGAGTCTTGTTAATTGTCCGTTTGCAAGGGGGCAACGATGGCCTCAATACGATCGTTCCGATTTACGACTATGAC
Organism: uncultured Flavobacteriaceae bacterium; assembly: GCA_942492425.1. Taxonomy (GTDB): domain Bacteria; phylum Bacteroidota; class Bacteroidia; order Flavobacteriales; family Flavobacteriaceae; genus Lutimonas. Next base: position 576,457 of record CALOEQ010000009.1, read on the forward strand.
CTGTACGCCAGTGCCCGACCCACAATAAAGCATGAATTGGCAGACCTTTACAGGCTTTCAGCGGATTTCGGTATGCCCAATTACCTCCAGCCTACGGTTCAACCAATGTGGGAAGGGGGCTGTATGAAAGTCGTGCAAGGCACGGGATACGAAAATCAAAATCTATCGCATTTCACAGGAACCGACAATATTTCAAAAGGCACAGACGATGAGCTGGTGAACACCGGGTTCTATGGCCGTTATTTCGAAGAGCTATACCCGGATTTCTTATTGAATCTGCCAGAGGCTCCACCCGCACTTCAAATTGGAGGAGTCGGCGACATCATTTTTTCAGGCAGTGAGAGCAACTTCGCCTTTACCATAGCCAACACCAGGCAGCTCGAACGGATCGCTTCGGATGGAACTCTCTTTAACGTGGCTGACATTCCGAATTGTACGAAAGGGTCTCAATTGAAATTCGTGCGGGGCGTCATGAATACGACTTTGAAGTATTCAAAAGTCATCAAAGAGGCCGCGGCTACCCAAACCAATACTGTCCAATTTCCAGATACAAATTTGGGTAGCTCATTGTCCATTATCTCCAAAACCATAAAAGCGGGAATGAAGACTCGCGTCTACATGGTGAATCTGAATGGATTTGACACGCACGCGAATCAACCCGAGAAGCATCAAGAACTGTTGACCAACATCACGGAATCTATCACAGCTCTTTACAAGGATTTGGAGCCCAGTGGCAGACATCAGGATGTACTGACCATGACAATATCAGAATTCGGAAGGCGAGTACATCAAAACGGTTCAAACGGAACTGATCACGGCACAGCAGCACCCATGCTTCTCTTCGGACCTGCCCTGAATGGGAATGCCCTTGTGGGCGAGCATCCCAGCTTATCCGATTTAAACAGAGGAAATCTGAAATACACCCAGGATTTTATCAACGTATACGGAACAATCATGCAAGAATGGCTTTGCGTAAAGCCCGACATCATCAATCAATCGATTACCCGACCCTATACCTCCATTGATCTAGGCTTTAGCTGCACAAGCAAAGTCAGGAGGGATCACGATTGTACCGCAAGAGAATATTTTGATCATACCGCGGTATATCACGATGAACGAGTGTCGATACGAATCAACAACAACTTTGAGGACAACTATAGAATCTCGCTATTTAATATTCTGGGGCAAGAAACAGGGGTGATCTATGACGACATGATTGAACCCGGTCAGCACGATATTAGTATATCTGACCATTTTCCTCAGTTAAAGCCGGGTGTTTATATCTACAATATCAAAAAGAACAATAGAAACTACAGCAAAAAGATTATCATAGGGGGATAAAACCTCTTGAGGTTAGTGCTGATACCCAACATTTTTTATTTACAATTGTTTCAAATTGAATCAAGGAGTTCATACGGCTCATTTATTTCTATATTTATGAGGAAAACAAAAGTTCCTGGAATAGATCGAAACAAATATGAGCACAACGGATGATTTTAAACAATTTAAAGACCTGGATGAAGAATATTTACCGGTTGCCAAACACAAATTACATGACTGGACGCATTTTGCGGGACTCTACGCTGCCGAGCATGTAGCAGCAACTGAGTTTGTCATCGGGGCGACCTTTGTAGCGCTGGGAGCCAAAACGATGGATATTATCCTGGGGCTTTTGATTGGAAATATTCTGGCCGTGCTCAGCTGGCGCTTTATCACCTCCCCTATTGCGGTTGAAACTCGCTTGAGCCTCTATACCTATCTCAATAAGATTGCGGGCGACTCGATGACCAAGTTGTATAACTGGGCGAATGTCGTCATCTTTTCGGTGATATCGGCCGCAATGATAACGGTCTCGGCGACGGCAGTTCGTTTTGCATTTAATATTCCTGCTCAACTCAACTGGTACCCCACGAACGCCTGGTTTATTTTGATTGTTTTGGCCGTGGGCATCGTTGTCGTTTCGATTGCGCTTTATGGTTTTAATGCTGTTTCTGAGTTTTCCGGTCTCTGTGCTCCCTGGCTTTTTGTGATGTTTACGAGCGGCGCCATGGTGCTGCTTCCCGCTTTGTCGCTGGATGTTTTGGATAAAACCTTACCCGCGGGATGGACCGATATCATGACCCTCGGTGACCAGCGCATCTGGACAGGCATCAACAGCGATGGTGAACCGGGAATCGGATTGGTTCAGGTCATCGGCTTCGGCTGGGCCGCCAATACCATCACCCATTTCGGATTGGTCGATATGGCCCTCTTGCGTTTTGCCAAAAAGAAGAACTACGCATACGCCTCCAGTACCGGTATGATGTTCGGTCACTATGTTGCATGGATTGCTGCCGGAATCATGGGCGCAGGTGCAGCTGTCATTTTAGGGAAGTCGATCATAGAACTAGATCCGGGCGACGTAGCCTATTATGCCCTGGGTTGGTCAGGGTTCGTAATTGTGATCGTAGCAGGTTGGACAACCGCGATCACCAATCTGTACAGATCAGGTTTGGCCGCACAAGCTATTTTCTACCATCATTCCCGAAAGAAAACCACCATTGTAGTCGGTTTGATTACCGTTGTTATCGCCTGTTTCCCGTTTGTGTTTTCACAGATATTACCGCTCCTCACCTATGCCGGGCTACTGGTCGTTCCTGTCGGGGCGATCGTGTTTGCAGAACATCAGATTTTCCCTCGAATTGGCTTTACGCGCTACTGGTCTTCGTACCGCAAGCTAACCTTCAGTATGCCCGCCGTCGCCTCTTGGGGCTTGGGCCTGGTTTTCGGTTTCGGACTGAATGCCCTGGACGTAATTTCCTTCTTTTACCTGTTTATTCCCACTTGGTTATTTACCATCATCGTGTACACCTTTCTCGCTTCCCGGTATGGAGCGAAGCAAAAGTATCCTGAGGAAGCCAAGGAAGAGGAACTACAAAATGAAAAGATCGAACGTTTTCAAGAACAGCAAGCCAAGGAGGAGCCTGTTATTTACAAGGATGTTTCTTTGTTCTCTAAGGGATTGAAATTCGTCGCTATTTCGGCTTTGGTCGCCACCCTGGTCTTGGCTTGCAATGTGCTCTTCGGAAGTGCTACGAAGGCCAATTATATCGAAAATCGGGAACTCTTTTACACTTATGCCTTCATCTGCACCATCATTTACTTTGTTCTCGCCTATTGGGCACTCAAACGAGGAAAAACTACTAACCCAGCTTAGACATGAAAAAGCCTATACAACTCAATCAAACAAATCTGCAGGAAGTGGGAAGCCGCATCCCCGTGCCTAAATATTCGCGTTCTGCAGATACTTCAGGAATCGTTCATATCGGCGTAGGAGGCTTTCACCGTGCACACTTAGCCTATTACCTCCACCAGCTAAAAAATACCGGCGCTGCATCCGAGTGGGGAATCTGCGGAATCGGATTACGCGATGCGGATACTCAATTGTATAATATTTTCAAAACCCAGGACCATCTATATACCTTGATAGTCAAACATCCAGACGGAAAAATTGAACCGGAAGTCATTGGGTCGATTGTCGATTTTAAAATGGGCATCCCTGACCCCGAGCCTGTCATCGCCCAAATGGCAGCTGCCGACACGAAGATCGTTTCGTTGACCATTACTGAAGGAGGTTATAATTTTAATCCCAATACAGGGGAATTCGATTTTGACAACCCTGACATTCAACACGAGCTTCAAAACCCCAATGACCCCAAAACCGTTTATGGCTTTCTAACTGCGGCCCTAAAAAGGCGTCGCGATGCAGGCTTACCTGCTTTTACGGTGCTGTCTTGCGATAATATCGAACATAACGGCGATATGGTGCGCAAGATGCTCGGCACTTTTGCAGAAGCGCAAGATCCGGACCTGGCCACATGGATAGCGCAAGAAGTCAGCTTCCCCAATAGCATGGTCGATCGTATTACACCCGTAACCGCTCCAGCGGATATTGAATTCTTGGCGCAAAACTATGGCGTAGCAGATGCCTGGCCCGTCACCTGCGAACCGTTTATACAATGGGTAGTAGAGGACAAATTCTCCAACGGCCGCCCTGCTTTTGAAAAGGTCGGTGTGCAATTCGTGACCGATGTGGGTCCTTATGAGAAAATGAAACTACGCCTGCTCAATGCCGGGCATTCGGTCTTGGGGCTTTTGGGAGTCCTGCATGGCCATCCTACGATCAATGCCTGTGTCGAAGACGAAGATTTTAAAAATTACCTACGCACCTTTTTTGACGAAGAAGCCACACCGGTTTTAGGAAAAATTGAAGGCATTGATCTATCAGATTATAAAGACAGTCTCCTTGAACGTTTTGCAAACCCCAATATCAAGGACAGTGTCGATCGTATTTGTGCAGAGAGTTCTGCCAAATTGCCCAAGTTTTTAATAGCGACCATTCAAGAGAATTTGGCATCTGGTGGAAGCATCAAATTTGCCACCCTTGTCATTGCAGCGTGGTGCTATTATTGTGACAAACAAGTGGACCAAAACGGGCAAAAGCTCGATATTAATGATGCTCTGAAAGATGAGCTGCACCATGCGGCAAAACAGACTGCAACCGATCCACTCGCCTTCATAAGACAAGAATCTCTTTTTGGCGAGCTTATCCGAAATGAGAGATTTACAAAGCTATATACGGAAGCAGTTCACAATTTATATAAGGATGTCCATATTAAAAAGCATATGAAAGATATGATGTCGACAAAGTAAGTCTTACCTTTTAAATTCTTAATTTCTGTCCTTTTTCATGGAGTATCAAAAAAAATCAAAAGCAATAGACTATACACTAGTTCGCGGGGAAATACAGGCAGGTCACGGTGTCGCCTCCGGAAAAGGTAAAGATGAGAGATATCCCGAAGGAACTCTAAAACAACAATGCAAGTATTTTCTTAAACGCGGGCTTGATTTGAGCCATTATTTTATGGGGACTATCAACTTGGATATTTCACCCTACTCCTATGAAATAAAGAAGCCAAAACATTTTTTTAAGGACATAGATTGGTCGGCTCATATTCCTCCGGAGAATTTTTATTTTTTTGATGTAACCCTCCATTACAGAGACAAAACCTATAAAGGATTGGTTTATATGCCCGATCCGCAAACAAAGGAAGATCATTTTCAAAAGCCGACCATACTGGAATTAATCCTTCCAAAAATAGATGGATTGGAATATGGGGTTCAGGTTGAAATATCAGTTAAAAAAGACCAACTTAAAATAAATCGAAAAATCTAAAGAAGTTTTGAAGGAAATTGCTTTCTCGCTCTTTTGTTTCTGCTGCTTCTAAAATTCCTGCTGCCATTTGTTACGTAACCAACAGAGGTCATCGCGACGGATATTAAAATGACTAAAATAATTATCTCGTATGCTTCGCTTGGAATATTCATATTTGTAATATACGAACACTATGAAGAAAAAATACAAACAGTTTATCCAATGGATAAAGGTTCGATTTAAAGCAATTATACCGGGAAAAGATGCTGTAAATGGAGCGTCATTAGGTTTATTGACAGTGACGACCATTTTATGGTTGGTCTTCTCTATTGGGAATTACATAAAACTCAATGATCCCTGGATACTCTTATTAGGCCTGGTCTTTGTTCTGGCTGCCATCTTGTTTGCCTTTCTCATTAAATGGGTTCTCAAACTTTTAAATAAGGTTCCCGTTTTTTACTCATTTGCGCTTTCTATTGCCCTGCCATTGCTATTTATTATGAGCTTTGAATGGATTGTCCCTACTATAATCCTGGTTCTGGCTTCAATTTGTGGAGCTGTCATTTTGGTTTTAAAAAGAACCAAATTTCATAATCTATCAAAATTTAATAAGGTTCTTACAGGATTGGGAATAATCATTGGTTTTGGCGGATTTATTGGACTTGGGATTATATATTCTCTTGATGGTTTTGATGTTGATCCCATCACAAATGCCGCACTATCGTCTGATTCAGGCATTCAACAAATAAATGCTATTTCTCCATCTGAAAGAGGTCCATACGTTGTAAAGAAATTAACCTACGGTAGTGGAAAGGATTTACAACGATCGGAATACGGAGCAGAAGTCGACATTAAAACCGATTCTGTTAATGGCCTTGCCTTTATTGATAATTGGAAAAGCTTTGGAGGTTGGTGGCGTGAAAAATACTTCGGATTCGATTCCAGGTCTTTGCCTTTAAACGCTCGAGTTTGGTATCCTGAAGGAGAAGGTCCTTTCCCTTTGGCGCTGATTGTCCATGGAAATCACAGTATGCAAGATTACTCAGATCCTGGATATGAATATCTTGGAGAATTGCTTGCTTCCAAAGGAATAATCCTCGCATCGGTAGATGAGAATTTTATAAATGGGTCATGGTCAAACATCTTCGGAGGACTCGAAAAAGAAAATGACGCGCGAGGATGGCTATTGCTTGAACATTTAAAGGTGTGGCACGAATGGAACAAGGAAGAAGACAACCTGTTTTATAAAAAAATTGACACTTCCAATCTGGCGCTTATTGGGCACTCAAGAGGTGGCGAAGCCGTTGCTCATGCCGCAATGTTTAATAAACTGCCGTTTTATCCAGATGATGCTACAGTAAAATTTGATTACAATTACAATATCAAGTCGATTGTAGCAATCGCTCCCGTAGATGGGCAATATGAACCGGGAGAAAGTCGAACAAAAATAGAAGATGTTAGCTATTTTGTAATTCATGGAGCACAAGACGCAGATGTCAACTCTTTTATGGGCTCTCAACAATATGAAAGAATAGCTTTTAAAGACAGTCTTTATCATTTCAAATCAGGTCTTTATGTCTATGGAGCCAATCACGGACAGTTTAATACAAGCTGGGGCAATAACGATACAGGCAATCCTTTTTTGGGACTCCTCAACCTGAAACAACTTATTTCTGCTGAAAATCAAATGAAAATTGCAGAGGTCTATATCAGTTCGTTTTTAGACATAACATTGAAAAATAAACATGAATACCTGCCTTTATTTGTAGATGCAAGATCAGGTAAAGCCTGGCTTCCTGAAACCATCTACCTGAACCAATTCGAGGATTCAAATTTAATGACAGTTGCCAATTTTGATGAAGACTATGATGTCTCTACAACGACCCATGAAGGTGGAGAAGTCAAAACTAAAAACTTGTCCGTTTGGCGTGAGCAGGAAATAAAACTCAAATGGCAGAAAAAGGGAAGCAGAGCACTTTTTATGGGTTGGAATTATGACATTGAAGATAAAGAGAAATCTATTGAATCAGTTCCGGACTCATTGATTGCCAGCTATACGGTCAGTTTTACTCCAAAGGCTATTGATTCTTCGTCAGTTTTGGTTTTCTCAATGGCAGAATCCAAAGAGTCTGCCAACCCTAAATCAGAAGGAAAATGGGTCAAAAATGGCAATAACAATGAGGATACTGAAAAACATGATGATGAGAAACCTGATGATGAAAAAAAGGTAGACGAAGAAGATAATGAGGATAAAGAGGAGGCTAAAGAGCCTATAGATTTCACGATTCAATTGAGTGATTCTTCTGGACAAAAAGTCTCATTTCTTTTGAGTAAATTTTCTCCTTTGCAGAGGGAAATTGAAGTGATGATTATGAAAACAGGGTTTATCACCGACGACAAAGAATCCGAAAAGGTTTTTCAAACCTTCTATTTTCCAGTAGAGGACTTTCATAAAATCAATCCAAATTTCAATCTTTCCAACATTGAAAACGTAAAATTCATTTTTGACAAAAATGAAAGCGGAGTAGTCGTAGTTGATAATATCGGGTTTATGAAGCTCTTATGAAGTCCTTTCGGTAATACTGAATATGGAGTACTAATACCAAAACCATGAGAAAAAGAATTTTAATAGTCTTAGTACTTTTTCAAGTAATTATTGTCACAGGGCAGACATCATTAAAAGAAATAAACCTGAAAAACGGTGCGTATAATGTCGGGTTTAAACACTATGTGGCTATCGATAGCACAAGAACCTACCGCAAACATAATGAGTTTAATAATGAATTTATAAATAGGCCAATTCCTATTAGTATTTGGTATCCGGCTACAAGCAAAAATAATAGTTCTGAGCAATTAACTGTCTTAGATTATTTGGAAATTCTGAAAGAAGAAGAAGAGTGGAAGAATCTGCCGAATGAGTTTCTATTAGATTGGTTCCCTGACTTACGGAACACCCCAGAAAACAGGGCGCATCTTTCAGAAGAAGCCACTGCTTTTTTCAACTCTACGCCTTTGAACGAAAGATTCCCTATCGTTGTTTACGCATCAAGTTATCAAGCCTCATCCATTGAAAATTTTGCATTATTTGAATATTTGGCAAGCAATGGTTTTGTTGTGATTTCAAGCCCGTCAAGAGGTACAGAAACAAGGTGGTTAGAAGGAGGAACGACAAAAGATATGGAAACACAATCCAGAGATGTAGAAATTCTGTTAAAGGAAATTCATAAATACAAAAACATAGACTTCAATAAAATAGCCTTAATGGGCTTTAGCTTTGGCGGACTATCAAATGCCATAACCGTCATGAAAAATGAGAGTATCGCCGCATTGGTAAGTCTGGATGGAACAGAAAGGTACAATTACGCAGTCTTGGAGAAATCACCTTATTTTGCTTTAGATAAGTTTACTGTTCCCTATATCCATTTTGCTCAAAAAGATATTCCCGAAGATGTTCTAAAGGAGGATAATATTCCTGCCGAGTTGAATTATGAATTCCAGTTGTACGATTCTATAAAATATAGTGATGTTGCCAGTTATAAATTTAACAACCTAACTCATTCGTATTTTAGTTCTTTTGGCGTCTTATTTGCGAATCGGGATAAAAGACAAGATAAAAGTGATGTTGAAATTATGGCATCCTATAAACTACTTGCAGAACATACCTTACAATTTTTGAATGCTACTTTGAAAAATGACAAGAATGCAAAAACATTCATTGAAAACAGTCCTGAGAAAAATGGCTTTCCTGAAGGACTAATTTCACAAACAATAAAAAAATCTGATGACAGGGAATTCGATTATAAAGGCTTCAATGATTTAGCACTCAATCAGGATTATCAAGGATTAATTCCTCTTTATAAAAAAGTAGTTGCCACGCATCCAAAACTTGAACTTGAAGAAGGCATGTTAAATACACTGGGCTTGCAACTGGCATTTAATCCTTCAAAGGTCGAACAAGGTATAAATGTCTTTTTATTGGCTTTGCACATTTATCCTGAATCTGCGAATTTGTATGACAGTTTGGCCGAAGCCTATCTTTATAAAAGCGATTTTCAAAATGCTATTTCTAGCTATGAGAAATCCCTGGAATTAAACCCTGAGAATCAAAATGCAATTGATAAGTTAAAACAACTAAAGGATTAAGGAAAAAAATGAAAAAATCAATTATTGTTGCACTCCTTAGTTTGGGAATTGTTACATCTTCTTTTGGACAAGAAAAATATTCTGACATTCCCTCTGACGCTAAATTTGTAACCGAAGACGTTGAAAGGTTTTGGCAAGCTTTTGACAAAATGGATTCATTAGGTCAAGATACATTTGAGGAATATATTGCAAATGGAACTGCTGGTGTTAAAGGTTTCATCAAGTATAGGATTGAGAGTTCCAGTGCTCTCCATAAAACAGTTAAGGAGAGAAAAAGTGATTATCTAAAATCAAGAGATGTCCTCAAAGACCTTGAAACAAAAAAACAAGAGATATTGGATATTTACAACGCTCTGGAAGAATTATACCCTAGTGCTGTATTTCCACCTATTTATTTTGTCATAGGCCGGTTTAATTCAGGAGGGACTGTCTCTGATGCTGGCATCATATTGGGAACTGAGATGATGAAAGACTTAAATGGATTACCAGGATTAGTGGCCCACGAACTTATTCACTATCAACAGAATTCAAAAGGCAAGACAACGCTTTTGTCCCAATCATTGAAAGAAGGCAGCGCCGATTTTATCGGAGAACTTATTTCTGGAACTCATATTAACAAGGAAGCGTTTGAATATGGCGAAGCCCATTCCGAAAGACTAATGGAGGAATTTGTAAAACGAATGAAAAAGAAGGATTTAAAAGATTGGCTTTATCAAACAAGTGGAAAAGATGACAGACCCAACGACTTGGGTTACTGGATGGGTTATAAAATCACTGCAGCCTATTACAATAAACAGGAAGATAAAAAAGAAGCCATATCACAGATTTTGAATATCCAAAACCCATTGGAATTCACTAAAAAGAGTGGTTATCTCGACAAATATTTGGAATAAAGCAACGACAGTGCAACACTGTAAAACCCCTATTCCGAGAGGATTACCTCCTTTTAGTCGGTGATCCTCCATGGGAAGGACTTAAGACAAATCCTTAAAAATGCTGACGCATTTCAGATTTTTTGTTTCGACCCCTTATGAAAGCGAGCTTTCAACGGGCTCGAAACAAAAAATCCTTTTGAACTTCCGTTCAAAAGGATTTGTCTTGTCGGGGTGAGAGGATTTGAACCTCCGACCTCCACGCCCCCAGCGTGGCGCGCTAACCGGGCTACGCTACACCCCGAAATAAAATGGGACGACAAAGATAATTTTGTAATCCGTTTAAAGCAATAAAATTTTGAATTATTTCATCCGTACTCAAGGAATTCACCGGGTAAGTGAATCCGATGAGAAAGATCAGGTGTTTAATCCTTCTGATCTGAAAATATCAAGGTATAAATCTTATTCACCGCCCAGTTTCCAACCGGAAAATAAAGGGCGAAGAACAGGGCCATGGCTAGCGCAAAGTTGCGGATATTGAAAAGCTTGTCCAGTATATTGTCAGGATAGGCGTAAGAGGATTCCAGGGCATAGCCACTAAATTCAAGCAAGCCCATGGCTACCAGGCCGTAGGCGTATTGCTGATAAAACGGAAGACCCCTTAGCAGCAAAGAAATTGGCACCATATAGATCAGGTATACTGTGATCACCTGCCACCAATGAGTAAAACGAGCAATTTCCGTCTTGGCACCAATGTAGTTCATGGCCAATCCCCAAGAGAAATAAACAATGATATAAACCAAAATCAACTTGGGATCTACCAGGAGTCTTGATTTGGCATAGGTGATAAAATCCTTCATTTTTACCAGGCAATTGCGAATGCGCCATACCTCCCGTGATGACTAATTGAACAGGCGTGGGAATGACCTGTCGGTTCGTGAGTCAGAAAAGGCAGACCATTTTTGTCTTTTATAAAGTTCAATTGTAAAGAGTCCAGGCCATTGGCATACGAAAAGGATCGAACGAGGTTATGAATTGTTTTCTGTCTTATCTCATTACTACTCTCTGCCGTCACCTCATCGATTGCCATCAGGGCCCGAGACGTGTTTTGAGTAGCTGTGGTGTGAACATAGTTCTTGAAGATCTTGGAGTTTGTTCGATAAACTTGCTCGCCTACCTCTACTCTACCCCTTAATTCACCTTCAAATCCCGGTTCAATGTCACCCTCTAAAAAACAGGTAAAACGAGTGGGGTTCAACGCCCGTTTCAAGCGCTTTCTGAAGTGCAGTTTGTAGGCGCTTTCCTTCATGGACCACAATACCCAAAGCAGTCTAGCCGGATCACTGGAATTCTTTAAAGCCTCCTGCTCTGATGGCACAAGGACTTTGTCCAGGAATCGTTTTTGTCTCCAGGCATTTCGCTGGGCCAGATTCAGATCGACGATGTCGTTACCACCATTTCAAGCTTGAGTCATTTTGCTGAATTATCTCTATGGCATTCGACACATTGAGCATCTTCTCCATCGATTCGTTGTCAATTTCAATGTCAAAGGCGTCTTCAACGTCGAGTACCACATCGACCAGGTTGGCCGAATTGATCTTCAAGTCGTTGATAAAATCGGTCGATTCGTTCATGTTTTGAAAAGCAGCTTCGTCCTGTATGTAGGGCTTGACGATTGCTTTGAGCTTTTCGACCATTTCTTCTTTTTGCATTTTTCTCTATTTATATCTGATACTTTTTAAAAAGGACGCACGCATTGACGTCTCCAAAGCCAAAACTCGCCTTGGCAACCATATTCACTTTCGTTTTGATCATTTTTTGAGGCACACGTTCAGGATCGATTTCCTCAGCAATTTCGGGATGCAGATCTTCGCTGTTTATTGAAGGAAAAACAAAATCGTGATAGATCTCCAACACCGAAGAGACGCATTCCAGGCTTCCCGAAGCAGCCAGTCCGTGACCGATCATGGACTTCAATGAGTTGATATACGGAAAATTCGATCGCGTTCTGCCGAGGGCCTCCTTCCAGTTGCGGATTTCGGTCGGATCCTTTACCGTAGCGGTCAGATGCCCGTTGATCACGTCGATTTGTTCAGCTTTCACTTTCGAATCTTTCAATGCCTCTCGAATACACCTTTGCACAGCCTCGGAATTGGGTGCCGTCATAGTCCCGCTCCCGCGCTGCCCACCTGAATTCACGTGACCTCCCAATACCTCGGCATAGATTCGCGCACCACGCTCCAGGGCTGAATCGAGATCCTCAAGAACCAGGGCTCCAGCTCCCGAACCGGGGACGAACCCTGAGGCGCTAATACTCATGGGCCGTGAACCCTTTTCCGGACTCTCGTTGTGTTTGTAGGTCAGTACGCGCATGGCATCAAAGCCACTCCAAAGATAGGGTCCGTGGTCACTGCAACTACCGACCAGCATCCGGTTCGCCTTGCCGTTTTGTATGCGCTCATAACCCAGTAATACGGCCTCGGTGCCCGTTGCACAAGCCGAAGAATTGGTGGTTACCTGGTTGCCCAAGCCGAGGATTCCACTGAGGTAGGCGCTTACCCCACTTGCCATGGTTTGGGCAACTGTGGTACTCCCGAGTCGACGAACTTTTCCCTCATCAACCAGGTAAATGCCCTCCCTGAACTTGTCCACTCCCGAGGTTCCGGTTCCAAAGACGGTACCGCTTTCAAAATCGACTGTACCCTCAGGCTCAATCACCAACCCGGCATCCTTCCAGGCATCGATACCCGCCATGCATCCGTAAAGAATACCCGAGCTGTTGAAATTTCTCAATTGAAGCGCAGTGAGATACTTGAGCTTCATCTCTTCGGTGACTTCAGGTTTACCGGCAATGCAGCAAGAGAAACCCAAATCCTTGAGGTTTTGAATAAAACGTATTCCCGAGCGGCCCTCGCGCAATCCTTGTAGGAAATCCGGAAGCCCGACTCCATTGGGCGACACAACGCCCAGACCCGTGATGACAACTCTTTTCTGTTTCATGGAGTAACCTTTTTCATAACTGAACCATTCCCGAGATTTTTCCCCGACAGACCAATTCCTTTTTTGAATTGAACATCTGCACGGAACATCTGAGTTTGCCAAACCTCCATATTTCTTTTTTTGACACAACTTCCACCCTTTCTCCAGGATATACCGGAATGAAAAAATCAATGGCCGTCGACGTCATGGCAATCTTCGGAAAGTCACTCTCCATTTTATCCCTCAATAAAAATATCCCAAGGCTGACCACACCGATCTGGGCCATGGTCTCGGTGAGAATCACGCCGGGCGTTACCGGCATGCCCTTAAAATGACCCCTGTAAAAATCGCTGTCTTCAGCATAGCGAAAAGTACCCCGGATACCCTCCTCATTCACCTCATCGAGGGTGTCTACAAAAAGAAAGGGTTCTCCGTAAGGCAGTATGCTCAAGATATCTTTATTCCTCATCTTATCCATTCAAAGTCTTCTTATCAGTGCAAATGCTCTCCCCCATCAACGACAATTGTAGTGCCATTAATCCAATTGGCTTCAGATCTACAAAGCAGGTAAACAGCATTGGCTATGTCCTCTGGCATGGTAATCCGATTTTTAGGATTTCTTTGTTTGGCGATTTCCTTAAGCCTCTCACTTCCCGGGATCAGACGCAGAGATCGGGTATCGGTAACGCCTGCCTGAATGCAATTCACGTTGATCCCGTACGGAGCAAATTCAACTGCCATCTGTCGTGAAATGCTTTCGAGAATCGACTTGGATGCCGAAACCGCTCCATACTTTGCAAAAACCTTGGAATTACCTTCGCTTGTAAAGCTTATGATACGGGAATTGCCTGAAAACATCTTCTCATCCAGAAGTCGACTGCTCCAATCATACAGACTGGAGCCCATCGACTCTACCGTTTGAAGAATGTCATTTCGCGAAAGTCGGTCTTCAGTCGGGCCTGTCATGGGTTTGAGATTACCCCGGGCGATGCTGTGAACCAGGACTTTTACTGAATCTTCCTCTCCGAGCTCTTTTTTGAGCGCATCGATCACCTCTGAAACATGGTCCTCTCGGCACGCATCTTTGTTAAAACTCAGAAGTCTGACACCTTTTTGACGAATCCCGTCGAACTCCGCATTGATTTCCTCCATTTCATTTCTCAGATTCCGGTGAACAATGCTAATATTCATACCGTGCTCGGCCAGCTTTTTTGCTGTAGCCAGACCCAAACCCGAGGAACCTCCCAGGATCAATGCCCACTCGTTCTTAAATTCTTTTTTATTTACCATTCCAATAATATTCTTTGTGCCGAAAACCCGGGACCGAAACTCAGCATCAGACCCTTTTCACCTTCCACCGGTTGACGATTCATAAAGCGTTCCAGTACGTAGAGAACCGTCACGCTGCTCATATTTCCGTAAAGCCTCAACACCTCCTTGGTGTCTTCGATGCTTTTCCCTAAAACCCCAAACAAGTCTTCTACCGTACGAACTATTTTCTTGCCACCCGGATGAAAAATAAGATGGTCTATGTCTTCAATGCTGAGATCGTTCCGTTCGAGAAACGGGTTGATGATCCTTGGAAAATGATCGGCTATGGTCTCCGGAACCGTCTTGTCCAATATCATTTGAAGTCCTGTGTTTCGCAGTTTGAACCCCATCATATGCTCAGCTCCGTAGAAGTGATACATGGCCTCATCTAATATTTTAGGACCTTCATGCGCATCCGAGGGATTTGAGCTGAGGATAACCGCTGCTGCGCCGTCTCCGAAAATAGCGGCGCTGACTATGTTCACCATCGAAAAGTCGTTGTGTTGAAAAGTCGCCATGGGCGATTCAACGGCCACCACGGCAGCCCTTTTTCCAGGGTTCGCCTTTAAGAAATTATTGGCGTAAATGATCCCTGAAACACCGGCGGCACAGCCCATCTCGGTGACCGGTAACCTTACAATGTCTTGTTTCATGCCCATTCGGTTGATCAGATAGGCGTCCAGGGAAGGGATCATGATACCGGTACAGCTCACGGTGATGATAAAATCTATTTCATCCGCTTTAAGCCCAGCATTGCTGAGCGCCTTGCCCAGGGCCTTTTCTCCAAGCTTGACCGATTCCTGCAAATACAGCTCGTTTTTCTCTTCAAACGAGGTTGCCTCGAATACATCGTCGGCATCCATGATGGAGTAACGCTTGTCGACTCCGGCATTTTCAAAGATCTTGATGACCTTCCTTTGAAAGCGTTTTTCCTGCCCGCTGATCCAGTTGCGGATATAAGGAATCACCTCATCGGTGGTGCGACTGTATTTCGGAAGCTGTCTGCCTACCGATATGATTCTGGTTTGTGTCATTGATTCAAAATAATCCATTGATAACGAAAAGCCCATCGCCATTTTATGCTGCTTTTCCCGTTTACCTCTTTTGCATACTTCTCCAGGTCCTTTCTCCTGAACGCCTTGCGGATGGAGACCAGGCCGTCATTTCGGGCGACGTGATTGCCAAAAAACAAGCTGATGACCCAAAACAGGGCGTAGGCCAGTTCGCTTCGATGAAGATCATTGACAAGCACCCCGATGCGGGATTTTTTCTTTATCCCGGAAATCAGTTCTGTTATTTCGTCGTCACTGAAATGATGCATGAACAAAGTGGCAATGGCTATGTCATATTCCATTTCCCTGAATTCCTGAAGAAAAAATATTGATCGCAGAGAATTCCACATTGTCCATATCGGCGGAAAGCTCTTTGGCATATGCCACAGACGCAGGATTAGCATCGATACCCAGTAACTGGAGATCGTAACCGTTTTTCTTTCCAAAAACATGAAGCTTGCGAAGCATGTCTCCATTTCCGCAGCCCAGATCCACAATACGGATCGTTTTCCCTTTCGACAGGGGCTGCAGCATTTTTCCGACCCCATCCCGGGTCAGTGCATTTCCCCCCAGCCACAAATTGATAGAGGCCAGGAGATCGAGGGTGCGCTTCAGTTCAGGACCTGACATGGTCATGTCGTCCATGATTTCGAACTGGTCACTTCTTTCTTTCAGTCCTTTCATACGGCAAGGGCTGATTTACCATGCGTTGCGCTAATAATACGTTTCAGAATGGCGGGGAAACTTTTCAGTAGAGGCAAGAGAAATGAGGTAGTTCTGTAATTTCTGAGCAGAAGAGCCAATGCACGTCCGGTTCTGAGCCTCGATTTGAAATTCTGATTCCATAGCTTCACGTATTGTTTCTCCACTTCTTCTCTTGTTTTTAATTTTCCGTTAAAATAAGATAAAATCACCTCAGAAACTAATCGTGCAGCACCGATGGCCATGCCCATCCCATTCCCGCACAGCGGATGAATCAGGCCGGCACTGTCACCGCACATCAAAACGTGATCGACCAGGAGCTCCTTGTCATCAAAAGATATCTGACTGATGCTCAGGGGCCTTTCAAAAACCATTTTTGAATTCTCAAGTACGTCATTGAGACCCTTGTTGCTATTCAGCATCGCTTCCTGAAATCCATCGATATTTTTGTATTGTTGAAATACGCGATAGTCAACGATATAACAGACATTGAGCCTGTTGTCCTCCACATTTGACACGCCACAATAGCCGCCCTCAAAGTTGTACAACCCGACAAGGTTCTCAGGGTAATTGCCCTGGTAATGAGCCTTTACGGCCACATAAGAAGACTTTTTCCTTATAAATTCCCTGTCCAGTTTTTTATCGAGAATCGAGCGTTTTCCATAGGCGCCAATGACAAATCGACTCGAAAATGTACTTCCCTTTTTTGTTCGGATCAAAAATTTATCGTCCTTAAAATCAATTTTCTCCACCTGATCCTTGACGATGCTGGCGCCTTTTTCCTTCGCCCTTACAAAAAGAGCGTGATCGAGCGCGAACCGACTGATCCCAAAACCGCCCAGGGGCAGTGATGCTCTCAAAGGTTCCTCACCAGGCACTGAGAAGTCCAATTCATCGATGCGAACGGCTCCAAGGTCAAAGGGATCGATTCCCAGGGAGGACAAATAAGGCAGGGTTTCATTGGAGACGTATTCCCCGCAAACCTTATGTCTCGGATAGGCTTCTTTTTCGATCAGCACAACGGTAAGACCATTACTTGACAAGTCAATGGCACTGCAGAGTCCGGCCAACCCGCCCCCTATGATCAGAACGTCTGAAAAATGTTCTTTTTCATTGTGAATCTCCATTGTTCCAAGATAAGGAAAAACGGTTGACGCCTGAGATAAAATTCTTAATTTGGACAGGCCGAATATTCAAAATCAAATTTGATATAGAATGAATCAATGTTCAATCCCCTGCATATTGCGAACCGGGCTCACATGCATTTTTCTCGCTGGTTTTCTTTTCGGATGCAAAGATCAAAACGTTGAAGGGCACGACTACACCGGTTGGAAATCATACGCAGGAACCAAAGACGCCATGCGTTATTCGGCCAACGATCAAATTACGAAACAGAACGTGTCACAACTCAAAGTAGCCTGGACCTATAGCTCGGGTGACAAGGATTCTCTGAACAGATCACAGAACCAATGCAATCCCATCGTAATCGATGGCGTTCTTTATGGAACATCCCCGCGGTTGAAGCTTCTGGCACTGGAGGCTGATACCGGAGAAGAACTCTGGGTATTTGATCCAGCTTCAGAAGATGAATCTCTTAAGAATGAACCTCTGCGCTATTACAAAGTCAATCGAGGTGTTGCCTATTGGGAATCTTCGGACGGAAGGCGCAAGCGAATCTTTTACAATGTGGGACATAAAATCTTTGCCATTGATGCCGTATCAGGAAAGCCGGAGCGCACCTTTGGCGAGAACGGGTATGTTGATTTGACCCAGGACCTGGACAGGGACTTCGGAGGCGTCCGGCCCTTCATTGTCAGCACCAGTCCGCCCATCATCTATGACGATCTGTTGATTACCGGTTCCCGGGTCGCTGAAACCGCCGATGCTGCTCCGGGTCATATCCGAGCCTATGATGTCATGACAGGCGAAAGAAAATGGATCTTTCACACTATTCCCCATCCCGGTGAAAAGGGCTATGACACATGGACAGACCCCGAAGCATACAAGAAACTCGGCGGAGCCAACAATTGGGCGGGCATGTCTCTGGATCCGCAAAAAGGAATCGTCTATGTTCCAACGGGATCGGCATCCGGAGACTTCTATGGAGGCTATCGCGAAGGCTCCAACCTGTTTGCCAATTCCCTGCTGGCTTTGAATGCACGAACTGGTGATTATATCTGGCACTTTCAAACCGTGCACCACGACCTGTGGGACCGGGACCTTTCTGCAAATCCGAACCTGGTGGACCTGAATCGGGAAGGAAAAACCATTGAAGCGGTTGCTCAAATTACGAAACAGGGCTACATCTTCGTGTTTGACAGAAATACGGGACAACCCGTTTTTGAGATTCAGGAAACACCGGTGAGTCAGGACGCTCTTCCGGGCGAAAAGCCCTGGCCCACCCAGCCCATTCCTGTGCTTCCCGAGCCTTTTGCGAGGCAGAGATTTGAAGAACAGGATGTGACGACTCTTTCAGATTCTACTCATAAGGTCATGTTGGAACGTTATCGTCAGATCAAGTACAAGGATATGTATGATCCGCCAAGCAAAGCCGGAAGCTGGATCTTCCCGGGATTTGATGGAGGCGGTGAATGGGGCGGAGCCGCAGTGGACCCCGAGACCCAGATTCTCTATGTGAACAGCAGTGAGATTCCCTGG
The DNA here is from genome assembly GCA_942492425.1 of uncultured Flavobacteriaceae bacterium. GTDB lineage: Bacteria > Bacteroidota > Bacteroidia > Flavobacteriales > Flavobacteriaceae > Lutimonas. Next base: position 595,368 of record CALOEQ010000009.1, read on the forward strand.
TCGATGGTCATGGTGGATGCACCCGGTCGATCGGATGAAAATGGGGGCACGAAATCGCTTGGGCGATCGGTTTATGACACGCATTGTTTCGCCTGTCACGGGGTTGATTTGAAAGGCAATAGCGCCGCTTTCCCTTCGCTGGTTGACATTGGTAACAAATACAAACCTGAGGAAATCCTTCAAATCCTCAACAGCGGTATCAACATGATGCCTTCCTTTGCCCATTTGAGGCAGCAGGACAAGGCTGATGTCATTCGATTTTTGACGGGCCAGGATGTAAAGAGCGATGAGAATGCCTCTGTCTCAGGCGGTCATTCGAATAAGCTAAAAAAAGAACCTGCTTCAGAGCCTTCACAAGAAGGAATTCTTGCAGAAGTGAAGTATCAGATGACAGGCTACAACCGTTTTCTCGATGATCAGGGTTACCCCGGAATCACACCTCCCTGGGGAACACTGAATGCAGTGAATTTGAACACCGGGAAGTTGCTCTGGAAAGTGCCCCTGGGTGAATATCCGGAACTCACGGCCCGTGGCATTCCCGTAACCGGAACCGAAAATTACGGGGGGCCTGTGGTAACCCAAGGAGGTTTGGTCTTTATCGCTGCGACAAAGGACTCCAAGATCCGGGCTTTTGACAAAGACTCGGGTACAGTGCTTTGGGAGGCAGAGCTCCCTGCACCGGGTTATGCCACCCCGGCGGTTTACGAGGTCAATGGAAAGCAGTACCTCGTCATTGCCTGCGGCGGGGGTAAAATCGGAAGCATCTCCGGTGATGAGTATGTGGCTTTTGCGTTGCCATAGAAACAACAAATTACCTGATTCACACAATATTAAGCTTCAAAATCTGTTACTTAGTCAGGCATGTGAACCGTCATGATTTAAGAAATATTTAAAGAATTTATAAGTAATTTTTCCTAGCTTTGCCCTGCAGATGAAAGAATTGTTTCGAAAAATATCATCCATTTCAATGGCCGTCGTGGTACTGCTATCTACCTTGTCCTTTACGGTAGAAGCGCATTATTGCGGGGATACGCTTGTCGATTCTTCGTTATTCCAGGAGGCAGAATCTTGCGGAATGGAAATGCAGAAATCTACTGATGAAGACGGTTGTTCTGTCTCAATGAAGAACTGTTGCTCGGATGAGCAGCTTGTTCTCGATGGACAAAAGGAATTGAAATCCTCTTCTGAAAACCTGACGCAGGACCAGCAGCTTCTCGTGTTTTCCTTCGTCTACTCTTACCTTGATCTTTTTGAGGAGTTCGATGAAGATTCCAGCGCTTACCTGGATTATCGACCGCCTCTGGTCACTCACCGGATTTACAAGCTGGTCGAGTCCTACCTCATTTGATTTTTTAAACAATAGACTGAAGTCCCCGAATTCAAGCTGGATTCGGAAGACAACACTTTATCCGTCACTTTCGATGGTACTGTCTAACTGTTTAAATATCAATGTACATGCTAAACAAGAGCATCAAATTTTTAATCGAAAACAAACTCGTTGCGGTCTTATTGTTGATCGGCCTGCTTGGATGGGGAACGGCCCACGCTCCCTTTAATTGGGACTTCGCTCTCCTGCCGAGGGATCCGGTGTCTGTGGATGCGATTCCCGACATAGGCGAAAACCAACAAATCGTTTTCACGAAATGGGACGGTCGTTCACCTCAGGACGTCGAGGATCAGATCACCTATCCCCTGACAAGCTCATTGCTGGGAATTCCAGGAGTGAAAACGATAAGAAGTTCCTCTATGTTCGGTTTTTCGAGCATCTACGTCATTTTTGAGGAGGATATAGACTTTTACTGGAGTCGCAGCCGGATTCTGGAAAAATTGAGCTCCCTTCCGAATGAGCTGTTGCCTGCAGATGTAAAACCTGCCCTGGGTCCGGATGCAACAGGACTCGGACAGATATTCTGGTACACCCTGGAGGGACGCGATGAAGAAGGAAATACCACCGGAGGTTGGGACCTGCAGGAGCTCAGAAGCATCCAGGACTACTATGTCAAATTTGCACTCTCCTCTGCCAATGGGGTCTCTGAGGTCTCCTCGATCGGTGGATACGTCCAGGAATACCAGGTGGATGTGAAACCGGAGATGATGAGACAGTACAATATCGGTCTGGATGATGTCGTGCAGGCAGTAAGACAAAGCAATCTGGATATTGGCGCGCAAACCTTAGAGATAAACCGGGCAGAATACCTGGTCCGGGGGCTCGGCTATGTCAAGTCGATTGCGGATATAGAGAACGCTGTGGTCACCTCAGAGGATTTCACCGCGATAAGAGTCAAAGACATAGCCCGTGTATCCCTGGGACCCGAGGCACGACGTGGTATCCTGGACAAGGAAGGGGCCGAGGTTGTAGGCGCTGCAGTAGTCTCACGCTTCGGAGCGAATCCAATGGAAGTCATCAACAACGTTAAGCAGAAGATCGAGGAAATCAGTCCCGGTCTTCCTTCTAAAGTATTGAGTGACGGCAGAGTCTCGCAGCTTACGATTGTTCCTTTTTACGACAGGACTGAGCTCATCCAGGAAACTTTGGGCACATTGAATGAAGCTCTCACCCTTGAAATACTGATCACGGTCCTTGTGATTGTCATCATGGTATTTAACCTCAGGGCATCCATTCTGATTTCGGGACTCTTACCTGTGGCCGTATTGATTGTGTTCATAGCCATGAAGCTCTTCGAAGTCGATGCCAACATCGTGGCCCTGTCGGGAATAGCCATCGCCATCGGCACCATGGTGGATGTCGGAGTCATACTCTCTGAGAATATATTAAGGCATCTGGATGAGAATAAATCCGGGTTACCCGCAAACCAGGTTGTCTACAACGCGACCACAGAGGTTTCCGGAGCGATCCTGACAGCGGTCATGACGACAATTATAAGCTTTGTTCCGGTTTTCACCATGATTGGAGCCGAAGGAAAGCTTTTCAGGCCCCTGGCCTTTACCAAGACCTTTGCCCTGGTGGCCTCTATCCTGGTTGCCCTGTTTCTCATCCCTCCATTTGCGGCATTTCTCTTTGGAAAAAAGGGCGTGAAACGTACCTGGAAGCATGTAGCCAATGGGGCACTCCTGGCGTCCGGGCTCATTGCCCTGGTCTGGGGCTATTGGCTCGGCATTGCTCTTATCGCCTACGGAGTGGCGGGCTTTGTGAATTTAAGGGGCAAGCTCTCGGCAGAGAAAACAAATCTTTTGAATATGGGGATATCCGCTCTTGCCATCGTTTTCCTGCTTGCAGAATATTGGCGACCTCTCGGCGTTGAACAAAATCTGTTTTGGAACCTTCTTTTTGTTTCTGTGATATGCTTCGGGCTGCTCGCCGGGTTTCTCCTTTTCAGGAAGCAGTATACGCGAATCCTGAATTGGGCCTTGTCGAACAAGGTCTTGTTTCTTTCACTGCCGGCATTGTTGGTCATCATTGGCTTCTATATCATGAAAAATACAGGAAAGGAGTTTATGCCCGCATTGAATGAGGGATCCTTCCTTTTGATGCCTACTTCCCTGCCCCATTCCGGTGTTGAGGAAAACAAACGCGTTTTACAACAGCTGGATATGGCCGTGGCAAGTATCCCCGAGATAGAAACGGTCGTCGGGAAAGCCGGCAGGACAGAATCTGCATTGGATCCGGCACCTCTCTCGATGTATGAGAACGTTATACAATACGCTCCCGAATACATGCTCAATGCAAAAGGGCAGCGTCAAAGATACAAGGTGGATGAAAGAGGGTTATTCGTGCTGAAGAACGGAAGCCTGCTTCCCAACGCCAATAGCGGAGGGGAATCCTTTGAAGACTCACCTGCAAGACGTTCTTACAGTTGGATTAAAAAGCAATTGATTCCCGATAATCGTGGGGAGTTTTATCGCAACTGGCGTCCTGAAATTCAATCGCCTGATGACATTTGGAACGAAATCGTGAAGGTCACACGGCTTCCGGGAGTCACCTCGGCTCCCAAGCTGCAACCCATTGAGACCCGTTTGGTCATGCTGCAGACAGGAATGAGAGCACCCATGGGAATCAAAGTCAAGGGCCAGGACCTGCGCCAAATAGAAGAGTTTGGACTTCGACTGGAAGAAATCCTCAAGGACGTTGAAGGAGTGAAAGAAGAGGCCGTGTTTGCAGACCGAATCGTCGGCAAGCCCTATCTTCTCATTGACATAGACCGGGAGAAAATTGCTCGATATGGCATTTCTGTTGAAGAGGTTCAGAACGTCCTCAAAGTAGCTGTTGGCGGAATGGTGCTCACGCAAACGGTAGAAGGTCGGGAACGCTATGGCGTGCGTGTCAGATATCCCAGAGAGCTGAGAGCCAGCCCCAAGGATCTTATGAATATCTATGTGCCGGTCGAAAAGGGTAACCCGATTCCCCTTTCAGAAGTAGCGCAGATCAGATACGAGCAGGGACCCCAAGTGATCAAAAGTGAGGATACATTCCTGGTCGGATACGTCCTTTTCGACAAATTGGACGGGTTTGCAGAGGTCAGCGTTGTAGAAAATGCTCAAAATTTAATACGACAACGCATTCAAGAGGGTACTTTAACAGTTCCGAAAGGGGTCAATTTTGAATTTACGGGAACGTATGAAAACCAGTTACGGGCGGAAAAGACACTCGCTGTCGTAGTGCCGGTAGCCCTTCTGATCATTTTTCTCATCCTGTATTTCCAGTTTCGATCGGTGAGTACCACCTTTATGGTTTTCTCGGGAATTGCTGTGGCATTTTCAGGAGGGTTTTTACTCATCTGGCTCTATGGCCAGGACTGGTTCCTGAACTTCAACTTCTTCGGAGAGAACCTAAGAGATTTGTTCCAGGTGCATCCGATCAACTTAAGTGTTGCGGTCTGGGTAGGGTTCATTGCCCTGTTTGGAATCGCGACGGATGATGGAGTTGTGATGGCCACTTATCTTACACAGACCTTCGAAAAAAACTCTCCAAAGACCCGGGAAATGATCAGGGAGTCCGTCATTGAAGCCGGCGAAAAGCGAATAAGACCTTGCCTGATGACTACGGCAACGACTTTGCTGGCGCTGATGCCCGTACTGACCTCTACCGGCAGAGGCAGCGACATCATGATACCTATGGCAATACCGAGCTTTGGAGGTATGCTATTGGCTCTGATCACGCTGTTTGTAGTTCCTGTGCTGTTTAGCTGGAAAAAAGAAATTCAAATTAAAAGAAGAGAAAATGAAAACCTTTGAACATCGTTTACGATTTTATTTGATCTCAGGATTCCTTGCGCTTAGCGGAATTCTAAACGGGCAGGATCTGCAGGTACTCGTTCAGGAAGCGCTTGAAAGAAATCCTGAGATTCAGGCCTTTGAATTGCAATACGACATAGCCTCTGAAAAGGTTAGGGAAGTGAACACAGTGCCCAATACGGAGTTTGGTTTTGGCTACTTTGTAAGCGAGCCGGAAACCAGAACCGGATCACAGCGATTCAAGATCTCCGCAATGCAGATGATACCCTGGTTCGGCACAATCACGTCTCGAGAGAATTATGCCAGTTCTCTGGCAGACTCCAAATACGAGGACATCGTGATCGCCAAACGAAAATTGACAGCTTCAGTTTCGCGTTCCTACTACGAGCTATATGCTCTTAAGGCCAAGCAAGCGATTCTGACAGAAAACATCGATCTGCTCGAGACCTATCAGACAATGGCCCTCACTTCCGTGGAGGTGGGCAAAGCTTCTGCGGTCGATGTGTTGCGACTTCAGATTCGTCAGAATGAACTTGAAGAAATGCTCCAGATTCTGTCACATCAATACGAATCGAAACAAATCGAATTCAACAAGCTCCTTAATCGAGACGACTACACCCCGGTTGAAGTCATTGACGATTTAATAGTTCCCGAACAGCCTGAAAGGCATCAGCCGGTCAATTTGACGATTCATCCGGAGCTGACCCGATTTGACAAGCTTTACGCATCTGTGGAGCAGTCCGAAATCATGAACCAAAAAGAGAGCAATTCCATGATCGGATTCGGATTGGACTATATCTATGTTGAAAAGAGGCCCGATCTGGATTTCAGCGATAATGGCAAAGATGTGCTGATGCCCATGATTTCTCTTTCCATACCCATTTTCAACAAAAAATACCGATCCCAAACGCGGCAGAACGAATTGAAACAGCTTGAAATCGAATCTCAGAAAAAGGATCGTCTCAACAAACTCGAATCTCTGCTTCAGAAAGCCCTCAATGAAAGGGAAACGGCTTCAATCAGTCATCAAACCCAAACCCGCAACCTTCAGGAGGCAAAGAACGCAGAGGAGATCCTTATCAAGAACTATGAAACGGGTACCATCGACTTTATGGATGTTCTCGACATACAGGAATTACAGCTCAAATTTCAGTTGAGTCAGGTTGAGTCTGTTAAAGCCTATTACGAGCAAACGACAATTATTAATTATTTAAGCACTTGACAGTGCATTTAATTCGGCAATTATGAAAAAATACATCATTTATATGGGCATGTTGGCAGCCGGTTTGATTTTGGGCTGGCTGATCTTTGGAAACGCTTCCACATCCGAGAATGATCATGAACATAGCGAAACCACTTCAAACAATGAGATGTGGACCTGTTCCATGCATCCGCAGATCATGCAAAAGGAGGCTGGCGACTGTCCTATTTGTGGCATGGACCTGATTCCCGCATCCTCACAGAATGACGGCCTTGCCGCCAATCAGTTCAGGATGACAGAGAATGCAATGGCTCTTGCGAATGTTCAAACCCTCGTCCTGGGCGATTCAGAAACGGGAGCCAATTCGTTGAGCTTATCCGGTAAAATCGTTGAAAATGAGGAAAGCAATGTAGTTCAGGTGAGCTATTTCTCCGGGAGGATAGAGCAATTGAATATAAATTTCAAAGGAGAAAAAGTAACCCAGGGGCAGTTGCTGGCCACCATTTACTCTCCTGAGCTGTATGCCGCTCAACAGGAGCTTATAACGGCGTCTTCGATGAAAAGCAAGCAACCAAATCTCTACCGTGCGGTACGCAACAAACTGAAAATTTGGAAATTGACAGATGCACAGATCGATCGTATCGAAAATACGGGCAAGGTCGAAGAATATTTTCCCATCTATGCAACCGTTTCAGGAACTGTGTCTGAAAAACTGGTGGAACAGGGAGAAACTGTGAAGCAGGGACAGGCTTTGTTCAAAATAGCAGACCTAACTACGGTTTGGGCCAATTTTGACGTTTATGAAAATCAAATCAATCTTTTGAAAAAGGGTCAGGACATCCTGATATCCACCCAGTCTATTCCGGGCAAAGTCATAAGAGCCAAAGTCGATTTCATCGATCCGATTCTCGATGTGGGCACCCGGACGCTGAAACTCAGAAGTATTTTAGACAACAGGTCGGGAGATCTTAAACCCGGAATGTTTATCGAAGGAAACGTTCAGGGGATGAACCTGAAGCAAGAGAAGTCGATCACGGTTCCTGCGACTGCAGTTCTATGGACCGGTGAGCGGTCGGTCGTTTACGTAAAGACCAATCCAGAAGAACCCATTTTTCAGATGAGGGAAGTCAAATTAGGCAGTGAAAACCAAGGAACTTATGAAGTTTTGGAAGGGTTGTCCCAGGGCGAGGAGATCGTCGCAAATGGAACCTTTTCAGTGGATGCAGCGGCACAGTTGCGAGGAAAGAGATCGATGATGAACAAATCCGAAGGGGAAACGGCTGGCGGGCACTCCGGTCATGACGGAAGAATGACGGCTACACCTGAATTTCAGGAGCAGTTGCAGGAGGTATTTAACGCTTACGTGGAGATCAAGGAAGCACTGGCCAGGGATGAATTCAAAACAAGTTCGGAAAATGCAATCGCCTTTTTGGAAAAGCTCGGCAAGGTCGAAGACGCGCTTATCGGAAAACCTGATGCTCAAGGCCAATGGAGTCAATTGGCAAAAGGGATGGAATCAGCTGCCAATTCGATCTCAAAAGCTTCGAATATCGAGGGGCAACGGAAAAGCTTCAACAGCCTGTCAACAGATCTTACCCAGGCCATACATGTATTTGGGATAGAACAAAGGGTGTACAGGCAGTTCTGTCCTATGGTGGACAATAACAAGGGAGGTTACTGGCTCAGCGCAGACAAAGAGATCAGAAACCCTTATTTCGGAAGTGCCATGCACAGTTGCGGGAATGTAGCGGAGATAATCGATTGATCCCCTGACAAAGAAGTTGATGGCGAGCAGTTAGAGTTATATCACTTTTTGCTGATATCTGTCATAGATTTTTATCCCGGTGCGGGCTACCTTGGTCCCATTCAATCTGGCCTCATACAATTTGAAATAAAACACTGTCGATATGTCTTCAACTCCCAGTAAATGGGGACTCATTCAGAGCATCACCCTACTTCGCATCTTGATTGGTTGGCATTTCCTCTACGAGGGAATTGTCAAGGTCTACAATCCCGACTGGACCAGTTTCGGATATCTGGCAACAGCCCAGGGACCGCTCAAACCGGTATTCCGGGCATTGACTTCGGAAGCTGTACTTCCCTGGGTAGACACCCTGAATTGGGCAGCCTTGATATTTGTGGGAATGACACTGATCCTGGGCCTGTTTGAACGCGCAGGTGCCCTTGTGGGCGTGGGCCTTCTTCTGCTGTATTACCTGGCACACCCTTCCTGGCCTGGCATGCCTCAGATCAATACAGAGGGAAGTTACTGGATCGTAAACAAGAACCTCATCGAAGCGGTTGCCTGCCTGGTGTTGTTCTATTGCCCCACAGGGAATGTTTTTGGCCTGTCGCGCATTTTTTCAAAAAACAAAGCAACCTCTAAAACTGAATTGACATGAGCTGGACACGAAGAGAAGCCCTTTTAGGTTTAGGAAGCATCCCCATACTGGGTGCCGTATGGTGGGCTGGAGCCTACGGAACCGTTGGAAAGAAGCGGGAACGAGAAGCATTGCTCGAGCAGTTGAACATTAGACCTTCCTTGCCGTCTCCCGTCCCGGCCATTACCGGAGATCCCGTTCGGGTGGGCATCATCGGATTCGGCATACGCGGTGAGCAACTGTGCCGATCCCTGGGTTATGCCACCGATGAATGGATTGCTGACATGGAAGAGGCGGCAGCCCGCGCCAAAAAGGAGGGACGGCCCTTTACCGCCCTGGAGGATTTTCGCAGCCAGGACCCCCTGAACGTTCGGATTGTAGGGATTTGTGATGTTTTTGATGTCATGGCTGAAAAGGCTGTACGATCTTTCAGCACCCCTGAACAGCCCGTGAAACGGTACACCACCTACACCGACATGATCCATAGTGGAGATGTGGACGCCGTCGTCATAGCAACCCCGGACCACTGGCACGCTCCCATGTCGATTGAGGCTCTTCGGAACAATGTGCATGTATACGTGGAAAAACCCATGACCCATACCCTTGCAGAGACTTATGAATTGAGAGAGGCCGTACGGAATTCCAAAGCGGTCTTCCAGGTGGGTCACCAGCACCGCCAGACCCTCAGCTTTAAAACAGCCCAGGACATCGTGGACAAGGGCGTTTTGGGGCACGTTTCCCTCATTACGACCAACACGAACCGAAATGATGATAATGGAGCCTGGAACTACGACATCCATCCGGATGCCAATCCAGAGACCATCGATTGGGAGCAATTCCTGGGATCGGCCCCCAAAATCCCATTCAATGAGAATCATTTCTTCCGATGGAGGAAATGGTGGGCCTATGGCTCCGGGCTTTCCGGGGACCTGCTCACCCATGATTACGACCGTCTCAATTGCGTCCTGAAGATGGGAATGCCCCACTCGGTAATGGCCTCCGGAGGCATTTATACCCACCGGGACGGACGCAACGTGCCCGATGTGCTGCAGGTGAATTTCGAATTCCCTGACTTCAACACGGGAAGCAGCCAGACACCCGAAAAAGAGCGTGGAATGACCTTTACCTACAGCGCCTCCCTGGGCAATGGATTCAACCGCCCTACCCTGCTCATGGGGCACGATGCCTCCATGGAACTCGGGAACCGATTGACCATTTGGCCGGATTCCGGGTCCACGCGCTTTGCCGAACAGCTCAAGGCAGGCCGCATGGCTCCAAATACGCCCATTTACCGCTATGACCCTTCCGAAACCGCCGTGGACGGAGTGTCTTCAGCCACTTCCCAATACTTTGCGGACAAGGGCCTCATGTGGACCTATATTGATGGCAAACGGGTAGATTCCACCTTCCTGCACATGCGGGAATGGCTGAGTGCGATCCGCAATGGCGGAAAGGTAAGCTGCGGCATACAAGAAGGCTTCGAAGAGGCCATGTCGGCTCATATGGCCGGCCTTTCCTGGAAATTGGGAAGACGGATTGAATGGGATTCACAGGAAGAGGTCATCGTACCGATTGAAGGGGTGGACCTGGATGCGGTGCTGTTGGAGAGTCCTCCAGGGGTAGGCCAGCTGGCGCCTGAGGTGATGGGCGCCTGAGAAAGAGCTGTGATACGGGTTTGGGAAAAACTCGTCCCTCAAAAATACAGCGAGAATGTATGGATCTCCTCATTTTGGGTATAAACCAGTCGAAAGCCGTAGATTTCACAAATTTTTTGATTGATGGCCAAACCCAGCCCAAGAGAATCTTTTGCCGAGCTTCCCTTTTGAAATCGACTGAACAATTTCTCCGGTGACAGCTCGGTAATTTCGCCTGAATTTTCAATCTCCAGTTTTTCGGTGGTCAATCGTATACTTATGTTTCCCCCATCTGTATTGTGCTGAACGGCATTTTTGATTAGGTTAGTGAATAAAATATCGGCGAGAATATGATCGCATTCCACTGTAACAGGTTGCAAATCTACGGACACATCGATGTGCTTGAAGTTTATTATCTCCTCCATGTTGCTTAGGATGTTCTCGATGCTTACTCCCACATCCACAGAGTCCTGACGCTTAAATTCTTGATTTTCGATTCGTGAAATCAGGGTCAATGACTTCCCGATTTTGGATAACTTGTTGATTTCCTGATACACGGCTTGCACTCGCTCACGCTCCTTCTCATCGAGGTTTTTACTTTCTAGCAACAAAACCACCTTGTTTCTTATTACCGCCAGTGGGGTCTGTATTTCGTGTGATATGTTTTCATTGAACTCCTTCAGGTTTTGAAAATCTTTCCTTACCTGATCCATCAAAGCCACAACAACTTGATTGAGCTCCTCAAATTCAGTGATTTTAGATACGTCCAGTTCGATGGGCTCTTTTTGTGTGACACCGTACTTTTTCAGTCGTGATAGATTCTTAAAAAACGGATTCCATGCCCATTTGTATATTTTTCGATTGATAAAATAAAGTCCTGTGACAAGCAAGAAAATAATAAAATTGGTCGACAGAAACAGCAACCAAATCAACTCATTGATTTCCAATAAGACATGCTTTAGCGAAATTTTTACCGGCTGAGAGTCAATGGTCGAAGTGAAATTATACGTCCGGTAAGGGATTCTTTTGTCAGCATAGGCCTCAAACAATACAGTATCCTTAAAGGCTTTTGTAACTTCAAAATCTTCGCCTACAGGTGTTATCTCGAACAAATAATTGGAGTCAGGGACAACCCCATCTCGGGCCAGGTGAAATTCGATTCGTTCTTGTTCATGAAGCAGTATTTCCTCAACTTCTTTATTGACCAGGTGTTGTATCACGAAGTAGTCTACCGCGATCATTACCGGGAAGAGAAAAACTAGAAAAATTAAGTAATATGTATTGGTTTTTCTGATCAGTTTCATTCCCGGTCGGTGAATTTGTATCCAACGCTGTAGATCGATTGTATATAGTCCTTGCCTCCTAAATCAGCAATTTTTTTTCGCAAATTCGCCAAATGGGTATAGATGAATTTGTATGAGTCAACCATATCTATATCATCGCCCCAAAGATGTTCTGCAATGGCCTCTTTTGTCAAGAGCCGATGCCGGTTCACGACAAAGAAGTGGATAATATCAAACTCTTTTTTGGTCAAGTTTAAAAGTTGGCCCCGCACAAAGACCTCAAGTCGATCGGGCTCTATCCTAATTTCGTTGAAAACGATTTCCTTACTGCCCTGATAGGCCTTCCTTCTGTAAAGCGCTTTTATCCGGGCATTAAGCTCCGATAAGTAAAAGGGTTTGGTCAAATAATCATCCGCTCCGATTTCCAATCCGTGGATCCTATCATCTACTGCGTTCTTTGCCGAAATGATTATAATGCCCACATCAATGTTTTCTCTTTTTACCTCTCGAATGATATCCAGACCATTACCATCGGGCAATGTGATGTCCACAATCAGAATATCATAGGGAAAAAACCCAATTTTTTCATTCGCTGATTTATAGTTGGGAGCTATTTCGCAGATGTTTCCCTCCTCCTCCAAAAAACGCTTAATGTCTTGAAGCAATTCAACATTATCTTCGATTACAAGTACTTTCATTATTACTATGAGCTCAACAGCTCTTTTGACTCTGGAACCCCATCGATCACCCTACCAAAGATATTATATAAATCTAACGATAATTCCGTTACGCTCCTGTTGGCAATCCGGTCATGGTAAAGATCATGACGAACAACGCAACTGTCTCCACGATACCGATAATCATGATATATTTTGCGACATCACTGGCTCCCGAGGCTATGGCATCACAGGCTCTTGCCCCTGTCTTTCCCTGAAAAATGGCGGATCCCGCCATGGCTGCTCCAGCCATAAGACCAATGATGATCTGCCAAATATAACTTTCTGGTGCCAAGTTGGCATCGGCGATAGCATTCTTCAGAATCATGCCATAGATGACCTGTGAAAGAGGTGCTCCCACAAAAATCAGCAGAGCCGTCGGCGCCTTCTCACCGCTTATTATCATTTTCTTCCAAGCTCCTATGGCAGCCATACCCGCTATACCTGTTCCTATTGCCGAGCCAATAGCGGCAATGCTTAAAGACATCCCCATATCGCCGAGTCCGGTTACCATTGAAATCAAAATTACCATCGCTGTCATAATTTAGTGTTTTATTGTGTTGTTTTTATAAAATCCATTGCGGGGGTTTGACCCGTTTTGTTGTCAAATCCGTCTTTCGGGGAAACCAATTTAAAAGGTTTGTAGGCTTCTCCCGAAAACTGAACACCAAGGTGCCCGGCAAACTCCAACATATTCAATCGTATGCCATGCACCATCACGGCCATAAGCGCCAGAATAACATTCAATCCATGTCCCAGGAGCAGGGCGATGGCTGCCATAATAAGATTGATAATGCCCATACCCGCTGTTCCCTCGGGCAGAATCATGTTGTTGAAGCTCGATGCCACAGCTGCTGTAGCCATACCCACGGCAAATAGCCTTACGTAGGATACGATGTCAGAAAATCCACTGATCATGCTCAAGGGCAAATTGGCCAGTGAGACACCCATGCTTTTTAAAAAGCTCTTGCTCTCCATCGAAAAAAGTGCCACCAATGAGACTCCGGCAACAAACAGCCACAACCCCCAATCGGGCATGGTTTTGCCAAGGACAAGTTGTTCAGTTACGAAAAACAGTCCCCATACCAAAAATATCCACCCCACCTCACTAAGTGCGCGTATGGAATTGGAGAACTGAATCACACGAATACCATGGGCGATAGTGAGATGAACAGCCCCGATCAAGAACGAGAGATGCATCATGAATGAAATATTGTCTACGCCAAAACTTGCAATATCCCGAACAATCATATCATTGAGCAAAGGAATGGCTGCAATCTTTTCGGATCCAAAATAGGTACCGCTCAATACACCCCATAGCATCGTGGCGCCGCTCAGCACATATATCAAGGTTTTTAATTGAGGTGATAATTTCTTGCGAAAGAAGAAACTAATGAGAAGAAAAATCAATCCGTAACCGGCGTCACCGACCAACATGGCAAAGAACAAGGCAAAGGCTACCAAAAAATAGATGGAAACATCCACTTCTTTATAACCGGGTACTATGTCAATGAATTTCATTACCGGGTTGATGATCTCAATCCATTTGGGGTTTTTGACGTATACCGGAACCTCTTCTGGCTTTTCAGGCTCAGCAATGTGATAGCCCCAATGATATTCTTCAGCGGCGGCTTCAAAACTTTTCGTTTCACCACTTGGGATATAGCCTTTCAGATATTTTACCTTGCCTTCGATATCACCCATTCCCTCTGTGACCTCTTCCATTCCCAATTGGTCTTTTAAAAAGAGCAGATACTCTTCAAGCCATTTTAAATTTTCAGCCTGATCTATCAAGAAATATTCGACTTCCGTCAGTTGCCGTTCTTTTCTTTCGATTTGCCGCCTGATCTCACTGTAGGACAACTCGGGTAGTTCTTCCTCTTCGAAGGGCAGCTTTTCAGACTTATTTCGAGTGATCAAAACCACCGGAACCAGATCATCGCGTTCAGGAAGCTTCACCACAGTATACGTTTGATCTATAGAGGCGGCCGCATCTTTCTTCATGCGATACAAACGAAGGTATATGCCCTTCCTTTTCATTTCGGCAATATCCCTGACATCTGCTTTTTCACCCCATGTGCGATACCAAATCAACTGTTGACTGAGCATGTGGAGTCTTTCCTGACATTTTTCTTTGATTTCTTCGGCCTTCAAAACGCGTTCCACAAGCTGTTTTGGATTCTGGACATTATAGGTTATCCTATTGGTGGCCTTATTTTCCCGTTCCGCATAGTCTTTTAGTATCGAGACGGCATTTTCAGTCTGTTCTACATCAGCCCGTCGTCTTTCCAAGGGTCCACTTCTGGATTTTTTGATTTCCTTGATGTCAACCACACCGAGCTCTCCCAATCGCAGTGCGGTGTCACCCACGGAATGTGAGCTGGTAAAGAGTAGTATTTCTTTCATCCTGACAATCATGTTCCCTTGTTTTTATTGTCCTTTTTCTTTTTTACCAATTTGGCACAGCCAATGGCAAGTCGCTCAACATCGCCCAAATAGATTTCAATTTTTCGGATGCTCTCGGCAGTCTCCGGGATAAACACTTCCAACAGCGCATTTTTCATCCTTCTGGCTTCGAGCAATTCTTCCCGCAGCATTTGCAGGTTTTGCTTTTCGACCTCCACCAGAGTACGATTGGTTTTTTGATCCTGTAATACTTCAATGGCAGCATCCAGCCAGAGCGGCGTATTGAAAAGGTCTACCTCCACATTTTTAAACACGATATCTTCAAACTCTTCAATAGCCACCCCGGCGATTTCTCGCTTATCGGATACTACATGGTCTACTTTCACCAGTTTGGAAAGATCAACAGTTTCCTCCGCCATTACGGCAACCCATTTCTTTGTCTCTTCATTGATCTCCTCAATGGAGTCCTCCAATCGAACTATACTGTTTTCAACGGTGCGAACCACCTCCTTCAGTTTCTGCTCTTTCATCTCGAAGACAGGTACCGCCGTGTTGTATTCCTTTAGCTCCTCCTTTAAAGTTGCCAGAGTGTTTTTGTTCATCAAGATTCGATCTGCCATCTTCAATCACTTTTTGTAAGGTTCAAAAAAACATCAAACCCTTTTTTGGGCTTAAAACCCCACCACCGGAGTAAGATTAACAACTTGAGTTTATAGATGCACAACGCTTCAAAATCGGAATAGTGTCCTATTGAAAGATCTTCCAACTTGGTCCATTGCCATTTCAAGAGTTGAATTTCCTCGTTGAGCGGATTTCCGGGACTCTCAGGCAATAGTGTTTTAATTATTGAAGAGGATTCCACGCCTTTTCTTCTCGATAAGCGCAATTGCCGAATCTCGCTTTTAAGCCAAAATACTTGGTGTGAAAAAGCAGACAGCACAGGATTCCTGCCTTTCTGAAAGTGCTCGGAATGAATGCTGTTCAGATCGATCTGACGAAAAACCAGAAAGTCATTTGGGCTCAAAAATTTTTTGGCTTGCTCCTCGAGAATGGCAACGGGACTGCTATCCTCACTGATAGGGTCGGCGTATTTTTCAAAAATAGAAAGCACCCTGAATCGTTCTTCATCCCCATCTTTGAATACCAAATGGGGCAAGCTGCTCATTAAATACTCCAGGTTTCCTGTAATCATCGTTCCGATCAATTTCTCTATTTCATTCTTTTTCCAGAATCTCAACCCATTTGGGGCTGAGGTGGTCATTCAACAGATCTGCCAGCTCTTTCGACGAAATATGGTAGCTCCACCCCTCCTCGGTCTTGGCAACGGAGAATCCTTTCGGCAGTGCAGAATCCATTGAAATCGAATTCGGCGTTTCGGATTGCTGCAAGCGTCTGCGGACTTTTTCGGCCAGTTCCGATTCCATATCCTCCGATAGTCTCAGCTCGGTCCCACTGCCCATATTTTCCATGATGATTAGGATTGCCTTTTCCATCAGATCAGGGGTGAAATTGTCTTCCACTTCCTGTTCCAGAAGTTTTTTTAACAGTTCCAGCAAATCGTTCCGAACCGAGATGATAAGATCTCTTGCTGCTTGCTTTAGGGCAATTTCCCCTTTTGCAAGAGTAGCTTGCGCTTCTTTATCCGCCCCAAATAAAAGCGCCTCCCTTTTGGCCTCGGCTTCAGTCGTGATGTTTTGAGCCTCCATGCGAGCCCGATCCAGGATTTCCGTTGCTTTGTGCTCAGCAGCTTCAATTGCCTCTGATTTGATTTTATCTATTAATGTGTCCAAAGTCTGCTTACCCATAGGTTTTAGTCTTTAAAATTTTGAACTTCCCTTCCTCGGGCCAATAGGTTTCAATGAGTTTGGAAGACATCCCCACTTCTTCCTTTTTGAAATTTTGGGCCAAAATGTCCCAACAAAGATCCAAAGCGTCTTCGAGCTCCAAAAAGCGAAACGGGTTCATCAATTCTTCCTGAAAGATTTTTCGATATTCCAACAGCCGCAGGGAGTAGTCGTCTTTCACAGACCCAAACTTTTGCGCCTTTACGCGTTCCTCAGCCTCAGACAACAATCTCGCCATGGCATTCATGATACTCCTGTGGTCTGATCGTGTCTTGTCGTTTACCTGTTGCTTCAGACGGCTCAGAGATCCAAAGAGCTCCAGATAACCGTCCTTCATATAAAACTGTCCCTCCGTGATATATCCTGTATTGTCTGGCACGGGGTGAGTGACATCGTCCATAGTCGTAACCCCGAGTATGGTCAGGCTTCCCGCTCCTTCAATATCGGCAGCCTTTTCATAGCGACTTGCGAGTTGCGAATACAGGTCCCCGGGATAGCCCTGATTTGCCGGAATATGATCCTGGGCATTCGCAACCTGTCGCAGATAATCCGACCATTGGGTCATATCCGATAAAAGAACGAATACATTTTTACCCTGCAGGGCAAAACGCTCCGCTACGGCCAAAGCCAAATCAGGCACCATCAATCCTTCCACAATGGAATCCCGGTGTGTATGAATGAACATGATGGTCTTGTTCTTGCTACCGGCTTCTTCGATGCGCTGCCTGAAATAATGATACTCGTCATATTTGAGTCCCACACCTCCAATAATAATGACATCCGCATCGGTCTGTGTTGCAATATTGGCCAACAAACGGTTGTATGGCTCTCCCGCCTTGGCAAAAATTGGTATTTTTTGTGAGCGCACCAGCGTATTAAACACATCGATCATCGGCACTCCGGTGCGGATCATTTCTTTTGGAATGAGTCTTTTAACAGGATTTATGGAGGGTCCAGCCACACGAATTCGTTCCGACATCAGCTCAGGTCCGCCATCGATGGGCTGACCATTTCCGGAATAAACCCTTCCGAGCATTTTATCAGAGAATCCAACCTCGATAGGTTTTCCTAAAAACCGAATCTTGCAGTCTGTCGAGACCCCAAAGCCTCCACCAAACAATTGCAATGTAACCCGGTCACCATCCAATGCGGTGACCTGGGCAAATGCTTTTTGTCCGCTGGGATAGATAACTTCGGCTAGCTCCTTGTTGTGTATCCCTTTGGCGTCTATGCTTAGAATCGCTCGTCCGATACTATCTATATTTTCATATGTCTTCTGAAGCATGTTCCATTTGTTTAACGAGGTTCAACAACTTGGTTCTCTGGTTTTCAAAACCATCCTCATCGGGACGCATGTAGTTCCAATCAAGAAAAGCCTGCCGGATAAGATTAAAGTGCCATCGTATCTCTTCTTTTCCCTTGATTTCTAACGATGTATCAATGACTTCTTTGATCATATCGAACATATCGCGCAATCTTTCCGGATTTGTAACACCATCCACCTCATGAAAACTGTTTTGCTGCAAGAATACCGCATCAAGCAATTCCGATTTTTGGTATCGGATGTACAATTCATCTGTGATGCCTTTTTCACCCATCAAAATAATATTTGAGCCGATGCTTTTTCCATCTCGCAGCAATTCCATCAAATATTTCACTTCCTTTTCTTCCAACAGCGAGGGATACTTGGAATTACTCTCAATTCGATCAATAGCAGGGTACTTTCGCGCCTCCGACAGGGCCCTCGACAATCCCCAAAAAGCGCCGGTGCTCAGCAGTGTAGCTTGAGTGACGGGTTCGTCAAAGTTTCCTCCCGCAGGAGACACTGTCCCGATAATACTGAGCGAGCCGATGGCTCCATCTCCCAGGATTTCCACACCTGCACGGTCATAAAAAGCAGAAATCAAAGTAGAAATGTACATCGGGAAGGCCTCCGGACCCGGGATTTCCTCCTTTCGGCCTGAAGTCTCCCGTAGCGCCTGGGCCCAACGCGAAGTCGAGTCGGCCAAAATAAGCACATTCAATCCTTGTTTTCGGTAGTACTCTCCGACAGTTGTAGCCATGTAAACAGATGCCTCCCTGGCAGCCACAGGCATAGAGGAGGTGTTCCCTACGATATAGGTACGATCCATCAACGATTTTCCCGTACGTGGGTCGACCAGTTCGGGGAAATCCTTAAAAACCTCAACAGCCTCGCCGGCGCGTTCGCCACATGCGGCAATAATAACTACATCTGCCTGTGAATGACGTGCCAAGCTATGCTGCAACACCGTTTTTCCAGCCCCGAATGGGCCTGGATTACAGGCTGTCCCTCCGTAGGCAATGGGAAAAAGAGCATCTAAAATTCGGATTCCCGTCGGCATGGGACGTTCAGGAACGGAACGCTTCTCAAAAGGCATCGCCCTTTTTACCGGCCAGTCAAAGGCCATTTTTAATTCTGTTCTTTCTCCGGTGTCATCTCGAATGACCGCAATGGTCTCATCTATCGTATAATCGCCCTCCAAAACTATCTCCTCGATGGTATACGCCCCCTGCATGTAAAACGGAACAAAAATTTTGTGCTCGAACAGGTTTTCGGGTATGGAACCCAGAATGGAACTGCCCGAAACAGCATCCCCTCTTTCAACCATCGGGGTAAAATGCCATTTTCGACTTCTGTCAAGGGGATCAACCTCAAGGCCCCTTTCCAAAAACCATTCGATTTTTCCCAATTCGTACAAAGGGTTTTGAAGTCCGTCAGTAACGCTGCCCAATATGCCCGGGCCCAATTTTACGGTTAAGGGCAGACCCGTAAACTCGAGTGGATCACCCACCTTCATCCAGCCGGTATCTTCAAAAACTTGCAAGTATACCCTGTCACCTTCTTTTATATCGATCACCTCGGCCTTCAATCTTTTACCGTCCTCGAGAATGATATAGGCAACTTCTCCGTTCATGACGTCTCCTGCGATGATTTGTGCCTCAACGAGCGACTCATTGACGCCAACCACTTTTCCCTCTGCTTTTTTCATTATATTGGCGATTTTCAACTACCGCGCAGTTTGCGCACTTCTTGTTCAATTTTTTGATACCAAACCTTATCCATGAGGTCCCTTGCATGGTTTCTGTATACTTCAGCCCGATTCGATTGGTCAAGTCGATCATAGACTTTCGCCAGTGCTTTATGAGCAGGTACATACATATCGTTGATGCTGAGGCAAGCATTGAGTTGATCAATCGCTTCGTCATAGAAACCATCTTCAATCAGTTCTATCGCTGTAGTGTGAAGTTGTTCAATGTCCCTGATATGAGTTTCCAGTTGCAAAGAGACTGCATCTTCAGATTTTAAGGTCAGAAAAGAACAAGGAACTTCTCGTATGACTTTTTCAGTAACACTTCCCATGATCATTCGATTGACACCCGTTCTTCCCGCAGTACCCATTATGAGCAGATCGATCATTTTCCTGGATATCGTATTTAGGATTTCCTCTGATGGTCTGCCTCTTGGCACTTCCCTCGACCAATTGAGGTCTCTCAGGTTAAACCCTTTAAGAAAGGAGTCCAACTCCTCCTTATGCAACTTGTAACGAAGCTCATTCTCCTTC
The DNA here is from genome assembly GCA_942492425.1 of uncultured Flavobacteriaceae bacterium. Lineage (GTDB taxonomy): Bacteria > Bacteroidota > Bacteroidia > Flavobacteriales > Flavobacteriaceae > Lutimonas. The sequence goes on from CALOEQ010000009.1 coordinate 615,610, forward strand.
TCTTTGATCTTTTCTGAGGTAAACCAGGTAGACTCCTGCAACTCACAAACCGCTAGAATTGTCAATTCGGACTTAAATCTTCGAGCTATGGTAATAGCGTTTTTAAGTGCTCTTTTCGAAGCATCGGAAAAATCTACCGGACATAGAATGTGCTCTGCATTGAGCAATACATTCTCTTTGATAACAAAAACAGGTTTTTCACTTTTTTGGATGATTCGTTCAGCGGTGGTACCCAAACAAAAAGTATCCCCTTTTTGAGTTTCACCAGAACCCACCAAAATCATGTTGGCATTCACATCGACAGCAGCCCTTACTATGGTTTCATGAGGGTTGCCAACCATCAACAAAGGACTCTCAGATTTCACCCCCTCATTCTTGATCAGATCTCTCGTCTGAATTAGTTTGGTCAAAGCCGTGTCGTTCAGCAAACTTTTGGCTTTTTCATTTACGATATCATCCGGCAGAATATGGATTAACACGATGGTCGATTGAAATATCTTCGCCAATTCAATGGCGCTCTTCACTACATTATCAGAGGATTTTCCAAAATCCTGGGCTACTAAGATCTTTTCTAAAAATTTCATTGTAAATTGGCTTTAATTGAGGTTGATATTCGTTTTGAATTGCGCTACTCTGCGCTATTGGTGCCTTCAATAAAAATAACAAGCAATTCTTTAGAGAAACTTAAGAAATGATCGGAAAAGGCGATCATTTTCTGAGGTTGTTCAAGCGCGATCATTATTCTAAAGTTTTGCTAAAGAATCTCTGCTTAAATTTCAATAAAACATAAGAGCGATTGAAGTTCTCAAGTCGGCCCATGGATTTGAAGGACGATAAAAAGTGCGAATTAATAAATTAGTGTTTAACCCTAAATACTTTGAAAATGAATACCATACTTGTTCCTGTAGATTTTTCTGATACTTCGACAAATGCATTGACATATGCTCTCAAACTTTTTGGGTCATCCCCGTTGGAAGTAACTGTGCTTCACATTTACGGCGTGGAGTCATCCGCGCTTCTGATGAGAAACATCGATGGTGTTCTGGAAATGGACGCCAAACAACAGATGAGCGAACTGTTGAAAAACGTTCAGGCAGAATATCCTGATGTGATTTTCAAATCCAAAATTGTGAAAAGCAGTGCCGTTTCTGCCATTGTTTCATTGGGTAATAGCGGCAACTATGATTTTATCGTAATGGGAACAAAAGGTGCCAGCGGACTGAAAGAGGTGTTTATGGGAAGTGTTGCAGGAGGCGTAATATCCAAAACCTCTGCTCCTGTAATAGTGGTCCCGGTAAATCACGCCTTCAGACCTGTGGAGAAAATCCTTTTTGCAGTCGGTAACAATGCTTTCTCCAGTGATAAAGTGATAGAGCCTTTACGCACCATCTCCTCAATGCACAAGAGTAGGATCAAAATTCTTCATATCACCGACAAAAAAACACCTCAGGTTGAGAAGGCATTGGCTGCGATCGAAGATTTGAAGCCGGAGGTTCAATACACCTATGGCACAGGGGATACCAATAAGGACCTCAATAATTATTTGATGAAGGATTCTTCTGCCTTGGTTTGCCTTGTCCGTTGTAAAAAAGGATTCCTGGATCAATTGTTAAACGAAAGTGTAACGCTCAAGCAGACCTTTAACAGCCCTGTGCCGCTATTGATTCTTCATGATTGATTTATCCCTGCATTTTTAAATGTGCTTATGGTGACTTGAAAGATCGTGGTGGTCGATGATCCTGAGGAAGGGAGAAACTCAAACAAAATCCTTTCAAAATGCTGAAGCATTTTAGGATTACCTCCCTCCGGTCGGTGATCCTGGATTTGGAAGGAACTCAAACAAAATCCTTTCAAAATGCTGAAGCATTTTAGGATTACCTCCCTCCGGTCGGTGATCCTGGATTGGGAAGGAACTCAAACAAAATCCTTTCAAAATGCTGAAGCATTTTAGGATTACCTCCCTCCGGTCGGTGATCCTGGATTGGGAAGGAACTCAAACAAAATCCTTTCAAAATGCTGAAGCATTTTCGGCTTTTTTGGTTTCTATCGCTTACACAAGCGAGCTTGTGACGCTCTGAAACCAAAAAATCCTCTCGAACATTCGTTCGAAAGGATTTTGTTTGGTCGGGGTGGCAGGATTCGAACCTGCGACCTCCTGCTCCCAAAGCAGGCGCGATAACCGGGCTACGCTACACCCCGAAGGTCATCGATTTTTTTCAGGGTGCAAATATAGGACTAAATCTCAATAAAAACACGAATCAATCGGAAAAAGCGAGATCGTAAATTCGCTGTATGGCACCCTGCAACTCGGCCAGGTGAATATTTCTGCTTCTTCTCAAATATTCTTTTTCATGAACGAACAAGAGAATCGTCGGTTCGACAAATACCTGGTAGGCGCCCAGGACCTCGGGAGCTGCATTCATGTCGATCCAAATGAATTCAATTTTTGGGTAGTCGCGCTCAATCATCTCTCTTACTTTGGGCTCGAGGGCCTCCCCCACTGCGCAACTCAGGGTGGAAAAATAGAAAAGTACGGCCGGATGCTTCTCAAGCGCCTCTGCAACCTCTGTTACCGATCGGATGCCTCCTTGTGAACTCATGTAAGAAAACTATGAATTTTACGTCTGATTTGTGTGTTTAAATATAGCCATTCGAAACGGTTATCTCGTGATCAAAAAAAAAGATTGTGAAAGCTGTTTTAAGCGTGGGCTTTTATCTATTTTTGTCAATCCAAAATAAAACGAAGAAAGAATGAGCGATAGCATTGAAAGAGTCAAATGTCTGATAATTGGATCAGGACCAGCGGGTTACTCAGCCGCGATCTATGCAGCAAGAGCGGACCTCCACCCGGTTTTGTATACCGGAATGCAGATGGGGGGTCAACTCACAACCACCACAGAAGTTGACAACTATCCCGGATATCCCAAGGGCACCGACGGAACTGCGATGATGGAAGATTTCAAGAACCAGGCGGAGCGTTTTGGCACGGATGTCAGGTTCGGAATGGCCACGGAAGTGGACTTCAGCAAAGAGGTTGGAGGAATCCACAAAGTGACCATAGACGGCTCAAAAGTCATCGAAGCCAAGACAGTTATCATCTCCACGGGTGCCACAGCAAAATACCTGGGCATTGAAAGCGAGCAGAGACTCATAGGCGGGGGTGTTTCGGCCTGTGCCACCTGCGACGGATTCTTTTACAAGGGTCAGGACGTGGTGGTCATCGGTGGTGGAGATACGGCTGCAGAGGAGTCGACTTACCTCTCAAATATTTGTCGCAAAGTTACCGTGCTGGTCAGAAAGGATTACATGAGAGCCTCCAAAGCCATGCAGCACAGGGTCAATAAAACCGAAAATCTTGAGGTGATGTACAACACCGAGCTCGAGGAAGTTCTGGGAGACAATGTCGTAGAGGGCGTTCGAGTTTTCAACAATATAACCGGAGAGAAAACGGAGCTTCCCGTGACTGGGGTATTCGTTGCAATTGGTCACAAACCCAACACGGATATTTTTAAAGGCATTATTGATATGGATGATGTTGGATACCTGATTACCAAAGGTAAAACTACAAAGACGAATGTTCCTGGCGTCTTCGCGGCAGGAGATGTCCAGGACAAGGAATATCGACAAGCCATTACTGCAGCAGGAACGGGATGCATGGCTGCGCTGGATGCAGAAAGATATATGGGATCCCTAATGTGATGAGGTCCGAGACTTGATGAAGAAGTCTGTTTCTCACAAGGAAATGTGAAATAAAAGAGCCCGGGAAACCCGGGCTCTTTTATTGCTCACAAAATCGATTTCGTAATTAGTCCTGTCATACCGGATATGGAAAATGCAGAAAATGTAACTTTGTACAACTAAAAAATCAAACAATCCATGGCCGATTCAAGGACCGCGTCGATGCGGTATTTAAAAAGGTACCAGCACGTTGTAGACATACAACAGAAAATAATCAACTTTTTGTTGAGCATTATCCTGGCCGGTGGCCTCACCTATTGGCTCAATACCCCCGATCTTGATACGGCACAAATCTATGTTCTTTTCCTGCTGTTTCTCTCGATAGGTCTATGGGTGACCGAGGCGGTTCCACCATTCGCCGTGGGCCTCCTGATCTTTGGTTTTTTAATTTTCGCATTGGGAGGGTATTACTACGAGATCGACCCGGATAATGCGGCCAAATATGTCAACAAATACGTTCAAACTTTCTCCAACAGTGTGATCTGGCTGATGCTGGGCGGGTTTGTCATAGCGGAAGCCATGCAGAAAGTTGATTTGGATAAGACTATTTTTCGGGAGACGATAAAGAAGTTCGGATCCAAACCTAGAAATGTGTTATTGGGCATCATGCTTGTGACGGCGATTTTTTCAATGATCATGTCAAATACCGCGACTACGGCAATGATGATCGCTTCGGTAATGCCCTTTATCAATACCCTGGAAAAGAACGCTCCTTTCGCCAAGGGCCTGCTGATAGGTATTCCTGCCGCAGCCTCCCTGGGGGGCATGGGAACGATCATCGGATCGCCCCCGAATGCCATCGCAGTGGATGCCATGAAAAACTACGGGGTCGAATTCGGTTTCCTGGAATGGATGACCGTGGGCTTTCCTATTGCCATCATCCTGGTCATGATCATGTGGATCTTCCTGATCAACAAGTTTGTCCCCAAAGTGGCAGAGATCGATCTCGGATTTCTCAAAAATGAGGAAACCCCCGACAATTCCAGAATTTTCAGGATCAAAAGAAGAATCGTATCGGGAGTGCTCTTGGTGACCTTGACACTCTGGCTCACCGGAAATCTGCACGGGATTCCCGCAGCGGCGGTTTCTTTCATTCCAATCATGGTTCTCACCCTGGTTGGCATCGTTTCGGGAAATGACATCCGGAAGCTTCCATGGGATACTTTGATGCTGGTTGCAGGGGGTCTCTCCCTGGGATTGGCCATACAGGAAACCGGACTGGCGGAATATTACGTGAGCAAATTGAGTGACTACGATCTGAATCTCTATGCCTTGATGTTCGCGTTTTCCTTTATGACCATTGTATTCTCCAACTTCATGAGCAATACGGCAACAGCCACTATCCTGATACCGATTGCCATTCTGCTCGTGCCCGACAGCCCAATTATTTTACCCCTTGTGATTGGATTAAGCGCGTCCGCCGCTTTGTTCCTTCCGATATCAACCCCGCCCAATGCCATTGCCTTCAGCACGGGTCGACTCGATCAGAAGGACTTTCGATTTGGAGGAATCATTGCCGGTCTGATTGCTCCTTTGGTCATCATCGGAATCGTCCTGATCATCGCCTCCTATTACGGATACGACATCTGAGCATAACATGAAAATAAGTTATTTGAGGCTTTTGTTCTTGTGGCCGTACCAATCGATGAGCAAGAGAATGGACAAACCGAAAAGAACAAACACCAGGGCCACCCAGGTAGAAGGCTCTGAAACCTGAGGCAAGTAGCGCTCGTAGTTCTCGACGATGGGTTGTTGCAGACTGTCGTATAGCAGCTCCCCGTTTTCACGCTTGTAAATGGCTTTTTTCCACGGCCAGACAATCCCCAGGGAACCTCCGATGAATCCGATGATAAGAGCCGTGATCGGCTGGTGAAAACGCCTTAAAAGATACCCGAGTATGTGAGAGGTTACCACCAGACCAAAAACGGAGCCCAACCCAAAGCTGGCAACGATCTTCATGTATCGCATACGCACGGGGTCTTGCACAAAGTCGAAGTTCAAGGAAGCTACATCCTGCAAAGTTTTGTAAAGCTCATTGACAGCATCAACGAGCAAAAGAACGTAGTTCCCCATCAGGATCAATATGAAAGAGCCCGACAAACCGGGCAAAGTCATACCTGACACCCCCACGATTCCGCAAAAGAAAACAAACCAGAGATTGTCATTCTCCCGGGCCGGATCGAGCAAACTGATGGATACCCCGATGAGCACGCCGAGCGAAATAAAGAAGATATTGATCTTTCTAAAGTCATTGAAGTCCTTTGCCACGTAATAGATGGACCCCAGGATCATCCCAAAAAACGTCGCCCAGACATAGAGCTCGTAATGTTTCAGAAAAAAGTCCAGCACCCGCGAGACGCTGAAGTAGCTGAAGGTGCTTCCGGCGAAGACCAAGAGCAGAAAACGACCGTTCACGTATTGAGCAAAGCTTTTGAAACGACCCTTCCAAAGAAGCATGAAGGCTTTCCTGTTGATCTTTTGCAAGGAATAGATGAGCTCCTCATAAAACCCGGCTACAAAGGCGACCAGACCTCCTGATACTCCAGGCACCTTATTGGCCGCACCCATCGCCACACCCTTTAGAAAAAGGATGAGTTTCTGGGCAAGAGTATCAGTCCGTTCAGGCATTTAATTCGATTTTTGATCAGCCAGGCGTTCCAGCAAAAGAATAAAACCAAATCCGAGAAGTCCAAAGAACAGGGCCATTCCCAGCTGGGGATCGCCTTCATAGGAATTGGGCAATACGCTTTGCTCTTTAAGGATTTTCAATTTTCCGTTGATCATCTCCGATTCGAGAACCTCCTTCCAGGGCCATATCTTATTGAGCGATCCTAAAATGAAACCCGTAAGTACCGCCAGGGTCAAATTCTCGTAATGATCAAAGAGCCACTTGAGCAGCCTTGAAAAAGAAAGGAGACCGACCACGGCACCTGCCATGAGAACGGCAATCACGCCGATATCGCGAAAATGAATAGCATCCAAAACCGGCTTGTACATGCCCAGCAAAAGGAGAATAAAGCTTCCGGAAATCCCGGGAAGAATCATGGCACAGATCGCAAGTGCTCCGGAAAAAAACACATACGGATAGGTGACTTCTGCCTCCTGCGGGGTCAGGGTCGTAATAAAATAGGCCAGTACTCCACCTGCAATAAGCAGGATTACCGTACCCGGGTGCCAGCGCGTTATTTTTTTTCCAACATAGATGATGCTGGCCAGAACCAAACCAAAGAAAAAAGACCAGATCAAAACAGGTTGCGTTTCAAGGAGATGTCGGATGATCTTGGCAAGGCTCAGTACGCTTATTCCGATCCCGATGAGCAGGGACAATAAAAAGTTGCCGTTGACCTGTTTCCAGGCGCTCGCGATCCCCTCTTTTCTCAAGGTAGTCAAGAGCTTCAGGTTGACCTGGTTGATCGATCCGATCAATTCCTCGTAAATGCCCGAAATAAATGCAATGGTTCCACCCGATACCCCGGGCACCACATCTGCGGCACCCATGGCCACTCCTTTGAGTGATATGATGGCATAGTCCTTTAAATTCCTTCCCATGGCAACGAACAATTGAAATTTTTCGCATGCCAAAGATAACTAAAATAAGGGATTGGAGCTTGTAGAAAGCTATTGATCCGTCCTGAATTTTCGCATCAGCGAGCAGATCTGTTCATTTTGTTCCAGGGACGGGAAGAGTTTGAGCACCATGTCGAGATCCTCAAGATCTTCTTTCAGTGCAATTTCCATGAAATACAGGGATTCCTTTTCTTTTTGAACCATCATGTGAAGGCCTGCCAACCGATAGGTGATTTCAGAATCGTTCTCGTATTTTTCACGGGCATCGAGGAGCACTCGGATACCTTCGTGGTATTCACCGAGAAAATGGAGCACATCCGCCAGGGCGACAAAGACTTCAAGTCGATCGTCCTTCAGTCCGATGCATTTGTAATAGGCCCTTACCGCCTCCTCAAACAAATTGAGCTTCAAGTTGATCTCGGCAAATTTGTGCCAGTACAGGTTATTCTCCTCATCGATGCTGAGCGCTTTGTTCACGTAGAACAGGGCCTTGTGAAAATTGTTGTGCTCTATGAAGATATCGGCCAATGCGAGCCAGCCCTTGTCCAAAAGCGGGTCCTCATTGACCGTCTTGTTGTAAAAGTCGATAGCGTCGTTTCGGCGGTCGAGTTTCTCATAGCATTTGCCAATTCTGAGAAATGCAAAAGAGGTCTCCGTATCGAGCTCCATGGTTTTCTGATAGAATTCTATCGCCTCCTCGTAATGCCCCAGCTCCTCAAGCGTTTTTGCTTTTTCCAGGTGGGCCCCTATAAAATTCTCATCGATTAAAATCGCATATTCAAAGGCGTGCAGTGCCTTGGCATAGTCGAACACAATATAATACTGACGCCCAAGCTGGTGCCATGCAATTTCGCTGTAGGGATCCTTTTCGATGTAGTCATTGAGATAGTCGATGGCCTGATCATGCTGCTTCATCATGTCGAAACAGTAGATCACGTTGTACAAAGAAGAGTAGTTCTCGTACTCCACTTCCAGGCTCTTGGCAAAATTCATGCGAGCCGTGTCAAACTCCTCCAGGAACAGGTATTCCATACCGATCATCGACAGGATCTCTGCATCCTCATCAGCAAACAAAAGGGCTGTTTGAAGACTATCTACAGCCCTTCTGTGCTCTCCCCTCTTTGAGTATATTGTTGCCTGTTGAATGAACACTTCTTCATTGGAAGGTTCTATTTCCTTAAGATGATCCAGGATCTTTTCCGCTTTGTCCAACTTTTCATCCATAATGAGCAATTCTACCTGAATGAGTTTCAGTGCCACTGAGGCCGGGTGCTGCTCGAGTCCCAATTGAAGTGCTTTTTTGGCCAGGGAGAACTTTCCACTGTCGACATAGAACAGGATGATCTCCTCAAATTCGTTGGAGTCGAAGAAATATACGCTGTTGGTTTTGAGCATCAATTCAAACTTTGATAGCGGGAACTTATCGTCATTATTCGAAAAATGCTGCATACTTCTTCGTTTAGCTTGACACTAAATTAGCATTGTTTCATCCGGTTCGGAAAATGGCATTTAGATTTTCTTAACAATTTAATTAACACTTCAAATTTTCACTTCTCATCACAAAAAAAACTGTAACTTTGCTTGTGGATTTCAAGCCACAGGAAAGCTATCATGGCCAAAAAGACTCTACTTGACGAAAAAGAGATGTACATCATTCTCCATCGTTTGGCCTGTCAACTCATCGAAAATCACCAGGACTTCAAAGAGACGATTTTGATCGGCATTCAGCCGCGCGGGGTGTTTTTCGCAGATCGACTGGTCAAGATCCTCAGGGAGGATTACAAGATTGAAAACATTAAGCTCGGTAAGTTGGACATCACCTTCTACCGCGATGATTTCAGGAGAAGGGAAGACCCGATCGCCGCGAGTTCTACGGACATCAATTTCATTGTAGACAACAAGAATGTAGTTTTTATCGACGATGTTTTGTACTCCGGACGAAGTGTCAGATCAGCACTGACAGCGATCCAGGCGTTTGGAAGACCCAAAAACATCGAGCTCCTTGTTTTGATCGATAGACGATTCAGCAGGCACCTGCCGATCCAGCCGGATTACAAGGGAAGGCAGGTTGACGTGATCAAAGACGAGCGTGTGCTGGTGGAATGGAGCGAAAACATGAAAAAAGACAAAGTCTGTATTGTGAGTTCGGAATCTACCTGACAAGGGACGTGACCTCAGATATGGATCATATTAATTAATTGCGCAACAGAAATGGCTAATTTAAGTGTCTCGCACTTACTCGGTATCAAAAACCTGAAACTCGATGACATTGAATTGATCTTTAAAACCGCTGATCATTTTAAAGAGGTAATCAACCGTCCGATCAAAAAAGTACCGTCATTGCGGGATATTACAATAGCCAATCTCTTTTTTGAAAACAGCACGCGCACCCGTTTGTCCTTCGAGCTGGCTGAAAAAAGGCTATCTGCCGACATCATCAACTTCTCCGCCAGTCAGTCTTCCGTGAAAAAAGGGGAATCCCTGATCGACACCGTCAACAACATCCTGTCCATGAAGGTGGACATCATTGTGATGCGACATCCCAATGAGGGAGCAGGAGATTTTCTGTCGCGGCACGTCAACGCGAGAATCGTAAATGCGGGAGACGGAGCGCATGAGCATCCGACCCAGGCATTGCTGGACTCCTTTTCAATACGGGAAAAGCTCGGCGAGGTCAGAGGCAAGAAAGTAGTGATCATCGGTGACATCCTGCATTCACGGGTGGCCCTTTCGAATATTTATGCCCTTTTGCTTCAGGGAGCAGAGGTCAAGCTTTGCGGGCCCACGACACTGATTCCAAAATACATTACGAGTTTGGGAGTCAGTTATGAGAACAACCTGAAAAAAGCCCTCGAGTGGTGCGATGTCGCCAACGTGCTTCGCGTTCAGCACGAGCGCATGGACATCAAATACTTCCCTTCGGTTCGGGAATACACCCAGCTTTTCGGAATCAACAGAGAGTTACTCGATTCGCTCGACAAAGAAATTGTCATCATGCACCCGGGACCAATTAACAGAGGTGTCGAATTGACCAGTGACGTGGCAGACTCGAAGCAATCCATTATTCTGAACCAGGTAGAGAACGGAGTCGCCATTCGAATGGCAGTCATTTATCTGCTGGCGCAACAGATTTCGAGAAATTAAGTCAGTTTGAGATGAAAAAGAAAGAAACCCCGGAATACACGATCCTATCACCCGATTCCAAGAAGTCCACAAAGGGTGTTGATGAAATCGATGATTTTTTTTCAGAACTTAAAGAAAATTTCTCTAAATTTAAAAACAGCAACCTGATTTTGGATTTTTCTCATGTTGTTAACACCGATGAAAGAAAAATCTTATTATTTTCGCCGATGTGTGGGAGGCAGAAAGATCAGAACAAGTCTTTTGTAATTGTAAGAGAGGGAATCAATTTGGATGATATCCCGGAAGAAATGGTAGTGGTCCCGACCTTGCAGGAGGCACAGGACATAATTGAGATTGAAAATATCGAACGTGATTTAGGATTCTAAATAGTCTATATGGTAAAAAAACTACTCTGTCTTATTTTTTTATTAACCCTTTCAAACACAGTCTTCGCTCAGGATGACCAGGATGCTCGTGATCTTGAGATACTGGAGAAAGCAGTGGTCGGGATCCATGACATCGTGGCCTCACCGAATCCTTTCAGTGTGACGACGAGGATTCGATTCGTGGCCGATAGCGAGTACGAAATGGACTTCCTTGTCAAAGACCTGCTCGGGAACACCATTCATTCCCGGAAGCTTGTCACCAAAAAAGGACACAACACCATACCGTTTTTTCGTGAAGATTTGGAATCCGGGATCTATATCTATTCCCTGAAGACTGAAAGCAAGGTGATTTCGAAACGTATCGTGATCAAATGAGTTTGAGGCTGACCATACTTGGATGCCATTCGGCGACTCCGAGAAGCATGGCCCATCCCTCCGCTCAATACCTCGAAATCAATGGCGAGCATCTTCTGATCGATTGTGCCGAAGGGACCCAAATGCAACTCAGGAAATTTGGCGTCAAGTTTTCCAGGATCAAACACGTCTTTATCTCTCACCTGCACGGCGATCATTTCTACGGTCTTATCGGTCTGATCTCAACCTTCAGCCTGCTGAACCGACAGAATGCATTGCACGTATACGGTCCATCAGGACTGAAAGAGATTATCCAACTCCAGCTGAAGCTCTCCAAATCTTGGATCGACTACCCCCTTCATTTCCATGAGCTGAATTCAGACAGGAGTGAGCTCATCCTGGATAGCGAGAAAATAGAGGTGCGAACCCTTCCCCTGCGCCATCGCATCTATACCAACGGGTTTCTGTTCCGGGAAAAACCTGCTCTGAGAAAGCTTAACATGGAGGTCATCTCAAAGCATCCGGAGATTGACATTTGCGACTATCAGAACCTCAAAGACGGCAGAGACTTCACTGATACGCACGGAACCGTTTTGGCCAATGCGGAATTGACGGTTGACCCTCCTTCCCCCCTGTCCTATGCATATTGCAGTGACACGACCTACTCGGAGGCAGTGGCGAAAATGATTCAAAACGTCGACCTTCTCTACCACGAATCGACATTTTTGGAACAGCATGTTGACCTTGCGGAAACCACAAGGCATTCTACTGCCGCGCAGGCGGCCAAAATCGCCTCAATGGCGGGTGCAAAAAAGCTCATCCTGGGTCATTTTTCGAGCCGCTACAAAGATGTCAACCTGTTTCTGCAAGAAGCTCAGGAGCACTTCGCTGACTGCGAATTGTGTGAAGCGGGAAAGGTGTTCGAAGTCGACAATCAATAGGCTTGAAGTCGCAGTAGGCCAAAGGCTTAAAATGAGTGGGGAGCCTCAGTATTTTAACGGATTTCATTTGCCCTTGGCCATATTTTTTTAGATATTGCGGCTCTAATTCAAAATACTACCGATACACATGTCGAACAAAATACTAACGCCTTTACTGCTGTTCCTACCTTTTTTGACATCCGCTCAGGAGAAGGGTTTGGACGAGAGAATCAACGATAAATTCATGCCTTTGGCCACCTGGTGGGAGAATACTGTACTGACAACTATCCCCGTGGGATCCTACGATATTCCAATTGTTCTGATACTTTTGGTGATTGGGGCGAGCTTCTTCACGGTGTATTTCGGTTTTCCGGCAATTACAAAGTTCAAACTTGCTATAAACACGGTTCGAGGCAAATACGATGCTGTGGATCATCACAGCGTGGAAAAAGTAGAGCTCAATGTCGTTGACGGTGATCTTGTCGATACCATCAAAGATGAGAGCAAAGACGGAGAAGTCAGTCACTTCCAGGCATTGGCTACGGCTGTTTCCGGAACAGTAGGACTCGGAAACATTGCCGGGGTAGCAGTAGCCATCGCGGTGGGAGGACCGGGTGCCACTTTCTGGATGATCGTATGTGGTCTGCTGGGAATGTCGACAAAATTTGTAGAATGCACCCTGGGAGTTCGCTACAGGGATGTGGGTGAAGACGGAACCGTATACGGGGGACCCATGTACTACCTCAAGCGAGGTCTTCAGGCTCAAAACAAAGCTTTTCTCGGAAAAGCCCTGGCCCTGATATTCGCCGTACTTTGTGTCGGAGCTTCCTTCGGAGGAGGCAACGCCTTCCAATCGAACCAGGCTGCGGTGCAGATCGTCAGTCTGCTCGGGATCAGCGGTGGAGGCGTAGGCTTTGTCATCGGTGTAATCATGGCTATTTTGGTTGGAATTGTAATCATCGGGGGCATCAAGAGAATTGCGAAAATCACCGAAAAGATTGTTCCTTTCATGGCTGTTATCTATGTGGTTGCGGCTCTGATCATCATCTTTTCAAATATCGAACACATCGGAACGGCGACAAGCATGATCTTCACGGGAGCCTTCGACCCCATGGCAGGCCTGGGTGGAGTACTTGGTGTGATCATCGTTGGATTTCAACGTGCCGCCTTCTCCAATGAAGCCGGTGCCGGATCCGCAGCGATCGCGCACTCAGCCGTAAAAACGAAATACCCGGCTTCGGAAGGCGTAGTTGCCTTGCTCGAGCCCTTTATCGACACGGTCGTAATCTGTACGATGACCGCCCTGGTAATCATCTTTTTCAACATGGATGCAGGAGCCTTTGATTACGGGAATTCTGCCAACAGTGCTGTAATGCTGAATTCCTCCGGGGAATACATTGGAGGGGTCGACCTCACTTCGATGGCCTTTGACTCGGTTCTTCCCGGTTTTAGATACATCCTCACTCTTGCAATCATACTTTTTGCATTCTCTACGATGATCTCCTGGTCCTACTACGGACTTCAGTCCTGGAAATACCTTTTTGGAAGAGGCAAGGTCGCAGATCTCAGCTACAAGTTTCTCTTCCTCGTTTTTGTGGTAATCGGCGCCTCTGCTACACTGGATGCCGTCATCAAGTTCTCGGACGCCATGATCCTGGCCCTTGTGTTCCCAAATATGATTGGCCTGATCTTGCTTTTCCCTCGGGTGAAGGAAGAAATGAACAGGTACCTCGGGGCCATCAAAGACATGGCCAAAGCAGGTTAGTATGATCAACGGGGCAATGTGAAAAAATAGAATTAATATACATGCGATTTTACGAATCCCATTTCTGGTACAACAAGAGCCAAAGAAATGGGATTCTGATTTTAGCAGCTCTCATTACCTTCATTCAAATTTTCCTCTATTTTACGGATGAGCTCTTCGCTCCACCGGAAAGGGCGAACAACGAGGACATGATTCGCGAAATAGAAAGGAAGCTCGACTCGATGCAGAGTGAAAGATCCGATGACAGTCGATTTCAAAACTATCCCTTTAATCCGAATTTCATAACCGATTACAAAGGCTATATCCTCGGAATGAGCCCTGAAGAAATCGATCGACTTCTGACCTTTCGCGAGCAAGGTCGTTTCGTTAGATCTGCTGAGGAGTTTCAAAAGGTGACCGGAATTAGTGACAGCCTGCTCGGGCGAATTTCGGCACATTTCAAGTTCCCAAAATTTGAAAAGACTCCTTTCAGAACTGCCGCGGACACCAAAAATGCAGTCTTGAAAAAGAAGGACCTCAACCGAGCCTCCATTGAAGATTTAAAAAAAGTCAGAGGCATAGGGCCGGTGCTTGCCAAAAGAATCATTTCCTACAGGACCCTCCTGGGCGGATTCAGCTTTGAGGATCAGCTCGCCGAAGTCTACAACCTCCCTGAAGAGGCCATTGAGAATCTTCAGAGGGAATTTGAGATTCAGGAACCTCCTCGAATTAAAAGGCTCAACATCAACACCGCCAGTTTTAAGCAGATCCTAGATCTGCCCTATATAGACTACGAGCTGACACGCAGAATAATGGCTTTCCGATCCGAAGAAAAAATCATTACGGATCTATCCGATCTGAAGAAAATCGACTCTTTTCCGCTCGACAAATATGACAGAATAGCCGTATATTTGTTAGCTGAATAAAAATGATTGCATGAACTTCGAAATTTCAGACACTCAGAAGACAATAGCGCATTCCATCAGGGAGTTCGCGAAGAAACATATCCGGCCCTACATGATGGATTGGGATGAAAAACAAACGTTCCCAGAAGATCTTTTTCACAAGCTAGGTGAAATGGGATACATGGGTGTACTCGTCCCGGAAAAATATGGAGGCAGTGAAATGAACTACCATGAGTACATTACAGTCATCGAGGAAATATCCAAGGTCGACTCATCCATTGGGTTGTCACTGGCTGCTCACAACTCGTTGTGCACCAATCACATCCTGGAATTTGGAAACGAAGAGCAAAAGCAAAAATGGCTCCCCAAGCTGGCCCACGGAGAGTGGATCGGCGCCTGGGGGCTTACAGAGCACAATACGGGCAGTGACGCAGGAGGAATGAGCACAACCGCGAAGCTTGACGGGGACCACTACATTCTCAATGGAGCCAAGAATTTCATCACCCATGGAATCAGTGGAGATATTGCCGTTGTTGTGGTCAGAACCGGAGAAAAAGGTGACTCCAGGGGAATGACTGCCTTTGTGGTCGAAAAAGGAACACCGGGCTTCTCATCCGGCAAGAAGGAAGACAAAATGGGAATGAGAGCCTCGGAAACGGCAGAATTGATTTTCGACAATTGTCGCATCCACAAGGACAATATCCTCGGGGAAGTAGGAGAAGGTTTCATCCAATCCATGAAGGTTCTGGACGGAGGCCGCATCTCGATAGGCGCATTGTCGCTTGGGATTTCTAAAGGGGCTTATGAGGCTTCGTTGAAATACGCCAAGGAGAGAGAACAGTTTGGAAGACCGATCAGCCAGTTCCAGGCCATCGCCTTTAAATTGGCCGACATGCTTACCGAAATTGAAGCGTCAGAGCTCCTTCTTCACAAGGCTGCCAGCATGAAGAACAACGGAGAAAAAGTGGTCAGCATGAGTGCCATGGCCAAATTGTACGCCTCAGAAGTAAGTGTGAAAGTAGCCAACGAGGCCGTTCAGATTCACGGTGGATATGGATATACCAAGGATTTTCCGGTAGAAAAATTCTACCGGGACGCCAAGCTCTGCACGATCGGCGAAGGAACCTCTGAGATTCAGAAACTCGTGATCTCAAGAAACATCCTGGCTTAATCGATTTCTACAACTTAATTTGCTTTTGAAAGGCCGAGGGATTCGGCCTTTTTTACCATGAAGGCATAAGCCTCGTCATAATCATTGGCTATCTCGCCTTCTAGAATGGCCTCTTTGATCGAATCCTTGATCAGACCGATTTCGCGACAAGGTTTTAGCCTGAAAGTTTCCATGATGAGTTCCCCGGAAATGGGAGGTTGGAAATTACGCACATGGTCCCTCTCCTCCACTTCTTTGATTTTCTGCCGGACTTCTTTGAAATTGTTGAGATACTCCTTCTCTTTCTTTTTGTTTTTCGTTGTGATGTCTGCCTCGCAATGGGTCATCAGGTCATCGAGGTCGTCACCGGCGTCAAAGATCAGCCGGCGCACAGCAGAATCCGTCACGTTCTCAGCCAAAACCACGGGTCTTGAGCTCATCATCACGATTTTCTGCACATACTTCATCTTCTCATTCAAGGGCATCTTCAAACGCTTGAAGATCGTCTTGACCATTTTTGAGCCGACAAACTCATGTCCGTGAAAGGTCCATCCGATTTTTTTGTCAAACTTTTTGGTCGGAGCCTTGCCAATGTCATGCAAAAGTGCCGCCCAACGCAGCCAGAGATTATCCGTTTTTTCGGATATGTTGTCAACAACCTGCAGGGTGTGGTAAAAATTGTCTTTGTGCTTTTGACCTCGAATCTGCTCCACGCCTTTCAAGGCAGACAGCTCTGGCAGGATATAAGGCAGGAGTTCCGTCTCAAACAAAAGCTTCAATCCGATAGAGGGCTTCGGGCTCATCAATATCTTATGAAGCTCATCCACAATGCGCTCCTTGCTCACAATGTTTATTCGGTCGGAGTTCCTTCGAATGGAATCAAGACAAACGGGATCAATGGCAAAGCCCAACTGACTGGAAAAGCGGATGGCTCGCATCATTCTGAGTGGATCATCGCTGAAAGTAACATCCGGGTCAAGAGGAGTTCTTATGATCTTATTCTGCAGGTCCTGAAGCCCATTGAACGGATCGAGCAAGCTTCCGTAGCTGTCCTTTACCAGGCTGATGGCCATGGCATTAATGGTGAAATCCCTTCGGTTTTGATCGTCCTTGAGCGTTCCTGTCTCTACGCGTGGGTTTCGGCTGTCCTGAGTGTAGGATTCCCTGCGGGCACCGACGAATTCCACTTCGAGCTGTTCATCCTTGAGCATGGCCGTTCCATAGGTCTTGAAAATTTGAACCTTGCGCTCTCCCGGCAAAAGCTCTGCCACCCGGCTTGCCAGTTCAATGCCGCTGCCCACGGCAACGATGTCTATGTCTTTCGATTTTTCACGATCCAGGATATAGTCTCGCACATAACCCCCTATGACATAGGAATCGACACCAATCTGGGCGGCCGCCTCAGAAATGGTTTCGAAGATGGACAGTGAAATCGCAGATCTATAGTTGTTGTTCAGCACCTGTTTCTACTTTCGAATGAAAATGATCTGTCCATCCTGATCAATTTTTACGATCTGGGAAGCAGACTCTTGAGTTTCGTGGCGCGACAAATTTACTATATAATCCGCTTCCGCCAAAAGCTCCTTGTCGATGTCCGAGAAGCAGGTTGGCGAAGGTGAGCCACTGTAATTGGCCGATGTCGATATAATGGGTTTGCCAAAGGCCCGTATCAAATTGACACAGAAATCATTCTGAGGCATTCGAATCGCAATTGTGTTGTCAGAAGATATCGCGTTTGATGCTATTCCTCTCGGGTCTGCATAGATGACCGTGGTGGGTTTGGTGGCATTTCTCAAAAATTCTGAAACTCCTTCCGGAATGAAAGGAACATAGGTTTTCAACATTTCCCAGTCGCTTACAAGCGTAACCAGGCTCTTGCTTTCTACCCGCTTCTTGATTCTATAGATGTGGGCGACGGCTTCTTCAGAGGTCGCATCGCAACCAATCCCCCAAATGGTGTCGGTTGGATAAATCAAAATACCTCCCGACTTCAATGCGTTTAAGGAAGATTCAATTTCTGCAATCATAATTTCGATTTCATATAGACTTCAGTATCCTCAGGTTGAGCATAGCGTTCCCCGAGATACCTGTAACGCTGCCATACACCCAGCGCATGGGCACGTGCCAACTCATAACCCGCCTTGCCGTCAAGCATGCCCATTCGAAGGATGTAATGCACAAAGAAACGAAAGGCCGGTTTCGCCATCAGGAGCCAGAATCTGGACTTTTTGTTCCTGCGGAAAAGCTCTTCGGCCTGAAGCCGCGCATACATTTCCAGTTTCTTCGAATACTGCTCTTCGCTTCTGTAGGAATAGTGGTCGAGCCTATTCTTCAAAAACCCAACCGGGCCATCGGTATCAATGGTCTCGTGCACAAGTTTTCCGTTGTATCGCCCACTTCCTTTCTTGAAAAGCCGAATTGCCTTGTCTGTTTGCCAACCGCCATATCGCACCCTTTTATCCTTGAAATAAAAATTCCTGTACAGGAAATACGCAACTTTGTCTCCTGGGTTTTCGACAGATCTCACAATTTCGTCTGCCAGCTGATCTGAAACCCTTTCATCAGCGTCGATGACAAGAATCCATTCGTGGGATGCCTGCCGAATGGCAAAATTCTTTTGGTTGGAAAAATCGTCAAACTTTCGCTGGGTAGTCTTGACACCCAAATCCCGGGCGATTTCGACCGTTTTGTCTGAGCTAAAAGAATCAATGACCATTATTTCATCTGCAAAGCTCACCGTCCGGATCGCCTCAGAAATGAAATTCTCCTCATTCAAAGTTGGAATAATGGCTGTGATCATGAAAAAAAATTAGACCGCCACCGAATACTCTCTCAATGCGTCGTTCAATGAGGTCTTTTTATTTGTGCTTTCCTTTCTGACACCAATGATCAGGGCACAGGGAACCTGAAAGTCACCTGCCGGAAAAGTTTTGGTATAGCTCCCGGGTATTACCACCGAGCGTGCCGGAACGCGACCTTTCATCTCAACCGGGTCAGAACCGGTCACATCGATGATCTTTGTCGACGCCGTGAGCACCACATTGGCACCCAGAACAGCTTCCTTTTCAACACGAACGCCTTCCACCACAATGCATCTGGAGCCGACAAACACGTTGTCCTCTATAATGACGGGAGCGGCTTGAAGCGGCTCCAAAACCCCGCCTATTCCCACTCCACCACTCAGGTGCACATTCTTGCCGATCTGAGCGCAGCTTCCAACCGTTGCCCAGGTGTCCACCATGGTGCCTTCATCTACATAGGCGCCAATGTTGACATAACTTGGCATCAATATCGTACCCTTGGAGATATAGGATCCGAATCGAGCCACGGCATGCGGCACAACGCGTATCTGTTTCTCCTTATATCCTGATTTCAGTGGAATTTTATCGTGATATTCGAAAATACCGGCTTCCATGGTTTCCATCTTCTGAATCGGAAAGTATAGCACAACTGCCTTCTTGACCCATTCGTTCACCTGCCAGCCATCTTCCCTCGGTTCGGCGACCCGAAGTGTTCCTTGATCGAGCAACCCAATTACTTCCCGAATTGCCTTTTGGGTGTCTTCCTCCTTTAAAAGGGACCGGTCCTCAAAGGCTTTCTCAATGGTTTCTCTCAGTATTTTCATAGGATTTGATTAAGTCGCAAATATAAAGAAGCAGATAGAAAAATTCCATTTTTTATACATTCTTTTAAATCAAAAAAGAAGTAAATTTGCCAAAATTCGGGGATAGATGTCACAAATACTGGCGATGGATTATGGAGCCAAGAGAACGGGGATCGCAGTCACTGACGACATGCAGATCATCGCCTCCGGACTAACCACGGTAGCCACCAAATCACTTCTTGAGTTTCTCGATTCCTATGTAAAGAAGGAAAAAGTGGAATTGTTTTTGATCGGAGAGCCCAGGCAGCGAGACAACAGCCCCTCGGACATTGAATATGAGATCCGGCCCTTTTTGAAAAAGCTCAGTGCGAGATTTCCTGACATCCCCATAGAGAGAGTGGATGAACGGTTTACTTCGAAAATGGCTTTTCAAACAATGATTGACAGTGGGATGAGCAAAGGGAAAAGAAAGAACAAGGACCTGGTTGACGAGATCAGCGCAACAATCATTCTACAGTCCTATTTGTCGGGCAGGAAATAATGAAATGAGGCAATGAACAGAATAAAAAGAATCTTATGGTATTACCGATTGTAGCATATGGGGACCCGGTGCTGAGGAGAGTTGGAAAAGACATAGACAAAGATTATCCGGGCCTTGAGGAATTGATCGAGAATATGAAAGAAACCATGAAAAACGCCCAGGGAGTAGGTTTGGCCGCCCCCCAAGTTGGACGCGACATTCGCTTGTTTCTGATCGATGCCTCACCTTTCTCTGAAAATGAGGACCTCGAAGAGGAAGAAAGAGCTTTTTTAAAGGACTTCAAGCGGATTTTCATCAATGCCCGCATCGTGGAAGAGCAGGGCGATGAATGGGCCTTCAACGAGGGTTGTCTCAGCATTCCGAATATCAATGAGGACGTATACAGACCGGAGGTCATTCATGTGGAGTATCTGGACGAAGACTTTGAAGAGAGACAAGAAACACTCACCGGTCTGGCCGCGCGTATCTTCCAGCACGAGTATGATCACATCGAAGGCATTTTGTTTACCGACAAGTTGTCTTCCCTGAAGAAAAGATTGTTGAAAAAGAGACTGGAAAATATCTCCAAGGGAAAAGTTGATGTTTCCTACAGGATGAAATTTCCAAATATCAAAAAATAAAATCAGATTATGAGTTTAGAAAAAGTTATTGCCATATCGGGCAAACCCGGCCTGTTCGAGATTATTTCAAGAACCAAGTCAGGCTTGATTGTTCAATCTTTATCGGACGGAAAGCGTTTTCCGGTAAACAGCGTCCACAATGTCAGCACCTTGAGCGACATTGCCATATACACCTACGAGGAAGAAGTTCCGCTCCCGGAAGTGCTCTCCAACATTTATGGCAAAGAAGATGGAAAACCTTCGATCGACCCGAAATCGGACAAACAGACTTTGCTTCAATACTTCGGAGAAGTACTGCCCGGTTTTGATGAGGAGCGCGTGTATCCGTCAAACATAAAAAAAGTGCTTTCCTGGTACAACACCCTGGTGGAGGGAAAATTTGATTTTGAAAGCCTCAAAAACAACGAAACAGAAGAGGATTCAGAGACGGAAGAACCCACTTCGAAGTAAGAATCCACTTGTGATGAACAACAGACAAGAACAGCTCAAAGCCTTCGGCGAACTCCTGGACATCATGGACGAGCTTCGGCAGAAATGCCCCTGGGACAAAAAGCAAACCCTTGAATCCCTTCGCCATCTCACTATCGAGGAGACCTATGAATTGGGCGATGCCATACTCGACAGGGACATGAATGAAATTCGAAAGGAATTGGGTGATCTGTTGCTTCATATTGTATTCTATTCGAAAATAGGATCCGAGACCCGGGACTTTGACATCAAAGACGTGATCGATGGGATCAACGAAAAACTGATACACAGGCATCCTCATGTGTTCGGTGACACGGTGGTGGAAGACGACGAGCAGGTGGCGCAAAACTGGGAACAGCTCAAACTCAAAGAAGGCAAAAAATCGATTCTCGAAGGGGTTCCCAGGTCACTCCCTGCCATGATCAAAGCGAGTCGGATCCAGGACAAAGCGGCCAGCGCAGGCTTTGACTGGGAGGAGCCCGGGCAGGTTCTGGACAAGGTGAAAGAAGAGCTCGAGGAACTTGAGCAGGAGCTTGAGAATCCGGAAAAAGGAAAAATAGAAGCTGAATTCGGCGATGTGCTTTTTTCTATGATCAATTATTCGCGATTTATCAAAGTGGATCCCGAAAGCGCCCTGGAGCGGACCAACAAGAAATTCATCAAACGCTTCCGTTATCTTGAAGAGGAGGCCAGGAAAAATGGAGAATCGCTACAAGATCTCACCCTTGAACAGATGGATGTATACTGGAACCAATCCAAAAAGCATTTCGAGTAAAGCCCCACTGGCTTTCTGCCGTCTCGAAAAACATTTCAGGTGCAAAAAATAATCCCTAATTTTAGGTCTTGATTCAGACCTGTATTTTCATGAAACACCTTTATATCTTTTGTCTTGGCCTTTTGTTCCTGCATCAGGGAAGCATGGCACAGGAGCAGAAGACCGGCTTCCAGGGGGAGACAATACAATTCAATTCGGGAGATGGAATTCGGGTCACGGCCGACCTGTATATGACCGAGAACTCCGACGCTCCTTTTATCATTCTATTTCACCAGGCGGGTTACAGCAGGGGTGAGTACCGCGAGATCGCACCTCGTCTCAATGCGTTGGGATACAATTGCATGGCTGTCGACCAACGATCCGGAAAAGAGGTGGCCGGAATTCAGAACCTGACCCACAAAGCCGCCAGTGAAAAAAATCTTCCCACCGAATATCTCGACGCGCTGACGGACATTGAAGCCGCCTATGTCTATGTCAAACACGGCATCAAACCTGGAAAATTGATTCTCTGGGGCAGCTCCTACTCCGCTTCCCTTATGTTTTATATGGGCAGTGAGCATCACAAAAACATTTCGGGCATACTGGCTTTTGCCCCGGGAGAGTATTTCAAAATCAACGGCAAGGAAATAAAGACTTTTGCTGCAAAAGTGACCGCTCCGGTGTTTGTGACCTCGGCGAAAAACGAGTATCCCAAATGGAAATCCATATACGACGCCGTACAAACAGAAAAGTTCTCCTATCTTCCCGAGAATGAGGGCAAACACGGCTCAAAGGCACTTTGGAAAAACAATCCGGGGCACGAGAAGTACTGGGATGCCGTCGAAAAGTTTTTGGCAAAAATCGAAGAGTAAAACATTTCAAATTTACAGGACCATGCACGCATTCATCAAAAGATCAACACTGATAACCATTTTATTAATTGCGGCAGCCGTGACCTCATGTCAGGAAAAACAGAGTCCTGAAGAGGTGGAGACCGCGCAAAACCAAACCGAGTCCATAGCTGAAAAACCTCTTGCGCTCGTCATTCACGGAGGTGCGGGCACCATAAAAAGAGAAAACATGACCGAGGAGATGGAAGCGGCTTACCGGGCGAAACTGCAGGAAGCCCTCGATGCCGGTTATGCGGTTCTCGAAGCCGGTGGAACTTCGGTAGAAGCCGTGCGCAGTGCCATTAACATCATGGAGGACTCCCCGCTTTTCAATGCCGGCAAAGGAGCTGTCTTCAATAGCCTGGGGAAACACGAGCTGGACGCGTCCATCATGGAAGGTCAAACTTTGAATGCCGGTGCCGTTGCCGGAGTCACAAAGATCAGAAACCCCATCGACGCGGCGATCCTGGTCAAAGACAGCACCCGACACGTCATGCTGTCTGGCGAGGGTGCGGAAGAGTTTGTGGGCCAATACGGAATTACCATGGTCGAGACCTCCTATTTCGATACGGAGAAAAGACGGGAGCAATTGCACAAAGCGCAGGGCAAGGAAAAAGTTATGCTTGATCATTCCTCGCTTCTTGACAAAACCCCTGGTCGCGACACTGCCCCCATTGACGATCACAAATACGGCACGGTAGGCTGCGTAGCTCTGGACAAAGAAGGCAATCTGGCTGCCGGAACCTCTACAGGGGGAATGACCAACAAAAAATTTGGACGGATTGGCGACTCGCCTATCATTGGGGCAGGAAACTATGCCAACAATTTGACCTGCGGGGTTTCGTGCACGGGCACAGGAGAGTTTTTCATCCGGACTCTGGCTGCCCATGAAGCTTCAAATCTTATGCTTTACAAAGGAATGAAAGTGGATCAGGCCTTAGAGGAAGTGATCCGCCAGATACAGGAACTCGGGGGCGACGGAGGCATGATCGCCCTGGACAAGGATGGGAATGTCGCCTGGGATTTCAATACAGCGGGCATGTACAGGGCCTTCAGAAAGTCGACCGGCGAGAATAATATTGAAATCTATGAGAAAACGAAATAGATCTCGGGGTACGCGTACACTTTTTATGCGGCTTGGGCTCTGCCTGGTTTTGACTGTTTCACAAACCGTTGCGGCTCAGGAAATCGAAAAAGACCTTCTGATCCGTCTCATGGAAGGGCAGGGAGAAGACTTTCAACCCATTTTGAGTGAGCCTGAACGTTATCGAATTCAGATTCTTTACACCCAGATTGATCGAAATGAAAAGAATGAGCCCAGCTTCAGATCGTACTCATTTGGGGTGTCTCCAGATACTTATTTCTATCCCGCAAGCAGTATAAAAATATTTGGAGCAGCGCTTTCGTTGGAGAAATTCAATAAACTGAATATTAATAAGTTAAATAGAGATACATATGTCAGAATTGACAGTAGCTTCTCCGGGCAAACCGCTGTAATTCACGATTCGACTTCGGCTTCCGGAAAACCTTCTTTCGGGCACTACCTCAAGAAACTCCTGGTTTTAAGTGACAACGATGCCTACAATCGAACCTACGAATTCTTGGGCCAGGAGGCCCTGAATGAAAACCTCCATGCAAAAGGCTATGACCAACTCAGGCTTACTCACAGGTTGTCCATATCTCTGAGCCCAGAGGAAAATCAAAACACCAATGCCATGATCTTTTACGATGATGACCCCGACCAACCGATCCATTCGCAGAAGGCAATGGCCACGTCAAAGGATTTCTCAGCTGAATCAGCCATTTTTTTAGGGGAGAGTTACGTGAAGGGGGACTCGGTCATCGAAGGCCCCATGGATTTTTCCAAAAAGAATTATTGCTCGGTTGAGGAGCTTCAACGGGCAATCAGATCCGTTATGTTCCCGGAGTCTTTGGAACAGGAAGCCCGATTTGACTTGACGACAGAAGACCTTCGCTTTCTGCGCACCTATATGTCTCAGCTCCCTCGAGAAACCAGGCATCCAGACTACAGCGACAAACCCGACAATTACTGTAAGTTCTTTTTGTACGGGGATGACAATTCTGCCGTAATACCAGATCATATCCGAATTTTCAACAAGATCGGACTTGCTTATGGCTTCTGCATCGACAATGCCTACATCGTCGATTTTAAAGAAAATGTAGAATTCATGCTGACTGCCGTGATCTACGTGAATGAAAACAACAGGCTGAACGACGGGATCTATGAATACGAAACCGTGGCTTTTCCTTTTCTGGCCCAGCTGGGACGCGTCATTTATGACCATGAACGCCAAAGAGCCAGACCGAATCCACCGGACCTTACTGAATTCAAACTCAGCTATGACATTTCAAAATCTTCCAACTAATCTGAAATATCCAAGCATACCATAACCAACCAAGTATGAAAATCAAGCAAATCACACAAATCATTGAAGACCTTTGCCCCCTGCATTATGCGGAAGACTTTGACAATGTTGGACTTCTGGTGGGAAGCCCGGATGAAAGGGTCACTGGGGTACTGGTGACCCTGGATTGCCTCGAAAAGACGGTAGAGGAAGCGATAGAATCAAACTGCAACCTGATCGTCAGCTTCCACCCGATCATATTCTCGGGTTTGAAAAAGATCAATGGCAAATCCTATGTCGAGAGAACGGTGATCAAAGCCATTAAAAATGACATTGCCATTTATGCCATGCACACGGCATTGGACAATTCCATCAAAGGCGTTTCCAATAAAATGGCAGAGGTCCTGGGTCTGACCCATGGAAAAGTCTTGATTCCAAAACCCAAAACACTGAAGAAGCTTTCGACTTACGTCCCTCCTTCTGCAGCTGAAGCCGTCAGGAAAGCGCTTTTTGAAGCCGGAGCGGGAAATATAGGCAACTACAGTCACTGCAGCTTCAACGCACCAGGTGAAGGCACCTACCTTGGAGATGAATCCAGCCAACCCGCAATTGGAGAAAAGGAGGTTCTTCAAAAGGTTCCGGAGCTGCTGATCACTGTCATTTTTGACAGTCATTTGCAGGGAGCGATTCTAAAAGCCTTGCGAGAGAGTCATCCCTATGAAGAAATTGCTTTCGACATAATCACCGTGGACAATTCCCACCCGGAGATTGGAATGGGGATGATTGGCGATTTGGAAAAAGATGAAAATACACATGATTTTTTGTCCCGGCTGAAATCGACCTTTGGCACCCCGGTGATCCGGCATTCAGGCCTGGTTGCGGGTCATGTCAAAAGAATCGCCGTCCTGGGCGGTTCGGGAAGCTTTGGCATTGAACGTGCGATTGCTGCGGGAGCGGATGTTTACGTGACATCTGACCTCAAGTATCACGACTTCTTCAAGGCAGAGAATAAGATCCTCCTGGTAGACATCGGGCACTACGAAAGTGAGCAGTTTACAAAAAACCTTTTGACGGATTATCTTACGAAAAAAATCACTAATTTTGCACCTGCCGTGCCCGAAAGCGGCATAATTCTATCAAAAATCAGTACAAATCCTATCAATTACACATAGAGATGGCGAAGAAAAAAGAAGTTACCGTTGAAGAGAAGCTGAGAGCTTTGTATGACCTGCAGCTCATCGATTCCCGTATCGACGAGATCAAGAATATGAGAGGTGAGCTTCCCCTGGAAGTAAAAGATCTGGAAGATGAAATTGCTGGTTTGCAGACCCGATTGAACAATTTCAGTACCGACATTGAAAATCTCGAGACGGCTATCGCCAACAAAAAAAACAATATTGAGGAGGCCCGAGCTCTCACCAAAAAATACGAGGAGCAACAGAAAAACGTAAGAAACAACAGGGAGTTCGATTCCATTTCCAAGGAGATCGAGTACCAGGACCTGGAGATTCAACTTGCAGAAAAGCACATTCGTGAGTTTGAAGCCAAAATCGCTCAGAAAAATGAGATCATTGATGCGGCCAAAGAAAAAATGACAGAAAAGGAAACGCACCTCAAGCACAAGCAGGATGAATTGAATGCCATCATGGATGAGACCGAGAAGGAGGAGAAGCTCCTTGAGAAAAAATCTGTTGAATTCAGCAAGCAGATCGATGAACGTTTGCTTCAGGCTTACCAGAGAATTCGCTCTACGGTGCGCAACGGCCTTGCCGTAGTGACTATAGAAAGAGGCGCCTCCGGCGGCTCATTCTTCACAATTCCGCCGCAAAGACAGGTTGAGATTGCCTCCAGAAAGAAAATCATCACCGACGAACACAGTGGCAGGATTCTGATTGATTCGAATCTGGCGGAAGAAGAGCGCGAGAAAATGTCAGAGTACATAGGTTAAGACCCGCTGATGAGACCAGGGCAGTTCCTTTTAATTTTCTTCTTCGCCCTTGCGACTCTAATTTCATGCACGAAAAAGAACAATGAAGCCAAAGCAGAATTGCTGTTCCAGGCGCATTGTGCACGTTGTCACGTAGGACCGGATATAGGAGCCCTGCCCAAATCCTTGTGGGCCGAGCGCGTTCTTCCCGACATGGCTTCCCGAATGGGTATCAAGGAGGGAGATTACGATCCTTTCAAAGGCATGAGCTTCGAGGAAAAAGAAATTGTCATGAAGGCCGGGGTTTATCCTTACACCCCTTTGCTTAAACCTGAAGACTGGGCGATTCTCAAAGAATACATTCTAAGCAATGCTCCCGACAGTCTCGCCGGTCAAACGGAAAACGTGGAGTATGCTGTTCAGGACCACTTCAAATCAGAGAACATAGCGCTGGACGATGCACCGGGCTCCTATTACACCTTTCTGGATTATGATGATGACACACAATCGATACGTGTGGGGGATTTCTCGGGAAACCTGATCGAACACCGTCTTTCCGACGGGTCTACGGAAGTTTTACACAAAGTCAACAGCGCCGTTGTGGACTACTTTGAAAATGACACCATTTCGTTCATAACCGATGTGGGAATACTCGACCCTTCGGAACTCTCTTCCGGAAGGATCTTCAGGGCCTATGACGACAAGTTGGAGGCGATCCCGGAGATATTCCACCGACCGGTGAACAACCTGGTGGCTGACTTTGACGGGGATGGCATAGACGAGCTGGTGATCAGCGAGTTTGGTCACAGAACCGGGCAGCTGACCCTGATGAGGGGACTGCCAAATGGAAATTATGAAAGAAAAATTCTTCTCACATTGCCCGGAACCATTCGGGCGGTTGCAGAGGACATGGACAAAGACGGGGATCTCGACATCGTCGCGATCACTTCACAGGGAGATGAGAGCATCACCATTCTCTATCAGGAAGAAGACTTGAGATTTCGGGTTGACCGCGCGATTCGATTCAGCCCCATCTACGGAAGCAGCTGGTTTGAATTGCTCGACTACGACCATGATGGTGACATAGACATCGTTACAGTCAATGGAGACAACGCTGACAAAACCTATATCGCGAAACCTTATCACGGTCTGAGAATTCATCTCAATGATGGGCAGAATAAGTTCACCGAGGCATTCTTTCACCCGCTGAATGGAGCCACACGCTTTGTCTCAGAGGATTTTGACCAGGACGGTGACTTCGATTTTGCAGTCATCTCCACTTTCCCGGATTACGAAAACGCGCCGGACCTGGCCCTGGTATACCTGGAAAACCAGGATGAGTCCAAATTCAAATTCAAACCGTTAAAATTTGAGGAGTCCAATTTGAGTCGTTGGTTCCTTTTGGATAAGGGCGACATCGATGCCGATGGAGACATAGACATCATTCTCAGCGCCTTTACCTATACCTTCACCCCGGTGCCTGAAGAATTCAGCAAACAATGGCAGGAGAACAATGTAGATATTCTACTGCTGCAAAATCAGCTCAAGTAAGGACAACGGAAAGGGCCAGCCATAGCATGGGAATGCCCTCCACCCAGAATCCACTGTAAAACCTGCTCTGATACACCCCTGATTTCAGAATGAATCCCCCGGAGACTGAGGCTGTGACCAGCCCGGACCACCGCTCCCAAGCCTGGAAAAAATCCCCGTAGAAAAACAACAGTGAAAAGCCCACAAGCGCTCCAAGCGCGAGGAGCTTTGACTTGCCCACGCCAATAGTTTGGGGCAAGGTAGCGAGATCCGGGTCATCTAGTTGAAGATCGCGGATGTCAAAAGGTATGGTGATGGCCAGGACAATAAGGAAGCGCTGCACCAAAACGACCCAAACTTTGCCGTCAAAGGGCAATTCATTGACCCAAACCGGAAAAAGAACAGTGACTCCGGCCCATACGGCAGCGATTAAGAATAGCTTGAAGCCCGGCAGGTTTCTAAGTCCCCTGAGGCTCCCGCTAGACGGAACGACATAAAACAGAGTCAACAGGAAGAAGGGGATGATAAAAACCAGGTCGTCCCACGAGAACTTCAGAGCCCAGTAGATCGATCCAAGAAGAGCAAATGCATTGAGGGCCAAAAGCCAGCTTCGGCTCGAACGCATCCAGTTTGACAGTGAAGGATAGAGCCGCTCTATCTGGACGGTACGAATGAAATTGTAGGCCAGAACGGTTCCACAAAAAACAAACCATACACTTCTCTCGTCGTGCAGCTGATAAGGCTTTAGGGTGAGCCATACCAGGCATGAGGTGCTGAGTGCCACGTGGATATTGCTGAAGACATAAAAACTGAAGAATCTTTCGATCAGACGCATCGTTGCATATTACGATCAAAAAAGTTAATAAATTCTAATCAATTTATAGTCATGGCCAGGAATTTGTTTTGGTCAAAAATGAGTATTTTTGTCACCTCGCAAATAATTAAATTATGCAAACTGATTCTTTCGTTTTACGACACCTCGGACCCAACCGGAAAGAGATTGATCACATGTTAAAAACAGTCGGGGTTGACTCCCTGGACGAACTGGTGCACCATACCGTGCCGGATGACATTCGACTCAGCACGGAGCTGGATTTGCCTGAGGCGCTCAGCGAAAATGAATTCGCCTCACACATTCAAAGGCTCGGCAACAAGAACAAGCAGTTCAAGTCCTACATTGGAATGGGCTACCACCCTACCTCTCTGCCCGCTGTGATCCAGAGAAATATTTTTGAAAACCCGAGCTGGTATACGTCCTACACGCCCTACCAGGCTGAGATTTCCCAAGGTCGCCTCGAGGCGCTGCTCAACTATCAGACCGTGATCACCGACCTGACCGGATTGCCGATCGCCAATTCCTCATTGCTCGATGAGGGCACTGCGGCCGCTGAGGCCATGCTGATGCTCTTCAATGGCAGGAGCCGATCTCAAAAGAAGTCAAATGCGCTCTCGTTCTTTGTTTCAGAGGAGCTGTTTCCCCAAACACGTGACATTCTCCTGACCCGAGCCGAGCCCCTGGGCATTGAGCTGGTTTACGGAGATCATGAAAACATTCAACTCGACGAGAGCTTTTTCGGATGTATCGTTCAATATCCCGGAAAGCACGGCAAAATTTACGACTACACAGAATTCATCAGCAAGGCCCATGAAATGGATTGCAAGGTGGTGGTAGCCGCAGATCTGTTGAGCCTTGCCATTTTGAAATCACCGGCTGAAATGGGGGCTGACGTTTGCGTGGGAACGACACAGCGCTTTGGAATTCCCCTGGGTTTTGGCGGACCCCATGCAGCGTTTTTCGCTACAACCGAATCCTTTAAAAGAAATATTCCCGGACGAATCATCGGGGTGACTGTCGATACGGACGGGAACCGCGCCCTTAGAATGGCGCTTCAGACCCGTGAACAGCATATCAAGAGGGAAAAAGCGACCTCCAACATTTGTACGGCTCAAGTGCTTTTGGCGGTTATGGCAGGCATGTATGCCGTCTATCACGGTGGAGAGGGAATCAAATACATCGCAAGGCAAATTCATTCCCTGACGAACATTCTGAACGATGCCTGCACCAAACTCGGACTGGCGCAGGAAAACCAGAACTTTTTTGACACGCTGAAGATCAAGGTTTCAAACGCACACAAACTGAAAGACATCGCCGAGGCCAAAGAGGTGAATTTCAACTATGTCGACAACAACACGATCAGCATCTCGATCAATGAAACGACTACGCTTGAGGACGTCGAGGAAATCATAGACATCCTGGCCCACTCAGAGAATCTTTACTCGTTTAAAGTAACGGATTGCCCGGTCAGCATGTCGATCCCAACGGGCATGAGAAGGATTTCGAGCTATCTCACCCATGAGGTGTTCAACTCCTATCATTCCGAAACCGAAATGATGCGATACATCAAAAGGCTGGAGCGAAAAGACATCTCTCTGGCCGACTCCATGATATCGTTGGGCTCCTGCACGATGAAGCTCAATGCTGCAACCGAAATGCTGCCATTGAGCCAGAGCAATTGGAATTCGATACACCCGTACGTGCCGGTTCAACAGGCACAGGGTTATCACGAGATGCTGCGCGAGCTCGAATCACAGCTCAATGTGATCACAGGATTTGCGGGGACCTCCCTGCAGCCCAACTCGGGCGCCCAGGGCGAATACGCCGGACTGATGGTGATTCGCGCTTTTCACAGATCCAACGGTGAGGAACACAGAAACATTTGTCTGATCCCTGCATCCGCTCACGGAACGAATCCGGCTTCGGCGGTCATGGCGGGCATGAAAGTGGTGGTAACGAAGACTTCCGAAAATGGCAACATTGACGTGGATGACCTGAAGGAAAAAGCAGAATTGCACAAGGAGCACCTGGCTGCATTGATGGTTACCTACCCATCAACACACGGCGTTTTTGAGTCAACAATTCGGGAAATTACCGGAATTGTGCATGACAATGGCGGGCAGGTCTACATGGACGGAGCCAATATGAACGCGCAGGTCGGCCTGACCAATCCCGCCCGCATCGGAGCGGATGTCTGTCATTTGAACCTGCACAAGACCTTTGCGATTCCTCACGGAGGTGGAGGACCGGGAGTGGGCCCGATCTGCGTGGCGGAGCACCTGGTCGAGTTTTTGCCTTCCAACCCGATAATCAAAACGGGAGGATCCAAACCGATTCACGCGATTTCAGCTGCTCCCTTTGGATCGGCCCTGGTGGATCTTATTTCCTACAGCTACATAAAAATGCTCGGACCCAGCGGTTTGAAGCGGTCCACGATAATTGCCATCCTCAATGCCAATTACCTGAAGTCTCTTCTGGAAGAACATTACCCGATATTGTATACGGGCGAAAAAGGTTTTGTGGCGCATGAGATGATTTTGGACCTGAGACAATTCAAAGCCAAGGGAATCGAAGTGGCCGACATCGCAAAACGTCTTATGGATTTTGGCTTCCATGCTCCCACAGTTTCTTTCCCGGTGGCCGGAACCCTTATGATCGAGCCAACAGAAAGCGAGAATAAGAGGGAACTGGACCGATTCGCCGCTGCCATGATTCAGATTAAAAAGGAGATCGATGCCTATGACGGTGAAGACAGTGTATTGAAGAATGCGCCTCACACTCAGGCCATGCTGACAAGTGACACCTGGGACCACCCCTACTCGCGTAAAGAAGCAGCATTTGCTCTGGATTTTGTGGCTGAGAACAAATATTGGCCAACAGTTCGCAGAGTAAACGAGGCCTACGGTGACAGACACCTGGTTTGCTCCTGCAACCCGATAGAAGATTATATCGAACAGACATAATCAAATTTGTTGAAGAAAATTGGGGGTTTGAGCTGAACTTTGCCCGTTTTTTAGGGATCCTTTTTGCTAAAAAAATTGTATTTTTGCCATTCGAAAAAATGTACGGAACATGAAAAAAATAACGAAAGAAACCTATGTCAACTGGTACAAAGACATGCTTTTCTGGCGAAAATTCGAAGATAAACTCGCTGCAGTTTACATCCAACAGAAGGTAAGAGGTTTCTTGCACCTGTACAACGGACAGGAGGCTGTTTTGGCGGGAGCCTTGCACGCCATGGATCTGTCAAAAGACAAAATGATCACAGCGTACAGGAACCACGTCCAGCCCATTGGAATGGGGGTCGACCCAAAAAGAGTGATGGCGGAGTTGTATGGCAAAGTAACGGGGACATCCCATGGAATGGGAGGCTCAATGCATATTTTTTCCAAGGAGAAGGGTTTTTATGGCGGACATGGTATTGTCGGCGGACAGATTCCTCTCGGTGCCGGAATTGCATTTGCAGACAAATATTTCGGACGAGGAGGAGTGACAATCACTTATTTTGGTGACGGGGCGGCCCGACAAGGCTCGCTGCATGAAACCTTCAACATGGCGATGGCCTGGGAATTGCCGGTGGTGTTCATCGTTGAGAACAACGGATACGCAATGGGAACCTCGGTTGCCAGAACCGCCAATCATCCGGACATCTGGAAGCTCGGACTGGCCTATGAAATGCCATCGGAACCTGTTGATGGCATGAATCCGGTTGAGGTCGCCAAGGCCATGGACAAGGCCATTAAACACGCCCGAAGCGGCAAGGGTCCTTACTTCCTTGAAATGAAGACTTACAGGTACAGGGGTCATTCCATGAGTGATGCTCAGAAATACAGAACCAAGGACGAAGTTGCGGAATACAAGAAAATCGATCCGATTACCCAGGTTCTCGAGGTCATCAAAGAAAAGAAATACCTGAAAGAGGAAGAGATAAAACAAATCAATGACGAGGTCAAGGCGATGGTGGCAGAGTGCGAAAAATTTGCCGACGAATCACCATATCCGGAAAAACAGCAACTGTATGACGTCGTTTACGAACAGGAGGATTATCCGTTTCTGAAGCACCGCATTTAATTTATCAAGATCGAAAAACTAGAGAAAGATGGCTGAAATAATAACCATGCCGAGATTGAGCGACACCATGACCGAAGGCGTTGTGGCCAAATGGCTCAAGCAGGTGGGCGACCATGTAGAAGAAGGAGATATCCTGGCTGAAATTGAGACTGACAAAGCCACCATGGAATTTGAATCTTTTCATGAAGGGACGCTTCTTCACATCGGAATCCAGGAAGGCGAAACAGCCGATGTGGATTCTCTTCTTGCCGTAATTGGGGAGAAAGGGGAAGATTTTCAGGCTCTTTTGGAAAGTGACAATGGAAGTGAGCAAGTACCTGAGAAAGCTGAACCCAAGTCAGAACCGGCTACGGAAGCTTCATCGGAACCCTCTGAGGATGCTTCAAGTGAAGGTGCAGATCTTCCGGAAGGCCTGGAGGTCATTACCATGCCACGATTGAGTGATACGATGACAGAAGGTACTGTCGCCAGGTGGTTGAAAAATATAGGAGACGCTGTAGATGAAGGCGACATACTCGCCGAGATCGAGACCGATAAAGCCACCATGGAGTTTGAATCTTTTCACCAGGGCACTTTGCTCTACATTGGTGTTGAGGAAGGAAAAACTGCAGAAGTGGATGCTGTCCTGGCAGTGATCGGTGAAAAAGGGACCGACATGAGCCCTTACATGGACAGTCTTGCCAAAAAAGCAAAGGTTTCGGAAAAAGCTGCAGAAGATGTCAAACCTGCTGCGGCTCCAGCCCAGGAAATCAAATCCAGTCCGGCTCCAGTGGCGAAAACATCGGCTCCAGCGGCCCCGGCACCCGTGCAGGTAAGTGCGAATGGACGCGTTGTTGCTTCCCCCCTGGCCCGAAAAATGGCTGCGGAAAGGAACATCAATCTAAACCAGGTAAGTGGCTCCGGCGAAGGCGGACGCATCGTCAAAAGAGACATTGAGAATTTCACGCCGGGAGCGGCTGCTTCGAGTCAAATGCCTTTTGTCCCAAAAGGTCAGGAGAGCTTTGAAGAAGTCAGCAATTCCCAGATGAGAAAAGTCATCGCCAGAAGACTGGGCGAATCGAAATTCACGGCTCCCCATTACTATTTGAATGTGGAGTTTGACATGGACAACGCGATTTCATTCAGAAACCAGTACAATTCGGTGCCGGACACCAAAATTTCGTTCAATGACATCGTAGTCAAGGCGACAGCACTCGCACTTAAACAGCATCCCCAGGTCAACTCCCAGTGGTTTGACGATCGGATCAAGAAAAATCACCACGTCCACATCGGCGTCGCAGTTGCTGTTGAGGATGGATTGCTTGTGCCTGTTCTCAAATTCGCCGACGAGCAGACCCTGACCCAAATTGGTGCCCAGGTAAAAGACTTTGCGGGCAGAGCAAGAAACAAAAAATTGACTCCCGAAGAAATGGAGGGAAGCACCTTTACGATCTCAAATCTGGGAATGTTCGGCATCACGGATTTTACATCGATCATCAATCAGCCGAATTCAGCGATTCTATCTGTAGGCGCGATCGTTCAGAAGCCGGTTGTCAGAAACAATGAGATTGTTGTGGGCAATACCATGAAATTGACCCTGGCCTGTGACCACAGAACGGTGGACGGTGCAACAGGAGCCATGTTCCTTCAAACCTTGAAGGAATACATTGAGAACCCGGTGACCATGCTCATTTGATACGTCAATGACACATCTAAGCTAGATTCCTTCGATTCAAACTTTTAAAAACCCGCAGACGCGGGTTTTTTTAATTTTCACCAGCCGCTGACTCATTTTGTGTTAAATTTGAGCGTCATGAGCCTCAAGGGCGAAATTAACAGGAAAGAAAGAATCTCAATATGGATCCGGTTTGGTTACTTTGCGCCTTTGGTTTTGGATACCTGGTGAAACGAATCGGCCTCCCTCCTCTTGTAGGCTTTCTCACAGCTGGTTTTGTTCTCAAGTACTTCGGGGTTGAGCAAAGCGCACTGATCGATGGGATCGCTAATTTCGGTGTTATCCTGCTTTTGTTCACCATCGGACTCAAGTTGGAGCTGAAGCAGCTGCTGAAACCGCAGATCTGGCTCACCTCGAGTTTGCACATAGCCATTACTATAGTTTTGCTCAGCTTGGTCCTATGGTCGGGCGTGACTGTTGGCCTGGCCGCTTTTTCAGATCTTGCCATAGAGCAGATCCTGTTGATCTCGTTCGCATTGAGCTTTTCGAGTACAATTTTCGCGGTTAAGATCCTGGAAGAAACCGGCACCTCTACCTCAACGCACGGAAGAATCGCAATCGGCATTCTGATCATGCAGGATTTCTTCGCCGTGTTGTTCCTCACCATGACCTCCGACGAGGCTCCCTCCCCCTGGGCTTTTGGCCTTCTGCTCCTTTTGCTGATTCCCTGGCTCATCAAAAAAACCCCTTTGTCAAAGCTGTTGGATGACTCGGGCCACGGAGAATTGTTTCTGCTTCTCGGCATTCTGATTCCAACCGCGGGAGCCGCCTTGTTCTCGGAAATGGGCCTTAAGGCGGATCTCGGAGCCGTGGTCATGGGTGTGCTTCTGTCGGGGCATCATCGAGCGGGAGAAATGGCAAAGGCCATGATGAGCTTCAAGGACCTTTTTCTCATAGGCTTTTTTCTGACCATCGGCCTGTCCGGTATACCCACCTGGCAGGAAGTGACTATCGCAGTTTTCTTTACGTTGCTTCTGCCTTTGAAGATGATCTTATTCTTTTTGATCCTGACCCGGCTCAAACTGAGGGCCCGAACCTCTTTTATAACGACCCTGAACCTGTCCAATTACAGTGAGTTCGGTTTGATCGTCGGAGCTGCTGCCGTTGCCAAGGGCTGGCTGCCTCCGCATTGGATGTTGATCTTTGCACTCTGCATCTCTTTTACTTTTATCCTGGCGGCCCCGATGAATATGGCTGCAGATCGCATTTATGCCCTATTGCAAAGAAAGTTGCTGCGTTTTGAAAGTGAAGGGCGTCTTCCAGAGGATGAGACCATTGAGTTTCTCAAGGAGGAAGTTGTTGTTTTTGGCATGGGTCGAACCGGAAACCAGGTTTACGAGGTGATGGAGAAAAAATACGGCAAAAAGGTATTGGGAATCGATCAGAACCACGAGAAGATAGATGAGCTGGTCCTCGAAGGCAAAAATGTGATACAGGGAGATGCCATGGATCTCAACTTTTGGCAGCGAATAAATCTGTCGGATGATCCACCGTCAATCATCCTGGCAACTTCCAGCCACATCACGCATATGCAGGTCATTAAACAGTTGAACCTATTGCACTGTGACCTTGCCGTTGCAGCTATTTCGCGCTTCGAAGATGAAATGGTCCAGCTTCAGGAAGCCGGTGTAAAAGTGGTGTTCAACCTTTACGAGGAAGCCGGCGCCGGTTTTGCGGAACACGCCTTCAATTCGATCTACAAGAAAGAATAAAACGAGAGTTACATCAGGTACAGACTATTCCGGCATGCTGCTTTCAGATGCTGCATCTGGCTCTTCAGTTGGATCAATTACTTTGAGCTCCAGGCCGTCGTATCGAACAAGGTAGATGCCATTGTTCAATATGCTCCCTGAGGTATTCTCGATATAATTGTAGCGCGTGGAAAGCCGTTGTGATTTTCCCTGGCTGATCAGGTCCGCATTATAAGCGAGCCGCATAAGCAAATCATAAGTCACATCAAAGCCTTCAATGGAGTAATCCGTCGGCAATGCCTTGTATCTTCTCCGGTACATGCTCTCAAAACTCTTGTACTCCTTACTGTTCATGTCGACAAACACCGGAGTCGGGTAGTGAAAATGCACTCGGGACAGGAAGTTGTTGTCTATCTTCTCGTGGTTTCGACTCTTTTCAAAACCAAAGACCACAAGGCTGTCAACCTCCGGGAATACACCCAGGTTGTTGAAAACGTCACCCAGAAATGCGGGCTCATCGTCTGTAACCAGGAACCAGTTGACGATTCCGCGGTCCAAAGTGTCTCTGAAAACCCGAAAAAGCTCGGGGTCTATATAGCCATCCTTGGGCTCCATGACGATGACCTCTTCGCCATCAGCCAGCTGATCAATGTCGTTTCGGATTCGCTCGTAGATGTGCTTCGATTTGTCCGTTGTGTTCTTGAGGATAATCAGGTTCTGATTCTCATGGGTCTTCTTGATGTATTCCAGCATCTCATCTGTAAGTTGATCAATGGAAGCCTTGTCCTGAACAAGATTCACATTGTCGATCATCGAATGGTCCTTACTCGAAATGGGAGAAACCAATAATGGATCACTAGATTTGAGGTTGTTCGACACTTTTTGCAGATTTGAAAGAAACAGCGGCCCAATCACTGCATCATATTGCTTCATCTCCGGACGTCGCGCCAGTCTGTCGGACACCCGGGCATCGTTCTCTGTGTCATAGATCACCGTATGAACCGAGAGCCCCTGCTTTTTCAAAGAATCCAGGGCGAGCATGGCACCGAAATAGAAATCCGAAGTGACGTTCAGCAGCCGGTCGTTATTGAAATCCAGGCTGTCACGGCCCGCTTTGAAAGGCAGCATCATCGCTATCTTCAATCGCTTGTCAGGATCCACTATGTCTTCAAACCAGTCCTTGTCCGCTTTGACCCGATTTGGAATTTTCAACAACATGCCCTCTTTTACGCCATCTGCCAGCTCAGGATTGGCTTCGATGAGCTCCTCACTGGAGATGCCGTACATGTTGGTCAGACTGAACATCGTTTCCAATTTTTCAACCTTGTGAACCGTAAAATCTTCATCTGAAGTCTCTACAACCTCTTTGGGAACCAATATCACGTCATCTATTTGAAGGCCCTGCTCGGCGATTTTTGGATTCAACTGCTCCAGGTACTCAATGGTAATCCCGAATTGGCGTGAAATGCTGTACTTGGTCTCCTTGGCCTTTACGAGATAGGGCTGGGTATTCTTTTCCTTCTCCTCGATGGCTTCGAGATCAATCAAAAGAGGAATCTTGATGACCTGTCCCACTTTGAGGCCCTTGCCCATCAAAAAGGTGTTGTTTTCATTCAGCTCCTTCTCGGTGATCTGGTACTCTTTCAGGATGCTGTATACCGTTTCCTTGGGCACAACTTCGTGGTAGATGAAATTGTCCACAACAATGTCACGAGCTCCGATCTGGCTGAGTTCCTCGCTGCTGACATTGTCCAGGGGGTCGTAGCTCTTGTTTGGAATGACAATCAAGTCATCCGTTTTTACATTGCCCTTCACATCCGGATTGAGCTTCAGAAGATCATAGGGTGTTACAGAGAGGGATTTGGCAATGCTTTCGATGCTTTCCCCTTCCCTGACCTTGTAAGTGATGTATTTTTTATCCTGCGCCTCAAGCACACCCGTCGATAAAACAAGGGTGAAAAAGAGCAAACACGGTAAAAACTTGAGTAAACGCTTCATGATCTATGTTCTTAACTTGATATTTGTTTTATTCCCATTCAATCGTTGCAGGTGGCTTCGAACTGATGTCATATACGACACGGTTCACTCCTTTGACCCCGTTGATGATCTTGTTTGAGGTCTCCTGCAGAAATTTGTAGGGCAGGTCAACCCAATCCGCTGTCATTCCATCTGTGGAATACACAGCTCTTAAAGCCACAACTCGTTCATAGGTTCGCTCATCCCCCATCACACCGACGGAATTCACAGGCAACAGCATGGCACCTGCCTGCCAGACACTGTCGTACAGCCCCCAACGTTTCAGGCCTTCGATAAAAATGTGATCCACCTCCTGAAGCAGGGTCACCTTTTCGGCCGTAATGTCCCCTAAAATCCGGATGCCCAAACCGGGACCGGGAAACGGATGACGCCCCAGCAGCTCATCATCTATGCCCAGGCTTCTTCCCACGCGTCGCACCTCGTCCTTGAAAATCATACGCAAGGGCTCCACAATCTTTAATTTCATAAAATCCGGGAGGCCACCCACATTGTGGTGCGACTTTATGGTTGCAGAAGGTCCTCCGTGGACCGATACCGATTCGATCACGTCCGGATAAATGGTTCCCTGACCCAAAAAAGTAACGTCTTCAATCAAATGCGCCTCATCATCAAAGACTTCGATAAAGGTGCCTCCGATGGCTTTTCGTTTTGCTTCCGGCTCTTCGATTCCTTTGAGCTTCTCCAGGAAACGCTCAGAGGCATCTACCCCCTTGACATTCAGACCCATGTGTTCGTACTGATCGAGAACTCGCTCAAATTCATGTTTTCTCAGCAAGCCGTTGTTCACGAAAATGCAGTAAAGGTTCTTTCCGATGGCCTTGTCCAGCAAAACGGCCGCAACCGTGGAGTCAACACCCCCTGACAGGCCCAGAACCACTTTTTCATCCCCGATAGTTTCTTTCAACTGGGCCACCGTAGTCTCAACAAAGGCGTCGGGGGTCCAGTCTTGCTTGAGTCCCGAAATATGCACCAAAAAGTTTTCCAGGAGGCGGGTCCCGTCGGTCGTGTGATAGACCTCAGGGTGAAACTGTATCGCATAGGTCTGCTCTCCCTCTATCTTGTAGGCTGCATTGTCAATATCGTTGGTGCTTGCGATCACTTTGTACTGATCCGGAAGCTCCATGATCGTATCGCTGTGCGACATCCAGACCTGGGTTCCCTCGCTGATTCCATCGAAGAGCTCATTGGAGTGGTCCAGGTACGACAGGTTCGCTCGTCCGTATTCCCTTGAATTTGAAGCACCTACCTTTCCTCCAAAAAAATGGACCAGGTACTGGGCCCCGTAGCAAATTCCAAGCAATGGCTTTTTGCCTTTGATTTCAGAGAGATCAGGGTGCGGTGCATCCTCGTTTCTAACCGAATACGGGCTTCCCGACAGGATGACTGCCTGGAAGTCTTTTACGTCAAATTTCTTGCTGTTGTAAGGGTGAATCTCACAGTATATGTTGAGCTCCCTAACCCTTCTCGCGATCAGTTGAGTCACCTGAGACCCAAAATCGAGAATTAAAACCTTGTTCTGCATGCGCAAAAATAAAATTTAATTCAGAAAAACGGCTTCGTTCGTCCAATTTTTATACCCGATGAATTTGA
Source organism: uncultured Flavobacteriaceae bacterium (assembly GCA_942492425.1). GTDB lineage: Bacteria > Bacteroidota > Bacteroidia > Flavobacteriales > Flavobacteriaceae > Lutimonas. The sequence goes on from CALOEQ010000009.1 coordinate 656,135, forward strand.
CTTATATTTAAAGGATCAATCAACCTCTTCCTGAACCGATGAAATTCTCGATCTTCCTGATAGCCTGCGTGGCCGCCTTACAGACTCATAGCTTAATGGCACAGGAAGCGGAAAATGAGGGTCACTCCAATCCGGAGCACGAAGATTTCAAACATCATTATATCGGCCTTTCCATCGGACACACCCATATTTCCGAAGGTATCAGCAATGGAGAAAGAAAATGGCTCGCCCTGCCTTCCTTCGGGTTTTCCTATGTGTATGGCTTCAACCCGAAATGGGGCATTGGACTTCACAACGAGATAATCGTGGAAGATTTTGTGGTTCAGGCTTCAGGTTCCCAATCCGTTGCGATTCGAAACGAAGCAGGAGGAGATATTACAGGCATCGAGAGGGGACGTCCAATTGCGGTAGCTGTAATTGGCATCTACAAAATACACAAACATATTGGCTTGTTGGCAGGAGGAGGCATGGAATTCTCAGAGCATGAAGACTTTGCCCTTGTCAAGATTGGCGCGGAATTCCCCTACCATTTTGCCCCCGGATGGGAAATGTTTGGAACCTTGTCGGCCGACTTCAAAATTGACGCCTACGACAGCTTCTCGTTTGGTTTCGGTGTGGCTCGTCTATTCTGATTTGCGTTTCCCGGTCATGGGAATATTTCCCTGGGAAGACATGGCCACGCCTTCAAAAGTATTCTTGTCAAAATTCAACTCGAGCTGCACGCGCTCTCCCTCTACGTTGACAACACCGGTCAGTTTGTTCTTCTTGGTCTGAATTTCATCCAGGTCTGAAGTGTACGAACCGATGCTTATGGTTCCTTTTAAGGCTTTCTTTTCTTTGGTCAGACTGATCAATCCGTTTTGATATCCGTAGGGAGCATTTGGCGCTTCGTATTCCCAATCACCTACAAACTTTTTTACCCCAAAGGCAAACTCATCGGCACTGAAACTCATCGAGACAAAGAGCAGCATGACGACAGCTGCTGAAGCAATAATTCTATTCATGATTATTTGTGTTAAAAGGTTAATCAAAGATATTCGATTTTGTAAAATCCACCGCATTAAAACACAAAAAACCCGCCACGTTTGTGGCGGGTTTTTAAGATATTAACAAACCTTATTTAGTCTTCCTTGACTTCTTCGAAATCTACATCCTGGACATCGTCCTGCGATGCTTCTCCTTCAGAGGAAGCTCCAGCTCCTGCATCCGCTCCGGGCTGAGGTCCGGCTGATTGTGACTCCTGTTGCGCCTTGTACATTTCTTCAGAGGCCGCTTTCCAGGCTTCATTGATCTTCTCCATGGCCGCGTCGATCTGGGCCAGGTCCTTCGACTCATGCGCCTTCTTCAGCTCCTCCAGAGCGCTTTCGATCGGCCCTTTCTTATCGGCTGAAAGCTTGTCTCCGAATTCCTTGAGTTGACTTTCGGTCTGGAAGATCATGGCATCTGCCCCATTGATCTTCTCAGCGGTTTCCTTCGCTTTCTTATCCGCTTCAGCATTGGCCTCGGCGTCAGCTTTCATCTTTTGGATATCCTCTTCAGACAAACCTGATGAAGCTTCAATTCGGATGCTGTGCTCCTTGCCCGTGCCTTTGTCTTTGGCCGAGACATTGATAATTCCATTCGCATCAATGTCGAAAGTAACTTCAATTTGAGGAACTCCTCTTGGCGCTGGTGGAATTCCATCGAGGTGGAATCGACCGATCGTCTTGTTGTCCGCTGCCATGGCACGCTCTCCCTGCACAACATGAATCTCAACCGATGGCTGATTGTCTGCAGCTGTCGAGAACACCTGCGATTTCTTGGTTGGAATCGTAGTGTTGGACTCGATCAACTTGGTCGCAACATTGCCCATGGTCTCAATACCGAGTGACAAAGGTGTCACGTCAAGCAACAGCACGTCTTTCACGTCTCCCGTGAGAACTCCTCCCTGGATAGCAGCTCCAATGGCCACAACCTCATCCGGATTAACTCCCTTGGAAGGCTTCTTGCCGAAGAACTTCTCAACTTCTTCCTGGATTCTTGGCATACGTGTTGAACCTCCCACCAGAATAACCTCATCAACGTCAGACGTTGACAAATCTGCATCTTTCAGGGCTGCACTCACAGGAGCCATAGATCGCTTGATCAGGGAATCTGAAAGTTTTTCAAATTGCGCCCGGGTCAGGGTTTTCACCAAGTGCTTGGGTCCGGATGCTGTAGCCGTTACGTAAGGCAGGTTGATCTCGGTCTGAGAGCTTGATGAAAGCTCGATCTTCGCCTTTTCAGCGGCTTCTTTCAAACGTTGAAGCGCCATGGGATCTTTTCTCAGATCCATGTCTTCTTCTTTCATGAATTCCTCAGCCAGCCAGTTGATGATCACCTGGTCAAAATCGTCACCTCCCAGGTGGGTATCCCCATTGGTAGAGAGCACTTCAAAGACTCCGTCACCAATTTCAAGGATAGAGATGTCAAACGTACCTCCACCCAAGTCATAGACCGCGATCTTCTTGTCCGCACCTGACTTGTCCAGGCCGTAGGCCAAGGCCGCAGCAGTAGGCTCATTGATGATTCGGCTCACTTTCAAGCCGGCGATCTCACCCGCTTCTTTTGTAGCTTGTCTCTGTGAGTCATTGAAATATGCAGGTACCGTAACAACGGCTTCCTTAACTTCTGTACCGAGGTAGTCCTCAGCCGTTTTCTTCATTTTTTGCAGCACCATGGCAGAAATCTCCTGAGGCGTATATAACCTGCCGTCGATATCCACACGCGGTGTGTCATTGTCTCCTTTGACGACCGTGTAAGGAACCCTTTCGGCCTCTAACTTCGACTCCGAATATTTGTTCCCCATGAATCTCTTGATGGAGTAAATCGTATTTTTAGGATTGGTCACGGCCTGACGCTTTGCAGGGTCACCAACTTTTCTCTCGCCTCCTTCTACAAAGGCAACTATAGAAGGAGTTGTTCTTTTTCCTTCCGCATTGGGAATCACAACCGGCTCGTTTCCTTCCATCACGGATACGCAGGAGTTTGTGGTTCCTAAATCAATTCCAATTATCTTGCTCATGATATGATATATTAATTTGTATTCAACTTTATTAAACGCTGCCTCATTCAGGTCAATGATTGTGCCATAGCTGTTTTTGCCATAAAATGACAGTTTTTGACATTTTTTAATGACATAGTGACATAAAAACCACAAAAAGACGTTTGTATCTTGACACTGAAGCAGCTATTTTTGACCCGTTTTTTTGCCATGCGACGAATTTCATATGCCCAAATATTACTTATGATGCTCTTTGTGAGCACTTTGCGGATGGTCGCACAATCTGATCCGAAAAGAGAATTCAGGGGTGTCTGGATCGCAACGGTTAGCAATATCGACTGGCCGAGCAGCAGAAATCTGACTTCCGCTGAGCAGAAGCAGGAATTCATCGAATTGCTCGACATGTCCAAAAGCATGAATTTCAATGCGGTCATCTTCCAGGTCCGTCCTTCGGCCGATGCGTTTTACGAATCCAAATACGAGCCCTGGTCGATGTATTTAAACGGCATGAGCGGTGAGGCGCCTGCACCCTATTACGATCCCCTGGCCTTTTTCATCGAAGAAACCCACAAGCGCGGAATGGAGTTTCACGCCTGGCTCAACCCGTACAGGGCTGTTGTCAACTACCAGGAATATCAACCCAAACCATTCCCTCTGACCTACGAGCAACCGGAATGGTTCATCAATTATGGAAAAAACAAGTATTTCGATCCGGGAATCCCTGAAGTGCGCGAATACACCTTGAACATAGTCACCGACATTGTTCAGAATTACGACATCGATGCCATTCATTTTGACGACTACTTCTATCCGTACAAGATCAATGGGGAGCCTTTTCGGGATGAACAATCCTTTAAGGCCCACGGTGGTTCCTTTTACCCGAAAGACCGGGACGCATGGAGACGAAACAATGTGAATCTGATCATCAGCCAATTGTATAACCGAATCAAGGCGATCAAGCCCTGGGTACAGTTCGGCGTGAGCCCTTTTGGGGTCTGGCGAAACGGAGACAAAGACCCCAGGGGTTCCGACACGAGGGCCGGTCAGACCAATTACGACGATTTGCATGCCGACATCGCGCACTGGATCCAAAGAGGCTGGGTGGATTATCTAATCCCTCAGGCCTACTGGCACATCGGTCATGAGAAAGCTGACTATCAGAAAGTCGTGAAGTGGTGGTCGAACAACACATTTGGCACCCGTCTTTACATAGGTCACGGCGCGTATAAACTCAATGATCAAAAAGCAAATCCGGCATGGCTGAAAGAGAATCCGACCGAGATCGAAAAACAACTCCAATTCAATCGAAGTGTTTCCAACATACAAGGGAGCGCCTTCTTCAGCGCCTCTACCTTCAAAAAGAACCCTTACAACATAAGGGAGCGAATAGCCAGGAATTCATTCGGACAAATTGCGCTGACTCCGGTGGTGAACGACGATGTGAAGATGGTGCCGCTTCCCGTTACAAATGTTAGGCTGGAGCAGACAAGCAACCGGGAGTTCGCCCTGTTGTGGGATTCTCCTCCTCAGAACAAGGAAAAGCAAGCTGTTAAGTACCTCGTCTATCAATTCGATTCGGAGGACAAAATCGACCTGAGCAACCCCTCCGCAAAAGTAGTTCTCACGGGAATGCGTCACCTCAACCTTTCCAAAAAAGAGGCAAAATCCATCAAAGCCGTGGTCATCCGCGCCGTGTCACGCAACAACGATGTATCCGACCCGGTCTCCTTCAAACTCTGACAAGGTCTTTTATCAAGATCTGCACGGGCAATCCGATCAACGTGTAAAAACCAGTTGAGTTTCGGAGGAAAGATTCGAGTCAAAGGCATAGCCATTCAGGTCAAAGCCCTTCAGGTCATCCACCGTTTCACATCCCTTTTCTATGATGTATCTGACCATCAGGCCCCTTGCATTCTTGGCAAAGATGGCGATTGTCATTAGTTTGCCATTTTTCATGTCCTTGAAAACCGGAGTGATCACCTTGCCTTTGAGCTGCTTTGCCTTTACAGCCTTGAAATATTCATTGCTTGCCAGGTTAATCAACAGCTCTCCTTCTTCCATCTCCTCGTTCAATGCATCGGTTATGGAGCTGCCCCAGAACTGGTATAAGTTTTCCTTTCTGCCCACTTTGAGTTTGGTTCCCATTTCCAGACGATAGGGTTGTATCAGGTCGAAAGGTTTGAGCAAACCGTACTGACCCGAGAGGATGCGCAGCTTGTCCTGCAAGTCGTCAAGCACATGGGCAGGCAGCGTGGTTGCGTCAAGTCCGCGGTACACCTCACCGGTGAAGGCATAAACAGCCTGTTTGGCATTGTCTTCCGTAAAGGGAAGGTGCCAGTTCTGATTTCTTTCATAATTCAACTTCCCAAGAGCGTCAGAGATCGACATCAATTTGGAAAGGGAACGAGCAGACTTTTTCTTCAAAACCTTACTGAGTCGTTCGGCTTCATCCAAAAAAATGGGTTCCGAATGGGCGTCAAAAGGAGCTTCTGTTTCAAAGTCCAGCGATTTTGCGGGTGATATGAGAATCTTCATGTGTCTTAAAATTTAGGTTTTATGAATCCCTCGGATTCAATTCGTTTAAGAATGAACAAATTTACGAAAACAATGACTTATTGCCGAATGTCATGTCGGCTCATAACTCCCTTTCGGGATTCTGGGATTTCGTATACACCCGCCATTTATCGAGACAAGATGTCATGTCGGCAGGAAGGTCAGATTCAAATTCCATCGTTTCTCCCGTAACGGGATGCTCAAATCCCAGGGTTCTTGCATGCAGTGCCTGCCGGGGAAGAACCTTGAAGCAGTTTTCGACAAACTGCTTGTATTTGGTAAACGTTGTTCCTTTCAGGATTTGATCGCCTCCGTAGCGGCTGTCATTGAACAAGGGATGACCCATGAATTTGAAGTGCGCCCGTATCTGATGTGTTCTGCCAGTCTCCAGTCGACACTCGACCAGGGTCACATAGGAGAATCGCTCCAAGACCTTATAATGAGTTACGGCATGCTTGCCCTGCTCACCCTCGGGGTAAACATCCATCTGCAATCGATTTTTCATGCTTCGTCCAATATGACCTGTAATGGTGCCTTCATCTTCGGCAAGGCTTCCCCAGACGAGTGCCGCATAGCGTCTTTTGGTTGTCCGATTGAAGAACTGGCTGGCCAGGTGGGCCATGGCGTACTCGGTTTTTGCGACTACGAGAAGGCCGCTGGTGTCTTTGTCGATCCGATGCACAAGACCAGGCCTGTCACTGCTGTTGTGGGGCAAATTCTGAAAATGATGGATCAAACCGTTGACAAGGGTTCCGGTGTAGTTCCCGTGCCCGGGGTGAACCACAAGGCCCGCAGGTTTGTCGATTACGATCAATTCGTCATCCTCATACACAATGTTCAAAGGGATATCCTCCGGAACCAGGAGGTTCTCATGCGGAGGATGTGCCAGAACGACCCGCACGACATCGTGGGCTTTGACCTTGTAATTTGCCTTGACCTGAACATCATTCACCAGGACATTTCCCGCTTTGATCGCGAGTTGAATCTTGTTTCGAGTCGCGTTCTCAATGAAATTCATCAGGTACTTGTCCACGCGGAGCGGTTCCTGACCTTCGGAAGCTACAAATTTATGATGCTCATAGAGCTCGTCATTGAGCTCCTGTTCATTTTTTTCACCCATGAATCAACGGTTGTCTTCTCTTTCCTCCAATCCGTCTCCCAGGACCAGGTCGATAACCGTGTTCTTAGGCAATCGCACCCCGGGCTCAATTTTCTTTCCTCGCACTTCGAGACCCCTGACCACATCTTTCCCCAGATCGGGAATATAACGTTCCTTGCCAATCTGGAATCCCACGGATTTCAGTTGAGTCACAACCTGGCGTTTGGTGTTGTCGATGACATTGGGCACGGAGATCTTGCGGTAATCCGAAGGGTTGAGCGTGAGGTAAATCTTCCTGTTTTCCTTGACAAAATCACCGGAGACAGGATCCTGTTCAATAACGCTTTTGGGCGGATACTTGGGATTGAATGAGGCCGAGTCAATGACGACATAACGCAAATTCAGATCCGCGAGCTTCTTTTCGGTCTCCTCCAGGCTCAGCTTTTCAAGGTTTGGAACTGCGATTCTCTCGTCGTGCTTGGTATGGTAGTTCAACCATTTGCCCAGCATGAAGATCAACAGGAAACTGACAGCTACCACAAGGATTGCCGTTCTTAAAAACTCTTTGCTTTTGAGGTATCCAAATAAGCTCATCGAAGTGAAAAATTTTTCAAATATAAAGTAATTTTCACAAGGTGGCTCCACTCCCTGCAGCCATTGAAGTCTTTTTCGTAAGTTTGTTTTCAACCATCAAAAAAGGCTAACGCCAGGGGTGAATGAAAAAAAATATTGCCATCATCATGGGAGGCTACTCGTCTGAGGCGGGTATCTCACTCAAAAGCGGACAAGTCGTCTATGAAAATCTGGACCGTGATAAGTACATTCCTCATCGCGTTCACATCTTGAAGGACAAATGGGTGTATGTAGATGAGGCAGATCGAGAGCACCCTATAAATATGGCAGATTTCAGTACTACGGTGAACGGATACAAGACGCGCTTTGATTTCGTATTCAATGCGATTCATGGTCACCCGGGTGAAGACGGAACACTTCTCGCCTACTTCGATCTGCTGGGTCTCCCGCATTCCTCGGCTTCCTTTTACCAGATGGCCGTTGCGTTCAACAAGCGAGACTGTTTGAGTTTGTTGAAGCCTTATGGGGTACATACGGCTAAATCCGTTTACCTGAACCAGGGAGATGAAATCGATCCTGATTCGATCACAGCTCATACGGGATTGCCCTGTTTTGTCAAGCCCAACCGCGCAGGATCGAGCTTTGGAATTTCCAAGGTCTACAAAAAAGAAGAGTTGGCTCCTGCCCTGGAAAAGGCTTTCAAGGAGGACAGCCAAATCCTTATTGAAGAATTCCTGGATGGCACCGAGGTGTCGGTAGGCGTAATAACTTGGAATGGTAAGATCAAGGTCATGCCGATCACCGAAATCGTCACAGAGAATGATTTCTTCGATTATGAGGCCAAATATCTGGGCGAGTCCGAGGAAATAACTCCGGCTCGAATTTCCGAAGAACAGCGAAAAAATGTCCGGAAAGAAGCCGAAAGAATATACGCTACCCTGCAATTGAAAGGGCTCTCGAGAATCGATTTCATGCTTGTCGGGAACATCCCGTATTTCATTGAGCTGAATATGGTTCCGGGATTGTCTGCTGAGAGCATCCTGCCCAAACAAGCGAAAGAAGCAGGCATCAGCCTTGCAGAGCTGTTTGAAAGTGCCATTGAAGGAAACATTAATTGAATTCCCATGAAAAGAGCTGTATTTCCCGGATCGTTTGATCCTCTGACCTTAGGACACACTGATGTGATCGACAGAGCAATTCCTCTCTTTGATGAAATCATCATTGCCATCGGAACCAATTCCTCCAAGAATTACATGTTCTCCCTGGAGCAGAGAAAGAGATTCATTGAAAAGACTTACAGCGATGAGCCCAAAGTGAAAGTGGATACGTACGAAGGTCTGACGATCGAATACTGTAAAAAGATAGGCTCCGATTTTATTCTCAGGGGACTCAGAAATCCGGCTGACTTCGAATTTGAAAAAGCCATTGCCCAGACCAATCGTAAGTTGTCAAAAATAGAAACCGTCTTCCTGCTAACGAGCGCCGACACTTCCTACATAAGTTCGAGCATAGTCAGGGACATTCTCTTTAACAAGGGGGATGTCTCCTTGTTGGTTCCCCCGGCGGTGATCACAGATGATATTCCGTAAGGCTTTTTGGAAATAGTTCGGGATTGGCAGCGAGATGATACCTCGGATCGTCGATGTCATTGATGATGATATCCTGGAAAAGGGAGTCGGATTTGTAAAGCAGGGCCTTGCACTCTTCACTCAGGTGCTTCAGCTTTACGGATTTACCTTCAGCATCATACTTCTTCACCAGGTTGGCAATGGCCTCCAGAGCGGAATGATCACTGATGCGCGACTCGACAAAATCGATCTCAATGCTGTCAGGGTCATTTTTGACGTCAAATTTTTGGGCAAAAGCTGAAATGGAACCGAAGAACAAGGGCCCCCAAATCTCGTAAACTTTTGTGCCGTCCTCTTTCATGCGCTTTCTGGCGCGTATTCGTTTCGCATTTTCCCAGGAGAACACAAGAGCACTGACGATGACTCCCGCAAAAACTGCGATGGCCAGATCGAAAATGACGGTGAGCGAAGAAACAAGCACAAGAACAAAGGCATCTGACCTGGGGATCTTGTTCCATATTCTGAAGCTACTCCAGGCAAAGGTTCCGATCACCACCATAAACATCACTCCCACCAGTGCAGCGATTGGGACCTGCTCTATATAACTCGAGGCGAAGAGGATAAAAGCGAGAAGCATCAATGCGGCAACGATGCCCGAAAGGCGTCCTCGGCCTCCTGATTTGATGTTGATGATCGACTGCCCAATCATGGCGCAACCACCCATGCCCCCAAAGAGACCCGTAATGACATTGGCCGAGCCCTGTGCAACACATTCCCGGTTGCCGTTGCCTCGCGTATCGGTAAGATCATCGATGAGGTTCAGCGTCATCAGCGATTCTATCAAACCGATGGCGGCAAGAATGAGAGCATATGGAAAAATAAATGTGAATGTTGACCAGTTCAGGGGAACCTTGCTGAAGAGCTCCCATTGAAAGACAGGCAGTCCTCCCTTCAGGCCTTCACCTCCACCATCCCGGATAAATGATCCTACCGTGGCCACATCCAGATTGAACCCGATCACCAAACCTGATACCAGAAGAATCCCGATCAATGCTTCCGGCAATTTCGAAGTGAGCTTAATTTTTGGAAGGAAGTACATGATAAGCATGGTGAGTCCAACGAGACCGGCCATAAGGTACAGCTCATTGCCCTGCAACCAGACCTTTTGGTCACCTGCGGGCTTTTTGAACATGCCCAGCTGCGAGAGAAAGATCACAATCGCAAGCCCGTTCACAAATCCCATCATCACGGGATGCGGAATGAGTCGAACAAATTTTCCCAGTTTCAAAACCCCGGCGAGTATCTGAATAAAACCCATCAGGACCACAGTGGCGAAAAGATAGTAAAGACCCAGATTTTCTCCAGGCTCCCCAAAAGCATTTCCTCTGGCGACAATACTTACCATGACTACCGCCAGGGCTCCCGTCGCTCCCGAAATCATACCCGGTCGTCCACCGAAAACCGAGGTGATCAGCCCGACCATAAAGGCCGCATATAGACCCACCAATGGATCCACTCCCGCTACAAAAGCGAAGGCTACCGCTTCGGGCACAAGGGCCAGGGCCACTGTGATCCCGGAGAGAATATCGTTCTTAACATTGGGTAATCTCCTGCTTATGAATTCTGTCATCTGTTCGGCTTTTTTAAAAGGCCGCAAAGATAGGATAATAATATTGAAAGGCGCAAAGGTGAAATTCAAGCTCCCCTTCGCATCTGCTCTAAGAGAAGCAATTCGATGTTGGGATAGGTATTTTCAAAAACAGCATCCATGTCACTGTCGGATTTCCAACCTAAATCCGTAATTCCTTCATCGAGCTGGGGCTTCAAGGTCTCTTGGTCGGAATACATCAGGTACCAATAGGTCACTTTCAAAATCTGCTTTTCCTTGTGCTCATAAATATGATAGGTGTTCTGAACCCAAGACCCAAGCTGCAAACTCGAAAATCCGCATTCTTCCCGAACCTCTCGTACAGCAGCTTCTTCCCTTGTTTCACCCGGGTCGATCTTTCCTTTGGGAAGGTCCCAGGTATCGTTCCTGAAAATCAAAAGATATTCACCGACATCGTTCTTTACGATTCCTCCGGCGGCCTCTATCACCTCAAAGCGTTCCGCAAATGCCCGCCACATGGAGGCAGAATCATCCCCTCTCAGAAGAAAGCTTCTTCCTTCGTTTCGCTCAAGGGAACGCAGCACCTGTCCAAGATTCTCTTCTGTCCATTCAAGAACTTCCCCTGCCGTGGATAAATCCCTGCGATCTGTTAAAATTACTGAGGCATGATCTTTAAAAATTACATACATTTGTAGCATGGTTTTTGACAAAAATACAGCAAAAAAAACGGCCGAATTGCTTTTGACGATCAAAGCAATCAAACTGAGTCCCGAAGAGCCATTTCAATGGGCTTCAGGATGGAAATCCCCCATTTATTGTGACAATCGGATCACACTTTCCTACGTGATGATCAGGAACTTTATCCGTGAGAATCTGTCAAAGATCATTCTGGAAAAGCACGGTCAGCCGGATGTGGTGGCCGGCGTGGCGACCGGTGCGATCGCCATTGGAGTTTTAGTGGCCCAGGAGTTGGGGGTACCGTTCATTTACGTGCGTCCCGAACCCAAGAAACACGGTCGCAAGAACCAAATCGAAGGATTTCTCGATAACGGCCAGAATGTAGTGGTCGTAGAGGACCTGATAAGTACGGGCAGAAGCAGTCTCAATGCTGTTGAGGCGCTGAGAGAAGCCGGTGCCCGCGTCAAAGGGATGGTGGCCATCTTCAGCTATGGCTTTGACCTGGCTACATCAAATTTTACAGACGCGCACGTAGACCTGACCACACTCAGCGACTATGAAAACCTGCTGGACCAGGCTCTTCACACGAATTTCATCGACAGCAAACAATTGAAAACCCTGCAGACCTGGCGAGAAGACCCGGGAAACTGGGACATATAGCAAATCAGAGTTAGAAAAATTCCATGAACTTAGAAAGTCCAAAAATAACGGTCAATAAATCGAGCAAGGAGCTTTTTGACTACTTGTCAAAAGTCGAGAATTTCGAGAGCATCATGCCCGACAACACAGATAAATTCGAGGCACGTGAAGATTCTTTCGTCTTCGCACTCAAAGGCATGCCCGAGATAAAACTCCGGATGCTTGAAGGCGAGGAGCCCAAAAAGGTCGTTCTCGGATCAGCCAGTGAAAAATTTCCATTCTCCCTTACGGCAGACATCCAGGAGCTCGAAGCAGACAAATGCGAGGCACAGCTCTTGTTCTCTGGAGAATTCAATCCCATGGTGGCAATGATGGTCAAAAACCCTTTGCAGCGCTTTATTGACACTCTCATAGAGAACATTGGGAAAAACTGACGAAAGCTGGTTTTACAGATACTCGATTTCTTTGAAAGCAAAGTGAGCAAGACTGTCATCTTCTTTTCTCAGGATGAGTAGACCGCTCTCGGTTGTACCCTGAATCTGTGCCATAAAGGGATCGCCCCCGGGAATTCGAAACATGTGAGCAGATTTTCTCCTGTACATGCGTTCCTGGTAATTGGCCCTGAGGATTTCATAGTTGCCACTTTCAATCAAACCTATCTCTGCTTTGATACTTCCCACCAATTTCTCAAGAATTCCATCCAGTGCGAAATGCTTTTTAGTAAGTTGCTTCATGGAAACGGCATTGGGCAAAAAGGCCGGAAATTCCTCCTGATTCGCATTGAGTCCGATTCCGACCACACTATGGGCAATTCTGTCATCAATGAGTGAATTCTCAATGAGTATGCCCGCCAATTTGGAAGAGCCTGACATAATGTCGTTGGGCCATTTCACCTTGAGCCTTGGTATTTCATATGCGTCCATGACCTTGAAAATGCCATGAGAAATTGCACAATTCAGCAAAAACTGATCCCTGGCCTTGAGCCCAACATCTTTGATCAAAATACTAAATGTCAGATTCTTACCTGCATCCGAGAACCAAACAGCTCCCTGCTGTCCGCGACCCCGGGTTTGCTCATATGCGCTCACTACGGTCCAGTTTCGAGCCTCTCCCTCCCGAACGAGTTCTTTCAAATACGAATTGGTGGAATCTGTGGCATCAAGTTTGAAATGAATCATGGGGACAATTGAAGTGGCACATCCACGAAAGTGATAAAAATGTGGTACATTTGCAAGAAATTTTGAGCTAAATTAATGACGAGAATTACAGTGGACACAGACCTTCTGATTACCGAGATAATCAAAGGGATTGAAGATGTTAAAGGAGAGAATATTACGATACTTGATTTAAGAGACATTGAAAATACGGTGTGTGACTATTTTGTTCTCTGTGACGGAACCTCGAATACGCAAGTGAGCGCCATTTCGGGTTCAATTCAGAAGAACGTAAGCAAGTCATTGAAAGAAAAGCCCTGGCACGTTGAAGGAGAGTCGAACGCAGAATGGGTGCTGCTGGATTACGTCAATGTAGTGGTTCACGTGTTTCAAAAACACATCAGGGAATTCTACGGTCTCGAAGAATTGTGGGGAGACGGAAAGATCACTCAGGTACCCAGCGCTTACTGACCCGCTTTACCATTAAAACAAATTCATGAAAAGAGAAGAACCAAATAAAGAAAACGACAACAACTCACCATTCAAGCAGTTCAACTTCAAGTTCAACTTCTATTGGATATACGGGATAATTTTCGCCCTGTTGATCGGATACCAGCTGATGAACAGCTCGGATGTGGGAGGCAACAAGCTCTCGCAAAACGAGTTCAGGGAAATTCTCAACGACAATGACATAGAAAAAATCCTCATTGTCAATGGTGACATCGCACAGTTGACCATTAAAAGTGAGGCCCTCAATACGAAGGATCGCTACAACAAGTCTAAAAATCCGACAATTTTTGGTCAAACTTCACCTACTTACATTTACGACTTCGGAGACCTTCAGAATTTTGAAAACAATCTGAGCGAAGCAAAAAAGGAGTATGATCTGGATTTTGACAAAGACAACACCACACGCACGAGTTTCTTCGATTCGATCCTGGTCTGGCTGCCCTTCATCTTTATCATCGGACTTTGGATATTCTTCATGCGAAGGATGTCAGGTGCAGGAGGCGGTGGAGCCGGGGGCCAGATCTTCAATATTGGAAAATCAAAGGCAAAAATCTTTGACGAGAATACCAAGGTCAGGACATCCTTCAAGGACGTAGCCGGACTGGAAGGCGCCAAGGAAGAGGTCCAGGAAATCGTGGACTTTTTGAAGAGCCCGGACAAATACACCGCACTCGGAGGAAAAATTCCCAAGGGAGCCTTGCTGGTAGGACCTCCGGGGACAGGAAAAACTCTCCTTGCCAAAGCCGTAGCAGGAGAGGCAGGAGTTCCTTTCTTTTCTCTTTCGGGATCTGATTTTGTAGAAATGTTCGTAGGTGTAGGAGCCTCCAGGGTAAGGGACCTTTTCAAACAGGCTGCTGCGAAATCTCCTTCGATCATCTTTATCGATGAAATCGATGCCATAGGACGAGCGCGAGGGAAAAACAGCATTACAGGTGGCAACGACGAAAGAGAGAACACGTTGAACCAGCTTCTGACGGAGATGGATGGTTTCGGAACCGACACAAATGTCATTGTAATTGCAGCCACCAACCGTGCCGATGTGCTCGACAAGGCCCTGATGAGGGCAGGTCGATTTGACAGACAGATATATGTCGATCTGCCTGACAAGAACGAAAGGAAGCAGATTTTTGAGGTTCATGTAAAACCTCTCAAGTTGGCTGATGACGTGGATCTGGAATTTCTTTCCAAACAAACTCCCGGATTCTCAGGAGCCGACATTGCCAATGTGTGCAATGAGTCTGCCCTGGTCGCAGCGAGAAAGAGCAAGAAAAAAGTTCACCACCAAGACTTTATGGATGCGGTAGACCGTATCATTGGAGGTCTCGAAAAGAAGAATAAGATTATTACTCCAAAGGAGAAGAAAACCATAGCCTATCACGAAGCGGGGCACGCCACGGTAAGTTGGATGCTCGAGCATGCGGCTCCCCTGGTCAAGGTAACGATTGTGCCACGTGGAAGGTCGCTTGGAGCGGCCTGGTATTTGCCTGAAGAGAGACAAATCGTTGAAACCGATCAGATGCTGGATGAAATGTGTGCGACTCTTGGGGGTCGGGCGGCCGAAAAGGTCATGTTTGACAGAATCTCAACGGGGGCACTCAATGACCTGGAGAAAGTCACAAGACAGGCCCGGGCCATAGTAAGCGTCTATGGATTAAATGACAAGATCGGCAACATCACTTATTACGATTCAAGCGGTCAGGCCGACTACAATTTCACGAAACCCTACAGTGAGCTCACCGCTCAGACCATTGACCAGGAAATCTCGAAGATCATCGAGAAACAATACCAGAGAGCCATTGACATTCTGAAAAGAAACAAGGACAAGCTGATTCAATTGGCTGAAATCCTGGTCGAGAAAGAGGTCATCTTCGAAGGGGATCTGAGAAAGATATTCGGAGCGCGACCTTTTGCTAAAGAAGAGCCCGCTGAAACCGAAGAGGCCAAAGAGGAGAAGATCGCTGAAACCAGCGGAGATTCCAAGGAAGAAATCACTGTTGAAAAACCCGATTCCAAGGACAGCGAAATCGCTGAGGAAAGCTCAAAATAATCAAAGTCTTTTTGTACATTTGAGAGATAATAATTGACTATGAGTTTCTTCAATAAGTTTTTGAATAAAATCATTAAACCGACTGAAAAGGAAGATCAAAGCAGGGCGCAGGAGATTCAGGAAGGGTCAATCGACGAAGCATTTGTTAAAAAGTTCATTCACAAAGGTGGTAAGTTCCTCTATTGCTCGGATCAGGAGGAGGTTGAGAGAAACCTGATGCAGGTGCTTCAGGAAAACCAATGGAACAATGTCATATCCCACGAAGAGGAGTTGCACAAGCTCCTGACGAGTATTAACAGTGCAAGAACAAAGAAGATCATCTCTTCCCTACCCTTTCTGACCTATTGTGAGTGTCTTGTTGCGACGGATGGGAGCATCATGTTCTCCTCGAGACAGCTCGGGGACAAAAAACTCAAGGATCTTCCGAGTAATTTCATAGTTCTTGCGAGAACGAGTCAGATCGTCAAAGACGGACGAGACGGGATTTCCGGAATTCGGAGCCGGTCAGAAAAGAACGCCCCAACCATTATCAGTTCCATAAAAGACTTCATCATTGATAAATCCGAAACAGATTTCATGAGCTATGGCCTCACTAATTCCAAAACGCTATATTTGCTGCTGTTAGAAGATTTATAGGTACATGAACAACTTTACCAAACGAATCATTTTCGGATTGATTTACGTGGCTCTCATTGTGGCGGCCTCACTCTCCGGACCCATTTACTTCTACGGTCTGTTCTTCATGTTCATGCTTGTATGCATCTATGAGTTTATCCGAATCATCGAACTGGACAGCATCTACCCCTACTTGTTGGCAATAACGGCTTTTTCCGTCGCCGTGATATCCAATAACAACCTGCTCGTATTCGAGGACGATCTCAATGAGCGAATCATAATCGGAGTGCTGATCAGCGTGATTTACCTTTCCCTTGTCATGGCACTGGTCTCGTCCAGGAAAATAGCCATTCAGTATGTGGGAAAGAATTTCCTGACCCTGATCTACGTGGCTCTGCCTTTCGGACTCCTGATCAAGATTCCCTACCTCAACTTTGACCGCACCTTTGACACCTCAGTCATATTGGGCATCTTCTTTCTCATTTGGAGCAATGATGTTTTCGCCTTTTTGATCGGCAAGAATTTTGGCCGGAACAAGCTCATTGAAAGGGTGTCACCCAACAAAACAATCGAAGGGTTTTTGGGAGGCTTCATCTTCACTTTTATCGCAGCATATATCGTGGCAAAATACTGCTCGAGCGTTCAGCCTCTTCAATGGTTTACCATTGCCATACTCGTGAGTGTTTTCGGAGTTCTTGGAGACCTGATCGAATCGATGTTCAAGCGTCAGGCCGGCTTGAAGGACAGCAGCAACCTGCTTCCGGGCCACGGGGGCTTTTTAGATCGACTGGATAGTATTATCTTTGCCACTCCGTTTATTTATATTTATTTATTTCTTACCACCTGATGTTTCACAAAGAAGGATTCAAAACCATCCTGATCACGGGTCTCATAGTCGTCGCAGGCATATTGATCACCGATCACTTTGTCTCCAATATATGGATTCAAAAGCCCCTGATGATTCTTTTCCTGCTATTTTTTCTGCTCATTTTGCAGTTCTTCAGGGACCCAAACAGAAAAACAGCCTTGAATGACCTTCATGTCATTGCTCCGGCTGATGGAAAAGTGGTGGTCATCGAGGACGTCGAAGAAAAGGAATACTTCAAGGGAAAGCGAAAACAGATCTCGATTTTCATGTCTCCGTTGAATGTGCATGTCACCCGTTACCCGGTAAGTGGTGTAGTGAAATACAGCAAATACCATCCCGGAAAATATCTCGTCGCCTGGCACCCCAAGTCCTCGGAGGACAACGAACGCACGAGCATAGTAGTTGAGAACAAGACGTTGGGTGAGGTCATGTACCGCCAGGTCGCGGGAGCTGTGGCTCGTAGAATTGTCAACTATGCGAGTGTCGGACAGCAGGTGGTCCAGGGCACCGATGCAGGATTTATCAAGTTTGGTTCCCGGCTGGATATTTTTGTACCTTTGGATTTTGAGATCCGCGTGGGCCTCAATGAGTCGGTGCGTGGTGGAGAAACGGTAATCGCCTTAAAAAATGACTGATCTTGACAGAAAATTCAACAAAGCTTTTGAAATTGCTTCGGCAATGACCAAAAAGTTGCCTCCGGATGTCATGCTCAGATTTTATTCTTATTACAAGCACGCAACTCAGAAAGATTCTACCGTGATTCCGTCAGGAGATGACATGGTTAGAAATGCATTCAAGCTGAACGCATACTTCCAACTAAACAATATTTCGGTGGAAGAGGCCAAGGAGAAGTACATCGCTCTGGTAGAAAAACACACCGGACAGAAAATCGACTAACAACCCGCCACAATTCTTTAACTACTAATTTTTGAAATCAATGAAGCATTTATTTTACATTGCAGTAATGCTGGTCCTGGGTGGTCAGCTGATATCCTGCAAAAACGAGAAAACCGAAACTACTGAGGCCGAGAAGCCTTCGATTCAATTCGAAGCGAGCGAGGCAGGTTCCAGCATGCAGTGGACAGCCTACAAGACTTCTGAAAAAGTCCCTGTCAAAGGAACTTTCAAAGATGTCAGAATCGTCAGCAGCAAACCAGGTGAAGATGCCGCCGGCACCCTGAGAGACCTGGGCTTCGAAATCCCTGTCAATTCGATCTTCACCAATGACACCATCCGGGATGGGAAATTGCAGAAGTTCTTTTTTGCGGTAATGGAGAATTCAATGACTCTCAAAGGAAAATTCAATGTCGAGACTGCCAATTCGGGCAAACTGGAGATTTCCATGAACGGATTGAGCAAATCTCTGCCTTTCAATTATGAAGTGGAGCAGGATACCATTCACGTCAGTGCAACCATGGACCTCAACGAATGGGGTGCCCAGGCTGCCCTTGAATCACTGAACGAGGCCTGCAAAGTACTCCACACGGGTTCTGACGGCGTCAGCAAGACCTGGAACGATGTTGCCCTGAATGCCAAGATCCTGGCTGTCAAAACAGGAGAATAAGCAGAAGATTACAAAGAGCGGATGCTTTGTTCCAGGACCTCGATCTTGGCCAGGGCATCCGCTTCTTTTTTTCTTTCATTCGCGATGACCTGCTCGGGCGCGTTGTTGACAAATCTCTCATTGCTCAGCTTCTTCTGAACAGAGAGGAGAAAACCCTTGTTGTACTCCAGCTCCTTCTCCAATTTCTTCTTCTCTTCCTCTACGTCAATATTGTCTTGTACAGGAATGAAAAACTCATTGGCCCCGACCCTGAAAGACACTGACCTGTCAACTTTGTCATCCACCCTTATTATCGCGGAAACATTTGTGAGTTTCTGAATGGCCGCATCGTAACCCGACTCCCTGTTCGCGCTTTCGAGCACACAAAGTTCCAGGCTCTCCTTGAACGAAATGCCCTTTTCCTTTCTTATGTTACGCACAGCAGATACAATTTCTTTTACCAATTCAAACTCTTTAAGCACATTGCCGTCAAAGTCTTCCTGAATCGGATAAGAGGATACGATCAGAGCCTCTTCAGGGCTTCTTTCTCTGAAGTGCTGCCAAATCTCCTCTGTGATAAAAGGCATGAACGGATGAAGCAATCTCAGGTTCCCCTCAAAAAAGGATACCGCGGCTTCCAGCGTCTCTGAGTCTATCGGTTTTCCATAGGCCGGCTTGACCCATTCCAGAAACCACGAGGAAAAATCATCCCAAATGAGTTTATAGATCGCCGTTAAGGCGTCTGACAAGCGATATTGCTCAAACTGCTCATCAATATACTTCAATGTCGCGTTGAATTTGGAACGATACCACTGTATCGCCAGTTTGGCCGCTTCGGGTTGTTCTTCATTCTCAGAGACTTCCCATCCCTTGACCAGCCTGAAACCATTCCAGATTTTATTGGCAAAGTTCCTGCCCTGCATCATGAGCCCTTCATCGAACAGAAGGTCATTTCCGGCCGCAGAGCTCATGAGAATTCCTGCCCTGACCCCATCTGCACCGTATTGAGTCATCAGCTCTTCCGGATCAGGAGAGTTACCGAGAGACTTTGACATTTTCCTGCGCTTCTTGTCGCGCACGAGGCCCGTGAGATATACGTTTTCAAAGGGTTTCGCGTCTGCAAACTCGTAACCCGCAATAATCATTCTGGCGACCCAGAAGAATAAAATGTCCGGCCCGGTAACCAGGTCGTTGGTCGGATAGTAATATTTGAAATCCTCGTTTGAGGGCTCGTTGATTCCGTTGAAAACGCTGATGGGCCAAAGCCATGATGAGAACCAGGTATCCAGGGAATCCTCATCCTGTTGCAAATCCGACAGCTTGAAGCCTGACTTCCCGGGCATCCTGACCACTAGTGCGAGGGCCTCTTCAGCCGTGGCAGCAACCACAAAATCCTGCGTGCCTTCTCCGTAGTAGAATGCCGGTATCCTGTGCCCCCAGTACAACTGGCGAGAAATGTTCCAATCCCGGATGTTCTCCATCCAGTGACGGTAAGTGTTCTCAAACTTCGATGGAACAAGGCGCACTTCCTTAGTGTTCAGGACCGCCTCAATGGCCGGTTTGACCAGGTTTTCCATCTTCAGGAACCACTGCTCCGATATTTTGGGTTCGATGACTACTTTGGTGCGCTCAGAGGTACCCACCTTATGGGTGTAGTCTTCCACCTTGACGAGATAGCCTTTTTCTTTCAGCTCTTTCGCGATATCCTTGCGCACCTCGAAACGGTCCCGACCTTCATAGTGGATCCCATTCGCATTCAGAGTTCCGTCGTCATTGAAGATGTCGATGACCTCGAGATTGTGCTTTTCTCCTATCTCTTTGTCATTCGGATCATGGGCCGGTGTAATCTTCAGGCTCCCTGTTCCGAATTCCATGTCGACATATTCATCCTCAATGATCGGAATCACCCTTTCGACCAGGGGTACAATCGCATTTTTGCCTTTCAGATGAGTGAACCTGGAATCTTCGGGGTGGACGCAGATGGCCGTATCACCCAAAATCGTCTCGGGTCTTGTGGTTGCGATCTGAACCACCTCGTCACTTCCTTCTATTGGGTAATTCACATAGTAAAGGTGCCCGGGCTTTTCCTCATAAATAACCTCCTCGTCACTCAAGGTGGTTCTTGCCTGTGGATCCCAATTGACCATCCTGTAGCCCTTGTAAATAAGGCCTTTCTTGTAAAGGTCGATGAACACCTTGGTCACCGATTGGTTCATATCCTCATCCATGGTGAATTTGGTTCTTTCCCAGTCACAGGAGGCTCCAAGCTTTTTGAGCTGTTCCAGGATCATTCCTCCGTGTTTGTGGGTCCATTCCCAGGCGTGATCAACAAACTCTTCACGCGTCAAATCTGACTTTTCAATTCCCTCTTCCTTGAGTTTGGCCACAACTTTGGCCTCCGTCGCAATGGAGGCATGATCGGTTCCCGGAACCCAGCAGGCATTGAAGCCCTGCATCCGTTTTCTGCGAATCAGAACATCCTGAATGGTATTGTTGAGCATGTGCCCCATGTGCAACACCCCAGTCACGTTCGGTGGCGGAATGACGATCGTGTAAGGTATGCGCCCATCCGGAACGGACCTGAAATAACCATTCTTCATCCAGTAATCATACCATTTGTCTTCGACTTTTTCTGCCTGATACGTGGTCGGGATTTTCATCTGTTAAAATTTTGTCAAATAGTTTGCAAAATTACAATTTTAAGCAATATATCGTTTCCAATTCAGTTACATTTTCAGGTAAAAACATTAATTTTACGGTCAAAATCAGGTACCATGAAAAAATTATTCATCATTATGTTTGTCGGCTTGCTCACCCAGGGCATGCAAGGGCAAACGAAAGAAGAAATTCTCAAAGATTTTACGGGGCCCGTTTTCGAGTTTGAAAACGAAGTCATCGACTACGGTGAGATTGCCGCCAATTCGGATGGCAACCGCGTGTTCAAATTCAAAAATGTAGGGAAGTCTCCCCTTATCATCAGCCAGGTAAAAGGAAGTTGCGGATGTACCGTCCCGACCAAACCCGAAAAGCCGATCATGCCCGGCGAAACCGGAGAAATCAAAGTGAAGTATGCGACGAATCGCATCGGTCCGTTTTCGAAAACGGTGACCATCACTTCCAATGCCTACGAAGACACAAAGGTTCTGAAAATCAAAGGACGTGTTCTTGAGGCGGGTACAGCGGACATTGAAAAGAAAAAATCGGTGGTCTCTGACACGAATTAAGGTGATTTGAGAACCAAATAAGTAAAAGCCCTTGAAAAATTTCAAGGGCTTTTTTTATTCCCGACCTATGTCTTCAAAGCAAACTCCGGAGCACGAATTCGTAATTCAAATGCTCTCCATTGCGATCCACCAGCATCCGAATGCGCTTATCGGCCTTTTGAGAAAACATGTGATTGACCTCCTCCATCTTCATGTTATAAGCCTCTCTCCCGTTTATTTCGAGTATGATATCCCCCTCCCGCAATCCGGCGAGATGGGCAGGTGATCCATGTCGGATCACCGCAATCTTGTAACTGGGCTTGTAGGTCAGACCATAACTGTAAATGATGTCGGTGATCGACTGGTTGTTTTCGCCCTCAACCGGGTTGATCCGCGTGCGCTTTTCCTTGACCAGCATCTCACCCCCATAAATAATCTCGATTCCACTCTTATTGTAGAGGAAAGGCTCATTAAAGAACCTGTTGTTCTTTTTCAAAGTGATCCGTCTGCCCGGATAATCCATAATCACGTGAAACCTTTTTAAGATCCCGGCTCCCAGTGTGCCATTCCTTTCCTTGTTTTGATGCATGGTTAGCATAGAGGTGGAATCGGGATAGGATACATTGGCATCGGCAATTAAGAAGCTCCCAATGCGAATTTCCCTCAACTTGGCCCTTTTCCCGTAGATGTCCCCGCTGAGTCCCTTGCCGAGGTAATCGTCAAAATTTTTTTCAGGCACATAGATGTTGGGATCCGAGTACGGGAAGAGCCAAAGAGAGTCCCCTCCCCCAGAATCAATCAGAAGCTTGACCTTGTGCTCGGTTCCGGCCTGGTTGGTCACATAGACATCCAGATACGGTTTGCTGCCATAAAAATCCAATGGGAAGCTCTCGCACGATTTGCATTTGGAATACTTGTAGGTTACAGGATCATAAAAAGTTAATTTCTGCGAGGCATAATTGATCTTCACGACGAAGTCTTCGAACAGGTCCCCTCCGATGATCCCATGAATATCAATGCCCATCTTGGCCGAAAGGTCAAACAGATTGTCTGTGATCATAAAAAGGGATAGAGACGGATTGATGATCCCGTTACAACGGAACAAATTGCCATTCGAACTGACGGCATTGATAGAATTTCCCTCACCCAAACCCCTCAGTTTCAGGATTTCAATATTCCTCAGAAGCAGAGAGTCTGACACTTGCACATTGAACAAAACCGTCTTCTTAACTCCCGTATCGACCAAAAATGAGAGCTCTTTACCATTGACTTTGGCTTCGATGACCATCATGTTGTTCACCAGCTTGAAAGGCACCACGGCTTTGTCCTCGCGACCGGGTGACAGGACAAAGCTGCCCTGTGCACATACCGGGGCAAACGCCAATAAGAACAAGCAGGAAATCAGTACATTCGAGGCCTTCATTTGTAGGTGTAAAGCCTTAGGAAAGTACTATAAAAAATAGAGACGGCAATGGGTTTAAGAAAAATTTAGCGTTTCAAAACACAGGTTTTGAAACGCTATTTTTTGACTATATCATTCATCTTATGAATGACGAAAGGGACCAATTCCTTTGCGAGCATGAAGACAATGAATATCTTTCTGGTCCGTCTATTGGCCAACAGGAAAGTGCCTACCAGGCTCATTAGGGCATTCTTGTAATTACCCAATGAAAATGATTCCAAGGAATCGTGAATTGAACCTTTAATCGAAGAGCCCTCTAGCAGGGCCAAAGGTACTGATACAAGAGGATGCTCGAGCAACTCCACTTCCTGGGCCGCTATTTCAAGGCGCAAACTTTCCTTGGTCCGGTTCAGGTCCTTCATTGAGCGAATAGGAGTCTTGGTATTAACTTTCATCTTCCTCCAGTTCAGTCAAATCATCAACTTCCGAAAGTGCAGAAGCCACGATTTCATCTTTGATTCTTGCCTCTACACCCTTCTTGGCGAAGGCTGCATAAATAATAAAAAAGATAAGATACAACACGCCTACAAGCGCAAATCCAAGGATTTCGCTTTCAAAGAAAGTTGAGAACCAAAAGGCCAAAGAAATACTGAACATGAGCAATATCAACATGCCCATTACAAGCAACAAGAAAGAACTGACCATTCCTGCAGCCACATTGGCTATTGCACCGATCAAATTTAATTTAACAAGCTGAATCCTGTTTTCGACGTATTTCTTTACCAATTCAACCATTAAGATTCAATCTGGATTAAATTGAATTCGCGTTGGCTTCAACAGTTTTCGCTTCCTTTTTCAACTTATCCATCTTGGCGGTAAGCTCCTTTTCAAGGTCTTTGACTTTTGCAGCCATCTGATCGTATTTCTCCTTCACAGAGTCCTTGACGTCATTGAATTTTTCCTTGAACTCAGCGATAGACTCTCCATCGAGATCCTGAATCTTTTGAGACAGCTCATTGAATTTCTTGTCCAGATCACTCTTCAATTCACTTGCCTTATCAGAAATATTCTCCCGGGTCTCTTTACCCGAAGCCGGAGCAAGAAGCAGACCTGCAACTGCACCAGTCGCTGCACCTAAGATGAGCCCTAACAACAATTTAGAATCACTTGACATAATATCTCATTTTAAAGTTTAACAGATAGTTAAAGATAAGCAATATCCTTGAAAAAAGATAGGAATTCATCGAAAATATAGAGGAATATTTTGCAATTTTGCAATGTAATTCAGGATCTTAAGAAAATGCCAAAAATCTCTGCCAAGGGGCAAAAAATGCCCGAATCTCCGATCAGAAAACTGGTGCCATATGCCGAGGAAGCCAAGAAAAGAGGAACAAGGGTCTACCACCTGAACATAGGACAGCCAGACATCAGAACGCCTCAGGTGGCGCTTGATGCCGTTAAAAACAATTCCATCGAAGTTCTGGCCTACGCGAGAAGTGAAGGATCAGAGACCTACAGGAAGAAATTGGCCGCCTATTACCGAAGACACCAGATTGACGTCAACGAATCGGACATCATAGTTACCACAGGTGGTTCAGAGGCTCTTCTCTTCGCCCTGGGCAGCATAACCGATTTTGGAGATCAGATCATCATCCCCGAACCCTTTTATGCGAATTACAACGGCTTCTCAGTGGCCAATGGCATCGAGGTGATTCCGATTGAATCGAGCATTGAGAGCGGCTTTGCCCTTCCTCCCATCGAAGCGTTTGAGAAAAAGATCACAGCAAAGACCAAGGCTATTTTGATCTGCAACCCCGGCAACCCGACGGGTTATCTCTACTCTGAAGAAGAAATCATCAAATTGAAAAATCTTGCCCTCAAGCACGACCTGTTTCTAATCGCCGACGAGGTCTACCGGGAATTCGTCTACGACGGCATTCAACACCACTCCGTAATGAGCCAGCAAGGGTTGGAGAACCACGCGATCATGATCGACTCGGTATCTAAGAGATACAGCATGTGCGGGGCGCGAATCGGCTGCATTGTTTCAAAGAACCCCGAAGTCATTCAGGCGGCACTAAAATATGCACAGGCACGCCTTAGCTCCCCTACCTTTGCCCTCATGGCAAGTGAAGCCGCCCTGGAAACCCCACAGAGTTATTTTGACGATGTGATCCACGAGTACGATGAGAGAAGAAAGATCCTGATCAACGCCTTGAAAGGAATCGAAAATGTAAAGGTTTCGTCCCCAAAAGGAGCCTTTTATTGCATGGCGGAGCTTCCTGTGGAGGATGCAGATGATTTTGCACAATGGATGCTCGAGAAATTCGAAGACAAAGGAGAAACAGTTATGGTCGCCCCTGCGAGCGGATTCTACAGCACCCCCGGATCAGGAAAAAACCAAATAAGGATCGCCTACGTTCTGAAAAAGGAAAGCTTGTTGCGATCCGTTGAGCTGCTTCGCCTGGCGCTGGACCAATACCCCGGCTGATGTTCCTGGAAAACATTTCTTTGCGTCCCTACAACACTTTCGGCATTGAGGCCAATGCGAGAAGGTTCGCCAACATCGAAAACTTAGACCAACTCAGGTCCATAGTCGAGACGAACAAGGACCTACTTGTCCTGAGCGGCGGGAGCAACATCTTGCTCACCCGGGATATCGAAAAGCCGGTTGTTCACATACAGCTCAAAGGCATTGAAGTGATCCCGGGCAATGATTCGGATAACACTCTGGTCAGAGCCCAGGCAGGTGAGAACTGGCACGAATTTGTGGACTGGTGCATTGCAAATGACCTCGGGGGCCTGGAGAATCTTTCGCTCATTCCCGGACAGGTGGGCACCTCTCCCATGCAGAACATAGGAGCCTACGGGGTGGAGATCAAGGATGTTTTCCACGAGCTTGAAGCCATGGAGATCGAAAGTGGCAGAATTGTGAAATTCTCGGCCGACGACTGTCATTTCGGCTACCGGGAATCGGTTTTCAAAAATGAGCTCAAAGGAAAGTTCATCATCCTCAATGTAACCTTTTCCCTGACCAAAAGAAATCACAAACTGGTGACGGATTACGGAGCCATACGCTCCGAGCTGGCCGAAAGAGGCATTGAAAAGCCGACGATCAAGGACATCTCCAGGGTCGTGATCGCCATAAGGCAGAGCAAGCTTCCCGATCCGAAGGAGCTGGGCAACAGCGGCAGTTTTTTCAAAAACCCGGTTATCCCCAAAGAACAGTTGGAATCTCTCCAGGCAACTTATCCTGATATGCCCTTTTACAACCTCGATTCCCGTGATGTGAAGGTTCCTGCCGGTTGGCTGGTCGAACAAAGCGGATTTAAAGGCAAGCGATTCGGAGATGCGGGAGTCCATGCCAAACAGGCACTTGTATTGGTCAATCACGGAGACGCATCGGGTGCGGAGATTCTAAATTTGTCGAAGCGAATACAGGCTGAAGTCCTCAGGCGATTCGGAATTGAGCTGGCCACCGAAGTCAACATCATTTGACCCACTGCACCGCCTGAAAAATCAGGTAAAAATCTATCATGGACTAACATATGTCATGAAATAGTTCCTCCATAATTTCATAACTTTATGCGAGTGAACCATAAAAGACTAATTTCATGAAAGTATATGACGAAAAGCACATCAAAAACGTGGCCTTTGTTGGCGCCCATAACAGCGGCAAGACCACACTTGCCGAAACCATGTTATTTGAAGCCGGACTGTTGAACCGACGGGGAACCGTTGAGGATCACAACACAGTGGCGGATTATCACGAAATAGAGCACGAAAGAGAAGCCTCTGTGTTTGCAACACCATTGCACACCGAATGGAGGAACTACAAAATCAACATCATTGACACTCCGGGTCTCGACGATTTCATCGGTGAGATAGCCTCAACCATGAGGGTGGCCGATTCACTGGTAACCGTGATCAATGCCCAACACGGGGTGGAAGTAGGAACGGAGATCATCTGGCAGTATATAAATAAATTCAGCAGACCCACGCTTTTTGTCATCAACCAGATCGATCATCCACAAGCGAATTTTGACAACAGCTACCAAAGCATCGTTGATCTTGTTGGGAACAACGCGGTCAAGGTCCAGTATCCTCTTGTGATCGATGGCGCCCAATGCATCATCGATGTGTTGAAGATGAAAATGTACAAGTTCAAACCTGAAGGAGGCAAACCCGAGAAGCTGCAGATTCCTGAAGATCAGAAAGAGCTTGCAGACAACCTCCACAACGAGCTCGTGGAGAAGGCGGCTGAGAATGATGAGGAGCTCATGGAACTTTACTTCGACAAGGGAACCCTGAACGAGGATGAAATGCGCCTGGGGATACAGAAAGGCATGCTCAATCACGAACTCTTCCCTGTGTTTTGTGTTTCTGCACTGAACGACATGGGTTCAGGACGACTCATGGGCTTTATCGACAATGTGGCTCCGGCTGCTGCGGACCTCAAACCCGAGCAAAGCCTGGAGGGCAATGAAATAAAATGTCTCTCCACCGAGCCAACCGCCTTGTTCATCTTTAAAACTTACCACGAACCCAACCTGGGTCAGGTCACCTTCTTCAAGGTTAAATCCGGAGAGGTCAAACAAAATGACCGCCTCAAGAATTCAAGAACCGAAGAGCTCGAAAGCCTGAACCAATTGTACATCATGGATGGCAAGAAACGCGAGTCTGTCGAAAAACTCACGGCTGGAGACATTGGCGCTTCTTTGAAGCTGAAGAGCACCGAAACCAATGACACCCTTCGGGATCCCAATACCGAGATCACGATAAAGCCGATTATCTTTCCAAGTGCGAGGATCCGAAAAGCCGTCAGTGCTGTGAACAAAAAGGACGAGGAAAAGCTCATGGAGGCACTCAAAAGGCTGCACAGCCAGGACCCGACTATAGACGTGCGATTCTCCAATGAGATTCGTCAACAGATTCTTTCCTGCCAGGGAGAGCTGCATCTGGCAACCATAGACTGGACTCTGAAAAACATTTACGGCATCGAGGCCCAGTTTGACCAGCCACGAATCGCCTACAGAGAAACCATCCAACGAGCGGCTACCCAAAGCTATCGCCACAAGAAACAATCCGGTGGTGCAGGACAGTTCGGAGAAGTTCACCTGAAAATCGAGCCCTGGTATGAGGGTATGGAAGAACCCGTGGGCTTCAACATCCGGGGAAAAGAAGAAATCGACCTCAAATGGGGAGGAAAACTGGTCTTTTACAACTGCATTACGGGCGGAGTGATCGACACCCGCTATTTACCGGCTATTCTCAAAGGAATACTCGAGGTCATGGAGGAAGGCCCGTTGACCGGATCATATGCACGTGACATTCGGGTCATGGTGTTTGACGGAAAGATGCACACCGTGGATTCGAACGACATCTCCTTCAAGATCGCCGGAGCACATGCCTTCAAGGCGGCGTTTTTGGATGCCAAACCAAAATTGCTCGAGCCCATCCAGGACCTGGAAGTACGCGTACCGGAAGAGCTCATGGGGAATGTCATGACCGACCTGCAATCCAGGAGATCCATAATCATGGGTATGGACAGCGATGGAACGCACCAGATCATTAAGGCCAAAGTCCCTGAAGCGGAGATGTACAGATATTCGACCAGCCTTCGCTCCCAAACCCAGGGAAGGGCGAACTTCAGGACCAAATTCGCCTCTTTTGAGCCGGTACCCGCGAACATTCAGCAGGAATTGATATCCAAGGAATAAAAAAATGGTACTTTTACCCGTCAGGTCTTTCTTGACCTGACGGGTTTTTTATTGTCTGTCCATGAAGATATTCAGATCCGAGAGCCTTGTCGATTATGGCACATATACCTTCAACTATGCCGTATACTGCCTGAAAGAAGCGAAGTCTGAGCTACCTGACATTTACGACAAGGGCTTTCTCCCCTATTCAAACAATCCCGATCTCAAAGAAGAAGTCTATTACCTGGCCCGGAGCCTTCGCGTCAACCTGGGTGAGTTCCGAGAATCATCAGAGAACCGAAGGGTAGCAAAGAAAATTATCGAGATGAATCCTGATTTCGAGGTCGTTCCGATCGAGAAATTTGATGTGAACGAGACTGCTTTTGTCAGGTTCTGTTCGGATTTCGCAGAACAGCGCTTCAGCGAGTCGATCAGTGAGAAACGCCTGAACTACATCCTCAACAATCCGAGCATCAGTCATATTTTCAAGTTCAAGTTACAAGATGCCGAAGTGGGATACGTGGTAGCCATAATCGAAAAAGGGACCCTCCATTATTGGTTTGCCTTCTTTTCCCTCGAACATCAGATCTATTCCCTGGGCAAGTGGATGATGTTTTCCGTTATCAAATGGGCCGCCGAAAATAACCTGGAACACGTGTATCTCGGGACCTGCTACGGAGAAAAATCCCTCTACAAGGTGAGAGATTTCAAAGGGCTGCGCTTTTTCGATGGCAATAAATGGAACGATGACATGAAACTCCTCAAACAAAAGTGCAAATCCGATAAAAGCTTCGTCGGCGACGTCTTCAAACAGGACACAGACCTCTTTCTCGAAGGGTTGAGGTCGATTTGAGGACAACGTTCGAATTTGATCCTCCCGGTTAATTCTTCACTTTCATATCCCCGGTGAAATCACTATCTTTGCATCTCAGAATTTCTACGTATGAAACTACTTTTGTTAAGCATCGTTTTACTCGGTTTGGGCTTTGCCGGAATCGCAATTAAAATATGGGCGAAGAAAGATGGTGAGTTTGATGGAACCTGCGCCGGCAGCAACGTCAAAATGAAGGCCAAGGGAATTACCTGTGGCTGCGGCAATGAAGAAGGTTGCAGCACGAATCTCGATAACAAGAGCACCGAAATTTCCCCCAAGGGTGCAGCCTAAGGTTTCATGTTTGTCTTACTGGCCTTTGTTTTATTTCTGGTAGTTCAACTCTATTTTTACGCATTTGTCTTCGGTAATTACGCCGGGTCTGAATCATCACCTCTTCTCATTCCAAAGTCTTTAAATGATCCGCCAATAAGGAATGTTGACCACGTCCCCGGGGGCGTAAGTGTTGTTGTTTGCGCCTTTAACGAAGCCGACAATCTCCTGGCAAATCTCAAAAGTCTTGCAGAGCAAAGATATCCGGATTACGAAATCATTCTTGTCGATGATGGATCGACCGACGAGACCCCCCGGATCATAAAGGAATTCCAAGATGAATTCAATTCCGAAAAAAGACCGGTGCGAGTTCTACGGATTCCTCCATCTGAATCCAAGGGCAAGAAATACGCCCTCAGCCGGGGCATAGAAATGGCCCGGAGGGAAAACATACTTCTCACGGATGCGGATTGCAGCCCGAGCTCAACCCACTGGATCAGCAAAATGGCCTCGGGTCTCGAAGGGGCTTCAGAAATCGTTTTGGGCTACGGGGCCTATCGTAAAATCCCGGGATCATTGCTCAACAAATTGATCCGATATGAAACCCTTATGACCGCCCTGCAATACTTTTCATATGCGCTGCAAGGTAAGGCCTATATGGGCGTAGGGCGGAATCTGGCCTACAAGAAGGTGCTTTTTGACGATGCCGGTGGATTCAATGCCCACCTGAATGTCAGATCGGGTGATGACGATCTTTTTGTCAATGAGGTAGCCACATCAAAAAATACGGTGATCTGCGACCATCCGGACGCGTTTACGATTTCAGAGCCCAAAGGCGAGCTATCCTCCTGGATCCGGCAAAAAAGGAGGCACATCACCACTTCAAAACACTACAAAACAAAGCAGAAATTCAAACTTGGAGTCTTCTATCTTTCCCAGATCGGTTTTTACTCAGGTGCAATAGTTCTTCTGACCCTACACACAGCGCCGATGCTTGTCATAGGACTGATCCTGCTCCGCTTTGTCGTTTTCTATTCCACAATGAACAGAACAGCCAAAAAACTGAATGAAAAAGATTTGGTCACCCTGGCACCTCTGTATGAAATTTCAATTATATTTATGCAGTTATACCTGTTTGTTGCCAACACTGTCTCTCCTCCAAAAAAGTGGTAATTATCGGGTAAAAAAAGATCCATGAGCGAATCTAAAGACATTGCACAACTGATTGCCCAGGCCAAGCGAGGAGATCAAAAAGCATTCAACGATCTTCTCAACCATTACTGGAAGGACGTCTATCTCTTTCAGCTCGGCAAGAGCCGGAGTGAAGATGAGGCCGAAGACATAACGATAAAAAGCTTTGCGCGCGCTTTTGACAAGATTGACACGTTCGATGAGAAGTACAAATTCAAAACATGGCTGTTTACCATCTCGAACAACCTCTACATCGACGAAATGCGCAAGAAACAAACCGAAACGATTTCAATTCACAAGAATCCAATAGAGATTCATAAAATCGCTGACGAAGACCCTTCGCCGGCCGATCAGTTGATTCAGGAACAGAATCTGGCCCAACTGAAAGCCTATATTCAGCAATTGAAGCCCCATTACCAGGTCGTCATCAACATGAGATTTTTTCAAGAGCTAACCTACAAGGAAATGGCAGAGAAAATCGGCGAACCCATGAACAACATCAAGGTAAAGCTGCTACGGGCCAAAAAGCTTCTCGCGGAAATCATAACTAATTCGGAGCGAGGCTGAAACCGGGATGAGAATCTTTCGGATCATAAAAAACCTCGGGCCCGGACTGCTTTTTGCAGGAGCGGCCATCGGTGTCTCACACCTGGTACAGTCGACAAGGGCAGGAGCAGATTTCGGCTTTGGGCTTCTCTGGGCACTTCTCCTGGTCAACTTGTTCAAATATCCCTTCTTCCAATACGGACCTCGTTACGCAGCTGCGACCGGAGAAAGTCTTATTGACGGATACAAGAAATTGGGGTCCTGGGTCCTCGTGAGTTATTTTGTGATCACCCTGCTTACCATGTTTACCATCCAGGCGGCGGTTACTGTGGTCACTGCGGGGCTTGCCAATAATCTTTTTGGAATTACGAATGACATAGGCCTGTGGAGCATTATCATAACCCTGGTGTGTTTGGCAATCCTGTTATTGGGGAGGTACAAAGTACTTGACAATCTCATGAAACTCATAATCACAGTACTGTCAATCAGCACGATTGGGGCGGTTGCCGTGGCTCTCACAAAATCGGAAGCAGCTGTTTCTCTGGCGCCCATCCTGCCGCAGGGAACTGTCGAGGTCGCATTTCTGATCGCCTTCCTCGGTTGGATGCCGGCACCCCTGGATGTTTCGATCTGGCATTCCCTTTGGGCCATTGAGAAAAACAAGGATATGAAGACCGGCTTTGGCACGCAGAAAGCTTTATTTGACTTCAATTTGGGATATTTGTCGACGGTGTTTCTCGGTGTTTGCTTCATGTCGCTGGGGGCACTTGTCATGTTTCATTCCGATAAGGAGTTCAGCAGCAGCGCCGGACTTTTTGCTCAGCAACTTATCGAGATGTACACCACAAATCTCGGCAATGAGGCCGCTATTTTTATCGCAGTAGCAGCTTTCACAACCATGTTCAGCACCACCCTGACAACGCTTGACGCCTCGCCCAGGGCAATGGCCAAAACCACAAATCTCCTCTTCAAAAGAAGTTCCAGGGGATACTATCTTTTCTGGATCATTGTGTTGTCGGGCGGGACGATGATGATTCTGAGTTATTTTCAGACAAGTATGATCACTTTTGTCAAAATTGCGACCATCTTGTCTTTCTTGACGGCTCCGCTGTATGCTCTGGCCAACCTCCTTCTCGTCACAGGAAAGCACATGCCCCAATCCCTGCGGCCATCGAAGCCACTGGTGATTTTGAGCTATCTGGGACTTGCTTTTCTTATTGGATTCTGCTTGTGGTATTTGGGCAGTACATTTGACCTTCTTTGAATTTTTCTGAATTTTTGCTTGGAGCCAAAGAAATAGCGTTATCTTTGCATTTTAAACAATAATTTTTCAAAATGTTACAAGGTAAAGTAAAATTCTTCAACACGACCAAAGGATTCGGTTTCATCGTTGAAGACGGAACAAACGAAGAACATTTCGTTCACGTTTCAGGATTAATCGACCAGATCAATGAAGGTGATTCGGTTGAATTCGAATTGAAAGAAGGAAGAAAAGGGATGAACGCGGTAAACGTGAAAACCATCTGATATATTCATTACCACTTTTTCGAATGTACATGCCCGCTAGTTTCTAGCGGGTTTTTTTTTGTGTTTTTATCGATACATGACTTATGTCAAGTTGAGCGGAGTTTCAATGCTTACTTTTACGGATTGTGAATATTCTTGTTCTTTAATTCAACGTTTTTCATATGCCAAAAAAACACACTTTCCACATTCCCGTCATGGGAACCGGTTTTACCCTCGACACTCCCCTTAAAGTCGCCCATTTGGGCATTGATTCGGTTGTATCCATAGTTGATGATGTACTGATCGAAAAAATGAGGCGGATGCTCTGCTCTCAATTCGACATGACCTACAGTGCCATTACCGAAAAGATGGAAGACTTCCGCGCCAAGCGAATCACATCCTATCTCAACCTGCTCAATGACCTTGTCACAGCACGTTTCAGTGATCTTAAAAACGGTTCACGTGATTCTTTCAGCGAAATCAGAAGGTATTTGGACCTGCTTCCGAACAATGAAGAGCTGATTGCTCAATTCAAAACGCTTACTAAAAATTTCGATTCGCTGGCGGATCTGAGAAGCTGGTTGGATCGAAATCTTGCTCCGGGAAGCATCGATGTGAACATAATGACAAAACTTGACAAGCCCAACCATTTCAAAGGCCAACCCCTCGGCCATGAGCACAACGACGCTCATGCGGCGTTGCGCGGATATGCGAAAAGCGATCTCGAATCCTCTGTCGTGTTCTCTGCGGGAATGAATCCTCGGCTGTACAGCTATTTGGAAAGGTTTGATGATTTCTTTCCCGACTCCAACGGAAAAATCAAGAAAAAAGTCATTCTCAAAGTAAGCGATTACAGGTCGGCATTGATCCAGGGAAAGTTTCTGGCCAAGAAAGGAATCTGGGTTTCTGAGTTTCGGATTGAATCGGGTTTAAACTGCGGCGGGCATGCATTTGCAACCGAAGGTTCACTGATGGGCCCAATACTTGAGGAGTTTGTTGGAAACAGAAAAGAACTTGCTGAAACTCTTGAAAACTTGCTCATAGATGCACTTCGAGACAAAAACAGGACCATACCCAAGAAAAGCCCAAAGATCAGAATCACGGCACAAGGCGGAGTGGGAACAGCCGAAGAACATCGGCTGCTGATAGAACGATACAAGCTGGACTCTGTGGGCTGGGGATCTCCTTTTCTCCTGGTTCCGGAAGCGACTACAGTTGACCAGGAGACACTTGGCAAACTGGTTTCAGCCGATGAGAAGGACCTCTATCTGAGTAACATATCTCCACTGGGTGTCCCTTTCAACAATCTCAAAGACAACTCGAAGGACATAGAGAAAACAGAGAAAATCGAAGCGGGAAGGCCAGGCAGCCCATGCCCCAAAGAGTATCTGGCACTGCATGCCCAACCCGGGTCCAGAAGCCTGTGCACGGCTTCCCGACAGTACCAGAGGAACAAGATCAAGCTCTTGGATCGCGATGAGTTGTCAGAGGAAGAATTCAACAGAAATTACAATGACATCGTGGAAAAAGCATGTCTGTGCATGGGCCTGGGGGAGGCTTCCATGCAGGTCTACGATCTCGATCCTTCTGCCGATAAGAAAGGAGTTGCAATCTGTCCGGGACCTAACATGGCCTATTTCAGCAGCATAATGAGTTTGAGAGAAATGGCTGACCATATCTATGGAAGGATCAATGTAATTGCAAAAAAGAACCGGCCCCAAATGTTTGTTAAAGAGCTGCAGCTTTACCTGACCTATCTGTCGAATAAGATCGATGAGATACAAGGGGTTCCAAGCAAAAAACAACAAAAGTACCTGAATGCATTTTCAAAAAATCTTCAGGATGGGATCGACTATTATC
Source organism: uncultured Flavobacteriaceae bacterium (assembly GCA_942492425.1). Lineage (GTDB taxonomy): Bacteria > Bacteroidota > Bacteroidia > Flavobacteriales > Flavobacteriaceae > Lutimonas. Next base: position 691,164 of record CALOEQ010000009.1, read on the forward strand.
GCAGTTTCGCCGAACAGGTCAAAGATGTATACAAAGAAGGGTTTGAGCGCATAGAAGAAGAATTGAGCCTTCAGAATGCAGACATGAAAAAACTGCAAAAACGCCTGGCCGTGCTCCCTTTGAGTTAGCCCAGCAGACCTTGAAGTTTGGCATACTGAAGCAACATGATGGTCTTGGCGTCGCGTATTGTGCCGTCAGAAACCATTTCCAGGGCCTTTTCAAACGGAACTTCGAGCACCTCGATGTCTTCCTGCTCCGAATCGAGTCCGCCTCCCGGCCCGACTCGGTCGGCATCCGTGTATTCCGCTACATAAAAATGGATGATCTCCGTCACGGCTCCCGGTGACATATACGACTCGAAGACTTTTTCAGCTTTTCTGGGCCGAATTCCGGACTCTTCCTCTGCCTCCTTCAAAACACAGGTCTCAGGATCGTCTCCGTCAAGCAAACCCGCACAGGTTTCAATGAGCAGACCGTCGCTGTTCCCGTTCAGATAGGAAGGCATGCGAAACTGCCGGATCAGGATTACGGTCTGCTTTTCTCGATTATACAAGAGAACGGTCGCGCCATTGCCCCGGTCATAGGACTCTCGCGCCTGGGAAGACCAGCTTCCGTCCCTGTTCTGGTAATCGAAAACGACTTTGTTGAGGGTGTACCAATTGTCAGACAATAAAATCTTCTCGACGTTCTTTACCTTCGGATTCACCGATCTAGCGCGTTAATTTTTTATACTTGATCCGTTTCGGTATCATATCCCCGCCCAGACGCTTTTTCTTGTTCTCCTCATATTCCGAGAAGGATCCTTCAAAGTAATACACCTGTGAATCTCCTTCGAAAGCGAGAATATGGGTACATACCCGATCGAGGAACCACCTGTCATGAGAAATGATTACCGCGCAACCGGCAAAATTCTCAAGACCTTCTTCCAGAGCTCTCAAGGTATTGACATCCAGGTCATTGGTTGGCTCATCTAAAAGTAAAACATTACCCTCTTCTCGAAGGGTCATTGCCAGGTGAAGACGGTTGCGTTCCCCGCCCGAGAGGGCAGATACTTTCTTGTTTTGTTCGGAGCCGCTAAAATTGAAGCGCCCTAGATAGGCTCTTGAATTGACCATCTTGCCACCCATCATGATCATCTCCTGCTCATCTGAGAAATTCGCCCAAATCGATTTTTCCGGGTCGATATTGGAATGACTCTGATCCACATAGGCGATCTTTGCTGTCTCTCCAACCAGGAATTCACCTTTGTCTGGCGTTTCTTCCCCCATGATCATGCGGAAAATTGTTGTCTTTCCCGCTCCATTTGGACCGATGATACCCACGATTCCATTGGGAGGCAGGTCGAAATTGAGATCGTCATAGAGCAACTTGTCTCCATAAGCTTTGGCCACTCCCTTGGCTTCAATCACGTTGTTGCCAAGTCTAGGTCCGTTCGGGATGTAGATCTCCAACTTCTCCTCTTTGTGTTTTTGATCCTGGGAAAGGAGCTTATCGTAGCTGGAAAGCCTTGCTTTGGATTTGGCATGGCGGCCCTTGGGTGCCATTCGAACCCATTCCAGTTCACGTTCCAGCGTTTTCTGTCTTTTGGAGGCTGTTTTCTCCTCTTTCGCCAGTCGAGCTGACTTTTGTTCTAGCCAGGACGAATAGTTCCCTTTCCAGGGAATCCCCTCGCCTCTGTCCAGCTCAAGTATCCATCCCGCCACATTGTCGAGGAAATACCGGTCGTGGGTTACGGCTATTACCGTCCCTTTGTACTGGGCCAGGTGATGTTCGAGCCAATGCACAGATTCGGCATCGAGATGGTTTGTCGGCTCATCGAGCAACAACACGTCCGGCTGCTGCAGCAAGAGCCTGCATAGCGCTACCCTCCTGCGTTCTCCACCGGAGAGATTGCGAATCGGAGTATCCCCTTCAGGGGTTCTCAGGGCATCCATGGCGATTTCGAGTTGCGTATCGAGCTCCCAGGCGTTTAGCGCATCAATTTTATCTTGAAGCTCGGCCTGCTGAGCCATGAGCTTTTCCATCTTATCGGCATCGGAGTAAACCTCCTCCAGGCCAAACATGTCATTGATTTTATTGTATTCATCCAGGACAGCAACGGTTTCAGCGACGCCTTCCTTGACAATCTCAATGACCGTTTTCGAATCGTCCAGCTCGGGCTCCTGAGCCAGGTAGCCTACCGTGTAATTCGGAGCAAAGACGACATCGCCCTGATAGTTCTTTTCAATTCCGGCAATGATTCGCAGCAAGGTGGATTTACCCGAACCGTTGAGGCCCAGAATACCAATCTTGGCACCATAGAAAAAACTCAGGTAGATGTTTTTAAGGACTTGCTTGTTCGTGCTCTGATAGGTCTTGCTAACACCTGCCATCGAGAAGATGACCTTTTTATCGTCTGCCATTTTTCGAATGTTAAATTGGGATTTTTAATAGTCCATTTGAGAAAGGTACGCCAGCTTTTGTTTCCAGACTTCAAGCTCTTTCTTGTGGTTTTCAATGTTCTTGTAAACATTTTTCACAAGTGGATTGTCTTCTGAAGCATTGGAGATAAAACTGATGTTGTTCTCCAACTGTTTGATCTCCCTGGTTATCTCATCGATTTTTTTTCGAACAAACAACTGCTCATTATTCAGCTTTCTATCATTGCTTGAGGCAGCATAACCATCCATGAGATTCTTGAACTTGAGAAATTCGGATTCCTGCTTGTCCAGACCCAGCTTTTTATAGGCCGCATCCAGCTGTTTGCCGAACTTGGACTCCAAATGCCTTACCTTTTCGGGCAACCTGCCCAGGTTTCTCCAATTCGTGCGATACTCTTCAACACCTTCCATGGTGATTTCCTTGGAAGCGACAAAGCTCTTCAACTCGTCCAGCATAGTCTTTTTGTCCTCAATGACCTTGGACTGCTCCTGCGTCATATTGCTTTTCCTGGCATGGAGTCGATCGAAATAGTCGTTACACGCATTTTTGAAGCGTTTCCAAATTTTGTCAGAATCCTTTCTGGGAACGTGACCAATGGTTTTCCAATCCGACTGTATCTTTTTGAAGATTTCGGTCGCTTCTTCCCAATCTTCGCTATCCTTAATGGATTCGGCCTTTTCGACCAGTTCCAATTTCTTCTTCAGGTTCTCAGTCTGTCCCTTTTTCAGGCCCTTGTAAAAATCATTTTTAGCCGAGTTGAACTCCCTCGTCGCCTGTCTGAACTTCTGCCATACCTCATCACTTTTGGTTCTTGGAACCTTGCCAATTGCGAAGAACTCCTCACGAAACCCTTCGAGCTTCTTTATCTGTTCCTGCCATAGTTTGTGAGAACTGATCTGACTCGTATCTATGGATTTGATCTTTTCTATGACTGCCAGTTTGAGGTCGACATTTTCTTTGTATTTCTCTTCCAGCTTGTCTTGAAGCTCATGTCTTTTCCTGTGGATCTCCTTAGTCGCTTCCGAAAAACGGTTCCATACGTCTTCCCTATACTCCCGGGCAACCGGGCCGATCTCTTCTTTCCACAGGCGATGTAAAATCTGAAGCTCTTTGAAGGCGTGATTCACGTCGCTGTCCTGGGCCAGCTCCTCTGCTCTTTCGACTAATTTGGTCTTTTCTTCAAGGTTGTGTTTGAAATCAAGATCCCTGAAGTCGTTATTGAGGTGAAGCAGGTCATAGAACCGTTCGACGTGATGATGGTAGGTTCTCCACACATCATTGTAATTCGCCCGTGGAATCTGACCGACGGCTCTCCATCGCTCCTGTAACTCCTTGAAGCTTTTATACATCGTGGCTGGCTCCGCGGTATCGATCAACTCTTTCAATTCATCAATCAACTTGAGCTTCAGCTCCAGGTTCTCCTTCTGCTCCTTTTCAATGTCCTTGTAGTATTGTTGCCTTTTTCGCTTGTACTCGCGAATCAACGAATCGAACTTCTTTTTTACAGGAGAGTCGTAGAAAAAGCCGGCTTCCTCGCCACCGCTTTTGACATGCTCCTCCCTTTTTTCTTTCAAAAAGTCCTTGAATTTCTTGGTAAAAACCGTTTTAAGCTCCTCGATCTGTTGCTTAATGTCTTGAATGTCATAGTCTCTCAGGAAGTCATCAAGCATTTTGGTCAGATCATCCAGTGAAAGCTTGGTGAACTGTATTCTTGGAACGTCTACTTTTATGGATTCTTCAACTGATTTCTTCGTGGCGCCCTCATTTGATTCTTCTGCTGCCTCCTCTGTCTCCACTTTGTCCCCGGTTTCCTCCTGGGATTTGGCAGTTTCCTCTACTGTCTTGACAGGCTCTTCCGTGATCTTATCGGTTTCAGCGGTCTCCTCTTCTGCCTTGTCAATCGCAACATCCTCTTTCTTTATCTCTTCTGCCGAATCCTTTGCTTCCTTGCTCTGATCTTTTTTGTCTTCTTCAACCGGCTTGTTCTCAGATGGAAGGTTCTTTGTATTCTCGTCTAACATGATTCCATGTTTAAGGTTCCAATAATATCACTTGTAAAAGTCTCGAAAGATACTAATAGCCCTTCAAAACGCAAAACAGTGTCGACAATAAGATACCTTTATTTACGGGGAATTCCAAATGGCCCAGGCACGATCGGCCTGCTTCTCGAGCATTTGGCTGCCATTCAAAATCTTAGCCCCTCTCTTTTCTCCTTCGCGAAGAAAAGCGGTCTTTGCCGGATTGTAGATCAGGTCAAAAAGAAGATGGTCGGATCCGAGATACTCGTAGGGCAGGTCAGGCTTTTTATCGATTTCCGGAAAAGTACCCAGGGGTGTGCAATTGACAATTAGCAGGTGAGATCGCAGAGTCAATTCATCGAGATCGGCATAGGTCAAAAACTCCTCACCGGATTTTTGCCGCGACACAAAACGAAAGGACAAACCCAACTTCTCGAGGACAAAGGCCACGGCCTTCGAGGCGCCTCCCGTGCCGAGTATCAGTGCCGCTTCATGGTTGGGACGGAGCATCTTCGACAGGGAAGCTTCGAAGCCAAAAGCATCGGTATTGAAACCTTTGAGCTTTCCTGTTGGCAGAATCTTGATGGTGTTGACAGCGCCTATTTGAAGAGCTTCCGGATCGACCTCATCCAGATAGGGTATGATTTCCTCCTTGTAGGGAATCGTAACGTTCAGTCCCCCGATATGATCCAGCTGGGGAGCCACTACACTCTTGAACTGATCCAGGTTCTGGAGGTCAAAGTTGACGTAGCGGTAATCATTCAATCCAAGATCACGGAACTTATCCGTAAAATAGGACCTGGAAAATGAATAGGCTATATCCTTTCCGATAAGGCCGAATAATTTCTTCTTTGAATCAGGTGCAGAGGAAGGATTCATTGGCCGGAGCTTCTGTAGGCATCGACGGCCTTCCTGACACTCTGATGTTCCAAAAGCAATTTCTTCGCCAATTCATTGTCGACACCCAGCTCGTTGGCAATCATGAGCGTGCCGCGATTGACGAGCTTCTCGTTGGTCAATTGCATATCGACCATTTTATTGCCCCGCACGCGGCCCAGTTTTACCATGACCGAAGTGGAGATCATATTCAGAACCAGTTTCTGAGCTGTACCGGATTTCATCCGGGTGCTGCCGGTAACGAATTCCGAGCCGACAATGACTTCTATCGGGTATTTGGAAACCTCTGCCACTTTGGATCCTTTGTTGCAGGTGATGCAGCCGGTAAGAATGCCATTCTCGTTGGCTTTCATCAGACCACCTATGACATAGGGGGTTCGACCCGATGCCGCAATGCCCACCAGGACATCATTGGTGTTGATATTATACTCGGAAAGATCCTTCCAGGCCTGTTCCATGTCGTCTTCAGCAAACTCAACGGCCTTCCGAAAAGCGCCGTCGCCTCCAGCGATCAAGCCGATCACCCAGTCATGAGGAACCCCATAGGTGGGTGGACATTCTGAAGCATCCAAAACTCCGAGGCGCCCACTCGTTCCAGCGCCTATGTAAAAGAGTCGCCCTCCTCTTTCAAACCGATCGACGATCTCCTCTACAAGAGGCTCGATCTGTGGAATGGCATCCCCTACCGCTTCAGGCACCTTTTTGTCTTCCCGGTTCATGTTCCTGAGCAGCTCGAGGACGCTCATATGCTCCAGGTTGTCATAATAGGAGGCCTGCTCCGTTACCGATTTTTCGCTCATTTTAGTTTTTTTTGGTTCGAATGATCCAAAGTCCTGCCATGGTGAAGCCCGCATTGACAGCAATGCTTATGAATCCGAAGTCAAAATTAAACGAATTTTTCAAATAGACGCTGCTGGCATAGGTCAGAACCGGGGCAAGTATGCAAACTAGCGGAACCCATCGATCCTTAACCGAAATCTGACTGAACATGCCCATGAGGTAGAGACCGAGCAGAGGGCCATAGGTATAGCCGGCCACGTTGAAAATCAGGGAGATCACATCACCCCGGCTTCCGGAGAACGCCATAATGATCACGAAAACGACCACAGAGAAACCGAATAACACCCGGTTTTTAATCTTTTTGCGCTCTTCTCCACTTTTCGAAGACATGTCGAGGAAGTCGTAGCTGAACGATGTCGTCAGCGCCGTCAGAGCCGAGTCCACGCTGGAAAAGGATGCTGCGATGATCCCCAGTAAAAAACTGATGCCGGTTATCAGCCCGAGGTGGTTCAGTGCAAGGTCAGGAAAAAGGGTGTCCGTATCCAAAAAGGCCCCGTTTTCATCTACCGGGAGTCGCACACCGACAGAATCGGCATAGATATAAAGAAGAATCCCCAATCCGAGAAAAAGAAATTGCGTGACAGCAAGTATCAAGCTGAAGCTCAAGGTATTCTTCTGAGCATCCCACCTGTTCTTGCACGTGAGGGTTTTCTGCATCATGTTCTGGTCGAGTCCCATCATGGCAATTGCAATGAGTATACCGGCGATGAACTGCTTGAAGAAATTGTTACCCGACTTGTTCTCCCATTCAAATACCCTGAAATAAGGATGACTGGTAACCCGACTCACGGATTCCCCAAGGCTGAGCTCCATCGAAGTGGTTATAGAATATATGGTCACCAGAGCGGCGAGAATTAAAAAGAAGGTTTGCATGGTATCGGTCCAGACTATGGTCTTGATTCCCGACTTGTTCGTGTAAAGCCAAACGAGCATCAGTATGATCACAACCGTCAGAAAAAAAGGAACGCCGAACTTGTCAAAGAAAGCGAACTGCAGAATCTTCGCAGCGAGCAACAGCCGCAAGGAGGCGCCGAACGACTGAGAAACCAGAAAGTAAAGGGATCCCGTTTTATAGGTATGATTCCCGAATCTTTCCTTCAAGTAGCTGTAGATAGATACCAGCTTAAGCCTGTAATACAGGGGGATCAGCACAAAGGTGATGAACAGGTAGCCCACTACATTGCCAAGAATGAATTGGAAAAAGTAAAAGTTGTTGTTTCCGACCATCCCGGGGACAGAAACAAATGTCACCCCGGACAGGGCTGCACCGACCATCCCAAAAGCGACAAGAAACCAGGGAGACTGTCGATCACCCGTAAAGAAGGACTCGTCACCGGACTTCCTCGAGGTCAGGTATGAAATCAGCATGATGATGCCAAAATAGGCGATGATGATGCCAAAAATGAGATATGTGCTCAAAATTCCTTCTTATTTGCCGAATCGGTTCAACTCCAGGATTTGATCTTGTGGCCCTTCACCGCATAAAGAAAGATGACAATATAGGCGGGAAGAAGGATCCAGTAGCCCTGGTTGGCCGATTGCGACATGGCCGCTGCCTCTTCCATCCCGTTGGAAAGATAAGACTCATTGAGATAATCGACCACGCGACCGTACAGCGGAGTGAGGATGGCTCCCCCTGAAATCGCCATGATCAGGAAAGCGGCGGCGGTTTTCGTGAATTTGCCCAAACCGTCTAACGCCAGGGGCCAAACCGCTGGCCAAACGAGTGCATTGGCAATCCCGAGTGAGGCCACGAGCAATACCGAAGTAAAGCCCGAGGTGTTCACTATGACCAAACTGAGAACAATACCTAAAAGCCCGCTCAGCAGCAGGGCTGTTTTCTGACTGATTACCTTGGGGATCAGGATGACGCCGAGTGCATAAGTGCCCACCATGGCAAAAAGCGTAAATGTGGTGAACCATTTGGCCTGATCCACAGGAAGACCGAGAGATAGCCCGTAGGCAATGATCGAATCCCCCGCAATCACTTCAACACCAACGTACATGAACAAGGTGATGACTCCGAAAATAAGCTGAGGAAACTGAAATATCGATGTTTTTTCGGTTTTGCCCTTATCGGTTTCCTTAATGGGTTCGGCCTCCACATGAGGCAATGGAGCCTTTCGTATCAGGATCGCAAGAAGGGCCAGAACGGCTGCCATTACTATATAGGGAACATATACGCTATTCGCCATTGTGTCCAGCAAGACTTCTTTCTCGGGGCCACTGACAGTTGTTAGTTTTTCATTGACCTCATCGATTCCGCTCAGCAGCAGGGCTCCAAAGATCAATGATCCCAAGGCGCCGGCTACTTTATTGGCAATTCCCATGACGGATATCCTTTTTGCCGCGCTTTCGATGGGCCCAAGGATGGTCACATAGGGGTTTGCCGCTGTTTGAAGCAGGGTCATTCCGGATCCCTGGATGAAAATTCCTACAAGAAACAACCAATACATTCTCGCGTTTGCTGCCGGGATAAAGACGAGCGCGCCAATCGCCATGACGAACAAGCCGATCGACATTCCCTTTCTGTAGCCTATTTTTTCGAGAATCGCAGAAGACGGCAGGGCCATGACAACAAAGGAAATATAGGAGGCCGAGGCCACAAGGTAAGACTGGGCAGCTGTCAGCTCATTGATGGTTTTCATAAATGGGATGAGAGCTCCGTTTATCCAGGTGACAAAGCCAAAGATAAAGAAGAGCGCTGCAATGATCATTAACGGAACCAACGTGGATGTCGTGGATGACGAGGATGACGTGGACATATCAGATAAATTAGAAGTTTTGATTACAATTTAAACTCGCAAACAAAAATAAAAGTAAGCGATCCATTTATTATGATTTCCCTTTTTCGTCAAAAAACAGGAAAACCTCGACAAAATACACTAAAAAACTTTAGGGAGATTTGTTCTTGTCTTCTTTCCGGAGCATTTTCTTTTCCTGCTTCAAACTGTCAAGCTGATCCCGGGTCAATAATTTTTCCTCCTCGGTTCTCTTCAGCCCCAGTTTCTCCAGGAATTCTCCGCCGTTGTTGAAGTCAAAACTATAGGAGATGCCCACGCCCTGGGTGTAGCCCTGGCCTTCGATGACATCAAACTGTATCTCATTCTGGCGATTGTAGACTTTGCCCCACAGAGTTTCCGGTTCGTTCAAAGGGACACGCACTTCCACCTCCCCAATAATACTGGAATTCGTATTGGATCCAACCGGGACCCCTACTTTTCCGCTGACCACGACCTTGTCCGCAATACGTCCGGAGACCTCCAGACCCAATTGATCGTCAGTAGTGACGTCCTGCACTGAATTGTCGGTTCCAATGTCATAGGTCACGCCGACCTGGAAGTTTTCATTATCGCTTTCAAGCATGCTGGACAAAAGTTGAGAGGCCTTTTGAGCTATGGTTCCCGCTATCGCTGCATTGCCGTCAAAATTTGTCCTGTTATTCGCTGTTGCGGCAAAGGACCCCGTGGCCAGCAAGGAAAAGAATTGCGTGAGTTTGTCGTCTTCGTTCCTGAGCTTGAATTCGAGCTCGCTGGTTACGTTTGAGCTTGCATTGGGTATGACCACATCGAACGAAAAATCGGGGGCAGAAAGCTGTCCGGTTATACCTGTATGAAGCTCCACGTCGATCTTGCGAGAACTGGCAATGCCTTCGAGAAGAATCGCCGGATTGGCTCTTGTGTAGTTGATCGCCAGGATATCAAGTCGGGCATCAAAGGGATTGCCATCCCATACTATGGTTCCACCACGCTGGACCACAAAATCCTTGTTGACAATGTTCCTGAATTTGTACTCCCCCTGGTCCACGGTCAGGCTTCCAAACATTTCAAATCGCCCATTGGTGTCAATGTTTAAGCGAATATTCCCATCCCCGCGACCTCTGAGCGAACTTCCCGTGTTGCGATCGATCACAATTTCTGCCAGGGCATCACGGGTCACGTTCAGGTTAAAGTTCAAATTTAGACCCTTGAGACGCTCAAAAACGACCTCACCCCGTCTCTCATCGTCTAATTCTTCCTCCTCGGTTTCAAAGTGTATGAGTTTGGTCGTGTTTACCGTGCTTGTGTTGCCCAGGGGGATATAGAACTCTGTTCCAGGCATAGTAGTTCCGCGGACCGCAATCTGGAGTTCATCGGTATAACCTTTCAAGGTCGTTCGGCCTGACATAAGGCCTTTGCCGTAATACAAGGCACCTTCGGCATCTTCGGTATTCAGCACCAGCAGGTTATTTGTGTTCAGCTCGAGGTCAAGTAGCCACCTTTTGAATCGCTCATGGGTAATGGTTCCTTCAATCGACCCTTTGGTACCCATTACGTCATCCACGACACTGATGCGCTGAAAATCAAACGTGTGATCGTAAAGTTTGACTACGGATTTTCCCTCAAAATCGTAGTTCACATTCAGATAAGGCAGCTTTATGCCAGCTTCTTCCAATTGGATTTCCCCATTGATATCGGGATTGGCCAACATGCCCGACATGGTAACTTCTCCGCTGGCAATTCCCCGAATATTTGAAATCACGTTCTTGCCCAAAGGGCTGAAGGCCCCTATTTTGAACTTGTCAAAGTAGACATTGGCCAGCATCGTAGGATCAGAATTGCTGAAGTCAATCTCACCGGTGGAGCTGAATGTCCTCAGTCCTGAATTGATAAGAGAAGTCTGGAAACTGTAGTTTCTGATATTATCATCCGAGGCGGCATTGAATTCGAAATCTCCGTAGTATTCGTCGTTGATGCTGAAGTAATTGACAACCAGCTCTGCTATGGGCAGGATCTGCCCCTCGACGGGCCGCAGCTGTATGTTTCCATTCAACTTTCCATCCACACGGACACTATCCATGGTTGGGGTCACGTCGAAAAGATTGACATTGGTGAAATTAACGTCAATGTTTCGAGAATCCTTGCCACTTAAGAGCCCGGCCAGGTGAATTTCCTGATCTCCCGATATCAGGTTGAAATCATCGATGGCATAGGTGTCAATATCCTGATCATAGACAATTTTGTTCTGATTGTTGTCCTCCGGATTCACAAACCAGGAGTTGTCTTTGAAAAAGAGCTCGGATCGTTTCATTCCGAGCACCGATTGCCCCTTTTCATTAAAGGTGTGATAGACGCTGAAATTATAACGTTCTTTGCGCTCCTTGCCCCCGATCATGTCTGCTCGCATGAAGAGCGTGTCATTCAACATCACATTGACCAGGTTTATCTGGGAAAGGTTGTAATACTTGGTGTCGAGCTCATCCACACTCAGAAGCGTGTTGAACAGGGGGTTTTGGTTGTCCACCTGCAAATTGATCCTATCGACGTAAAAGTCAAAGGCCTCAATCCTGGGGGACCTCACATTGAGCTTAAAGATGTCCTGATCCGAATTGACCTCTCCATAGATAATTGTGTTCGCCCCCAGAATAAGGTCTGGAAAAAACACCTCTACGATCTTGTTGTAAATATTGAACCTGAATTCCAGGAATTGTCCCTCAAGCACCTTTTTCTTCTGATAGTTGACAAAAAGGCTGCCGAGGGAATTCTGCCCTAATCGCTTGAGCTGACCAAACTTAAAATCCCCGCGTATGTAGCCGTTGATGATATCCGTCGAATTTACGGTCACTTCCCTCAGGGTGTCCTTGAAATAGGAGCTGATGGCAAAATCCTTGAAGAAATAATCATCATTCTCATTTGAATAGGAGGCGTTCCTGAAGCTGATAATTCCCTCGATGTCATCAGCTGTGCTTCCCTGAAGATCGATGTTGATCATACCTTTCAGAACAGCTTTTTCATCGCGAGTGAAGAGGTTGAGCCGATTGAAATCCGAATAGGCCACATCCGCGCTGAAATTGAATTGGTAGAATTCATCTGAAAGATCGGCCAGCCCTTTGAATTCTATTTGAAGATTCGGATCATTGATAAAAAGATAACCATCGAACCTCTTGTCCATAAGCACCCCGTTGATGTCGATATTTGAGTAGGTATAGCCCTTGTACTGATGCTTGGAAATATGCCCCCTTACATTGATGTTTACATTGTCGATCGAAAATCCCTGACCCTCTACTTCCCCGGTCATGGACAACTCTCCGATCAAACTGTCATTGACAAAGCGCCCGAGCTTGAAGTCGATAAGTTCTATGCTCCCCTTATAGGTCGCCAGATCGCCCTTGTCAATGTCATTGAGGCTCAGGTCCACGTCCGACAAACCCAACTCTGCAATAGTCTTGAGTTGCACGTCCAGAGAGGTCTTGGTCACTTTTACCTTTCCCGAGCTGGAGAAAAAGCCTATGTCTTCCAGAGCCTTTGGAATTCTGGCACCCAAAAGATCCGGTAGCAAATTGACCAGGTGATCGTAGTTGGAACTCAGCTCCCGAATATCTCCGGTCAATAGGAAACGATCCTTGTCCAGCACATTTTTGATATGGATGTTTCCGCGCAGCGAGGAATTCCTGTCTGAGGTCAGGTTTATCTGTGAAAGCTTGAAATCATTGATGGTCCCATTGGCCTTTGCCGTAAAGTGAATCCGATCGTAGCGACCGAACTGGCCGTAGAATTTTTTGAGATCTGAAAGAATGATATCTCCCTGTTTAAAATCAGCATTGATCTGCACGCGATTGGTAAAATCAGACAGGTCGCCGATTTCGTAGTCAAAATAAAGGTCCGCGTTCAGCTCGGAACCCTCGGTCCGCAACCAGGTATCGACGAACTCCATATGCGTATTGGTATAGCGAAAACGAGAACTGAAATTCAACACCTCAACATCGTGGTCCTCGACGGTTCGCAAGTCGCGAATATCTGCCCGAACATCCGCCCCGTCGATATTGAAATTGTCGAAAACACCGTGAATGTTGTGATAAAAAACTACGGGACCTTCTTTCTTGTTCTCATTGTACAGGTTGAAATCAATTCCCTCGGCGACGATGGAAGAGGACTTCATTCTAAAGGTCTTGTTCGAGTCAGGGTTCTCCTTCTTAAATTTCTGCACGAACAAACTCAGGTTGTTCGTAGAGTCTCCCTGGTAGGTCCTCAAGTTGAATACACCTCGCTCCAGGAGAATATCTCCAAATTCCAGATTGGTTCTAAAAAGGTTTCGATAATTTAGAATGGAAGTCTCAATGCCACCTACAGCGATTAGCGTATCATTCATATGGTCCCTAATCAATACAGACCTGAGCTTCACCTTCCTGATCGAGGAAAGATCGACACGGTCTATATGAATCTCCGTCCCGTAAGTGCTGTTGATTCGGTTGGTCACAATTCTCGCCAGGCCAGTTTGGACCGCTGAAAAAGAAAGGAGAACGCTCAACATGACCAGAAAGAAACTGGCCAGCAGAAAAAAACGTATTACTATATTTTTCAGGCGCCTGATGAGATTTATTTCTAAATTTGCATTTTTAAAAGTACAATTTTTGTGCCTAAAAAAATGAGGTGAAAAAAAAATCTGTTCACATACTTGCCATCGAATCTTCCTGTGACGACACCAGTGCCGCAGTACTTGAGAATGAGAGGGTTCTCTCAAATGTCGTGGCGAATCAAAAGGTTCACGCCCAGTATGGTGGCGTGGTACCGGAGCTGGCGTCCAGGGCCCACCAGCAAAATATCGTCCCTGTGGTCGACCTCGCCTTGAAAAGGGCAAATGTCAAAAAGGAGGACCTGGACGGAATAGCCTTTACCCAGGGTCCGGGACTACTCGGTTCCCTGCTCGTTGGCACCTCTTTCGCCAAGTCACTTTCAATTGCGTTGAACATTCCGCTCATGGCGGTCAATCACATGCAGGCCCATGTTCTGGCTCACTTTATTGAAGATGAAGCCCAGAGGATTCCTCCCTTTCCGTTTCTCTGTATGACAATCAGCGGTGGACATACTCAGATTCTCAGGGTCAGTGCCTTCGATTCTTTTGAAATACTCGGGGAAACGATTGATGATGCCGTAGGGGAAGCTTTTGATAAAACGGCCAAACTGCTCGGGCTACCCTATCCTGGTGGACCGCTTATCGACAAGCATGCGTCTCAGGGTGACCCGTTGGCTTTCAGCTTCTCGGAACCCAAGACGGAAAACCCGTTGGACTTCAGTTTCAGCGGACTCAAAACGGCTATTCTTTACTTCCTGCAAAGAGAGCAAAAGAAGAACCCCGATTTTATTCACCAGCGCATGGACGACATTTGTGCTTCGGTTCAACGCACAATAGTCACGATTTTGATGAACAGGCTAAAAAAAGCCTCTGAAATGACCGGCATCAAACACGTTGGAATAGCGGGAGGCGTGTCAGCAAATTCGGAGATACGCTCGACCCTGAGGGCCATGGAAGAATCTGACGGTTGGACGACCTACATTCCCAAGTTCGAATACACGACAGACAACGCAGCCATGATCGGCATCGTGGGTTACCTGAAATACCTCAACAAAGATTTTGACCGGGAAGATTCGGTTGCGAGCTCCCGACTCGACATGGAGAAATAAAAAACCGATTTTTATTCGGTCATGGCATCTTCTGACATCAGTGCGGCAGCTATGCGCTTGTAAAAGCCTTTATTCAATTTTTCCCTAATGGATGAAAACGCCTTGATGGTTTCCTCCACATCCTCCAGCGTATGCGCTGCGGTGGGTATCAATCTCAAGAGAATCATTCCCTTTGGAATCACCGGGTAAACGACTATGGAGCAGAATATTCCGTAGTTTTCTCTCAGATCGTTAACCATAGCCATGGCTTCCGGAATATCTCCTTCCAGGAAGACCGGGGTTACACAGGTATTGGTCTTTCCAATATTGAACCCCTTTTCCACCAGGCCATTCTGCAGGGCATTCACATTTTCCCAAAGCTTCTCTCTGAGCTCAGGCATGGTGCGGATCATATCGAGTCTTTTCAGAGCGCCTTTCACCATCGCCATCGGCAGGGATTTGGCAAACATCTGGGACCTCATGTTGTATTGAAGATACTTGATCACCTCTTTGTCGCCGGCAAAAAAGGCTCCGATACCCGCCATGGACTTGGCAAAAGTTGCAAAGTAAACGTCAATTGCGTCTTGAACTCCTTGCTCCTCGCCTGCCCCAGCACCCGACTTGCCGAGTGTTCCGAAACCATGTGCGTCATCGACCAGTAACCTGAAGTTGTATTTTTCTTTCAGAGCGCAAATCTCCTTGAGTTTGCCCTGCTCCCCTCGCATACCAAAGACACCTTCACTGATCACCAGAACTCCTCCTCCTGTCTCTTCTGCTATCTTGACTGCACGCTGCAGGTTCTTTTCAAAACTTTCGATGTCGTTGTGACGGAAAGTGAATCTTTTCCCCTGGTGAAGCCTTGCTCCGTCAATGATGCAGGCATGTGAATCCATGTCATAAACCACAACGTCATTCTTAGTGACCAGGGCATCGATGGCCGATACCATTCCCTGGTATCCAAAATTCACAAGGTAAGCGGCTTCTTTCCCCACAAAATCAGCGCATTCCCGCTCCAATTGTTCGTGGTAGTTTGTGTGGCCGCTCATCATCCGCGCACCCATTGGGTAAGCCATTCCATGTTCTGCTCCAGCCTCCGCATCCGCTTTTCTCACTTCCGGGTGATTGGCCAGACCCAGGTAGTCATTGATGCTCCAGGTGATAACTTCACGTCCGTTGAATTTCATCCGATTGGAGATCGGACCCTCAAGCTTGGGGAATACGTAATAACCTTCCGCTTGCTTGGCCCATTTTCCCAAAGGACCCTTATCCTTGATAATTCTCTCAAATAAGTCTTTCATCTTCAAAATTCATTTCTATGGAAGGCAAAACACCTTCATCTAAATCAAGTGCAAAAATAGGAAAATTTCTTATTAACACCTTTTGATGTTTATAGAAAATAATAAAATGAAAAGGCCATTCGCTACACGAATGGCCCTATATTAGAATTGTTTGGATCTCTTTATTGAATGTTTTCCAGAGAACCTCTCGCTTGTTTCTGAGTGTCGAAGAAACCCTGATCACTCATCCATTCGTCACAATAGACCTTTTCCATGTATCGAGATCCGTGGTCCGGAAGTATCATAACAACGACACTGTCTTTGTCAAAATAGTCTTTGGCTGCATACTGAATTGTTGCCTGAATCACAGCACCGCTGGTGTATCCTGTAAACAACCCCTCTGTGGTTGCCAACTCCCTGGCCCTGTGGGCTGCATCTTCATCCGTCACCTTCTCAAACACATCGATGACCTCGAAATTTGTGGCGGAAGGCACAAGATTCTTTCCAAGACCTTCAATTCGGTAGGGATAGATTTCGTTGGTGTCAAAGTCTGAGGTCTCGTGAAACTTTTTGAGAATCGACCCATAGGCATCCACACCCAAAACCTTGATTGCAGGATTTTTCTCTTTCAGGTATTTGCCAACCCCTGAAATTGTCCCCCCTGTTCCGCTCGCAACGACCACATGCGTCACTTTGCCTTCCGTCTGTTCCCAGATCTCAGGTCCGGTTGACAGGTAATGTGCCTCCGAATTCAGTCCATTGAAATACTGATTGATGTATACGGAATCCGCTGTTTCCGAATGAAGTCTCTTGGCTACCTGATAATAAGATCTCGGATCATCCGCACTCACATGTGCCGGGCAAACGTAAACTTTCGCACCCATGGCCCTGAGCATGTTGATCTTTCCCTTCGACGCCTTGGAGTTAACTGCCAATATGCACTCATATCCCTTGATGATGCATACGAGGGCCACACTGAACCCGGTGTTCCCCGAGGTCGTCTCAATGACCGTGCTCCCCTCTTTGAGTATCCCCTTTTTTTCTGCCTGCTCCACAATGTGCACCGCTATTCTGTCTTTCATAGAGTGCCCCGGATTGTAGGCTTCGTATTTTGCTAAGAACTCACCGTCTAACTCTTCTGTTATTTTGTTCAATCGAATGAGAGGCGTCTCTCCGACTAAGTCCAAAATAGAATTAGTTATACCGTTATGTTTTTTCATAGAATTATAATACTTTGATTATAAAAACCGCGCAAATTTAATTATTTTTTTTTAACCTCCATTGAATCTGGGGATAAGATTCGGGTCTCGGTCACGTGAGTAACAATAATACAAAAAAACTTTTTAATTCGTAATTCCTTCTAAATCAAGAAGAAAGACGTAATCTCGAGCCACCTCCTTCAGAGCGTCGAACCGTCCGGACGCGCCACCATGCCCGGTATCCATATTCGTGTAAAGCAGCAATTTATTGTTGTCAGTTTTCATGTCCCTCAACTTGGCCACCCATTTTGCTGGTTCAAAATACTGCACCTGGGAGTCGTGCAGGCCCGTGGTAACGAGCAAATTGGGGTATTCCTTGGCTTCCACATTGTCATAAGGAGAGTAGGAAAGCATATACTCATAGGAGTCCTTTTGCTTGGGGTTCCCCCACTCATCGAACTCTCCTGTCGTAAGAGGTATGCTCTCATCCAGCATGGTGGTGACCACATCCACGAATGGAACTGCGGCGATCACCCCGTTGAAAAGCTCCGGATTCATATTGATCACGGCGCCCGCGAGCAGCCCACCCGCAGAGCCTCCCTCCGCATACAGGTGATCGGCAGAGGTATATCCCTGATCGATCAAATGAGAGGCCGAGTCGACGAAATCATTGAAAGTGTTTTTCTTGTTGAACATCTTTCCGTCTTCATACCAGGATCTGCCGAGGTATTCGCCACCACGTATGTGTGCGATGGCATAGATGAAGCCCCTGTCCAGCAAACTCAGTCGAACACTGCTGAAGCGGTCGCTCACAATGCTTCCGTATGCCCCATAGCCGTACAATAGCAGCGGGGTATCGCTTCCCGGTTTTGTATCCTTGTGATACACCATGGAAATAGCCACTTTCTTACCATCCCTTGTATCCGCCCAAATTCTTTCGCTTCTGTAGTTCTCTTTTTTGAATTTGTCTCCGAGTACCTCCTGTTCTTTCTTTACATATTTGGTCTTTGAATTCACGTCAAAATCGATGACAGAATTCGGGGTCGTCAATGAGTTGTAACTGTAGCGGATCAAATGGGTGTCGAATTCCGGATTGTTGTAAACCGATGCCGAATAAGTCTCTTCTTCAAAAGGCAGATAAAAATCTTCGCTGTTGTCCCATTTGCGAATTCGAATCTTGTTCAGGCCATTGTTTCTCTCCTCAAGGACAATGAATTCTTTGAAGATAGAAATGTCCTCGAGCAAAGTGTCCTTTCTGTGGGGAATGACCTCAACCCAGTTTTCTTTTCCGGTCTTGTCCACCGGGGTCCTCATCAACTTGAAGTTCTTCGCCTCGTCTTTGTTGGTATGCACATAAAAGTGGTCTTGAAAATGAGCAATTGAATACTCCAGACCCCGCTCTCTTTCCTGCACGAGAGAAAAATCCCCTTCGGGATCGTCAGCATCCAGGAACCTGTATTCGGTCGTAAGGGTGCTGTAAGACCCGATAATGATGTACCGGTTAGATTTTGACTTGTAAACGAAAGTCCAGAAAGTCTCATCTTCTTCCTCATAGATCAAGGTGTCCTCCGACGGATCCGTACCCAGGGTGTGCCTGTAAATTTTATCACTTCTCAAGGTGACAGGGTCCTTTCGGGTATAGAATACCGTCCGGTTGTCATTGGCCCAGGCAGAGTTCCCTGTGGTATTCTTGATCTCCTCAGGGTAGAGTTCCATCGTTTCCAGGTTCTTGAACCTCAGGTCGTATTGACGACGACTCAAGGTGTCCACTCCAAAGGCCGCAAGCCGATTGTCCATACTTATATTCAAGCCGGTGAGTGCGTAATAGTCATGTCCATCCGCCATTTCATTGACGTCCACGATAAGCTCTTCCTGCGCCTCCAGGTTGCCCTTTTTTCTAGCGTATATGGGGTATTGCTGCCCGGTTTTGAAACGCGTGATGTAATAAAACCCATTCTTGCGATACGGAACCGACTCATCTTCTTCTTTTATCCTCGACTTCATCTCCTCAAAGAGGTCCTCCTGAAACTTCGTGGTATGGGCGGTCATTGCATCATAGAAAGCATTTTCCTGCTCCAGGTATTTTATGACATCAGGATTCTCTCGATCATTGAGCCAGTAGTAGTTGTCAATGCGCAGGTCGTCATGTAATTCAAGTTCTTTGGGAATTTTCTTAGCTACAGGAGGCTTGACCAGTTTTTGGGCATCTTTCATTTGATTTCTTTCTTCGTTTTGATCATTCTTGCAGGAGATCGCAAAAATAACGGATAATACAATTGCAAGCGTACTTATTTTATTTACCATGCTTGTTGACAATTCATTTTCTTAATTTTGTGAATGCGGCTGGGATGACCGCGAAACTAACATTTAAATTTAAAACCTACAATTATGCTCGGAGATATGGAGGGAATGATGGCCAAACTCAAGGAAGCTCAGGCCAAAATTGAAGAAACCAGGAAGCGCCTGGACCAGGTCATGGTCGATGGGGAAGCCGGAAACGGCCTCGTCGTTGTGACTGTGACTGCCAATCGCCAGATCAAGAATCTAGCCATAGACGATGAGCTCCTCGAAGACAAGGAGGCACTTGAGGACTACCTGATCCTGGCATTGAACAAAGCACTTGAAAAAGCCTCAAAAATCCATGAAGCCGAAATGGCCGCAGCCGCCAAGGGTGGGTTACCTGACATTCCCGGTATGGATATGTTCAAATAAGTATTCCATCGCACACACGTCCTGCACCTTGCTCATTCTGCAACAGACTTCTCTTCCATTAGCATGGAGTGACAGATCAGGTACTGGGCAAGGGCGTAGGTCAGCATGATGGCTACCGGGTAGATCATATGCGGTGAATAGAACTTGTTCAGTGCGATCATACTGTCAGAGGCGATAAAGAGCAGGGCCCCGCTCAGCAGAATCGACGATTCGGCATTTCTTTGGTTCAGGTGATAGTTCAGGGCCGTGATTCCAAACACAGAGATCACCGAACCGTAAATCAGTACGGGATAGAATAAGTCATCCAGTTCAGGCGCCAAAGTCCGCATGAGCAGAACGAGATAGATCAGAAAAGGAATTGCGCTCCAAATCAAATTTGACTTTGAAGACCTGCTTGTCCTTCTGAGCACCAGAACAATGAACAGAACCTGCGTGACCAAGAAAGCTCCTATGCCAAACAAAAAAAGTCCTTCCTTGTCCAGCAGGAAAATGTCCCCGAGCAGCGAAAAGAACAGGGCTCCCAGGTAGAGTTTGCTGCGCCTGGCAGAGACCACCCAATAAAAAGCCATCAGACTCGTCATCATCAGGGGTTTGCATAACATGACGAGCCAATCCACCTTCAATCCGACTCCAATGAGATCCAGTGCGGTTACGATAAAGTAGATCCAAATAAGTTTGTTTCCGTTGCTCTCCCGGCTCATTTAAATTTCAGTAAGATTCATAATCAGTGATCTGTTCAGTCAAATTTGGGAAGCACACATTGAGCGCTCCTCTCCAAAAGTAAAGGATTTAATCCTGAAGACAAGGACCTTCGCATCAAGGGAGAGTCCGAGGCATGACACTTGAGGCAGGCCCCCACGGTCAGGATTCGTTTTTGTTCATCCATGCCAAATGGACGGAAGTCGCTGCGCGTGGAGAGGACCTCGGCCTTTGGCGGTTCCAAAAAAGGAATCCAGGCATCTTCGGGCAGTCCGTCATTGGGGTTCTCCGCATATTCCGCGGTAAAGACCCATTCGGATTCATTTTGGGAAACATCGAACTCTAGGTTTCCTTTGCCATAGCCAAGTGCCGCAGGATTGGCGTGGCAGGAAACACAGGTACGCGATCCTTTGCCAATGGTGTGTGGAGAGTTTGGCGCATAAAGGCGTTTAAAAGCTGTTCCCGTCAAGCTGTCTCCCTCAAAGCTGTCGTGATCGATCGTCAGTATCATTCCCGGAACGGCTGGCTCAATATGACGCTTTCCCTCTCTTTCCCGGACGCCCAGCGCAGGAAGATCTGCCGAAAATTCAAAGACGTGTTCCACCCAACCCGACTCGGCAACCTTTTTCTCCAGAAGATCGTAGGCCATCGGATCGTTTTTTTCAAAACTGTTGTGACAACCAATGCACCTTGGGGCCCACTGACTGTGGCAGCTCGAACAGGTCAAGTCTTTGTGAGCCGCATCGCGGGCACAAACTTCGGGTTGAGGCACGATATTCCTGACTATTTTATCCGCCTTTCCAATCAAAAAGGCCTTTCCTTCTTCCACATAGGTGTTGACGAGTGCAATGCTGTCTTTGCCGCGCCGAAGCATGGGCTTGTCGAGATGTTCAAATCCACGGTGAGAGAATACGAGAATGGATTCCCTGTCCAGACTCTCAAAATCAATCGTGTTTGGCTTTTCGCTGTAGTGACAGTCAGTGCAAGCCAGGTGAACGGCATCCTCTTCATGGGTGTAGGTCCGGCCGTCGCCCATCACATCCCGCACTCCATGGCAATCCACGCAAAGCATGCCCGAAGCGTGGTGCACGTCTTCAGGCTGACTCTTGTAAACACGTCCATCCTGAAAGGCCCTGTAGCCGGGGTCTCCCCTGACATCCTGCCCGCTTTCCAGCGTCTCCTGCCAGCCCATGTAATTGGTAGAAATCCGGCTGGATCGACTGTGACATCCAAAACAATGGGTATCTCCGACCTGTATGTTCGTTGCCGGATGAAAACTCGGAAGCACCTGTTTCCCTGAAGAAAGGTATCGGGTCAATTCTTCTTCAGCTGACTTCGAATAGTTGAGATGACAGGCATTGCATCCCCCTCCTCGGGTCAATTCAGTGATCGGCCCGTACATTGACTTTTCGGCTCCCAGGTGGCAATTGGCGCACAGATTCCGCAAATGCTGATCCGCTGCACTGTCACCTATATCACGTATGTCGTAATGACCATCGGGCGTATGGGCCTCGTCAAAAACGAACTTGTCGACGGCCACCAGCCCGGAATTGGTGGTCATGAGAGAAGTTTCAACCTTCTGCAGTTCATTGGGGTGACAGGTCCCACAGGTTTGGGCTGCGTCGGCCAGATTTCCGGGTATCAAGATCATGGACGCATGGGCCGCCTCCTTGTCAAACTCCCCGGGTTGGCCCAAATGACAGACCGCACAACCTATGTTTTCAGGGTTGTGATACTCCGAGTAGCCTTTCAACTGGTTGTGGCATGCCAGACAGGACTCTTTTCCAGTCTCCAACTCACCCTCCAGTTCCGTATAAGAATCAGGAGAGCTTTGCTTCGGCCCTTCTCCGCAAGATTGTATCAAGAACGCAAAGGTCACGGCCACTAGTATTGTGACGGTCGATGATCTCAGGGTTACTATGGAAGGTAAAAAAATCAAAACTGAATCTTAACGAACTTCAAATCCTGTCTCTGCGAAAAACAGCTCAAACTCTTAATACGACAAAAGTACATTTTCGAAGCAAGTTAAAATATGAGCGATGGCAGGATTCATCAACAAATATGTGACCGGTGTCACATTGGTTCATGACGAAAATCATCTTCGCTGGGACCAAGTGAAACTAATTTTACAACTGCAAAACAGAACCATGCCCTTCGTTTTAGCCATAGATTCCAGAGGGCAAAAACAAATAGATTATGGACAAATCGAGAAGGTCTTTTATTAGAATATCAGCTCTCGGCGCCGGAGGCGTCGCAATGGGAACAACAGGTCTCGGGCTCTATCCGGTCAGTTTTGACGACACGGGGGTCAAAGCGAGTTCCGTTCCATTGACGCGCACCGCTACCTATTGCGAGGTTTGCTTTTGGAAGTGCGCTGCCTGGGCCTATACGGATGACAAAGGCGATGTGGTCAAACTCATCGGCAACGAAATCGACCCTCATTGCTTTGGTCGTTTGTGCCCAAGAGGAACCGGTGGCGTTGGGATGTACAGCGACAACGACCGTTTGAAGAAGCCTTTGATACGCACCGAGATCGACGGGGAACAGACTTTCCGGGAAGCTACCTGGGAAGAGGCCCTCGATCTAATCGCCAAAAAATTCACAGAAATCAGTCAGGCTCATGGCCCTGAATCGATAGCCCTGCTCAAGCACGGATCCCCCGGAAAACACCTGGAACACCTTTTCAAGGCCATGGGGTCGGACACCATTGCCGAACCCGCCTATGCACAATGCCGAGGACCCAGGGAAACCGGGTTTGCCGCGACCTTCGGTAGCTGGGTTGGATCTCCTGAGCCGACAGACATCCGGGACACGCGCTGTCTCGTTCTCATCGGCTCTCACATCGGTGAGAACATGCACAACACCCAGGTCCAGGAAATGTCCGATGCCATCGACCAGGGGGCGACCATCATAACCGTTGACCCCCGCTTTTCGACCGCTGCGAGCAAATCGAAATACTGGTTGCCCATAAAGCCGGCAACCGATATAGCACTCCTGTTGTCGTGGATGCACGTCTTGATCTATGAAGACCTGTATGACAAGGAATACATCGACAAATACGCTCTCGGATTCAGACAGCTCAAGGATCATGTGAGAACCTTCACCCCCGAATGGGCCTATGGCATCACGAAGATCAAACCTCAAGACATCCGCAGAACCGCCAGGGAAATGGCCAATGCCGCTCCTGCCGTTATCGTGCACCCCGGTCGCCACGTTACATGGTACGGCGATGACTCGCAGCGTTCAAGATCAATCGCCATATTAAACGCCCTTTTGGGCTCCTGGGGTCGCCGGGGTGGATTCTACTTTAAGGAGAGCATTAAGGTTCCCAAGTACCCGCATCCTCAATACCCGGAACACAAATGGGGTTGGAAGGAGCTTGGCAAGGCGTATCCGCTGGCCCAAATGGGAATAACCACGGAGGTAATCAAGGCTTCAATCCCAAATCCTGACAATCCATACCCGGTCAGGGCCTGGATGGTCGCAGGAACAAACATCACCAAATCCATACCGAACAAGAAACTTCTGGAAGAGGCCATAGAGTCGCTGGATTTCATGGTCGTGATGGACACTATGCCCATGGACGTCACCGGATACGCAGATGTCGTTTTGCCGGAGGCCACCTATCTGGAACGCGCAGATGGAATTCGCTCTGCGACCAATCGAGAGCCTTCCGTAGCCGTGCGTCTGCCCGCAGCAAAACCGAGATTCGATTCGAAACCGGGATGGTGGGTAGCCAAACAGATTGGGGAACGACTGGGACTCTCGGACTATTTTGACTACGAGGACTACGAGGATGTCATCAAATGGCAGCTTGAGCAGCTGGGAACCTCGCTCACCGAGCTGGAAAGAACAGGGGTGAAGATGTATCCGAGAAAATCGGGTTCCATGTACCTCGAAAAAGACGAAGCATATGAGTTTTCCACGTCAAGCGGTAAGATTGAACTCTACTCCCAGGAGCTCAAGGACCTCGGCTTTGACCCTATGCCGGTCTACCAAAGACATCCCGAGCCACCTGCAGGTTATTACCGGTTAAACTACGGACGGGCACCCATGCATACGTTCAGCCGCACCGCGAACAACCCGAACCTCAATGATCTGAAAGATGAGAATCGACTTTGGGTGAATCCTAAGGTGGCACGTATTCTCGAACTGAGAAACGGTCAGGAGGTATGGCTGAAAAACCAGGATGGGGTCATCTCGGACTTCTCTATAAAAGTTCGGGTCACAGAGCGCATCCGTTGGGACTCCGTATATATGGTTCACGGGTTCGGACACACGAACAAAAAACTGACCAGGGCTGTGGGCAAGGGGATCAACGATACCCAGATGATCAGCAGCGTTGCAGTGGACCCAATTATGGGCGGTACGGGAATGCGCGGAAACTTCGTGAGCATTCTAAGTGAAAATCCACATAAAACTGTAGAGATATGAGATATGCAATGGTCATAGACACCCTCAAGTGCGTTGGTTGTAGCGATTGTGTGGTAGCGTGTCAAACAGAGAACAATGTTCCCGTGGGATACTGCCGGGACTGGATCACCGAGGTGGTTGACGGTTCGTATCCGAACGTCGAGCTCGAACTCAAATCCGAAAGGTGCAATCATTGCGAAAACGCGCCTTGCGTACGATGCTGCCCTACAGGAGCGAGTCATATCATTGACGGAGGAATCGTCCTGGTCACTCCCGAAGAATGCATCGGATGCGGGGCATGCATCGAATCCTGCCCTTATGACGCCAGGTTTCAACACCCCGAAGGCTACGTCGACAAGTGCACTTTTTGTCACCACCGCGTGGAAAAAGGTCAGTCACCCGCCTGTGTTTCGGTTTGCCCGACGAATTGCATGTATTTCGGTGATCTCGACGATCCGAACAGCGAAGTCTCAAACTTGTTGAGAAACAGAAAATTCAAAACCCTGGCTCCCGAAGCCGGTACCAAACCTCATGTCTATTATTTGATTTGAGTGAAAAATATTTGATTGTAAAATGTCACAATAACACGAGATAAACTTTCAACCATGCAAGAAGAATTATTCATAAGCGGAAGAGACATCCCCAATATAGATCCCTACCTGCAGATTTGGCACTGGCCCATTTCGGTCTACCTTTTCCTGGGCGGACTGGCAGCGGGGATCATTTTTTTCAGCAGTGTAGTCACGGTGCTGGGCAAAGAAAAAGAGTACGTTGGCGCGGTCAAATACGCCACCCTTGTTCCTCCCGTGGCACTTTCCCTGGGATTGTTGGCCCTGGTCTATGACCTGACTCACCCACTTTACACCTACCAGCTGTACACCACGATTCGTTTGGAGTCTCCCATGTCATGGGGTGCCTGGGTCCTTTTGATCACTACTCCCCTCACCTTCATGTGGGTATTGACCTACTATTCTGAATTTGTGAAGAATTCTTCCAAACGAATCGGTTTTCTGGTCAAAATCGAAGAATTTCTGGTTCCCTACCGGAAGCAAATGGCCTACGCCCTGATTCCTCTTTCCATTATACTTGGCGTTTACACCGGAATATTGCTTTCTGCTTTTAACGCCAGACCGCTATGGAACAACGCCATTCTCGGCCCCCTGTTCCTGACTTCCGGACTTTCAACCGGGGCAGCAACCATCATTCTTTTGGCGAAATCCTCTGCTGAGAGACATCTCTTCACACGAATCGATCTGGCCCTAATCGTGCTGGAACTGGGTCTTATCGTGCATATGATCATGGGAATGCATGCCGGTTCGCAGGTTCAGCTGGAGGCCATGCAGCTGTTGGTCGGAGGGGAATTTACCCTGATGTTCTTCGGCTTCGTCATCATCCTGGGACTCCTTGTCCCTGCCAGTATAGAGCTCATGGAGATCCTTGGAAAAAAGGTGCCTGCCGCGGTGCCTGCCATGCTGATCCTCCTGGGCGGACTGATTTTCCGGTTTGTGATGGTCGAAGCCGGACAGATAACCCGATACCTGTACTAAATAGGAACCAATCAGAACCTAAGAAACAAAGCAGAACCCAAAGAAAAATTGAAATAGAACTCAAACCCTGAACATGGCACAGAAAGAAGAAAAAAGAATGCGCGTCTACTGGAATCCTTACTTCGGAGGGTTCCTCCTGGGGATATTGATCATCTTCACCTTTTATATCACCGGTCGCGGACTCGGAGCCACGGGAGGACTCAAAAGCGGCGTCGTTGCGATCGTAGACAAGGCGGATACCAAGCACGCCCACGAGAACGCCTATTACAGCAAATTCCTCAATGATGAGGAATCGCCACTCAACAATTGGTTGGTTTTCGAGACCCTGGGAATCATCCTGGGCGCCTTTCTCTCAGGTGGCCTCAACGGCCGATTGGGATTTAAGGTTCAGCATTCCCCCAAGATCACCGTAAAAAGACGTTTGATTTTTGCTCTTATCGGCGGGCTGCTATTCGGCCTCGGAGCGCAAATTGCGAGGGGATGCACCAGCGGGGCGGCATTAAGCGGGATAGCTGTCCTTTCTGTCGGCGGCTTTATCACGATGCTCGCGATTTTCGGCAGCGCCTTCTTGTTCGCTTATTTTTTTAGAAAAAACTGGATATAATCAACAACGACTAAATAGACAACTATGGGACCATTGATTCCAAATGAAATAATACCTGCTGAATGGAACAGCATCTTCGCCCTTGTCATCGGCATCGCCTTCGGGTACATCCTGGAAAGCTCGGGATTCTCCTCATCGCGCAAGCTTGCAGGTGTGTTCTACGGCTATGACTTTGCGGTGCTCAAAGTCTTCTTTACGGCAGCCCTGGTTTCCTCGATAGGAATTCTCTACATGGATTACATGGGCTACCTGGATCTCGGAGCGCTTTACGTCCACCCGACCTATTTGAAAGGAGCTCTGATCGGAGGCGGAATCATGGGACTGGGTTTTATCACGGGTGGATTTTGCCCGGGAACCAGCATTTGCGCGGCTGCCATCGGCAAGATCGATGCCCTGGTTTATGTCGGGGGAATTCTGATCGGGATTTTCCTGTTCTCAGAATTGTTCTCCCGATTCGAACCCTTGTACGACGGTGGATTCATGGGATACATTACCATTATGGACGCCTTTGAGATCTCTCCCTATGTTTTTGTTTTTGGGTTCACCTTGCTGGCAGTGCTCTCCTTCGTAATCGCAGATATCGTTAGAAAACGGGTCAAAAAAGTGGTTTATTAATTAATTCCTTGCATCATGTACAACAGAAAATTGGCAAAACTCCTTACCCACAGCTACGAGATTCTCGCTGTGGTCCTGATACTTCTGGCAGGAGGACTTCTCTTTCTTCCTACTTATGAAAAACACGAAGGCATAGACCCCGAAGCGCTGCTGGCCAATTCGATCAGCCCTGAGCGCTATATCTCCTCCGACGTGCTTGCGCACAAAATCATTTCGGGAGATCCGTCCATTCTTGTGATTGATGTTCGGGATTCGGTACGATTTGAATCCTATTCCATTCCGGGAGCCATCAACATACCCCTTGAAGATATCCTGGATAAAGAAAATGAAGGATATCTCGATCAGGCCGCCTATGAGATCGTACTTTGCTCAGATGACAACTTTTATGCGGATCAGGCCTGGATTCTTTGCAACAGGTTGGGATATAAAAATTTGCGTGTGCTTGAAGGAGGCATGCAAGATTGGTTCAATTCGGTAATCAATCCTCCGGAACCGGATGAAAAGATGCCAAACAGCGACCATGAGTTATACGCCTTCAGAAAATCCGCAAGTATGTTCTTCGGCGTGGCCTACGAGGATGAGGTGGAAGCAACCCCACCTGCCCCACAACCCAGTCCAAAGCCCAAAACTGTGACTCCGGTCAAGAAGAAGAAGAAAAAAATGCCCGAAGGCGGATGCTGATAGCAAAATACTTGGCAGCTACCCAAAAAAATTCTGAAACTCATGAAAGAACTAGAAAAAACAAAACGGATATCGATCGCAGCAGTGCTTTCCATCCTACTGATACTGATTGCCCTGCTCAACTACAAAAAGCCCAGCTTCCTCTATGCGCAGAACACGTCCACAACGTTGATGAAAATGGACACGACCGACTACCTGGTCTCCCCTCAAGGGCTTGAAACCGAATCCTATGTGTTGGTCGATGTGAGAAATCCTTTTGACTATGAGAAAGGGCATCTGCCGGACGCGATCAACATATATGCCCCTGAGCTGTTGAGCAAAGACTACACTGCCCAATTGAACGAATACCTCCAAGAAGGCAAGATTATCCTGCTCTACGGCAAAGACCCCAATGAGACCTTGCCTGCTTTCATGATGCTGTGTCAGCTCGACATGGGACCGGTCAAAATTCTGGAAAGTGAGAACTACTTCGAGAAGGACAAACTCATAACGACCTATTCCGAAGTCGAGAAACCCAGCCCGGATATAGCCGGGTTCATAGAAACTTCGGTAAAAAAAGTAAATGAATCCAAAAAACAGGCTGCTAAAAGAACAGTGGCGCCGCCACCTCCTAAAAAAGTTGCTCCCCAACAGAAAAAGAAAAAGAAAATGCCCGAGGGAGGCTGTTGATTTGACCTCCTGAGTATTTAGTTGATTGTTTTGATCGATACCCCGCCTCTGAGCGGGGTATTTTTTTTGAAATCGGCCCAAAAGGGTACCCGTAGTTTCATTAGAATGTAACACAGGATACTGAGTTAACTAACTCTATATTAGGGTTTAATGACAATTGTCATAATTATTACACAGCCCCAATTCTACTTTTACACACAAGTAAAAACAAATATTTAATTGAATCATAAATCTTAGAAACCATGAAAAAGCGACTTCTTTATCTACTTGCTTTTGTTCTTCCGCTTTCATTTGCACTCAGCGGATTTTCCATTGCGAAAGACAACAATTCTGAACCTCCTGTCTCAACAGGCGAAACAGAAATTCTTCTGGAGTTTTTGGAAGGCAATCGCAATTTTGTGAACACCGATGCCGCGCCTGCCATTATACCCGCAGATGAGGTGAAAAAGAACCTTAAGAACGAGAAGTATCACGTCATTGACATTCGAACTGAAACCTGGTTCGAATACGGTCATATCAAAAATGCCAGCAATGTCCTGTCGACTGATCTCCTGACTTATTTCGAGAACAGCATCACTCCTGCCGATTTTGACAAGATTGTATTGGTATGCTATTCTGGCCAATCGGCTGCCTACTTTACAAGCCTCTTGAGAATTGCCGGCTATGACAATGTTTACAGCATGAACTGGGGAATGAGCTCCTGGAGAGTCGACTTTGCCGAGAATTCCTGGTTGAAAAACACCAAAGACGATTTTGCCGACAAGGTGGTGACTGAGGCGAGCGAAAAAGGACCCAAGGGAACCTTGCCCGCTTTGAGTACAGGAAAAACAGAGGCCGAAGCCATACTGCGCGCCCGCCTGGAAGAATTGTTTGCAACGCCCTACAAAGAGTCCATCGCTAAATCTTCAGACGTGTTTGCCAACCCGGGCAGCTATTATATCGTGGATTACAATCGAATGGATCGCTACGAAAAGGGACACATCCCAAATGCCGTACAATATGAGCCCAACGGATCGCTGACCTCTACTGCAGATCTCATGACTCTTCCAGCTGATAAAAAGATCGTAGTCAATGGAACAACCGGTCAGGAAACTGCTTATGTGGTGGCTTACCTCGATGTATTGGGCTATGACGCATCAAACATCGCCTACGGGGCCAACAGCTACATGCACAACACACTTAAAGACAATGGCTGGGGAGCTTTCACCAAGAAAGAAGTCAATATGTACCCTGTTGTTGAATAGTTTCAATTCCCTTTTGAACACCAATAAAACAATGAAAATAAAACTCACATTCAATTCAAAAATTAATATTATGAAAAGGTTTAGTTTATATCTGATCGGCCTCCTGTTTTTTTCAGGGTTCTTTTTGACTTCCTGCGATAGGGGTGACGATATTCTAGAAGAAAATCCAATTTTCAAGCCGACGTTTGAGACGCTCAAGGATCACATGTTGACGAACAACCTGGACATCGGCTATATTCTATCCGGGCCCGATGGCGGCACTAAGTTTGTCGCAGGCGCGCCTGCCGAAGCCGATTTGGACGCGTTTTTGAACAAGTATTCGATTTTGGACATTCGCGCAGCCGGTGACTTCGCAAAAGGTCATATTGCAGGAGCAATAAACGTTCCGTTTTCGAATATCCTGGACGAAGCTGCCAATGCACCCAAGCAAATTCTCGTTGTGTGTTATACAGGACAAACCGCTTGCTATGCCGTTTCACTCTTGCGTATGTATGGATACCCAACAGCTCAGGCCCTGAAATGGGGTATGTCCGGCTGGAACCCTGAAACTGCAGGGCCATGGAACGGAAATACAGGCGATGCTGCCAAGGATAACTCCAACTGGTCCTACGATGGCGCACCATCAAATACCATTTTTGATGATCCTGACATCAAGAGCTTGTCTCAAGACGGGTCTGAAATTCTCAGAAAACGTGTTGAAGATGTTGTGGCTGCGGGATTCAAAACGGCGAAAGGAGGAGATGTCCTTTCCAACCCATCCAACTATTTCGTAAACAACTATTTCTCTGCTACAGATTACGCTGGATTCGGCCATATCAAAAATGCCTTCAGGATCAATGAAGAGCTGAAACTCGATGGAGATGGCTACAAGGCTCTGAACTCCGGTGAGAATGCCAAGGTGATCACATACTGCTACACAGGACAGACATCTGCGGTTATGACCGCCTGGTTGCGAGTTTTAGGCTACGACGCGTATAGCATGACTTTCGGAATGAATGGCATCTACCATTCAAATCAAGCCTGGAGCACCAACCAATGGGGAGTGGGGTCTTCTGTGCCTAAGAATCTTCCTTTGGTCCAATAAATGAAACTCAAAATTCTAGAGATGAAAAAAATTGAATGGATTTTGCTGCTAGCAGCAACGTTGATCTTCACGACCTCCATGTTTGCGCAGGGTTGTGACGTGGATGATCCCAATGATACCTTGGCCCAACCGAAAATAAAGATCTTCGGATACCTCCAACCGGAATACCAATATACCCAAGGGGATCCCGGCGAGAGTACCTTTACATTCAGACGAGCACGAATTGGTGTACGAGGACGTATTATAGATGACTTTACGTACTATTTCATGCTTGAAGCGAGCCCCTTCATTGGGGGTCAAACTCCGGGTGCCTATCTCATGGATGCCTTTATCAGTTGGGATCGCTTTGAATATGCTACATTCTCCATCGGGTCCTACAAGCAGCCTTTCGGACTGGAAGTCTATGCGACCGGGTGTCACAACCTGGTGACCATTGACCGGGCTATTGTTTCGGATCAGCTGGTAGTGCCCCAACGTGACTATGGACTCATGATGCTCGGAGGGAACATGCATTCGACCCGTTTCAGCTACGCCGTAGCCATTATGAACGGTAGCGGATTGTTGACCAAGGACGAAAACAACAAGAAGGATTTCGTCGGTCGCGCCACCTACAGGCTCTTTGACTGGATGCACCTCGGTGCTAGCTTCCGCTATGGATACCCTGTGCCCAATGACAATGATTCTGACAGAACCACCTGGGGTGGAGAAATCCTCATGGAATTCAACAACCTCCACATTCAGGGGGAATACATTCAGGACGAAGGTGCGTACAACCGGGCTGCCGATGCTGGTTGTGGTGCGGAACCCCTGGAATTGGGTGAGCGACGTGCTGGTGCCTATGGTATGATCTGGTATGATACGAAGTGGAATTTGCAGCCTGTGTTCAAGTATGAATTCTTCGACCAGGATCTCGACGTGAAGGACGTGCCGAACGCCTACAGCGAAAGGATGACAATTGGTCTGAACTATTTCTTCAGCAAAAATGTTAGGGTGCAATTGAATTATCAAGCGAATATCGAGACAGTTATCAATGAAGATAACGACAGATTCTTAGCCCAAGTTCAAGTTAGGTTCTAATTATCTATTTGTTTTGCTTGAATTTAATCAGAGTCAACTCTGGTGGAAAACTCTTTAACTCGTTTAAAGAGTTTTTCTTTTTTGGTAATATTTGATACTCATTTTTGAGAATTCTTGGTGCGAATTCCATTTTAAACTAACTTTGCCGGGATTTTATGTTAATATCCATTCTATGAATGCCCAGGAAGCCTTACTAAGAGACAAGCTCAGCGACTATTACACCGATATTTTTGAAGCAGATCTCATTGACGAGATCGTTAAGGTCGGGTTTCTCGACAAATTCAAACCGGGAGAGATTCTTGTCGACATCGGGGAGAACATGACCCATATTCCGCTGCTCTTGAATGGTTCGATCAAAATCATCCGCCAGGAGAAAGAAGGTGATGAGCTTGTACTTTACTTTCTTGAAAAAGGAGATACCTGCGCCATCTCCTTCATCAATTGCATCAACAGGAAAGAGAGCATCTTCAGGGCCGTTGTGGATTCCGATACCGAAGCCATTTTTCTGCCCGTTGAGCACATTGACGATTGGCTCGCCAAATACAAGTCCTGGAGATACTTCATTATCGATAGCTACCACTTCAGGCTCATCGAGATGGTAGAATCAATAGATGGTCTCGCCTTTATGAATATGAACCAGAGATTGATGAAATACCTGGGAGACAAGGCCAAAGTGCAAAACAAACAGGACCTTGAAATCACGCACCAGGAGATTGCTGACGACCTCAATACATCGCGCGTTGTAGTGACCCGGTTGCTAAAACAACTGCACAACGATGGCAAGGTCTACTCCACTCGCAACCGGGTGCGGGTTAATGAATTTTGATAATTTCAGTAGTCTTTAGAACGCATCAATCATTTTCAGATAGTCGTGTTCTGAAATAATCGGAATCCCCAGGCTTTCGGCTTTAACCTTCTTGCTGGGTCCCATATTGTCTCCGGCGATGACATACGTGGTCTTTTTGGAAATGGAGCCTGTGACCTTCCCTCCGTGATCCTCAATGGATTTTTTCAAGTCATTGCGAGACAGCACCTCAAACACGCCCGAGACGACAAAGGCTTTCCCGTTCAAAACGTTTGATTGAGCACTCATTTCCTGTTCGCTCAGAGTCATTTGAACCCCGTAGCTCCGGAGGCGGTGAACCAATTCCCGGTTTGATTCAAGAGAGAAAAAATCGAGGATGCTTTGAGCGATCTTGTCACCAATTTCATCTACTGTTGTCAGTTGTTCGAAAGTGGCTTCCATGAGCTGATCAATACTCTTGTAATGCCGAGCTAGTTTCTTGGCTACGGTCTCCCCTACAAATCGAATCCCCAGGGCGAATAAAACTTTTTCAAAAGGCACCTGAGTCGAATTTCGAATCCCCTGAATCATATTGGTCGCTGATTTCTCAGCCATACGCTCCAGGGGAATGATATCTTTCTCTGTCAGTTCGTATAAATCGGCGTAGTTGCTGATCAGGTGATTCTTGTAGAGCAGTTCAACCGACTCTGAGCCCAAGCCTTCTATGTCCATGGCCTTGCGGCTTACATAGTGTTGTATCCGACCGGTAATTTGAGTTGGGCAGCCAAACTCGTTCGGGCAAAAATGTTTGGCATCTCCCTCTTTTCGCTCAAGCGGTGTATGACAGTCAGGGCACTCAGCAATGTATTGAATCGGTTGTGCCTCATTCGAGCGCGCCGCAAGATCCACGCCGGTGATTTTTGGAATGATCTCCCCGCCTTTTTCCACGTAAACTGTATCGCCAAGTCTCAAATCCAGCTTCTCGATCTGATCGGCATTGTGAAGTGAGGCCCGCTTCACCACGGTACCGGCAAGCTCAACGGGTTCCAGGTTGGCTACCGGGGTTATGGCACCCGTTCGACCGACCTGGTAACTGACACTGTTCAATCGGGTTTTTGCCTGTTCGGCCTTGAACTTGTAAGCCAGGGCCCAACGCGGAGATTTTGAGGTATAGCCCAGCTCTTCCTGGTAATCCAGAGAATTGACCTTGATCACAACCCCGTCAGTCTCATAAGGCAGACCGTCACGGTGCTCATCCCAATACGTCAAAAACTCGAAAATCTCATCCGAAGACCTGCAAATCCGCAGTGTCTCTGGAACTTTGAAGCCCTGCCCCGAGGCATACTTCAAAGCGTCATAATGGGTGCGAAACGAAAGATTGTCCGACACGACCTGGTACAGCAGGCAGTCCAGAGGGCGATCCGCAACCTCGGCACTATCCTGTAATTTCAGGCTGCCACTGGCTGTATTTCTGGGATTTCGATAAGGGTCCTCCCCCGCTTCGATGCGCTCTCGATTCATTTTTAAAAATCCTTCCAGGGGAAGAATGATCTCACCCCGTATTTCAAAGGATGCTTGTTCTCCCTCCTTCAGCACCAGGGGAAGCGAACGTATGGTTTTTACATTTGCGGTGACGTCATCACCCTTCACCCCATCACCCCGGGTCACGGCGCGCACCAATTTTCCTTTATCATAGGACAGGTTGATCGAGGCTCCGTCATATTTCAACTCACAAGTGTATTCCACATCCTCTCGTCCCAACAATTTTTGCACCCGTTTCTGCCAGTCGAGAACCTCTTCATGAGAATAGGAATTATCCAGGGAATACATTCGATTCCTGTGCTCAACGGTATTGAATTTTTTGGTGACTTCACCTCCTACCCTCTGGGTGGGAGAGTTCGAATCAAAAAATTCAGGATGCTGAGACTCCAACTTCACAAGTTCCTCTAGCTTCATGTCGAATTCGTAGTCAGAGATGATCGGCTGATCCAGAACGTAGTACCTGTAATTGTGGTCTCGAAGCTCTTCGCGGAGCTCGGTTATTCTTTGCTGGTCTGAGGTCATAATAGTTGCAAAAATATGGTTTCTAAAAATACTCCTTTTTTCCAAAGCTCCCTCCTAATGGGATTTCAGATACAAAATATTCGGTAAGCTTATGTCACATAAGTTACTGAAAATAGTGACTTTACACACAAAAATATGATTTTCGTCACATTTTGATCCTTGGCCTGACTCTATCTTTGTACTATAATTTTAACATAGTTATCGAAAAGGATTTTTTATCTTTAAGACATAACATCTAACAATAATATCATGAAAAAATTAGTGATTCTAGGTGCCGGTACCGCAGGCACAATGATGCTCAACAAATTGCATCATGAATTGGATAAGGAAGAATGGGAAATCACTATTGTGGATCAGTACAAAACCCATTATTATCAACCCGGGTTCTTGTTCATTCCTTTCGGAATTTACAGCAAAAAAGACGTGGTCAAACCCAAGTACGACTTCTTCCCTCCGGGTGTGAATGTCATTTTCAGCCCTATCGACAAAATTGTGGGTGAGGAAAACAAAGTGCTTCTTGACGACGGTCAAGTGTTGAATTATGATTTTCTGATCATCGCAACAGGTACCGAAACAAGACCTTCCGAAACCGAAGGGCTTCAGGACAAGCTTTGGTACAAAGACATCTTCGACTTCTACACCGTGGAAGGCGCAGTGGCCCTGCACAAACGTTTTAAAGACTGGGAAGGTGGAAAGCTGGTGATGTGCATCCCCGAGCTGCCTTACAAATGCCCCGTTGCTCCAATTGAGTTCGTCTGCCTGGCAGAAGCCTATTTTGCAGAGAGAGGAATGCGCGACAAAGTCGAGATATCATACGTCACACTGATGTCTGGAGCCTTTACCAAACCCGTTGCATCAAAAGTTTTGGGAGACTTGCTTGAGGAAAAGAACATAGAAGTTGTTTCAGATTTCTATTTGAGCCACGTAGACAATGAGAATAAGAAAATTGTGTCTTATGATGAGCGCGAAGTGGATTTTGACATTTTGACCATCGTGCCCGTGAACATGGGATCCGACATGATCGAAAGAAGTGGACTTGGAGATGACATGAATTACGTTCCAACAGACAAGCACACTTTGCAGTCCAAGCAGTTTGAGAATATTTTTGTCATCGGCGATGCCTCTAACATCCCGACTTCCAAAGCAGGATCTGTAGCCCACTTCGCAGCAGAGATCCTTACCGAAAACATTTTAGCGGCTATGGAGGGCAGAGAAATGCCGGCCAAGTTCGATGGTCATGCGAACTGTTATATCGAAACCGGCTATGGAAAAGGTGCTCTGATCGATTTCAATTATGAGACTGAGCCGCTACCGGGAACCTTCCCCTTACCGGGCATAGGACCCTTTGGATTGCTCAAGAACACGAAAATGAATCATTACGGAAAGATTCTGTTCCGTTGGATCTACTGGCATATTCTTCTCAAGGGAAGGGAATTGCCTGTTGAAGCTGACATGACAATGGCAGGTAAAATAAGGGTTTAAATCGAGGATTATGGAAGTAGTAGCAGAAAAGAACCTGGAACAGCGCATAGACGCACTTGACAAGAAGATGGACCTGATCCTCGAATATGTGCATCGTCAGAAGATGAATTCGAACATGGTCGAGGACCTGGTGAGTGACCTTAGCATCGTAGGAAAGGATGCTTATGACTCGACCGTAAAGGAGCTCGACATGAGACAGGTGGTCCTGGAACCTTCGGAGCTGACGGACCTCGCCGTTTCCTTGTTGAGAAACATCGGGAACATCAAAACCGTACTTGAGACCCTCGAGATGGCCGTTGACCTGGGTAAAGATGTAGGTCCGATAGCCAATGAGATGATCATAGACTTCACCAAGCAGATGAACGAGTATGAGCAGAAAGGCTATTTCAAATTCTTCAAAGAGTTCGGTCCGATCATTGACAACATTGTAACCGGCTTCAGCCCAGAAGATTTGAAAGGACTGGCGGACAATATCGTTTCGATTCTCAGCACCGTGAAAGAAATGACCCAACCCGAAGTTCTCGGAACCATGCAGAATGCCATCAAGGCCTTCAACAGCATGGAAACCGAGACCGTTCCTTCTTACTCCGTCTGGAAGCTCATGCGTGAGATGAACAGCCCGGAAATGAAAAAGGCGCTCGGTTACGGAATCACCTTCATGAAAAACGTCTCAAAAGACGTCAAAGTTGAAGGATAAGAGATGACAAACTTTAAAGTTTACAATCGAAGAATTCAATAATAATATCAAATAATAAACTAAATACGACTATTATGGCTGTTAAAACAATCGCAGGCGCACAGGTAAATGTTTCAGAAGAAGGATATCTCGAAGATATGGATCAATGGAACGAAAACATTGCAAAGGAAATAGCTGGTGAAATCGGAATCGAGCTTACCGACAAGCATTTTGAAGTTCTCAACTATCTCAGAGAAAAAACAGAAGCTGGAGAGGCACTGACCATCCGCAAGGTGGGTAAATCAGGAATTACCGACATCAAAGGGCTTTACAAGCTGTTTCCAAAAGGGCCTCTGAAGTATTCATCGAAGATAGCAGGAATTCCTAAACCCGCAAGTTGCGTATAATGCTTCCGGCGAATTAATTTTCACATAATTTAAAAAGAAAGACATGAGTACAGAAGAAAAAAAGCCCTTAGAAAAAGTGTGTATCATCTGCGCGAAAGGATCGCTGGAAGATGTTTATGCTACCCTGGTAATGGCCAATGGTGCCGTTATGGAGGGGATTGAGTGCAAGG
The DNA here is from genome assembly GCA_942492425.1 of uncultured Flavobacteriaceae bacterium. GTDB lineage: Bacteria > Bacteroidota > Bacteroidia > Flavobacteriales > Flavobacteriaceae > Lutimonas. The sequence continues at coordinate 729,164 of CALOEQ010000009.1, forward strand.
TGTTCTTTACCTTCTTCGGCCTTGACGGGATCACCAAAGAACATATGAATAGTTTGCATACGGCAACAACCGGAAACCCGGCCATGAGAATGCCCGGTGGGCTTCCCTTCCCAACCATGTTGGGTGGATTGCCTGGTGTTGAAGCCGGAGTGTCAAAAATGATGAGACATCAGATGGAAGAGCTCGACATGCCTCCAGTTGATGAATTTCTTGAAATGATCACGGCCGGTGGTGGAGAAATCTACGCCTGTAAATTGGCGGTTGACATGTTCAAGCTCGAAAAAGATGACCTTCACGAAGAAGTGAGTGACATCATCACTATCGGAGACTTTTACGGTCTTTGTGACGGTGACAGAACACAGATCATCTTTACTTAGACCTGGGTAAAGAAAAAATTGTTTTCCATAGAAAAAGGGAGCTTTCGAGCTCCCTTTTTTAATTTGCTCCGGACTGTCGTGCCGCCTTTCTCATTTCGCGTTCTCGTCGGTTGAGCTCCTTGCGCTGCGCTTTTCTTTCCTGTTCCTGTTCCGGTGTGAGATAATAATCGACGAGCTGCCCGGCATAATACAAGCTGTCTCGATCGATCTCAGACTCATCCACATTCATTTCATCTGCCAGTTGTAACGCGTATTTTTCAAGTTCGGCCTCGGTTACCCATCCCCCTCCGAGGGATTTGTAAAGAGAGATATAACCGCTCAACAAACGCTGGTAATTCTCCGTGTAACTCAGCTGCGCTTCAAATTCTTGTCTTTGGTTCTCGATTACCTCTAGGTAACTCGTTACCCCCTGGTAATATCTGTGTCTCGACAAGGAGCTGGCATTGCTGGCCGCCCCTAATTTATATTTATTGGCAGCGAGCTCATCCTTCAAGGTTTGAAGAGCTATCAATGAATTGTCAACCTCAAGCAGAGCATTCAACACTGTATTCTCATAGGAGAATAGCGATTGCCTCGCCAGCTCCCTTTCGATATCCACGCGACGAACATTCTTGCCCCATTCAAACAAAGGTCCCAACAAGCTCACACCTGCACTCCATCCCAAGCCGTTGTCTAACAAAGTCGAAAGGTCATTTGACCCCACTCCTAGAAGTCCTGTGAGACTGATAGATGGAAAACGCATGGCCTGTGCCACCCCTATCCTGGCGTTTTGGGCTTTGTACAATTGTGCAGCCTCCATGACGTCAGGTCTGCGAGCTAAAAGCTCAGATGGAATACCATGAGGAATCGAATCGGGAACTTCATAGTCCGTTAGTGTCTTCGGAGTAATAATATCTCCCGGGTTCCTGCCCAGCAAAACACTCAAATTATTTTCTGCAAATCCAATCTGCCGCTTAAATACAGGAACAGAAACTTCCGTAATGGCCTTCTGAATCTCTGCCTGGTTCACATCAATGATATGCGTATAACCTTCATCAAAACGGGCCTGTATGATGTTAAGACTGCTGTCTCGCAAAGCCAGGGTGTTCTCAGATATTTCCAAACGCGTCTTGTAATCGAGAAGTTGAAAATAATTGACAGCAACCTCGCTGATCAGGGCGATTTCAATCGCTCTTTTGCCGTAGAATGAAGCCATGAGCTCAGCTCGGGCTGCTTCATTGCCCCTTCGAAATTTCCCCCAGAAGTCCAATTCCCAGTTCATAGTTCCAGAAATTCCATATGTCTCCAGGTTTTGATCCAGGTTCTGCCCGAAGAACTGATTGGTTACATCCCCATTGGCCTGAATTCCAAACTTCGGACCCATATCGGCTTTGTTGAACTTATAGTTCGCTCTTGCCTGCTCAATTCGACTCGCTGCAATCAGCAGGTTTCTGTTCTCACGCAGGGCCGTATGGATCAAAGTGTCGAGGGTTGGATCGCTGAAGATCTCCCACCACTTGAAATTGATTATACTGTCTGTCTTCTGCGCCGCAAATCTAAAGTCAACCGGGGTTGTGTCTTCCGGTTCAACATAGTTCGGACCTACCTTGCAGGATACGACCAAAAGACCGGTAAAAAGCGCTAAAGTCGCATATGTCATGAGATTCTTAGTCATGGTCTTCTGTGTTTTTTTCAAGAGCAAGTGCCTGATCCCTCATTTTCTCATATCCGAAAATCTTACCTATCATGATGAACAGCATGGGATACAAAAATACACCCAAGAAGGTAGCCAGAGTCATTCCTCCCAACAATGCCATACCCATGACTTTCCTCGCTTCGGCACCTGAGCCCGATGCGATCACCAAGGGGAATACTCCAAGAATAAAAGAGAACGCGGTCATCAAGATCGGTCGGAAGCGAGATTTGGCGGCCATCATGGCGGCATCGAACAAACTCGATCCCTTTTGAAATTCCTCATTGGCGAATTCCACGATCAGAATGGCATTCTTGGCGGCCATTCCAATTAGCATAACAAAGGAAACCTGGGCAAAAATATTGTTTTCGAAAGTGGGACTGAATAACCTGGCGGCCCACAAGGCAAACAGGGCCCCGAAAATAGCAAACGGCGTACCCAGCAGGATGCTTAAGGGCAAAGACCAACTTTCGTACTGAGCGGACAGAATGAGAAAGACAAACACGAGTGAGAAGGTGAGTATGATTCCCAGTGACCCTGAAGCCTTCTCCTCCTGGAAGGACATGGCATTCCATGCGTAGCCCATATCCTGGGGCAGGACCTCATCCGCCACTTCTTTCAAAGCGGTTCTGGCCTGATCAGAAGTATATCCTGGAGCCGGCGCACCAGTAACTTCAACGGATCTGTATAAATTGAAGCGCATGGTAAAGTCGGGCCCGGCAATGGGCTTGATTACTGCAACTGTTCCCAGGGGCACCATACCACCTTCCTGGTTGCGGATAAAGAAATTACTCATCTGACTCTCGTCAACACGATATTCCGGTTCTGCCTGAATGTAGGTCTTATAGAGTCTTCCGAATCGCGTGAAGTCGTTTACGTATGACCCTCCCATGAATGCGCCAACGGTGGTGTACAAATCGTTAAGATTGATCCCCAGTTTCAAGGCCTTTTCCCGATCTATGTCCATATATCTTTGCGGAACATTCGCCTGAAAGGTTGTGAAAGCACTTCCGATTTCTTCTCTGGCGTTGGCGGCCTGAATAAACTTCATGGTGCTTTGTGCCAGGTAACCGGGATCATTTCCTCCGCGGTCCTGCAACATGATGCTAAAACCAGAACCGCTTCCCAGCCCGGGAATAGCCGGAGGTCCGAAGGCAAAAACCTGGGCGCCTTTGATACCAGGCACCAAAGCCGCATTTGACCTATTGATCAGGTCTTCGGCGGTTGCCTCTCTTTCATCCCAGGGCTTCAGGGATACAAACAGGAAACCTGAATTCGAAGTATTGGAGCCTGTGAGCATGCTATACCCGGGAGCCGCGGTGACGTATTCGACTTCGGGATATGCCGAAACCATTTCCTCGACCTGCTTTGAGATCTCATTTGTTCTTTGAAGGGAGGCAGCATCTGGCAACTGTATATTTACATAATAATACCCCATGTCCTCTGCGGGAATAAAACCTCCAGGAACCAGATATCCAAATATCCCTGCCCCAACGGTCATCAACAAAATAAAGATGACGCTTCTTTTGATCTTTCTACCTACAATGTTGGTGAAACTCATGTAAGACTCCGTGGTTCGATCCATTCCCCTGTTGAATTTCTCAAAAAACCAACCGAGCGGGCCTCCATATTTTTCCGGTTTCTTCAACATCAAAGAGCACAAGGCCGGACTCAGTGTAAGGGCATTGATCGAGGATACAATAACAGAAACCACTATCGTTATTGCGAATTGCTGATACAGAAGTCCTGTGATTCCTGCCATCCCTGCAACCGGTATGAAAACAGCGATCAAGACAAGGGTCGTCGCAATCACAGGTGCGCTTACTTTGCGCATGGCATCAAAAGTCGCTTCCTTGGTGGTCATGCCTTTTTCAATATTGACCTGAACGGCTTCAACAACTACAATGGCATCATCCACCACAATGCCAATCGCCAGCACAAGGCCCAACAAGGACAAAACGTTGATGGTAAATCCGAGCAACGGAAAGAACATAAAAGCTCCTATCAACGAAACAGGAATGGCGAGGGTGGGAATAAGAGTAGCCCTCCAGTCCTGAATAAAAATAAACACAACGAATACTACGAGAATCAAGGCTATTATCAGCGTTACAACGATGTCCTTGATCCCGGCAGTAATTGGCGTAGTTGAATCCAGAGCAACATCGTAACTCACGCTTTCCGGGAAATTTTTTGAGAGCTCCTCCATATTCGCAATGACTTGTTCAGCCAAATCGACCGCGTTGGAACCTGGTGCCTGGTAAAGTGCGATAATTGCGGCCGTCTTGCCATTCATTCTGGGGAACATGTTATAGGTCTCCACCCCCAAATTGATGGTCGCCACGTCCTTCATTTTTATCTGAGATCCGTCAGAATCTGTTCTTACGACAATCTCTCCAAAAGCTTCAGGAGAATTGAATCGTTCCGGCAGGCGAACGGTATAGGTAAATTCCGTCCCGGGAGGAGAGGGTTCGGCTCCAAATTTACCTCCAGGAATGATCACGTTTTGATCGTTGATCGCTTTGATGATCTCCGGAACTGTCAGGCCCATTTTGGCCAGTCGATCCGGTTTGATCCAAATTCGCATGGAATAGTCAGAGGATCCCATGACGCTGACCCTTCCGATCCCCTTGATTCGCGCCAACTGATCCTTAATGTTGATGAGCGCATAATTTCCCAAAAAGTCCTGGTCATAGCGGCCATCTGACGTCAAGGTGATGGCCAGCATGATATTCGGTAGGGATTTTTCGGTAGTCACCCCGTATTTCTTCACCGATTCGGGAAGCTTGGCGGTAGCCGCTGACACCCTGTTCTGAGCCAGAACCGTATTCATATCAGGATCTGTACCCACGTCAAAGGAGATATCGATCACCATGGTCCCATCATTGGCATTGGTCGACTTCATATAGATCATGTTGTCAACTCCATTGATCTGTTGTTCCAGGGGCGTAGCCATGGATTCCTCAACGTTGAGAGCATTGGCCCCGGTGTAGGTACCTCTAACCTGTACAATAGGCGGGGTCAGGTTGGGATATTGTTCAATGGGAAGACCGATCACAGAGACGCTGCCGACAATAACGATAACAATCGCAATAACCATAGCGACTATGGGTCTACGAACGAAAAAATTGCCTTGATCCGTTGCCATAAAAAATTAAGATTGAGAGGTTTGCTGGCTTTCAAAGGCCGTTACTTCAGGTACAACTTCCATCTCCGGACGAGCCTTTTGCACACCCTCCAATATGATTCTATCCCCTTGTTTCAACCCCTCTTGAACGATGTAATAATCGCCCACGCGATCGTTGATTACTATTTGCCGACTTTCTAGCTTGTTCTCCTCATTTACGACAAAAACCGAGTACTCCCCTTGCAGCTCAATCGCACATTTCTGAGGAATGAGAATCGCGTCATCCGACTGCTTTATCTCCGCTATGACACGTGCGAACTGACCCGGTCGGATCAAACGATCCGGGTTCGGGAAGGTCGCCTGAACAAGAATAGAACCCGTTGAAGCGTCAACATTTCTATCGATAAAGTCTATTTTTCCTTTCTCCGGATATATACTGCCATCTGCCAGCATAAGCTGCAGATTAAAATCCCTCTCTCTCTCTTCTGTCAGACCTTCTTATCGTCACGCGCATATGATCTCCCTGGCAAGTTTCAAATAATCATTTTCAGACAGAAAAAACTGCACGCGTACCGAACTCAACTCCGAAACCGTATTCAAAATCACAGGGTTCGGATCCTTTCCTACAAATTCACCCTCCCGAGCATGTGTCCTGCCGATGATACCATCAATCGGAGCGTACATTTTGCAATAACCCAAATTGATCTTTGCAATGTTCAAATTGGCCTTGGCGGCCTCCAAGCTTGAGATGGCGGCGTCTCTTCTGGCCGTTGCCATGTCCAATTCCTGTTTGCTCACGGCAGACATCTCAGCTAGTGGTTCTATTCGTCGTAAATCATTTTCTGTTTGAACCAAAACTGTTTGAGCTTCAGTTACCTTAGATAATTCTGCCGCAACTTTTTCTTCAAATGGCTCCGGGTCGATGGAATACAATAGCTGACCTTTCTTGACCGGCTGGCCTTCCTGAAAGTGCATCCCTGTTAAAAAGCCCTCCAGCCGAGCCCGGATCGGAATGTCTTTCTCACCATAGACCTGCCCGACAAAGTCTTCAAAAACAGGAACAGACTTGCTTTCGATCACATAAACTTGAAAGGGTTGTGGAGGAAGGACAGCGGGCTCTTTTTTCCCACAAGAGGAGATCGTAAAAAGAGTCAATAAAATGAGTCGGAAGTAATTATTTTTCATGCGCTTTTTCTTGCGAATTGGAATAGTAAAAGTATGAAATGCTTTTTACTCGAGCTAACCGTAATAAAAAAAGATGCGCAATAATAAGATGTTGGTCGACAGGTTAAACTAAAAATGGAGTCAATCTGAAGCCTACTTAATAATACGAAAACCTTCTCACTTTTGAAATGTACTTGGCCAGTCGCATGACCTGGTGACTGTAGCCGTATTCATTGTCGTACCAAACATAGACCAGCGCATTGAGTCCGTCGTCGCTAACAATGGTTGCCTCGCTGTCAAAAATGGCGGGTTCTTCAATTCCCACAATGTCTGAGGAGACCAGTTCGCTGCTGATCGAATACCGTATCTGCTCGACCAGGTTCCCCTCCAGGGCATACTTCTTCATGATGGCATTCAGATCTCCTTTTGAGGTCCTGGCATGAAGGTTTAGGTTCAAAATGGCCAGGGAGCCATTCGGCACCGGAACGCGAATGGCGTTTGATGTCAATTTGCCCTGTAACTCGGGCAAAGCTTTTCCCACCGCTTTTCCTGCACCTGTCTCGGTGATCACCATATTGACAGCAGCCGCGCGGCCCCTTCTGTATTTTTTATGCATGTTGTCGACCAGGTTCTGGTCATTGGTGTAGGCGTGAATCGTCTCAATGTGCCCGTGTTTTATACCGATCGCATCGTTGATGATTTTCAACACAGGAGTTATGGCGTTGGTCGTACAGGAGGCAGCCGAGTATACCGACAGCTCGTCGGGATTATGTTCTTTATGATTCACTCCGTAGACAATATTCGGGACATTTCCTGTGCCCGGCGCCGTTAGAAGAACCTTATCTGCACCTTTGGCATGCAGGTGCCTGGCAAGTGCCTCATCTGAGCGAAAGGCACCCGTATTGTCAATGACCAGGGCATTTTCGATGCCGTAGGCCGTATAATCCGGTTCCTCCGGGGCATTTGCTGAGATGATATGCACTGAGGTGCCGTTGATGATCAGGGCCTGATTCTTCGCATCGACCTTTACGGAGCCTTTGAATTTGCCATGTATTGAGTCTTTTTCGCAGAAGCGAAGCCCGTTTTTCGAGGATGGCTTCCGTGATTTCCCCTCGCGTGACAACAGCGCGCAGACGCATTTGAATCCCCTTGCCCGTCTTTGACATCAACTCCCGGGCCAGCAAGCGACCGATTCTGCCAAATCCGTAAAGAACGACGTCCCTTGGTTTGAATCCATTGCTGCTATGTGCTCCGCTCAGCTTGTTTTCGACAAAATCATTCAAATTGACTTCTTCGGTCAATTCGTAGACATAAGTCAGCTTTCCCAAATCGATTTTAGCCGGTGGAAGATTCATGGCGTCGATTTTCCTGGCGATTTTCACCAGGGATGCAAACGAGATGGGTTTCTGAACGAATTCCCTGGCATACTCCATGAGATTCAATATCTCGCCAACATTTCGATCGAGCAGCTGATTCCGGAACAGATACAGCTCAATATTGTTCTCGTACCATAGGTCACTGACCAGTTTGATCAGTTCCACGGCGAGTCTTCGTTGCTCCACCTGCAACGAAAGTTGTTCTTCATAACTTGGCATCAATTTCATCGGGGTCTTATTTGCAATATTTAAAAAGAACGTAAAAGTAGGGTGAAATAATATACAGGCAACAAAAAAACCGCCTCCAGGAAGCGGTTTTTTATCAGATTCTCAAATCCTGAATCTAAAAATTGATTCAAATCAATTCGATCGCACCCGGATGTAGCCGAGCTTGCCGCTTTGAGTCAGGATCTGCAATTCGAAATAGTCTTTGTTCTGGTTCTTTTTGAGGATTTGATCGACCTCATAGGCATTGGAGACCTGCTCGTCCTCTACCGAGAGAATGATGTCTCCATCACCCACCCCATACATTTCTTCTATGCTTCGGTTCTTCAGGTTCACAATTTTCACCCCGTGAGTCACGTTGAAGCGTTCTGCCTCCCTTTTTGACAGCGGCTCGAGCTCTCCAATGAAATAGTTGCTGAAATCGGAATTCTCAAATTCGTATTTGCCGAACTGATTCCTCAATTTCACAGGCATCACCTTTTGGCCCTCATTCCTCAGAACGGTTACCTGAACCACATCACCGGGCCTTTTCGAACCCAGGAACCCCTGAAGATCCGAAAAATTAGAGATTTTGATATCGTCCATTTTCAGGATCACATCATTTTGAAGAAGGCCAGCCTCCTGCGCAGCTCCCTGGTCGAGAACCCTTGTAATCAGGACACCTTCGGTGGATTGCACACCAAACTCATCGGCCTTTTCGGCATTCAGCTCCTCGTAATTGATCCCGAGGTAAGCTCGCTGCACATTGCCGTATTCCAACAAATCCTCGATGACTTTTCTGGCTATGTTTGATGGGACGGCGAAGGAATAGCCAATGTACGAACCGGTCTGAGAGGAGATAGCCGTGTTGATTCCAATCAGATTTCCTCGCGTGTTTACGAGTGCCCCACCGCTGTTACCCGGATTTACAGCCGCATCCGTCTGGATAAAAGACTCGATGCGCTTGTTGTTGTTCATGATATTGATGTCGCGCGCCTTGGCACTCACAATTCCTGCCGTCACAGTCGAAGTCAGGTTGAAAGGATTGCCCACTGCGAGCACCCACTCTCCCACTTTAACATTGTCAGAGTTACCGAAAGGCAAATAGGACAAACCCTCCTTGTTGATTTTCAGGAGTGCAATGTCGGTGCTCTCATCCACTCCGACGACCTCAGCATCGTACGATTCTTTATTGTTCAGGGTAATCTCAAGCTCACGAGCACCTTTAATCACGTGATTGTTGGTGATAATGTAACCGTCTGGAGAGATGATCACGCCGGATCCGCTCCCGATCACCTTTTGCTCCTGGCGAACAGAGGGTCCGTAAAAGAATTCCAAGAGAGGATTGCCCGATGAGGACGATACGGATACGTTTTTGACGTGTACGACCGCATTGATCGTTTTCTCCGCGATCACTGTGAAATCTGTCTCTTCAGCCGCTATGGCAGCCTCTGAGAAAGCAGCCGCAGTCGTAAACACGGGCATGGAATGCCCTTGAGCAGTGTTCACCGATTCCTCTTTATCGAAAAAAAGCAAATAAGCCCCGAGGGTAATTGTACCTCCGAGAACTGATATCAGTACAAGTTTTACAAAATTTTTCATGGGTATTTTTTTTTCACAACACCCAAAGTTAACAAGAAAAAAAAGAAGTTATGATTTGGCCAATCTGAGTTTAACTGAACTTTAACAGCGAAGTTGTACCTTAATTATTCCTAAATTTGCTTCGTGAAAATCGAATTTTTCAAATACCAGGGTGCGGGAAATGACTTTGTCATTATTGACAATCGAAAGGATTTTTTCCCAAAGGATAATGTCGAGCTTATCAAAAAGATCTGTGACCGCAGATTCGGGGTAGGTGCGGACGGCTTGATGCTCCTCGAAGAAGTTGAGGATTTCGATTTCAAGATGGTTTATTTCAATGCTGACGGGTTTCCCGGATCCATGTGCGGCAATGGGGGGCGTTGCCTGGTCTCTTTTGCCCATTCTCTTGGATTATTTGACCGTGAAACGAGTTTTCAGGCCAATGGAGAGCGTTACACGGCTCGGATGGCCAATGGACAGGTGAGCTTGCAAATGCTTGATGTCGATGAGCTGAAAGCCTCTGAAGGTCATGTCTTTCTCGACACCGGATCTCCCCATCATGTCCAGTTCGAAAAGAATGTAAAAGAGCTTGACGTTTTTGCCCGGGGCAGGAAAATTCGATTTGGAGACCCATACAAGGAATTGGGTACCAATGTGAATTTTGTCGAGCAGGTGGATGAAAATACGTTTAGGGTCAGGACCTATGAGCGAGGAGTGGAGAATGAAACACTGAGTTGCGGAACAGGAGTTACCGCCGTTGCCCTGGCCAGCCATTACCTGGGAAAGACAAGGAGCGAGAAAGTCAAAATTCAAACCGAAGGAGGGGATCTTCAGGTTGATTTCACGGCTGAAAATGGAAAGTTTTCGAATGTTATATTGACAGGGCCTGCGACATTTGTATATAAAGGAAATATTGAAGTAATATAGTGCATATTCTTGAAAATAAACATATTAAATTAAGAGCTTTGGAGCCAACAGATCTCGATGCCCTGTTTGAGATAGAGAATGATTCCGCCATGTGGAACATCAGTGACACCCTCGTACCCTATTCTCGCGATCTATTGTCCAAATACATCGAGGAATCCACCAAAGACATTTTCGAAGCCAAACAGGTTCGACTGGCCATCTCACCCAACGGAAGCGAGGAGCTCATCGGGCTTATCGACCTGTTTCAGTTTGAACCTCATCATCACCGGGCGGGCATGGGAATCTTCGTCAGAAAAGATCATCAGCAAAAGGGGATCGCGACTCAAGCCGTTGATCTGATGACCAGATACGCATTTCAATTTCTCGGCCTGCACCAGGTATTCGCCCATGTTCCCAGGAACAATCATGGGAGTCAACGACTCTTCGAGAATTCGGGTTTTGCAATCTCGGGCACCTTGAAGGATTGGATGAAAGATGAAAACGGATATACTGATGTGCTGATCTACCAGCTTATGAACCCAGAGAACGCCAAAATGAAGCAAGAGCAAAAATGAAAAAGAAAATCGGAATCTTTATTGCCGTTGTGGCGCTGATTGGCATCGTTTATGCCTATCGTATCTACTCCCGGATTTATTCCAGCAACGTAGTTGAAACGACTTTTGTCTATATCCCTACAGGTGCGAATTTTCAAGAGTTTTTACCCTTGATTGAGCCCTACCTGAAAGATCTGGACGGTTTTGTCTGGGTGGCGGAAAAAAAGAACTATCCCAACACCATTCGTGCCGGAAAATTCAAAATTGACAAGGGAATGAGCAACGAAGATCTCGTCAACCATCTCAGAGGAGGCAAGCAAGAAACAGTCACACTCACCTTCAACAATCAGGATTCTTTTGAAAAACTCGCCGGACGCATCGCAGCCCAGATCGAAGCGGATTCAGTAAGCGTTTTAAACGCCCTCCACGAGAACGGATTTCAAAAGAAAAATGGTTTTGATGTCAGCACGGCCCTCTCCATGTACATCCCCAATTCGTATGATTTTTACTGGAACACCTCGGCAGACGGATTCAGGGATCGCATGCTGACAGAGTACAAACGGTTTTGGAATGAAGAAAGGCTGGCAAAAGCCGAACAGCTCAAATTGACCCCCCTTCAGGTGTCCGCCCTGGCCTCCATTGTGCAAAAAGAAACAGCAGTCGTGTCTGAACGCAGGACGGTTGCCGGACTCTATTTGAATCGCTTATGGGATTTTTGGCCCCTCCAGGCTGACCCCACAATCATCTACGCGTTGAAGCAAAAATACGGTCAGGACAAAGAATACAAAAGGGTTTTAAACAAGGACCTGACCATCGATTCTCCCTACAATACCTATGTCAATTTCGGACTCCCGCCGGGCCCCATCGGAATGCCTGACATCTCCTCCATAGATGCCGTTCTCAACTACGAAAAACACGATTATTACTACATGTGCGCCAGCGTGGAAAACATCGGGCACCACGAATTCGCCAAAACCCTGGCCGAACACAATGCCAATGCCCGGGCCTACCAGAAATGGGTGAGCGAACAAGGCATTAACCGATGATTCTAATCGCTTGAGACGGATGATCAAATACCCCCACAGATCAGGACTTCTATTGTGCTCGATCTTGACTTTAGCCCTGTTTTTTGGGCTGTTTGTCGATTTGGGAAGTGAGCTCCAGGCGCAGAACAAGACACCATTCTTTCAGCGATCCGATACGTTGAACAAAAAGCGTCGAACGGCCGTGTACGTGACCGAAGCTGCCCTGGGCACTGCCGCATTGATCGGCTTAAACGAATTGTGGTACTCCCAGTATCCTCGATCGAGCTTCAAATCACTAAACGACAACAGCCAGTGGATGCAGATGGACAAATTCGGTCACATCTTCAGCTCCTACTACATCGGGAAGATGGGAATGGACGCTTTGGCCTGGGCCGGAGAGACTAAAAAGAACCAATTGATTTACGGGGCCACCCTGGGCTTCGTGTTTCTGACAACAATTGAAGTCCTAGACGGATTTTCGGAGGAATGGGGCTTCTCGACCGGTGATGCCATGGCCAATGCCCTGGGAACAGGTCTCCTCGTAGGACAGGAGTTGCTTTGGGACGAGCAGAGGATACAGATGAAGTTCTCCTTCATGACCACAGAATACGCCCAAAACAACCCGGAAAAACTGGGTGAGACTACCCTGGAGCAGGTTCTAAAGGATTACAATGGGCAGACGTATTGGCTCTCCTTCAACCTCAGGTCCTTTTTCAAGGAGAGCAAGATTCCGAAATGGCTCAATGTTTCCATCGGGTACGGGGCAAATGGTCTGCCGGAAGACAGTCTGGACTATTCGATCTCTCCCCCTCAACCCATCGAGTCCTATCGCCAGTTATTCACCAGCATTGACGTCGATCTCACTAAAATACCGACCAATTCGGATTTTCTCAAAACGGTCTTCAATGTGTTCAATTTTGTCAAAATTCCGGCCCCAACGGTCGAATATCGCACAAACGGGAGTTGGAAGTTTCACTTCCTTTACTTTTAACACCCTGTTAACGTGATTTTTAACTCATTTGCGAATTAATGCGTATCTTTGTCCCAACATGTAAATTTTAGGTACTCCCTAACTAAAATGTGCAGTTATGAAAAAGAATATTAAGTATGTCGCCTTGACGGCGCTCATGCTAACCGCGTTTACCAAGGATGATTCCAATTCATTCAGCGGTAGGAAAGTCAGGTACAACCTGCACGAGCAAAACTCCATTGTTACCGTATCGAAAAGCGTTGAACCCTTTGAATTTGTCTACACTCCAACTGTTGACTCACATTACGTGGGCTTCAAGGAGGCTCTTGCCTTTAAAGAATCACGTGGCAACTACAAGAAAATCAATTCTTTCGGCTATTTGGGCAAGTATCAGTTCGGTGCATCAACACTGAACCGGATCCGCATTTACGACATCCACGAATTTCTCAATAATCCAGAGCTCCAGGAAGAAGCCTTCTACACATTGTGCTCCCTGAACAAATGGATTTTGAAAAGAGACATTGAATGGTCTGTAGGCAAAAGGATCAATGGCGTCGAGATTACCGAGTCCGGAATTTTAGCCGCCGCCCACCTTGCCGGAGCCGGGAATGTGAAGAAATACCTGAGGAGCAATGGTGAATTCAATGCCTATGACGCGTTTGGAACTGATGTCGAGCAGTATATGAAGCGTTTTAGTGGCTACGACACTTCATATATCAAACCGGTCAAAAACGCCAAGATAAGCATCGAGCGTTTCATGTCCGAAGAGAATGATGCCTCAGAATTTGTGGACAATGAAGATACAGGGTCTTTTGTGAAGGTCGGGTGATTCCTTTTTCCAGTCTCCCACCGTCTGAGTGCGAATGTATTCGGATGCAAGTGTGAGATCTGCTGCTACGCAGAGTTGCGTGGAAGGCGTCAAAGTGGCTTTGAATTGATCTAGCAATTTGTTGTTACGATAAGGGGTTTCGATGAAAATTTGAGACTGTTGCAGTTCTTTGGAACGCTTTTCAAACATCTTTATATTTTTCTTGCGCTCGGCGTTATCAATCGGCAAATAGCCGTTGAACGCGAAATTCTGTCCGTTCAAACCGGATGCCATCATGGCCAGAATGATCGATGAAGGCCCCACCAGCGGGACCACCGGTACCTTCTTTATATGCGCCAACATCACAAGGTTTGCACCCGGATCTGCGACTGCAGGCACTCCCGCTTCCGAGAGCAACCCCACACTGATACCCTGAAAACAAGGGTCGATGAATGACTTGGCTTCAAAATCGTTCGTAAACTTGTCCAGGACAAAGAGCCTCAATGCCGGCTGGGATTTCCTGGGAGCTATCTTCTTGATGAACCGCCTCGCCGATTTTTCATTTTCCACGATGAAAAAATCGAGCTCCTCCACTTTCTTTTTCACCGAAATGGGAAGTACCTCAAGAGGTTCATTCATTCCGAGGGTTGTGGGAATCAGGTAAAGCTTTCCAAATTTATTATTCATTCTCAAGTTTGCTTGCAATGACATCACAGACGGTGTCGAGCATCTTATAGACGTTGTCGAATCCCTGTGGGCCTCCATAGTAGGGATCGGGCACCTCTCGCTTTTCTCCCGGATAAAGCTCCTCCAGGATCATCCTGACCTTATTCCGTTCAAGATCCGAGGTAGCCATTTCAATGACATCCGAATAATTCGAACGATCCATGACGTAGATCCAGTCGAACTTGTGAAAATCAATGGGAGAGAACCTCCGGCATCTTTGGTCGGTTATGTCCAGGTCGTAGTTTCGGGCAATTTCAATGGATCTGACATCAGGCAAATGCCCAACGTGCCACCCACCGGTACCCGCCGAGTCCACGTAGACCTTCTGAGGGTCAACTTTCGACTTGAGAATGCCTTCGGCCAAAGGTGACCTGCATATGTTTCCCAAACAGACCATCAATACCCGAACCATAGGGAGGTGATTTAAAAAGTGAGCTTTTTGGTAAGTTCATCCACGTATTTGCGAAATTGCTTATCCGTTTCGGTGAGGTTGTCAACGGTTTTGCAAGCGTGGAGAACCGTAGCATGATCGCGGCTTCCAATCTGCGAGCCGATGCTGGCCAGCGAGGCTTTGGTCATCCGTTTGGCAAAGTACATGGCCAATTGGCGCGCTTGCACAATATGACGTTTTCTCGTCTTGGACTGCAATGTCGTGACGTCCATTTCAAAGTACTTCGACACCACTTTTTGAATATAATCGATCGAAACTTCTTTCTTGGTGTTCTTAACGAACTTGTCGACGATTTGCTTGGTAAGAGCGAGGGTAAATTCTTTTCTGTTGAAGGAGGCCTGAGCGATCAGCGAGATAAGCACGCCTTCCAGCTCCCGAACGTTTGTTTTGATGTTCTTTGCGATGTACTCAACAATCTCCTCCGGTATCTCCACTCCGTCGCGGAACATTTTGCTTTTAAGGATACTGATCCGCGTTTCGTAATCAGGCGCGACCAATTCAGCAGAAAGCCCCCATTTGAACCTGGACAATAGCCTCTGCTCGATGTCCTGCATATCCACAGGTGCCTTATCGGAAGTCAGGATCACTTGTTTCCCGTTCTGATGCAGGTGATTGAAAATATGGAAGAAAACATCCTGAGTTCCGGATTTTCCGGAAAGGAACTGGACATCATCTACGATGAGCACATCGATCATCTGATAAAAATGAATGAAGTCATTGCGCGTATTCGCCTTGACCGAATCGATGAACTGTTGTGTAAACTTCTCCGCGGAAATGTAAAGCACCGTCTTTTCGGGGTAGCGCTCCTTGATTCGAACTCCAATGGCCTGAGCCAGGTGCGTTTTTCCGAGCCCCACTCCTCCGTAAATCAGGAGAGGATTGAAAGAAGTTCCACCGGGCTTGTTCGATACCGCCATACTCGCTGAACGGGCAAGACGATTCGAATCCCCTTCAATGAAATTCTCAAAATTGTAATTCGGGTTGAGCTGTGACTCGATCTTCACCTTCTGAATCCCGGGAATGACAAACGGATTTTTAAGTTCTCTCTTGTCGATCTGCAATGGCACGGTCATGCCCTGAGAGTTGAACGGTTTTTTGTTCGAGCTTGGAAATTTTACCGTATGCGGTTTTTTATTGCTGTAGGTGTTTTCCATCCGCACATCGTAGACCAATTTGGCATTGTCTCCCAACTCTCTGACAAGAGCAACGCGAAGCAGTTTTATGTAATGCTCCTCGAGCCACTCGAAAAAGAATTTGCTGGGCACCTGGATGGTGAGAACATCACCTGCCAACTTCATCGGTTTAATGGGTTCAAACCAGGTCTTGTAGGCCTGCGGTTTGATGTTGTCCTTAATAAAAAGCAAACAATTATTCCATACAGATGAAGCTGTTCTCGTCATTTAAAAAATCTATTTCGAATTTAGTAAAGTTCCCTTATTTCCGATGAAAATAGTAGTTCCTATTTCCAGTACAAATTTGTGAATAAACTTTAGCATAAAAAAATAAAAATGGTATTGATTATTATTTTTTTTTTGGTTAAACTGTCCAGCCTCAAAATACAAAAATATGATCAAAAACCAAACAAAAATTCGTGTTCGCTATGGTGAAACGGATCAAATGGGCTACGTCTATTACGGCAACTATGCCCAGTATTTTGAGGTCGGGAGAGTTGAATGGCTTCGCAGCCTGGGGGTTAGCTACAGGAGCCTGGAAGAGTCGGGAGTCATGCTGCCCGTTATAAAGCTTGACATTGACTATATCAAACCCGCGAAATACGATGATCTTTTAACGATCACAACCACACTGAGCAAGAAACCCCTGGTCAAAATTGAGTTTGATTTTGAGATCACAAACGAAAAGGAAGAATTAATCACCACCGGAATGGCCCGATTGGTTTTTATGGATATGAAAAAAAACAAACCCATCAAGGGACCCTACGAGCTCCTCGAAAAGATCTATACCCACTTTAACTGAATCTCAATTGGGATCATTCGGCTCATGCAATTGCACCTCGTGCAATTGAGAAAGACTTTTCAGAAAAGCTGCTTCATTTTTTTTGCTGACCAACAACCCAAGTCGGACCTTCATTTCCATTTCCTGGGTCACAATCTCTATTTGCTTTTCTTTGATGAGCCTCATCACCTTGTCCATCTGCGGGTACTCAAATTCGAGAATAAAGGGCAATTTGATCTCTTTTCGCATGATGGAAGCTTGTTCCAGGCCTAAACGGGCCGACTCGCGATAGGCTTGTATCAGCCCCCCGACACCAAGTTTCGTACCCCCAAAATACCGAATGACCACGACGAGCACATCCGTAAGCTCAAAGGACAGTATTTGCCCGTAGATGGGCTTTCCTGCACTGTTTGCGGGCTCTCCATCATCGTTGTACCTGTATTCAACTTGTTCTTTTCCAAGCCTCCATGCATAGCAGCAGTGATTCGCTTTGGAATGCTCCTCCCTCAAATCTTTTAAAATCAAATCGACTTCTTCACGTGATTGAACAGGATAGGCGCAGGAGATGAATTTACTCCCCTTTACCTTGTAAACCGGAGATTCAACAGTAGTCTTCAAAGTTTTGTATGCATCCATAGGTCAAAGGGTCTCAGGTCCTATTTTTTAACGACTCTGAAGTTCCGGCTTCCGGGTCATTCCTGTAGTAAAGAAGCCGATCTCCCCGAATTGACACCTCCTTCTCAGGCATCCCCGATAATTTGGGAGCTCCAAGCCCTTCCCCGAATAGAACGTTTCCTCTAAAGACCCGAGCCTCATCCCAAAGTCCGGCCTCAATGAATGCATTCAATGTAACAGCACCCCCTTCAACGATCAACGACTGCACCTCTTCTTCAAATAAGAAATCGACAATTTGCGTGGCAACCGAAGCTCCGAAATCAAGCTCTTTTATTCGGACGTTATTTCTCAATTCTTCAGGGATCTCCCTTCGGTCATTGGCTTTGTCGGCGAAGACCACGGTCCTGAACTCACCTTGAAACACTTTGCTTTGCCAACTCGACCTTCCCAGCCTGTCTATGACCAGTCTCAATATAGGCTTCCCCTTGACTTCTCTAACAGTCAAACTGGGATCATCCTGCTCCATCGTTCGGGTTCCAACGAGTATGGCCTCTTCTTCTGCCCTCCATTTGTGAACCAATTGACGTGAGAATGTATTTGAGATCCAAACCGGCCCTCTTTCTGCCACCTGATCTTCAGCCGGGAAAATAAACTCGTCCGCGCTTTCTGCCCATTTCAAAATGATGTAAGGCCTTTTTCGGCGATGAAAGGTGAAGAACCTCCTGTTTAACTCCCTGCATTCTTTTTCGAGTATTCCTAAAGTCACCTTGCATCCGCTTTTCTCCAGTCTGGCGACACCTGCTCCATTGACTCGGGAATTCTCGTCGAGACTTCCGATGAACACGCGGGGCACCCCCATTTTCACAATCAGGTCCGCGCAAGGAGGTGTCCTGCCGTGATGAGAGCAGGGCTCCAAATTGACATAGAGTTCCGATTTCTTGAGCAGCTCTTTGTCTCTTACCGAGTTAATGGCATGAACCTCCGCATGGGGCTCGCCCGCTTTTCGGTGCCATCCCTCCCCGATAATCTTCCCCCGGTGAACGATCACACAACCGACAAGAGGGTTCGGATACGTGCCTCCCAACCCATTTGCGGCCAGCTGCAGGCAGCGACTCATGTATTTTTCTCTTTCGCTCAATGCTCTGATTGTGAAACGCGAATTTATAAAAAGATTACCTTTGAGGCCTTATCACAGCAAGAAAGTTGCACGTCATGACGCTTCCCGAGATCAAGAATCTTTTTTTGAAGAAACTGGACTCCCTATATCCGGAAACAGAGATTCTTTCTTTTTTTTACCTGCTCCTGGAGCATCATTTCGGCACTAAAAAAATTGACCTCGCTCTTGAGCCAGAACTCATGAGAAGGAAGTGGCCCGAAAAGAGATTTTTAGAAGCACTCGGCCAGTTGCTGGAGGAAAGACCCATTCAATATGTCGTGGGTCATGCGGAATTCGCAGGACTGAAGTTCAAAGTGAATGAAAATGTGCTCATTCCAAGACCCGAAACGGAAGAACTCGTTGAGTGGATGCTGGAATCCATTGACAGGAGCCAACCCTTGAGAATACTGGATATCGGGACAGGTAGCGGATGCATGCCAATCACGCTCTCTTTGCAGATTCCGAGTGCCGAGATCCATGCCGTTGACATTTCAGAAAAGGCTCTCGAGCTCGCCAGGGAAAACGCTCAGCGATTGGGCGCCGAAGTTCGTTTTTTCAATCTGGATATTCTGACTGTTGAAAGCCTGGCCGAAGACTATGATGTGATCGTTTCGAATCCACCCTATGTGCGCCTGAGCGAGAAAAATGAGATGCGCGGAAATGTGCTGAAGCACGAACCCGATCTTGCCCTTTTCGTGCACGATGAGGACCCCCTCCTGTTTTACAGAAAAATAGCAGCCTTGGGCAAGGGCGCGCTCACTGAAAATGGGATGCTCTTTTTCGAGATCAATGAGAACCTGGCTGAACCTGCCCGTGAGACACTCTCAAATCTCTCCTACCAGAACATCGAAGTGCGAAAGGACATCTACGGCAAGAATCGAATGATCAGGGCAATCAAAAAATAATATCTTTGCGGCATGCGTATCGACATCATCAGCGTGGCTCCCGAACTGATTCGGAGCCCCTTCGAACATTCCATTTTGAAAAGGGCCCAAACCAAAGGTCTTGCGGAGATCCACTTTCACAACCTCCGTGACTATGCCGTGAACAGCTATGGCAAGATAGATGACTACCAGTTTGGAGGTGGAGCGGGCATGGTTTTGATGATGGAGCCCATTGACAAATGCATTAGTCAACTGATGAGCGATCGATCTTACGACGAGATCATTTACCTGACTCCGGATGCCCCGGTGCTGAACCAGGGAATCGCGAACAGGCTGTCGGGTTTTGAAAACCTCATTTTATTGACGGGACATTACAAAGGTGTCGATCAACGGGTGCGGGATCGCTTTGTGACATTTGAAATTTCAATAGGAGATTACGTCCTTTCCGGGGGAGAACTTGCCGCCGCCGTGCTGTGTGATGCAGTGGTGCGACTGATTCCCGGGGTTCTGGGTGACGAGACCTCTGCATTGTCGGATTCCTTTCAGGACGGCCTGCTCGCACCACCTGTGTACACCCGTCCCGCGGAATACGACGGGATGAAGGTTCCTGAGATTCTTTTGTCCGGGAATTTTCCAAAAATCGAAGAATGGAGACATGAACAGTCGGTCAAACGAACCCTGAACCTCCGCCCGGATCTTTTGGACGAGAATGCAACTCCCAGTAAAAAAGATAGTTAGATTTTAATTTTGGATCGATAAAATATCTTTTCGGGTTGTTTTTAAATCCGATTTATTTTATAAATTTGCACACGCAAAATTAACCTCTGGCGAGAATCGTGAATGTTGGTTGTTGTTTGAAACCATTTTAACAGAGAACAATGGGAAATTTAGTAGATTTTGTACAGAGTGAATTCGTGACCAAGAATGAGATTCCTGATTTTTCAGCAGGAGATACGATCACTGTTTATTATGAGATTCGAGAGGGATCCAAAACAAGGACGCAGTTCTTCAGAGGCGTCGTGATCCAGAGAAGAGGCAGCGGAGCTTCCGAAACTTTTACGATTCGCAAGATGTCAGGAACAATTGGTGTTGAGAGAATTTTTCCAATCAACCTGCCTGCCATTCAAAAAATTGAAGTGAACAAACGAGGAAAAGTGAGAAGAGCGCGAATTTTCTACTTTAGAAACCTAACGGGTAAGAAGGCTCAGATCAAGGAAAGAAGATCTTAATAGGATCGAAATCCTTCAACATACTAAACCCCTTCTGTTTAAAACGGAAGGGGTTTTCTTATTAACAAATGTTTATAACCTCTCTTGAATTCTTGTTAAAAAGAACTATCTCATTTATTTGGTATAAAGGATATTTTCATCTTACATTTGAATCAAGAATGAAGGTCAGTTCTTAGCTGGCGAAGTTGATGCGAGGTGTATGCCTCCGGTTGATTTTGAAAGTGACGTTTTGAATTTTCATTCTGCCAGGATCACGTATTCTGGGGCGGTCACAGATCCTTTTATTACAATCATTGTATTTAGCATAAATATCAGGATTTAAAGGTTAGTGGTTGCAAAAAGGATGTCAGGACAGTGTTATTAAAAGAGCGGCTCTCGGGCTGTGAGTAGAAAGCACAGGAATGACTTCCGTAGAAATCAAGGCTGGAAACGGATGTATTGGAACATGCAAATGTGAGGATAATTAATCAATTTCGGGCCGACGTTTCGACAAGTATCCATAACAAAGAGTCACATCTTTGTTATGGATATCTTTTTTTAGGGAATCCCTTAAACTGGCACTGCACATTTATAAACAATTGTTAATAAGTCTTGTTAACAAGCTGTTGACTTCTTTCTCGCTGATTTTCACCAGCTTAAAACCCTTATCTTTTAATTTTGTCTGAACTCCGGGCCCTTCAGGACATCCCCAATGTTATGAAAATCGTCCTGTCCGGCTCAGGTGTCAGTAGATTTATTTCTATTGCTGTTCAGATGCAACATAGACCAAAGTGTTTAGCGCAAGACTTATTTGGGAATGACTGAACAGTTTAAAATAGGGCCTGATGTAATACGAACAACAGCTCCCCCCTATTTTAAAACAACGCAGCATTTGACTTGTGTCAAATGCTGTTAAACCAAACCAAAAGCCATGGAGAAATGCATCTTTTCCGTGGCTTTTACTTTTCTCCTATTTTTTGTCTCCGCCCGGGAAAAACTAAGCGATGGTTTATTATATTTGCAGCAATTTAAATCTAAGCGACAATGACTAAAATAAAAGTTTCGAATCCGGTAGTTGAGCTCGATGGGGATGAGATGACCAGAATCATCTGGAAATTCATCAAAGACCAGCTCATTCTTCCCTATCTGGATCTCGATATCAAGTACTTCGATCTCGGGGTCGAGCACCGTGACGACACAGACGACCAGGTAACCGTTGATGCGGCCGAGGCCATTAAAAAGTACAATGTGGGTATCAAATGTGCAACCATTACCCCCGATGAGGCGAGAGTTGAAGAATTCGGCCTGAAAAAGATGTGGCGTTCTCCGAACGGAACCATCCGAAACATCGTTGGCGGAACCATTTTCAGGGAACCCATCATCATGAAAAACGTACCGAGATACGTACAAGGGTGGACCAAACCCATTTGTATAGGCAGGCATGCCTTCGGGGATCAGTACAGGGCCACGGATTTTGTCACCAAAGGAAAAGGGAAACTTACGCTGACCTTTACTCCGGAAGACGGAAGTGAGCCACAAAGATTTGAAGTTTATAATTTTGAAGAAGGCGGTGTGGCAATGGCCATGTACAATATCGATTCTTCCATCTACGGTTTTGCCCGCTCAAGCTTCAACCAGGCGCTGAGAAAAGGCTGGAACCTCTATTTCAGCACCAAGAATACCATCCTGAAAGCCTACGACGGTAGATTCAAAGATATCTTTGAAGAAGTTTACCAAAACGAATTCAAGGACAAATTCGCCGCTGCCGGAATCACCTATGAGCACAGGTTGATCGACGATATGGTAGCCGCGGCCATGAAATGGGATGGTGGCTTCGTCTGGGCCTGTAAAAACTACGACGGGGATGTTCAATCCGACACCGTTGCACAGGGCTTCGGATCTCTTGGATTGATGACCTCTGTTCTGGTTACTCCGGACGGAAAAACAATGGAAGCAGAGGCTGCGCACGGAACCGTTACGCGGCACTACAGACAGCACCAGAAGGGAAAAGAGACATCGACGAATCCGATTGCCTCGATCTTTGCCTGGACGCGTGGTCTGATGCACAGAGGAAAACTCGACGAAAACCAGGAGCTCATTGACTTCTGTCAAACCCTGGAGAAGGTTTGCATCGATACTGTGGAAAGCGGTAAAATGACGAAGGATTTGGCTCTGTTGATTCACAAAGACGCCATGACATCGGAGGACTACCTCAATACCCAGGAATTCCTCGATGCTTTAAAGACCAACCTGGATAAGGCTCTGGCGTAAAAGGAACCTAGATCTGTTTGATTACAAGAGAAAAGCTCCCTTCCGGGAGCTTTTTTGGTGAATTGGGTATTCTGATCTATATTTAGTCCTGTTGTTCTACCCACCTCTCATCCACGCACATGAAACGCAAAGAGAAAATATTTTCAGATCCTCAGGCCAAATCCGTCTTCCAAAAAGGCATGAAATACCTCGGCATTTCCTTGCCTCTCCTTTTCGCTTCACCCATTGTGGTGACCATTGGCTTTAAAATGCTTCGCCGTGATCAGGGGTATTGGCTCCTTGTATTGGGCTGCTTTCTCACGGTTCTAACCATAGTCCTTGTCTCGCAGGCCTTTCGACTGATCCTGAAATCCCTTTTCGCCCGATGAGAAAAAAGAGTGCCAAATGGACCCGCCTTACGGAATGGGAACATTGGCCCACCTATACCTATTATGTCCCGCTCCTGCCGTTTTTCTTTATGCGGTTCCTCAGGGCAGGGCATCCCAATCACTATTTGACGGCCAACCCGGGAATCAGATATTCAGGCAACGGAACCGAATCCAAATTCAACACCCTCAGCCTGGTTCCAGAAAAGTACAGGCCCACAAGCCTGTTGGCAACTCCGGAGCGCAGACAGGACCTCGAAAAAAAGCTGGAGGAGCTTGGATTGAGTTTCCCGTTGATTGTCAAACCGGATCGGGGCTTCAGGGGTTATCTCGTCAAGAAGATAGACTCTGCGCAGGCCTTGTCAAAGTACCTGAGTCAGGTTCAAACCGACGTCCTGATCCAGGAATTCATTCCCTATTCAAAGGAATTGGGAATCTTTTATCACCGATATCCCGGACAGGACCGGGGGCAGGTCACCTCGGTTACGATCAAGGAGTTCCTGAAAGTGGTCGGAGACGGATCCAGAACCATCGGAGAGCTGATCCATGACGATTCGAGAGCCTATTTGTATGAAGATCTCTTCACTCGCATTCACAAGCAACAGATCGATCGGGTATTGGACCCAGGGGAAGAGCTCGTGCTTTCGGTCATCGGCAACCATTCCAAGGGCACTCGCTTCGTCAACGGAAACCATCTGATAGACCAGGAGCTCAATGCCTTCATGGATCGAATATGCAAACCCATGAAAGGCTTCTACTACGGAAGGCTCGACATCAAATACGAGAATCACGACCAGCTTCTCAAGGGAGAAGCCTTCAAGGTCATCGAAGTCAATGGCATAATTTCGGAACCCACCCATATCTACGATGCCTCCCATGAGAAAGCATCTTTCCTGAACGCACTGAAGACCATCAACTCGCATTGGAAGATCATGAGTCAGATTGCCCATATCAACCACCACAAGAACCGAGTGGCCTACCCAGGTGTCATGGAATACATTCAAAACATGAGATGGCTGAGAAGTCACAGCCAGATGCTGAAAACGTTGAATTCGGCAGAAATCTGACCAGGTATCTGATCGGGTATTATTGAAGGTTCTTCTTAGGCGTAGTCGGATTGTATCCGAAATCCCCATCGGGCAAACTGATCCCAAGTTGAGAAATGATATAGCCGATGCTGGCAAAATGATGTATCGCGTGACTGTGAGCCTGGATCAGTGCGGCAGCAAGGGTGTAGTTGGCTGTTACCATGCCCAGCCCCAGGTCATCCCTGACCTTCACAACCTGGTCCAGATCTTCATTTTCAAGTTCCAGAAGCCTGGTTTTGATCTCCTTGAAATAATCCATTCCCATATCTACATGGGTCTCTGCCATTTCGTTGCGCTTCCTGTCGGAGAGGTCGATCATTCCGGATTCCAATCCTCTGAGGATGCAGTCGAAAACATCCAGGACATGACGCATGTGCACGCCTATACTCGAGTAATAGGGAGCTGTGGAATTGTCCCTGTACTGGACGTCATCTATGGAATTTAGCAAGTTGACTCCCCGGTTGAGGTTCTGGATAATGGCAGGAATCATTCAGGACAGTTTTATTATTTGACGCTAATTTAAAAAATATTACTTCATAATCTTGAAGAATGTTAAAATTCCAAGGACAAAGAACAGAGCGCTCAAGATATAATTGATGTTCCTGGCTATGAATTGAGCTCTTTTTTGAACCACATCCGCAAATCGCACATAGGTCATGAACAGCCCGAAGGCCCCAAGGAAAACCCCGGTCACGAAGAGGTTGATGAAGGGTTGTTCGGTAATCAGCATCCCCCGATTCTCCAGGACCGAGCTGAGCACCAGGTAAAAAGGAATGGCCAACATGTTCATCGACGACATGAGCATGCCAACCCAAAAGCTCTTGCCCGAACGTTTCTTACCCTCCCCTTTGAACTTCTTGCGAGCCTGCAAAAAGAAGACGACTGACAAACCAAAAAGGACAGCTATGCCGGCGTAATTGAGCCTTTCGACCACCTCGGGATGCTCTGCAAAGTACCTGGCGAAAACCAGAGCCACAAAAGCCTGGGGAATAACCACCAGGGCCGCTCCCAGTGCAAACCACCTGCCTGAGGAACTACCCTTTTCGATCGCGGTCCTTACGGCCGTCATATTCAACATGCCCGGAGGGACAAGACTCAAATAAGCCATCACAAAACCCAAACCGACATGTGTGAAATACTCCATATTCTAGATGATTTTATGAATCCCTAATCCTTATTTGAACTACCGACAAAGCTATCAAAAAAAGAATTCAGGTCCTCCGATATTCTGAGCTTGAGCACCAAAAAGACGAAAACGATCGATATGGCAACACTTTTTATCACGATCGCCAAAATAGGCGGCAGATTCAGTTGGATCGAAAAGAAAATCGCAAAAATCATCCCGATGAGCAGCAAAACCAGAACTGTTCTTCTGTCAAAGGGCTGCATGCCCAATTTTCGATTGACATAATAGACCCGAATCACCCCAAACACGAGCACAACAATCAGGGTGGCAAGGGCGGCCCCTTCTATGCCCATTTGCTCGATAAGCACCTTATTGAGAATGAACACACTGGCTGCCATGCTCAACGAAAAGTAAAAAAGACTGCGATACAGGCTGGAGTTGGTCAAAATGGCACCGTTGGTACCGAGGGACAACTTGATCAGTTCAGATAACGAAATGATCAAAACAATTGACATGCCCGCCGAATACTCGGGCTTGTCTATGAATTCATAAATCTCGCGAATATTCGAATTGATCAGCAGAAACAGCAATCCCCCGACGATCAGGAGATTCAGGGAGCTTCTTCTGTAGAGATTCTCCACTTCCGGCAGATTATTCGCATTGAGCTCTTTAGCCGTGATCGGATTGATGATCTGCTGCATGGCCCGGTTCGGAATCGCAATCACCGAGGCGATATAGACCCCAACTGAGTAGTAGGCCACTTCAGCAATGTCGGTAAGCTGCGGAATCATGAACTTGTCGATCTCAAGCAGTATCGTACCCGCAGACCCTGCAAGGATAATGTAGACCGAAAACGACATGATCTCCCGTATGTTGGCGGGTACGGTGAATCCGCGGAAGCGCGGGAAATAAACCCAAAGCGCATAGACCTTCATAATGAGCATGCGAAGCAGGTACACAACAGCCACCGCATAAACGAAGGTTTCGTTGTCGATCCACCCCAGGTAAACACCAATCAGCAGGGCCGAGATGCAGATTCGGGCAAAAATCTCCCTGACAAAACCGCCAAAGACCGATCTGAGCTGTACCCGGCTCCAGGCATAGAAAACCTCGAAGTATCCCATGAAAATAGCAATCGCAAAGATCAAATAGGTATATCTCTCAATGATGATATTCTCCCGGGCCAGGAACTGGGCGATCTCGTTGTAAAAAATCGTTCCGAGGAAAGCAAGTGGCACAATGAAAAGCAGCGGCAAGAAAAGGGCGAGCACAAGGAAATTATCCTGCTCCTCCCGGCTGCGATAGGAAGAAAAGAATTTTACGATAGTGTGCTGCATCCCGAAAACCAGCAGGGGCATCACCAGGTTGGCCGAAGAAAGCAGGAATGTCACCAACCCAAAATACTCAGCCTCCAGAAAATGGGTGTACAGAAAGAGGACGTTGACACCGCCGATCGCGAACCCAAGTATGAGGATCAACGTATTTTTAAACGATTGATTGAACACGATTCCCATGTTATTCATGATCAATCAGCTTCTGGGTTAAATATTTGAATCGAGCCAGCAGCATCAGGGCCGAAGCGGTCAGTCCCGCAAGCAAACCGATCCAGATTCCCTGAGAGCCCATTTCCAGGGTTTTACCCAATACGTAGCAGATCGGAAAGCCCACGATCCAGTAAGCTACAAAAGTGATATAGGTCGGAATCTTAACGTCCTGAAGGCCGCGAAGGGCTCCCAATACAACTACCTGAAGTCCATCGGAAAGCTGGAAGAGTCCGGCAATGAGCAGCAAAGATGCCGCCGTAGTGACCACATCGACATTGTCTATATAGAGCATCGGCAAATAATCCTTAAGGAGAAAGAAGCCCAGGGCGAAGAAGAACTCGATGATGAAGACCTGTAAAAAGATCGAAATACTTATTCGTTTCAGCTCCCCAAATTTCTTGAGCCCTTTTTGATTTCCTACCCGTATGGTTGCGGCTACCCCCAGTCCAACAGCGATCATGAAGGTCATGGACGACAGGTTCAGGGCAATTTGGTTTGCCGCCTGGTCTATTGTCCCCATGGTTCCGGCCAGCCAAATCGCGGCGGTGAACACCCCTACCTCGAAAAGCATCTGCATGGCGGTCGGAAATCCCAGGTCAATGATTTTAACGAAAATCTTTTTTTGTATCTCATCGAGTCGGAGCCGGTTGAAAAAAGGCCGGAAACGCGGTTTCGAATACAGTATCCACAAGATGAAGAACATCATGACAAAGCGGGAGATCAATGTCCCATACGCGGCTCCAACCAGCTCCAGTCTTGGAAAAATCCAAAACCCGTAGATCAACATGAAGTTGAGAACGACATTGACGATGTTCGCCAGCACAGTCGCATGCATCCCGTAATTCGTCTTCGACATGCCATCCGTAAACTGCTTGACCCCTTGAAATACCATCAACGGGATCATGGAAAGTGCCACTATATTCAAATACGGAAGGGCCAATTCGACCACTTCGGGGGGCTGATCCATGTGCCGCATGAGCGGTGCAGCCAGCAGCAGCATGACAAACATGCTGATTCCAAGTATCGAGCAGAGAATCAACCCATGCTGGAAGAGACTCCTCCCCTTGCTGTCATCCCCTTCTCCGTCGGCTTCAGCGATCAACGGGGTGATCGCCATGGAAAAACCGATACCCAATGAAAACGCAATAAACACGAAACTGTTCCCCAATGAAACGGCGGCCAGAGGCGCAGCACCGAGTCGACCCACCATGATATTGTCTGCCAGTCCCACCAGGACATGCCCTAGATGACCGATCATGACGGGTATGGCCAGTTTGAAGTTATAGCTGAATTCGGATGTGTATTGTTTGAGGTTCAATTCAGTTGGATTTCGTCGCACCGGTTGCAAAATTCCAGGCACGTCTACAAAAGTAGCTTTTTCTGCAGATGAATATCTTTTGCCTTCATATATTTTGGAAAAAAAGAGCCGCGGTAAACAGCTCAATCTTTTTATATTTGTTCTTGCCGTTTTAGATAACAGCAAAGCGAATAAATCGAATCAATCACATAATAAAAACAACCCCCATGGAAGTTAATTTTAGCGATCTCTCTTCGCAAATCACAAACCTTGTTTACACCTATGCACCCAAGCTTTTGGGCGCCATTGTCGTTTACATTATCGGTAATATGATCATCAAGTGGATGGTCAAAAAATTTGATAAAGTCATGGAAAAGCGGGAGACCGATGACTCCCTGAAACCATTTTTGAGAAGCCTGTTTGGAGCCCTGCTTAAAACCTTGCTCATCATCAGTGTGCTGGGCATGCTGGGTGTAGAAATGACCTCCTTTATCGCCATTCTTGGTGCCGCCGGTTTGGCCGTTGGTATGGCCCTTTCAGGGACCCTCCAGAATTTTGCCGGTGGTGTGGTTATACTTTTGTTCAAGCCCTACCGGGTAGATGATTTTATTGAAGCTCAGGGATACACGGGTGTGGTGAAAGAAATCCAGATCTTCACTACGATCCTACTGACTCCCGACAACAAAACGGTAATCATTCCCAACGGATCCCTGGCAACAGGCTCCTTGATCAATTATTCGGCCGAGAAGACCCGGAGGGTTGACTTCAGCTATGGTATAGCCTATGGCGATTCTGTTCAGAAGGCGCGTGAGATCATTATGGGAGTCATCGCAACCGATGACCGTATTTTGAAGGACCCTGAACCGTTTATTGGTTTGGGTGAATTGGCTGACAGCTCGGTTAATTTGTCCACACGTGTCTGGGTCAAGACCGAAGATTACTGGGATGTCTTCTTTGCGATGAACGAAAAGGTTTATGAAGCCCTGGATCAAGGAGGAATCAGCATTCCCTTCCCACAGGTGGATGTGCACATGCAGAAATAATCAGCCTTTAGGACCGACCACTTTTTGCAATACCTCATCTGCGATGGCCAAACAAGCCGTTGCCGCAGGGGATGGCGCATTGATCACGTGTGTGACTCCCCGGTTCTGAACGATGACGAAATCGTCGACCATCTGTCCTTTATGACCTACGGCCTGGGCTCGAACACCCGAGCGGGTCGGATAGATCTCATCTTGTGCGAGGCTGGGAATCATGTTCCTGGCCTCTCTCAAGAAGAGCCTCCTGGAGAAGGCCCGGCGGTATTCTTCCAAACCTTTTTTCCAGTTTTTATAGAACAGACGCCAGGTACCGCCATAGGCCAAAGCCTCCAGGCTGTCTCTCAAGGAGAAACTCGTCCGGGAATAGCCTTCGCGTTTAAAGGTGAAGACGGCATTGGGCCCACATTCGACATGCCCTCCGATCATAGGGGTGAAATGTATGCCCAGAAAGGGATATCTCGGATCGGGAACCGGATAGATCAGGTGCCTGACCTTCTTCCTGGCCTCCTCCGTGAGTTCGTAATAGTCACCCCGAAAACCGACAATCTGCATATCCAGCTTGAGACCGTCCAATTGGGCTATCCGATCGGATTGGAGCCCGGCGCAGACGACGATTTGATCTCCTCGAAGCACCCTTTTTGAAGTTTGGATCTCCACCTTACCTGCTGACCGTTTGATGCCTGTCACAGGCTCCCCCAAATAAAGCGCATTGCGGGAATTCGATTCAAGCAGGAGGTCCACCAATTTCCGGGTAACTGCCGGGTAGTCTATAATTCCCGCTCCCGGGACCCATATGGCCTTCAGGCCTTTTGCATGAGGCTCATAAGCCGGGATCTCCTTTTCAGAGAGGTATTTGATGCCGGGCGTTCCATTCTGAAGGCCCCTTTCATAAATCGCTTCAAGCAATTCGAGCTCTTCCTTTCGGGTCGCCAGGATCAACTTGCCGCAAATCTCATGTTCAATCTTGTGTTCGACAGCGAATTCGACGAGTTGTCTGCGACCTTCAAGGCAATTCAATGCTTTGAGTGAGCCCGGTTTGTAATAGATGCCGGAATGTATGACTCCGGAGTTCCTTCCGGTCTGGTGTGAGGCAAGCTCGGATTCTTTTTCGATCAGCGCGATAGAGGCTCCGGGGTATTTGCGACTCAATTTATAGGCCGTGGCAGAACCGACAATCCCACCTCCAACCACGATAAAATCAAATAGTGGTTGTTTCGCCATATCTATTTCACATATTTGGTTTTCTTCATCATGCTCAAAATGATAAAACTGATCACGAAGAACAGGCAGAGCAACAGAATCGATAGCCGCATGGAATCGGTAATGGCGATGGCAAGGCCAAAGATGAATGTCCCCCATACTATGGCGATCTTTTCAGTCACGTCGAAAAAGCTGAAATACGTCGTTGGATCCAGTGTGTTCTCGGGCAGCAGCTTTGAATAGGTAGACCGGGAAAGGGTTTGAATCGCCCCGAGAACCAGGCCGATAAACCCGCTTATGACGTAGAATTTGAGCTGAACATTCGGGTCATCCTTATCGAGATAATAAGCACTAAGGCTCGCAGCCGTCCAGATGAAAATCGTGATTTTCAATGCGGTCAGGTTGCCAATTCTTTTAGCAAGCCTTGAAAACAAATAAGCGCCGAGAATTCCGACCAACTGGATGACAATAATGGTCAGGATCAGGCTGCTTGTCGACAGACCGATTTCGGTTTTCCCATAAATTGTTGCCAACAAGATGATCGACTGTACCCCCACGCTGTACAGGAAGAAAGAAGTCAGGAAATTGAGCATAACAGGTCTGTCCTTGAGCTCGTTGATCACCTTTTTGAGTTCCTGGTAACCTTTGAATACATAGTCCTTGTCCGGTTTTCGATTGTGCAGGTTGTAGGGCAGGCGCCTGAAAGTGACCTGGGCAAAGCCCATCCACCAAATTCCCACAGTCAAGAAGGAAATCCTGGGAGCGAGGCCCGGATCGGAAATTCCATACCATTCCGGTTTCATCACCATGCTTAAGTTAAAGATCAAGAGAATGACCGAACCGATGTATCCGTAAATGAATCCCAGTGCGCTGGCCTCATCCTGCTGATCGCTGTAAGCCACCTCGGGCAAATAGGCGTTGTAAAAGACAAGACTTCCCCAGAAGCCAATGCTGGCGAGCACAGAGAACAGAATGCCGACCCAAAGCGTCTCAACACCTTTGAAAAAGAACAGACTCATCACAGAGAGTGAACCAAAATAACAGAAGAACTTCATGTAGGTCCTCTTGTTACCCACATAATCGGCGATCCCTGACAAAAGCGGAGAAATAAAAGCCACGATCAGAAAGGAGAGTGACAGAGCGTAGGTATAAAGTGAAGTGTTGTTCACCTCAAAGCCCAGAAAATGGACCAGACCACTTTCGGTCTCCGTAACGGTTTCGTAATAAATTGGAAAAACAGCGGTGCTGATCACCAATGAGTAAACGGAATTCGCCCAGTCATAGAAAGCCCAGCGATGGATTAATTTCTTATCCCCTTTGAGGTACATGGTCAGCGTTTTGATTTGCGTTCGAAATGTACAATTTTTTGGTCGAATTGCTTAGATTTGTCGATCTCAAACCACTTCTTTTGGCACAGAAAAAGTCAAATCCGAACCCATCTTTTGAAATTCCGGCCAAAGTTCTGCTCACCGGCAAAGCGCTTCAATTCCTGTCCAGGGATGCTGCTACTGAATTTGTAGCCCGGCTTTTTGCAACACCCGTAAAGTTCAATGCGCCGGAACGCGAACTGGTAATGAGAGAGAGCGCGAAAAAAGAAAGAATCGTATTGCCGTCAACGGGCAAGGAAGTTCAGGTATACATCTACGGCTACTCCAAAACACGGGTTCTGCTGGTTCACGGTTGGGCCGGACGCGGAACACAACTTTATCATATTGCCGACAAGATCCTTGAGAATAAAATGATGGTGGTGAGCTTTGATGCGCCCGCCCACGGAATTTCCGACGGGAAACGCACCAATATGGTTGAGTTTCTTGAGGCCATCCGGTTGATTGAAAAAAAATACGGTCCCTTCGATGCCGCCGTGGGCCATTCTTTCGGAGGCATGTCCCTGATCAATGCCGTTGCAGGCGGACTCAAAGTGAACAAGCTGGTGACTCTGGGGGCTGACAATTCGATCCCTGAGATTTTCTCCTATTTTGTCCAAAAAATGGAGCTAAAACCTGACATTGCACGACGCCTCAAGCGACGTTTTGAGAAAAAGTACAATCTGAGGCTGGACCACTTCACCTCTGAGCACCAGGCAGAAAGGATAAAAATTCCTGTACTGGTCATTCATGACAGCGAAGATCGATTTGTCCCTGTAAGTAGTGCGGTGGCCATACGTCAAAGGCTTCAGAACGGAGAGCTGCTGATCACCCATGGACTGGGTCATCACAAAATTTTCAAAAGCCCCGTAGTTGTTCAACGCATAATTGAATTTCTGCAATGAGATATTTAGTATTGTTAGTAACCCTAATGTTAACGCAGGCAGTCCCTGCACAAGAAAAATCATCAATGGACGAAAAAATCGTGAAAACCGAAGCCGAATGGAAAGAGATTCTGACTCCTGAACAGTATTACATCCTCAGGCAAAAGGGAACGGATATGCCGGGCAATGTAGGCTATACAAAGCATTTTGAAAAGGGTACGTATCACTGTGCAGCGTGCGACGCTCAGTTATTTGAGTCGGGAACCAAATACGAATCGCATTGCGGCTGGCCCTCTTTTGATGACGCCATCGATGGTGCTGTCGAGTATTCCCTGGACAAGAGCCACGGAATGATTCGCACAGAGATTACCTGTACCAAATGTGGCGGACATCTGGGTCATGTTTTCGACGACGGACCCCGGGATACCACCGGAAAACGCTACTGCGTAAACACCACTTCATTGCGTTTCGTCAAGTCCTGATTCTTCGAGCTAATTTCCTATCTTTGCGACCTCAAAGATTTGAGTTGTTTGATAATTGATTTGGAAATATGTTCAACAATCTTAGCGAAAAATTAGATAAGGCGTTTCACGTCCTCAAAGGGCACGGCAGCATTACGGAAATCAATGTGGCCGAGACGCTGAAAGAAGTGAGAAGAGCACTTCTGGATGCCGACGTCAATTTCAAAATAGCCAAGAACTTCACCCATACGGTCAAGGAGAAGGCGATGGGTCAAGATGTTCTCACGACGCTGAATCCTGGCCAGCTCATGGTCAAGATCGTCAAGGACGAGCTCACCGAGCTCATGGGTGGCGACACCGTGGGAATCAACCTGCAAGGCTCACCTACCGTGATCCTCATGTCGGGGCTACAGGGTTCAGGTAAAACAACCTTCTCGGGCAAACTCGCCAACTATCTCAAAAACAAGAAAACAAGACAGGTTCTTCTCGTAGGAGCCGACGTATATCGTCCGGCTGCGATCAATCAGTTAAAGGTGGTCGGAGAACAGATCGGCGTCGAAGTATACGCCGAGGAAGGAAACCAAAACCCCGTGGAAATTGCTGAGAACGCGATTAAGTACGCCAAGCAACACGGAAAGAATGTCGTGATCATTGACACCGCGGGTCGTCTGGCTGTCGACGAGCAGATGATGAATGAAATCTCCAACATCCACAACGCGGTCAAACCCCAGGAGACTTTATTTGTCGTCGATTCGATGACAGGTCAGGACGCAGTCAATACGGCCAAGGCCTTCAACGATGTGCTCAATTTTGATGGGGTAGTCCTGACTAAATTGGATGGTGACACCCGAGGTGGTGCTGCGCTTTCGATCAAATCGGTGGTGAACAAGCCGATTAAATTTATCGGAACGGGTGAAAAAATGGAAGCGATCGATGTTTTCCACCCTGACAGGATGGCCGATCGAATCCTCGGCATGGGTGACGTAGTTTCCCTCGTAGAACGTGCCCAGGAACAGTACGACGAGGAAGAGGCGAGAAAGATCCAGAAGAAGATTGCCAAAAACCAGTTCGGATTCGACGATTTCCTCAAGCAGATTCAGCAGATCAAGAAGATGGGGAACATGAAGGACCTCGTCGGAATGATCCCGGGAGCCGGAAAAATGATGAAGGATGTCGACATTGATGACGACGCCTTCAAAGGAATAGAAGCCATTATTTTTTCCATGACCCCGGAGGAGCGATCCAAACCGGCAATAATAAATGCAAGCCGAAAAAAGAGGATTGCCAAGGGTTCCGGCACGAATGTGCAGGAAGTGAACCAACTTTTGAAGCAGTTCAACCAAATGGCCAAAATGATGAAGATGATGCAGGGCGGCGGCGGCAAGAAGATGATGCAGATGATGAAGGGAATGCAATAATTCAAAACTAAGCTCTATGATCCTTCTAGACGGAAAAAAAACATCCCAGGACATCAAACAGGAAATCGCTGTTGAAGTTAAAAACAGGAAAGAAAAAGGCCTTAAAATACCTCATCTGGCTGCCATTATCGTCGGAAGCGACGGAGCTAGCATGACCTATGTGAACAGCAAGGTCAAGTCCTGCCAGCAGATCGGATTCAATTCGACACTCATCGAGTTACCTGAAGAAACGACCGAGGAACAGCTCTTGCATGAGATTGACGCTCTGAACAAGGATGCCGACATAGATGGATTCATTGTTCAACTTCCATTGCCCAAGCAGATCGATGAGCAAAAAGTCTTGATGGCGGTGGATCCGGATAAAGACGTAGATGGCTTTCACCCGGTCAACGTCGGTAAAATGACCCTGGACCTTCCGGCATTTCTTCCGGCCACTCCTGCTGGCATTATGGAGCTTCTGAAACGCTATGAGATTGAGACTTCCGGAAAGAATGTAGTCGTCATCGGGCGCAGCCATATCGTGGGCCGCCCCATGAGCATTCTTTTGAGTCAAAAGAGAAAAGTGGGTAATGCTACAGTAACACTTACACACAGCCGAACCAAAGATTTGGCCTCGATCACCCGCGAGGCGGATATCGTCGTTGCCGCTCTGGGCATGGCCGAATTTCTGACTGGAGACATGGTGAAAGAAGGCGTGACTATTATTGACGTAGGCATCACTCGTGTTCCGGACTCGACCAGAAAGCGCGGATACAGGCTGGCCGGTGACGTGCATTTTGAAAGTGTCAGTAAAAAAGCCTCTTACATAACTCCGGTACCCGGGGGCGTCGGTCCGATGACCATCGCGATGCTTCTGACGAATACATTACAGGCTTGTCAAAACAGGGATTAAGCTCTTGTTTTCTTTGAAAGTCGAATTACTCTTCTTCTCGTTGAGCCTTTTCGATCTGAAACGGCGGTGAGCAAATAGCCAGGTACTCACAGGGCTCTTCAAAGGGATTGCTGTATCGAACACGAACGCCTTTTTTTATCCTGATGGACTCGCCCGGTGTAAGAATGACAACCTCATCCCCTACCTCAATTTTCTTTTTTCCTTTGATGATGTAGGTGTACTCCTCGAATTCGGGGGTCTGAAAGGGCTCTCCCCATCCAGCAGGGGCAATCATATGAGCCAGACTGAGTTTGGATTCAATGCTGGCCATACCAAAGTGCTCCTCGATCAACTTTCCGTCATCGACGGGAACCACAAAAGGCTTGCGCTGTACATCAAAGTCTTTCATTTTCAATTTTCTTAACGCTGGGTGCGGTTTCTATTCCAGGTTTGAGCAAGTCATCCGGGATCGCGGTTCCATAGGTCCTGTGAATCGGCACGACACCTGCCCAAATGTCCAGATCGTAATCGGGCTTGTCATCCCCGACGCCTTCTGCCCTGATTTTAGCGGAAGCCTCATTGATCTCCAGCTTCAATACTTTTGTGACGTTGAGCTCTTTTTCATTCGGTAGCCTCACCTCGGCCCATCTTTCCTTCAATACCTGGTCGGATATGACTTTCAGCGCTTCCATTTTCTCATCATCCGCCGCGACGAGTTGCGCCGTTCCGAACAAAGTGACAGACTCATAATTCAGGGAGTGATGAAAGGCGGATCGCGCCAGCACGAGAGCGTCTGTAAGAGTAACGTTGACCGAAACCGGCACTCCTTTTTCCAGGGTTTGCAACATCCTGCTCACATTGGCCCCATGAAAATAAATTGAATTGCCTTCCCTGCCGTAAATCGTGGGAATGACAACCGGGTACCCGTCATAGACAAATCCCACCTGGCAAATGAAGTCCCGATCCAGGATTCGATATACCGATTCCTTGTCGTAGTGCCCCCTGTCGGGACGTCTTTTAACTCTGGTTTTGTCTGTTTTCATGTTCTCACCGGACTGTTTCTCACTCGAACCACAAGGTGATGTAAAGGATGCTGGACTGGTCCGGAATTTGATCCTCACTAATATCTCTCATGTCGAATTCATCGATATTCAAGTCCTTCTTATTCAATGAAATAGTAGCGTTCAATTCATCTATAAATAGAATAGCAGAACTGAAAGAAGGCTCGATATCGTCAATGGAATACTGACCCCTGACATCCTCAAAGGTCGAGGCCGTGGAGATGCCTTTTTCAGTCGCGTACGCAGGACTGTATATTTTAACATGCTCAAGGGCCTTCAACGAATCATTTTCGACACGGGTGACAAAAATGAGCGAAGGGCTTCCAGAGGCATCAAATACTTTATACTCCCGAACCAGGGGCTCCCCTTCGGGCAACTTCTGAACGGAATCATTCTTGAAGATCTTGTCAAGCTCTTCGATTGAAGTACTGTTGGATATCTTACCCAATTGCTTCTTTTTAATCACTGTGCTCTCTTCGGCGCATTGCACGAGAAGAAGAAACACTGCAAGGCCTAAAACTGTTCTAAGCATCTCTTTTTCAATTATTTTTTTTGATTTGTAAAATGGTATAGCGGGGTCAAGATAGAAAAACGTTTCAACGCATCCAAACACCTATCTGAAGACCTTGTTCAAAATTCCAAATACCCCGCGAATGAACGTCGCGCTGGTCAGCACTTTCACAACGGGATCCACCCGGCGACGCGTAGAACGAGAGCTGGGAGGTTTTGTCTTTTTCTGAGCTTCCGGCTCAGGCAATTGAATCTTGCGCGACAACATCTCATAGGCGCTGTCACTGTCTATGACCTGGTTGTATTTGGCAGCGAACTGTGATTTGGCTATCTGCTCCTTAAGTTCCTCCGGGTTGAGCACATCCATCCGGCTCATAGGTGCCCTTAGCATCGTTCTGGCCAGCGGAGTAGGTATCCCCTTTTCATTGAGAGCCGAAACGAATGCCTCCCCAATTCCCAGCTGGGTCAATACCGTAGAAGTCTCGTAAAATTCAGAGTCCGGGTAGTTCTCGGCAGCCAGTTTGATCGCTTTTCGGTCCTTGGCGGTAAAGGCGCGCAACGCATGTTGTATTTTGAGACCCAGTTGGGAGAGAATATCCGCAGGGATGTCCTTGGGATTCTGGGTCACGAAATAGATACCGATCCCTTTGGACCGAATCAGCTTCACAATGGTCTCCAGCTGATCGAGCAGGGTCTTGGAAGCATTTTCAAAAACGACATGCGCCTCATCGATGAACAGAACCAACTCAGGTCGATCACTGTCTCCGATCTCCGGAAAAGTGTTATAAACCTCAGCCAATAATTGCAACATAAAAGTGCTGAAAAGCTTGGGTTTGTCTTGTATGTCCGTCAGGCGGATCACCGAGATCATTCCGCGACCGTCATCGGAGACCCGACACAGGTCCTGCACCTCAAAGGAGCGCTCCCCGAAGAAAAGGTCGGCACCCTGCTGCTCCAGAGCTACGATTCGCCGCAGTATCGCCCCGGTGGAGGCTGTGGAAATACGCCCATATTCGGCTTCAATCTCTTTACGACCGTCTCCGGTGGCATATTGCAGCACCTTTTTGAGATCCTTCAGATCGAGCAGTCCCATTTGATTGTCGTCACAGTACTGAAACAAAATGGCGAGGATGCCTTCCTGGACCTCTGAGAGTCCGAGTATCCTGGAAAGAAGCACCGGTCCAAACTCAGAGACGGTCGCCCTGAGCCGGGTTCCATCCTGTTCGGACAGTGTCAGGATCTCCACCGGAAACCCCTTGGCCTCGTAGGGCAATCCAATTTTTTCATGCCGCTCATCAATCTTGGGATGTCCGGGCCCGGCTTTGGCCAATCCACTGAGATCCCCTTTGAGATCCATGAGCAACACCGGAACCCCTTTCTCTGACAGGTTTTCCGAGAGCACCTGAAGCGTTTTCGTTTTTCCGGTACCGGTCGCCCCCGCAATGAGTCCGTGCCGATTGATGGTCTTCAGCGGAATCTTGACAAAGCTGCCCGTTACGGTCTCTTCGCCCAGCATGGCGGCTCCCAAATTGAGGTATTCTCCCTTGCAGGCATACCCCTTCTCCATAGTCTCTTTAAACGCGTCTTTTGAATTCAATGGTTTGTGGTTTAGGTTTCGATAAAAATAAACCATTGCGCCCAGAATTGAAAACCCTTTTATTCGTTAATCCTGACTATATTTGCGCTGTGCTTGAAGAAACCAAAAAAAGGATCGAAAAGGGAGAGATGCTGCCGCTGATGGAGGACTTCTACACCATCCAGGGAGAGGGCTTTCACACCGGAAAGGCAGCCTACTTCATTCGCATTGGAGGTTGTGATGTCGGATGCCATTGGTGCGACGTCAAGGAAAGCTGGAATGCTGAACTGCATCCACCCACTTCTACAGATGAAATTGTTTCAAAAGCCGTTCAGTATTCGAGTACAGTCGTAATTACGGGTGGCGAACCCCTGATGTGGAGCATGGATTATCTGACCGAAAAACTTAGAGAAAGTGGCCTTCGAATCCATATTGAGACGTCAGGAGCCTATCCCTTGAGCGGAATTTATGACTGGTTCTGTCTGTCACCTAAAAAGACCAAACTTCCCACCGAGGAAGCCTATGCCCGGGCAGACGAGCTCAAGGTGATCATTTACAACAAGCACGATTTTAAATTTGCAGAAGAGCAGGCGGCCAAAGTATCCCCCGAGTGCGAGCTCTTCCTCCAACCGGAATGGAGCAACCGGGAGAAAATGATGCCCCAGATCGTCGATTACGTTATGGAACATCCAAAGTGGAAAGTCTCCCTGCAAACCCACAAATACCTGAATATTCCTTAGGTCCTGCTATTCTCGAACCCTGCGAACCCATTCCATGGCGGTGTCGAAAGTCTGCTCCACATTCATGTGACTGTTATCAATCTCGACTGCATCCTCGGCTTTTACCAGTGGTGAGTCTTTTCGAGTCGTATCCATCAAGTCTCGTTCGCTTACGTTTTTTAATACCGATTCATACGTAATGTCACGGCCCTCGTCGCACATTTCTTTGTAACGTCTTTTGGCTCGCGTCTCCGGTGATGCCGTCAAAAAGATTTTCAAGTCTGCATCCGGAAATACAACGGTTCCAATGTCACGCCCATCCATAACGATACCCTTGTCGCCCGCCATATTCTGTTGCAGCACCACAAGTTTTTTGCGAACCTCGGGGATTCTGGCCACCTGGCTCACCTGGTTGGACACCTCCAGGCTTCGGATCAGTCCTTCCACCTTTTCACCATTCAAAAATATCTCTGAAAAGCCCTTGTCAGAATTATGTACAAAATCCAATTCGATTTGATCGAGAGCCTTTTTCAAGGCCTCAATATTGAGCTCCCCTTCTTCGATGAATCCGTTACGAATGGCGTAGAGCGCCACCGCGCGATACATGGAACCGGTATCCACATAGACATAACCCAATTCTCTGGCCAGGTTCTTTGCCAGGGTGCTTTTACCCGTCGATGAGTATCCGTCTATAGCTAGGATCATGTTTTGTTTCTTAGTCATCTAAAAGCCTTTTCGCGCCAGGTCAATATAGAGGGTAAACGTGCTGCTGTTGTCCACCGGATGATACTTGGTGAAGGCGTAATCAAACTTGAAGCGCCCCATCTTGAGCCCGAATCCTGCAGACAAGCCTGCAAAAGTTCTCGCCTCGGCAAGTTTGAGTTCAGCTGCCCTCCTGAAATTATACCCAAATCTAAGGTTAAATTTGCTCTCGGGAAACAATTCGACTCCAATAACGAAATGCCGCATCATGTTATCCAGAAAACTTATGCTTTCCTCCTCCGTGTTGCCGTCGAGATCGGTATTGCTGTTGGATGGGTTGGGAACCGCCAGGTTCCACTGCTGCAGACTGTTTACGGTCAGGTGCCACTTGATAGGCACGTCCGACATCAGGAAAGATGCCCCAATGGCGATATCATAGGCGATCTCTTCCCGAACTTCCTCATAGGGAGTGATCTGATATCCCAGGTTTCGGATTACAGCCGTAAAGGAATAAGGGCGATAATCCGAGAAATAATAGACTCCGATGTCCGTCGCCAGCCCCTGGGAGGTGAAATTCTCGATCTTGGAGCTGAGAAACTTGACATTGGCCCCCACATAGAAGTCGCTCCAGGGAATGTTGTAAGCGTATCCCACAGAAACAGCAAGGTCTCGGGCCCCAAAATCCCCCGTCTCGACACCTTCTTCATCGGCAGCGATAAACTCCCCGTAATCGATATATTGCACCCCACCATGCAGGGTTCCGAACCTACGGTTGATCAGGTGAGCGAACGTAGCCGAACCCACATTGATGCCTGCCAGGTAGTTGACATAGTTCACAGCCGCCTGGTTGTCCATGAACCGTGAAATGGTCGCCGGGTTCCAAAGCGGCTGATTGACATTGTCCTTGACCGTCAGCGCCTCTCCTCCCAGGGCCGCCTGGGTTGCAGATGTGGGGATATTGAGAAAGCTGTAGACCCGTTCACCCCCTACCTGGGCAGCCATGTGTTGCGCCAGAAAAAGGCATAGGATCAGTATGGAAAATAGGGCTTTCATAGGACCTACAAAGAAAGAGAAATATTCCCTTTCTTTTGAGTTCAATTAAAATTTCAGGACTTGATTAGATTCGTCGACGGTGCTTACTTGAATAACTGTTGATCATGAAAGATTCGAAGGAATGAAGACTGGAAAACAATGACAAATGAAATTCAAAATAAAAAGTACTTAAATACGTACTCAAATATTTTTATATTACCTTTACAACATGGAAACAGTAAACTACTCTGACTTTCGGTCAAATCTGAAACACTGGTTTGACAAAGTGATCAATGACGCAAGCGATGTGATCATCAAACGAAAAGGCGGCAAAGACCTTGTTCTAATGTCTCTTGATGAATATAACTCGTTGAAAGAAACCACCTATCTCCTTTCCGGTGCGAACAGGGACGTGTTACTCAACTCAATAAAAGAGCTTGAATCGGGTAAAGGGATTGAAAAAGAACTCATCGATCAATGAGGTTGGTCTGGGCACCAACTGCCTGGGAAGACTATTTGTATTGGCAACAGGTAGACAAGAAAATCATGATAAGAATCAATGCTTTGATCAAAAGCTGTTTGCGAACACCTTATACAGGCATTGGGAAACCCGAATCCCTTAAAGGAGACCTCCAGGGCTACTGGTCGAGACGGATCACCTCAGAACACCGGTTGGTCTATAAAATCCAGAATGACATTCTGTGGATCATTTCCTGTCGTTATCACTACGGCAAATAATCAAAAAAAAATCACCCCACCTTCTTTCGGATCGACTCGAGCTGCACCCCGATATTGGTCAGCATCTGGGCGACGCTTTCGGTGTTGATCTCACTCTCGTCGTATTCTGTTAGATTAATGTGACAAGTGAATTCCCACAATTCAAGTACTTCATTTACAGGAACATAATAAGGATCGTATTTTTTATTGTCTGAGACCATGAGCAGGCACTTGTGCTCTTCGATCTTGTCGTAGACCCGCTTGTAGACCAAACCGTCATTGTGGGTCAGCACGATATAGGTGCTTCCGCTGTTCAGCTGACGAATGTCTTCAAGGTAGCGGGCAATGATAAAAGAACCGCTCTTGATGGGCAGCATGGAATCCCCCTTTATCGGGAAGGCCCTGTGCTTGCCCGTGGGCAGAAAAGGAAGCTTCAGGCTGTTCAGGCTCTCGATGTACTCCGGGTCGGAATAGCCGCGGAGATAACCGGCCGATGCGTCTTCAGGAATGATCTCCACCATGTCTTCATCATCTTCATTGACCTTGATCGGAAAGAGGATCCGCTGCTTGCCGATATGGATGAAAGAAGCGTCCTCGGCCCTGGACAGGTCGTTGCGGATCAACACGTCGATCGGGAGCCGAAAGTAGTCCGACAGGGCCACCAGGATCTCCACCGGTGGCGAGGAACGACCCTGCTCATAGGAGGCTACGCGCTCCCGGCTGATTCCCAGCTCACTGGCAAAGTATTCCTGGGTCTGCTTCTTTAACTCCCTCAGGTGCTTGATGTTATTGGCAATAAAACTCATGGTGGTCTGCGCTGTTATTCACAGTGATTCGAAAAAATACAAGGTGATTCGAAATAAAATTCAAATGGTACATATATTATCAATCACTGGTACAAATATAACCTAATTTTGTAATACGATCCAAGTTTTTGTTTTCACTTTGTTTTTTTCACTGCGGGATGTACCTGAACACGCATACCTATTACAGCCTGAGATACGGCACCATAAAACCCGAAGAGCTCTTGCAGATAGCGAGCTCCGGCGGGGTGGGCAAATTTGCCCTGACCGACATCAACAGCACCACGGCCTGCATCGATTTTGTGCGGCTGGCCCCGAAATACGGGATCGAGCCGGTGCTTGGCGTGGATTTCAGAAACGGCGCAAAGCAGGAATACATCCTGCTGGCCCAAGACAATGAAGGGTTCAAACAGATCAACCAATACCTGAGCGGGCTGTTGCACCAGGCAACGTTCTGCACCCCTCCCGAACCCCCTCCCATGCCCGGGGTATTGGTGATCTACCCCTTCGAAAAGGGCCTTGAGCTGTTCCTGTCCGACCACTCTTTCCGAAAGGAGGAATACCTCGGGGTGGCTCCTGCGAATCTTCCCAAACTGAAATTCTCAAAGACCGAGCTGCCTGCAGAGAAGCTGGTCGCGCTCAAAACGGTTTCGTTCCAGAACAAGAAAGGCTTCAACACCCACCGTCTGCTGCGCGCCATAGACAACAACACCCTGCTGAGCAAGCTGCCTCCTGAAGAGCAAGGGAGCGAAACCGACATGATGCTGCCCGCCAAAACCCTGCGTGCGCTTTACGGTGACTTCCCTGCAATCATCGAAAACACGGAACGCCTGCTGGGTTCCTGCAGCATCGCTTTTGATTTTGAGAACATCGTACCCAAGAACCAGAGCACCTATACCGGCAATGCAGAGCTCGACTTCCGCCTGATG
The DNA here is from genome assembly GCA_942492425.1 of uncultured Flavobacteriaceae bacterium. GTDB lineage: Bacteria > Bacteroidota > Bacteroidia > Flavobacteriales > Flavobacteriaceae > Lutimonas. The sequence continues at coordinate 772,896 of CALOEQ010000009.1, forward strand.
CGAAAGCTGGCCTACCAGGGCCTGGAGTACCGTTATAAAAAACTCGGAACGCGTATCTTCAACCGCCTGGAGAAAGAGCTGGAGATCATTCGGCAGAAACAGTTCGTCTCGTATTTCCTGATCAACTGGAAGATCCTCAAATACGCGCGCAGCAAGGGCTATTACTATGTCGGACGCGGCAGCGGCGCCAACAGCATCGTGGCCTACCTGCTCCGGATCACCGATGTCGATCCGATAGAGCTCGACCTGTACTTCGAGCGCTTTATCAACCTGTACCGGACCAATCCGCCCGATTTCGACATCGACTTCTCCTGGCGCGATCGGGACGACATCACGCATTTCATCTTCAACCGGTTCAGGCACACGGCCCTGATCTGCGTGTACAATACCTTCAAGTTCAGAGCCTCCGTGCGCGAGCTCGGCAAGGTCTTTGGCCTGCCCAAGGAAGAGATCGACAAGTTGTCCAAAGGCCGCTTTCACCTCCGTGATCTCGATCAGCTCTCCCAGCTGGTGATCACCTACAGTCGATTCATCGAGGGATTCCCAAACTACCTGGGCATCCACGCTGGCGGGATCCTGATCTCGGAGAAACCGATCAGCTACTACACGGCTACTTTTTTCCCGCCCAAGGGCTTTTCTACAACCATGTTCGACATGGTCGTGGCCGAAGACATCGGGCTCTACAAATTCGACATCCTGAGCCAGAGGGGGCTGGGCAAGATCAAGGAGGCCGTGGAGATCGTGCGCTACAACCGGCCCGAGCTCCCTCCCATCGACATCCACGACATCAAACGATTCAAAGAAGACAAGAGGATCAGGCACCTGCTCAAGAATGCCAAGGCCATAGGTTGCTTCTATGTCGAATCTCCCGCCATGCGGATGCTGCTCAAAAAACTCCAGGTCGACAATTATCTCGGGCTGGTGGCGGCGAGCTCGGTGATCCGTCCCGGGGTTTCCAAATCGGGCATGATGCGGGAATACATCCTGAGGTACCGCCATCCGGAAAGGCGCAGAGACGCCCACCCCATCCTGCTGGAGATCATGCCCGAGACCTACGGGGTGATGGTCTACCAGGAAGACGTGATCAAAGTGGCCCACTACTTCGGCGGACTGACGCTGGGCGAAGCCGACATGCTGCGGCGGGGCATGTCCGGGAAGTTCCGATCGAGAGAGGAATTTCTCAAGGTTGAGAAACAGTTCTTCGAGAATTGCAAAAAGAAAGGACATTCCCACGAGCTGAGCGCCGAGATCTGGAGACAGATCGAGAGCTTTGCCGGATATGCCTTTGCCAAAGGGCATTCCGCCTCCTATGCGGTTGAGAGCTACCAGAGCCTGTTTTTGAAGGCTTATTACCCGCTGGAATACATGGTGGCCGCGGTCAACAACTTCGGTGGATTCTACCGCGCCGATCTCTACCTGCACGAGGCCCGGATGCACGGGGCGGTGATCTGTCCTCCAAACGTCAACAGGAGCAATTACGAAACCCGCATTGAAGGCAGGCAGATCTATCTGGGCTTTATCATGCTTCACTCTTTCGAATCCGAAAATGCCAGGCGCATCGTCAAAGAAAGGGATCGCAACGGACCTTATGTCGACCTGGATGACTTTATCGACCGGGTGCCCATCTCCATAGAGCAGGTGTCCATTTTGATCAAGGTCAATGCCTTTCAGTTCACCGGGAGAAACAAACGGGAGCTGCTCTGGGAGGCCTATATGAAGATCAACAAGGTCAACCTGGAGGATCAGGTTGCCACCCTGTTCAAAACCAAAAAGATAAGCTACAAAACCCCCGAACTGTCAAGCTCGGCCTTTGAAGATGCTTTTGATGAGATTGAATACCTGGGGTTTCCGCTGTGCGATCCGTTTGCGCTGGTGACCGATGAGATAGAATCCGCTGTAATGGCAGGTGACCTGCCCGGGCTCGTACAGAAAAAGGTGGTGATCTACGGCTATTACGTAACTGCGAAGAACACGTCCACCCACAAGGGAGAGCGGATGCATTTCGGGACCTTCCTCGATCGAAAAGGAGACTTCATTGACACGGTGCACTTCCCGCCGGTGGCCCAAAGATATCCCTTCCGGGGAAGAGGGGTCTATCGCCTGAGCGGAAAGGTGATGGAGGAGTTCGACGCGATCAGCATCGAGATCGATCGCATGGAGAAGCTCGGCATGATGCAGGATCCGCGCTATGCAGAAGAAACCCCAAAGGCGGTCAAAGAGCTTTCAAAAAAGGGAGAAAACACTGAAAAACAAGAAGTGAGATGAAAAAATCAATTATCACAGATCATGACAAATTCAAATGAGAGAAATATCGTCCACATGGATCTTGATACTTTTTTCGTTTCATGTGAGCGACTGATAGATAGCAAGTTGAATGGCAAGCCGGTCCTGATCGGAGGCACCTCGGACCGCGGGGTGGTGGCTTCCTGTAGCTACGAGGCCCGGCGCTTTGGCATCCATTCGGCCATGCCCATGCGGATGGCCAAACAGCTCTGTCCGGAAGCCATTGTGCTTCGCGGCAACACGGGGATCTACTCGAAGTACTCCGACATGGTCACCGAGATCATCAAGGAAGACGTGCCACTTTACGAGAAGTCCTCGATCGATGAATTCTACATCGACCTTTCGGGGATGGACAAGTTCTTCGGTTGCCACCAGCTGGCCACCGAGTTGCGTTCCCGGATCATCAAAGAGACCGGGCTCCCGATCTCCTTCGGACTCTCGATCAACAAAACGGTCTCAAAGATCGCTACGGGCGAGGCCAAGCCCAACAACCAGATCCGTATTGACAGCGGCCTGGAAAAACCCTTCCTGGCCCCTTTGTCGGTCCGAAAGATCCCCATGGTGGGAGAAGTGACCTATAAATCACTTTGTGACCTGGGAATCAAGAGGATAAAAACCGTCCAGGAGATGCCTTTCGAGATGATGTCCAAGGTGCTCGGCAAAAACGGCTCCTCGATTTGGAAAAAGGCCAACGGGATCGACAACAGCCCCGTGGTCCAGTACCAGGAACGCAAATCGATCTCCACAGAGCGGACCTTTGATCGCGACACAACTGATGTGACCAAGCTCAAGACCATTCTGACCGCCATGGCCCAGGAGCTGACCTACCAGCTCCGCAACGGGAACAAGCTGACGGCCTGCGTATCGGTGAAGATCCGGTACTCTGATTTTCAGACCTATACCATGCAAAAGAGGATTCCCTACAGCGCTTCCGACCACTCCATCTTTCCGGTGGTGTTCGATCTTTTTCGCAAGCTTTATCAAAGAAGGCTGCTGGTACGCCTGATCGGCGTGAATTTCAGTCACCTGGTCGAAGGCGGGCACCAGATCAACCTTTTTGAGGACAATGACAAAGTGATCAACCTGTACCAGGCCATGGACCGGATCCGGAAGCGCTATGGAAGCAGGGCGGTGATCAATGCGTCCGGCCTTGGAGCCAAAAGCATCGGAAGAACCAATCCTTTCAATGGACAGGCGCCTTTATTGCTGGCCAATCGGAGGCAGTAAAACTCAACCTTTTCTCCTGGGTTTTGAAGAAAGGTTCTGGTTCAGGGCCCTGATGCGTCGATCCACCCGATCGTGAACCGAGTTCTTGCTAAAGCCTCCCTGCTTCAGTTTCTTTCCTGCTTTGTTGCCGGTCAGGATTTCGAGGCCCTGATCAATGGTTTCGACAGCCCAAATATGAAACCGCCCCTCTTTCACAGCACTGACCACCTCGGGTTTGAGCATCAGGTTGTCCATGTTTGATTTGGGAATGACGACGCCTTGCTTCCCGGTTAAACCATGCTGGCGGCACACCTCGAAATAGCCCTCTATTTTCTCATTGACGGCACCAATGGGCTGAACTTCTCCCTTCTGGTTCACAGAACCGGTAACAGCAACCCCTTGTTTTACAGGTATTTGGGAGAGACTTGACAAGATGGCGTACAGTTCTGCACTAGAGGCACTATCTCCTTCGATCTCAGAATAGCTCTGCTCAAATACCAGGCTGGCCACCAGGCTGATCTGCTTATCCTGGCCATAATGCTCATTGAGATAACCGTTCAGGATCAACACTCCTTTGCTGTGAAGGGGGCCTCCCAGTTTGACTTCGCGTTCGATGTCGATCAATCCCTCCTTGCCCGAGGCCACGCTTACGGTAATCTTGTTCGGACGACCGAAACTGATGTCGCCGAGATCAATCACTGAAATACCATTGATCTGCCCTATCTTACTCTCTTCCAGATCAATCATCAGTGTATTTCGCCGAATCAGATCATTGATCTTCTCCTGGATGAGATTCGATCTGAAATATTTGGATTCGATGGCTTTATCGATGTGGCTGTTGTCGATCTCATCAGAAGCCTCTCTTCTTGCATAGTGATCCGCCTCACGCAAAATTTTGCTCAACTCGCCAAAACGAATGGAGATCCTGTGCTGATCATCAGCCATCCGACAACTCTCTTCAAGCATCCTTCCAATGGCTTCATGGTTCAGAGGCATCAGGCCCTGCTCTTTTTCAATCTTGAAGATCACGGATGCAAAATCCTTGGAATTCTCAACCGAATACTCCATTGAGGTGTCAAACTCGGCTTTTACCCTGAAGAGCTCCTTGAAGTCTTCATCCCATTGATAAAGAAGATGATACAACCATGGAGAACCAATTAAAACAATCTGTACCTGGAGCGGTATAGGGTCGGGTTTTAAACTCTTTGCGCTCATAAAACCAAAGCGCTCTCCGGCATCCTCTATGACGACTTCCTCATTTTTCAGGGCTCTTTTCAGGCTGTCCCAGGAAAAATAATTCAGCAAAAGATCCTTCAGCGGAACGATAAGGTATCCCCCATTCGCCTTGTGCAGGGACCCGCCGCGAATCAATGTGAAATCCGTAACCAGGGTTCCCATTTCAGACTCGTGTTCCACCTTTCCGAAAAGATTGAAATACGTTGGATTGAATTCCATGATGATCGGTGCTCCCTCAAGTTCGGAATTGTCCGTTATGATGTTGACATCAAACTCCATCCATCTGTTGTCATCTTCCCCGGGAGTGCTCCTCTTTCGCATGGAAGATCTCAAAAAATCAGCCAGCATGGCGATGATCTGGTCCTTAACATTATCCAGGTGCTCGACGACTTCCCTGTTCTTCTTATACTTATTGCGCAATTCCTCGAGAAGCTCCTCAATGGAATACAGAGCAACTGAATGGTCCAAATCGACAAGGGCATTGCTCAGCTCCCGTTCAAGTTCGCGATTTTGACGCAAAAGCGAGTTCACTTCATCCATGAGTATATTTCTCCTGTGAATGATCTCCTCCTGCTTTTTCTTGCTCATCCTGGAAAAGTCCTTGTCACTAATCGGGTTGCCCTTTTCATCTTTTGGGACCACGACTATCTCAATGGGAGTCCGGCTGATTGCAAAATGATTGGCACTCGCCTTCTCATCGATCTGCCTGAATAAATCGATCTCACGTTTTTTGTACTCATCAGTGATTTCCTGGCGCTTGTTGGCATATTCCTTGCTCTCGAAGGCCTTTAGCAATGCGCTTTGTGCTTCTTCGATGAGTTTCGCTATCTCATTGCGGAACACGCGTGCTCCTCCCTTCTCCAGCTTCAGCATTTTTGGGCAGTAGGGATCGGCAAAATTGTTGACATAGCAATAATCTCCCGGGGGCTCCTCTGTTTTGGCCTTTTCCTGTAAAAAATGCTTGATTGCAGTGAGTTTGCCGCTTCCCGGATAACCGGAAACATAAATATTGAAGCCCTGCCCTTTGTTCTCGATGCCAAAATTGAAAGCCTCCTTGGCACGCTGCTGTCCGACGAAGAATCTCAAGGGGGCATCCTCGCGTATTTGTCGACATTGTTTTTCTGACAAGGTTAGTTTTCGACGAAGCTTATTGGGACTCAGTTCTCGTATCATAGGCATTGATTAAGAGGAGTTATGAATCAAAATGTAAGATAAGCCAAGGTCTACGGAAATAAAATGACCATGATCAATGGAGAAATTGATCGTATACCGGATTTTCCTGAAAAGTAGTGAAGTATGGACACAAAAAAACCCGACACAACGAGTTGTATCGGGTTTAAAGAAAGGCAACGACTTACTCTCCCACCAGTGGCAGTACCATCAGCGCTGACAGGTTTAACTTCTCTGTTCGGAATGGGAAGAGGTGAGACCTATCGCTATAATCACCTTAAGTCATCCGGGTTGTGCACTAGTCGTGCGCAGCCCGTATGTGTTGACATATTAAAACTAATGATACCTAGAATAGTAAACTCTAAAAGTTCTGCCCCCAGCCTCTCGAGCCGGGGAGTCTATACATAAGCTAT